>JAUNWI010000005.1 GCA_030540395.1 Phascolarctobacterium sp.
AGACAAAATTGGTGGAGTCTGTCCTTTTGATTCCTACAGTAAACTGACGCGGCCGTCAAAGACTTTTCTCTTGCTGGTAATGTGAAGTAAGTGTATAATTGTCATGAGAGAATATTCACGATAGTGGGGATTATAGGTTATTGATTTGATTGGAGGTGCTTTCCATGATTTATCCTTATATTACGCTTGCTGATGGTACTGAAATTGTATATACTAACGTGTTTGAAGAAGATGGACTGCAAAAGGTCGAGGTTCATTTTGAGAGACCTACAGAGAACGGATTTGATACTGCTAGATGCCAACTCCCTAGCTATAAATGGATAATTAGGGATGGTTTTACTGATGAGGAAATGAAAATTTTTGATCAGTTCATGCATAGTAATGCTCATCTGTTCTACAAGTATGGCGCTAATGGAGGATTGAAGATTGCCTAAAATATTTACCATCAAGGGCTATATTGTCTACTTTTGGTCCAACGAAAATGATGAACCAATTCACGTGCATGTAGCCAAAGGAGCACCGCGGCCAAACGCAACGAAAATTTGGCTAACAAAGAGTGGTGGCTGCGTATTAGCAAAAAAACAGGATGATGTGGCTCAAAAGGATTTAAATGAGCTCATGGAAATTATCGCGGCACAGCATTTTCTGATTTGTTTGCAGTGGAAACAACACCATCGTGTGGATACCATTAAATTCTACTGCTGATTTCGTTAATATCTAGATGTTTACATTTTTTCAACAACAAAGAGATGTTCTGTAAATTTTTTATAGCAAATTTTAGTTGGCGTCATATTCGCTTAGAATGAGTCTCTTTAACCAACAGTGTTGTAGGGCTTATCTTCGGCAAATATGTGTAAAATGTGGAATTTATTCACAATATATCTAAACCAGTTGAAAATATGGAAATAAAAGAGCATCTGAGGGTTATGCATTTAAGCGGCGTGAGTTGCTAAATCGTTAGACGGTTTACCCCGTGCGTGGGTTCGAATCCCACCCACTCCGCCAACACTAAAAAGATGAGCCTTCAGAAGATAATCTGAAGGCTCTTTTTTGTTATTACTTTTTATCGGAGGCTTTTGTGTTAGAAAGCAGGCAATGGCAATCTGAGCTAGAGGAATATATCAGGCAGGGTGAACCAGACGCAAAAGAGAAAAGCTTTGCATGGAAAACAGCCATTGGCTTACAACAAGTGGATGGTTTGTCTACGTCTGCCTATTTGCTGGATACGGCGAGGGAGCACATTGAAGGAAAAATAAGCATTCGTGAGGCTCAAGAGCGTATCCACAGCTATTACAAAGCTCAGAGCAAGAGAGCTAAATTGGAAGAGCGTACCGAGGAGGCAGATATTGTTGCTGCCAGAATTACGGAGCTTTTAGGGGAAAAAACTTTTCAGTTTTCACCAGTCTTTTGGCAAAGCATCCATAGACGCCTGTTTGAGGGCATTTATGCCCATGCTGGTCAGTTCAGGGATTATAACATTACTAAAAATGAGTGGATTCTAAAAGGTGATACTGTTATCTATGCATCTGCCGATAGCGTTATGGACACTTTGGAATATGATTTTCGTGTGGAAAAGGAATATGCCTATGCGGGTAAAACCGCTCAAGAGCTAATAGAACATTTTGCAAAATTTACATCAGGGATTTGGCAGATACATCCTTTTGCGGAGGGAAATACACGGGCAACTGCAGTTTTTATCATCAAGTATTTGCAGACCTTTGGCTTTTCCATTAATAACGCTGTTTTTGAAAAGAATTCATGGTATTTCCTTAATGCCTTAGTACGTGCCAATTATAATGATTTACAGCATGGAGTGCGTGAGACTACTTTATATTTGGAGCAATTTTTTAGCAATTTGCTTTTAGGAACGGATTATGAGCTAAAGAATAGAAGACTGCATCTTGATTGGCAGGATGAAGCTGCTCTAAAGTGCCAAAATGAAATCCAAAGTGCCACAGATATCGTTCCAAAGCGCCAAAATGACACTTTAGAATTATCAATGGAAGAGTTGGCACTTTTACACATAATAAGAAATGATCCTACTATAACTCAAGCGAGCATAGCTAAAATAACAGGCCAATCCTTACGTACAATAAAACGACTAATGGCTACGTTACAAGATAAGGGTTGCATAGCTAGAGAGGGCGGTAAACGCTTTGGCAGCTGGAAAGTATTGTAAAAATCGAGCTTTCGGAGATAATCTGAAGGCTCTTTTTTGTGTACAGAAAGAGCTGATGCTAAACATTTGTTTTGAGTAACGTTTCGTTACAGGAAGGGAGAAGGGTTTAGATGATATTAGAGCTGGAAGAGTCTTTACTGCTGCTGAGGTAAGCGCAGAGATGAAAGAGAATTTTGGCATATGATTTATCGGTATATTGCGTGCATAGTTTCTACTTGCTGACAAAAGGGTTCAAGTGTATAATTGTGATAGAAGCTATGGATGCAAGGAGGCGATACAATGCTGGATGAAATGATTTTTTTTGAGATGCGTATTTTTAAAATGTTCTGTGATAGGGCAAAGGTATCGGACTCTGAGTGAAACAAGCTTTTCGATAGCTATGGAATTTGGAGATATATTGAAGATACCTACGAAATGATGCATCTCAATGGAGATGATAGTGCCTTAATGGAGGTATTCGAGTTTTTGAAAGCAAAGGGTATTTGTATTTGCATTGTAGGAAGTAATAGATTGAATCAAGAGATAGAAAAATCAGTAAGGTGAGTTTACAGAAAAAATTTAATTGATAAACTCCTAGGAGGTGTGACCGTATGGAGCGAAAGAAAGTAGATGTTATGACTTTGCCACAGGAGTATTTTGATGATTTGATGGTCCGTATGGCACATCATAGCACGGCTATTGAAGGCAATACATTGACCCAAGGTGAAACAAAAAGTGTTTTGATTGATGGCTATGTACCTCGTGCTATTGAGCTTAGAGAGCTGAATGAGGTTTTAAATTATAAAAGCTTCACTAAGCATATGATAGCTGATTTGCAGGCTAGCAAAGAGGTAACAACAGAATACATCAAAGAAATCCATGCTATTTTATGTCATGAAGCAATTGAGTCGGTGCCGGGAAGATTTAAAACACAGCCTAATATGGTTATTGGTGCTGATTTTATTCCTTCACCACCTTATCGTGTGCCCATGGATATGGAGAATTGGGTGCAGGATTTGAAGGTACAGATGGAATATGCAACAACAGAGAAGGATGTTGTGGTTGCAGTATGCAGGCAGCATTTTGCATTTGAGAGGATACATCCTTTTAGTGATGGCAATGGCCGTGTTGGTCGTGCATTACTCGTTTATAGCTGTTTACAAAGCGGTATTGTGCCAATTGTTATACCCGTTAGCCAGAAAAAACGCTATATCAACTATCTAAATAATATGGATTTGGATGGCTTAGTGGCCTTTTCTTTAGAATTGATGGAAGAGGAAAAACAGCGTATGGAGGCTTTTGGCGTACAATTTGTGTAGTATCAAAGGGGCTAGAGTAAATGCGATAGTTTTAGAGATACATCAATAATCCATTGCAGGTGTACAATCTAAAGCCTAACTAATTTTTGAACTTTTATTTTTGCTTATCAAAACGGCATTTTTGGGAGTCTAAATTTCTACCTTGAGAGGTGGGCTTGCATCCCACCCACTCCGCCAACACTAAAAAGATGAGCTTTCGGAGATAATCTGAAAGCTCTTTTTTTGTGGGCAGAATAGGATTTTATAATAAACATCTGTTTCGAGTAACGTTTTCGTTACTAATAAAATTTCAGTACTTTTGTTGTTGTGGAGCGGAGAAATAATATTTAACAACTCGTTCGTATTATAAATAATTATGTCGAGTAGAGAAAAGATGTATAATGATTATAGTTGCAGCGGTAGCCTTGCAAGCGCAGTTTTGTGAGTGCGAGGAGCTTCTGCCCGGACGTGCGGTTCGGTTGGCACCTGTCAGAGCTTGGCAGGTGCTTTTTGTTTTTACAAATTTGTTATGTAAAGGTT
This sequence comes from Phascolarctobacterium sp., assembly GCA_030540395.1. Lineage (GTDB taxonomy): Bacteria > Bacillota > Negativicutes > Acidaminococcales > Acidaminococcaceae > Phascolarctobacterium_A. The sequence continues at coordinate 3,997 of JAUNWI010000005.1, forward strand.
TAGGGGAATGTGTTATAATGAAGGGGGAAAAGGAAATGACAGAAATTAAATTTGAAAATTTGCAGATTAGCAATGACTACATGTTTAAGGAAGTCATGAAAAGCAATAAGGGGCTGTGTAAGATACTAGTAGGCAGTATCATGCAACAGGAGATTGAAGATATTGTTTACATTGAAACGGAGAAGACGCTGCAGCCCTATTATGATAGCCGTGGCATCAGGTTGGATGTGATACTGGCGGATGAAAACCATACTAGGTACAACCTTGAGATGCAGGCCAGGAATGTGATCAGCAAAGCTGGTGTAGCGCTGCTGCCTAAGAGGACGCGTTATTATCAGTCCGTGATTGATATGGATATGCTGAAAAAGGGACAGGACTTTGATCAGCTGAATCCTTTAGTGTTAATCTTTATTTGTACCTTTGACTTTTACAATGAGGGTAGGTATGTATACACCTTCAAGAGTCGCTGCTTGGAAAATTTGGAGCTTGAACTGGCCAATGATGTGACCGTTAAGCTTGTTAATGCAAAAGGTAAGCACGGCAAGGTGAATACTCTGCTCAAGAATTTTTTACAATATGTAATTACTAATAAGCCTGTTGATGATTTTACGAAGGATGTAGAACGTCAAGTATGGGCCGTGAAGAATGATAAGAAAGCGAGGGAGGAATACATGGTACTGCAAGCTAAAATTAGAGAGCACGAGATTGTTGCTTTTGAAGCTGGCGAAGCACAAGGGCTTGCAAAAGGCCTTGCTGAGGGTGAAGCAAAAGGCCGTGCAGAGGGTCTTGCTGTTGGCGAAGCAAAAGGCGAAGCAAATCAGATTATAGCTATGGTAGAGAGAAAAATGAAGGTGAAGCATATGACTTGCGAGGAAGCCATGGATGATTTAGATTGCACTCCCAAGGAACGGCAGGCGTATTACGAATATGTTGCTAAGAATAAATGAGATATAATAATTTGCGCCTCAGTGTGGAGAAGGACGAGGATTTTGAGTCACGTCTTTTGCTGCGCTGGGGCACTGTAGTTATAATAGAACGGTTGTTTCGAGTAACGTTTCGTTACAGGAAAAAACTTCGGCAGAAACAACATCGCAATGCTGTTTTTGCCGAGGTTTTGTTTTGTAGCAAAGAGTAAAATTAAAGCAAAACATCTGCTGAATAGCTTGCTTATTTTTCCCTTTAAGGGCATAATATAGCTAAACAGGAAAGGAGGTACATTATGTTTAAGATAAATGAAGAACAATTAGAGGTTTTGCGTAATAAACAGGGCTTTATTAGTGATATGGATGGTGTTATCTACCATGGCAACTGCATTCTGCCCGGCGTGAAGGAATTTGTGGATTGGCTTTACAAGGAGGATAAGCCCTTTTTGTTTTTGACCAATTCCAGCGAGCGCAGCCCCCGCGAGCTGCGGCAAAAGCTGTCCCGCATGGGCCTTGATGTGGACGAAAGCCATTTTTATACCAGCGCCCTGGCCACGGCCAAATTTTTGGCGGAGCAGGCTCCCGGCTGCAGCGCCTATGTTATCGGTGCCCCCGGACTGGTGAATGCCCTTTACGATGTGGGCATTACCATGAATGATGTCAATCCCGATTATGTGGTTGTTGGCGAAACTGATTCCTATAATTACAACATGATTATCAAGGCCGTGCAGCTGATTAATAAGGGGGCTCGCCTTGTGGGCACCAATCCGGACATGACGGGGCCTTCAGAAATGGGTATTATCCCCGCCTGTCAGGCGCTGGTGGCGCCAATTGCCCTGGCAACGGGCAAAACTCCTTATTTCGTGGGCAAGCCCAATCCCCTCATGATGCGCACGGGCTTAAAAATGCTCAATGTCCATTCTGCTGATGCAGTGATGATTGGGGATCGCATGGACACGGATATTGTGGCCGGCATGGAAAGCGGTCTTATGACAGCTCTCGTGTTGAGCGGCGTTACCAGCCTCGACAACATCAATGTCTTTTCTTATCGACCCTCCATAATTCTCAATGGTGTGGGGGATATTGCCAGAAAATAAACTGTTTACCTTGCTCAAGTAAAGCTGTCACAATCGTAATAAATATGTAAAATATTTGCTTAGGGGCTGGACAAACCAGCTCCTATTGCTTATAATAGGGTAACCACTTGGAAAATTATGATTTTATAAAGAAAGGAGTAGATGCCTATATGCAAAAGAAAATGACTGCTCAGGATTGGAGCAAGCGCCCCACCCTGCAGGAGCTCAATCGCGAGATTGTTAAACGTTCCCTGAGCAAATAAATTGAGACGGATGGCTAGGCTACTCACGACGCCTGGTCTTTTTTTATGCCTAAAATTGGCTGATGCCCTTGAACAAACGCTTTAGAGAATTGCTGTAAAATATTAGCATACTATAAAGAAGGTTACACTTTGAGCTGTGTAGCCTTCTTTTTTTATATTTTGTAACTTTATTTTTGAAAGGGTGTTGACAAAAGCTTAAAAGAGAGTATAATGGCCTACAACACAGTAAACCTATAGAAATAATAGGTTAAAGAAAGAGAGGAAAAACTCATGCAAAAGTTCAAAGCTTGACTGATATCAATAATCTGCAGCCCGTTGGCCCCTCCCATCCTTGGATTCAAGGGCAGGTGGAGCTGGTGAAAAAGCTAACTCAAAAATTTGGGCAAGAGGTGCTCACCTTGCTGGTCATCACCGAAGGCGGTGTCGATGGCATTTACTTTAGCGTGCAAAATATCCCCTATGTGCAGGGTCCTATCAAGATATATATATCGCTCATCCGTGGCATTCCCATGGTAATACAAATTCTCGTTATCTATGGCCTTTTGCCCAGCCTTTTGAATTATTTATTTAAAGAGCTAGGCATTAAGTACAATATCTTTGATTTGAATACAATTTGGTACGCTTATGTGATTTTTATCATCAGTACCATTGCTGTATTAGCGGAGGTTTTCCGCAGTGCTCTGGGCAGTGTGCCTCAGGGGCAGCTCGAGGCCGGCTGGGCCATGGGTATCTCTTCCTTCCATACCTATGTGCGCATAATAATTCCCCAGGCCCTGATGGTCGCGCTGCCGTCCCTGTGTAATGTGACCATCAGCCTTATCAAAAACACCTCGCTAGCCTTTATGATGGCGGTGAAGGATATTACGGCTGTGGGCAAAATCGCTGCCTCCTATGGATATAATTATGTTGAAGCCTATATAGATGTTTTTATCGTGTATATTATAGTGTGCACCATTACGCAGCTTTTATTTAGAGCCTGCGAAAAGCATATGGGTCGCTATCGCGGCAGTGCATCCACAGGTAATTAAAAATAAGCCCTCAGTAGCTAGCTGGGGGCTTGTCTTTATTGGCTATTTCTTAATATAGTTTAATAAACATCTGTTTCGAGTAACGTTTCGTTACGGGAAGCAAAAAACTTCGGCAGAAACAGCATCGCGATGTTGTCTTTGCCGAAGCTTTGCTTTATCCATAACGCTGTTCGCCATGTTCATAGTAAAAAAACAAGCTGTTTGTTCTTTGAAAAATGTTGGTTTTATACCCAAATTTGCATATTTAATAAATATTAGAAAATTTGTGTAACTAGTATTGACTGAACTCTTTCGGCTCTGATATAGTGGATGTATAACGGCATATAAAGCCGTAATCCATTATAAAGGAGGCGTATTATGAGTACCAACAACTCAACGCAACATGTTCAAATTTCTTTAGCTGATCCGACTCCGCTGGGTCTGTTCGGCCTCGCAGTAGTGACTATGGTGGCTTCTGCACAAAAAATGGGAATCGTTTCCGATGTATCCTGGGTGCTGCCCTGGGCTCTGTTCTGCGGTTCCTTTGCCCAAATTTTAGCGGGCATTCTTGATTATTGCCACAAGAATATTTTTGGTGGCACTATTTTCTGCGCTTTTGGCTTCTTCTGGTCCGCTGTAGGTATGAGCTGGATGATTAAAGGAGGCACCTTTGGCGCTGCTCTTGCTGCGGGAGTTGATGCAAAGGCTATAGGCTTCGCCTTTTTTGCTTATTTCCTTTTTGCTTGCATTGGTACCATTGCCGCATCCTCTGCAAATTTATTCCTCTTTACTGATATGGTCTTGATTGACGTGCTTTTGATTTGCCTGGCACTAGATGCGTGGGGCATCGGCGGTCACGCTCCCCATGCCATTGCTGCTTATGCAGAAATGAGCATCGCCTTCCTGTCCCTGTACGGCGCAGGTGCTTCTTTCCTGAATAACTTCTATGGCCGTACCTTCTGGCCCGTGGGCGCTCCTGTAAATAATTGGAAGCAATAAGCTAAAATTTACTGATTGCATCATATCCGGAAGCCAAAAAAACCGCCTACTAAGCGCAAGGTAGGCGGTTTTTTATATCTGCTTTTTCTGCTATAATATAGGCAGGGAGGCGTTTTTATGAGTCTGTTTGCATGGATGAACGAGCTTCTGGGCACGGAAAACGCAGAGGGCATTATCGCCATCTCCGCTTTGCTGGCCTGGATGCTGCCCAAGCTGCTCTATTTTTGTGTAAAGTTTATTTTTAATACCTTGCTTTTTTTGGCCAATGTCTTTAGCAGGGACAAGCTGGAGCTGTGGCTCAAGAATAAAATCAACTATTTTTTGACAAGCCTGGCGCATGGGGCCAAGGTGTCGGATATTCCCCGCTGGTTAAACAAGGACCAGCTGGCCTTGCGTGAGGTTCACTGGGACCGGGCGGGATTTGTGGTGGACGTGCCCTCAGTAATCGTCACCATCAATTTGCCCACCTTTGGCTACAATGTGTTCAAGCTTAGGCTGCGCTACCTTTTTAATCAGGCAGAATTCATGCACCAGCTGGACAAGCTTTTGCACAATTCCGTGCGGGAAATAAGGGTGCAGGAGCCGGCCATCAGCTATTTGGATAAGCATTTGGCTTTATTAACCGGTGGCAAGGGGGATGCCACCATAGCGGAAGGCTTTGCTGATAATAAGGCGGCAGAGGCTACTTGTTCGCCGGCAGAGGTGACTGTGGACACTAAAGCTGGCGAAGCCGCAACTCCTACCGGCAAACGGGAAACCATTATTACCCTGCTGCAGGAGGCAGTGGATTACCATCTGCATGTGTTGGTGGAGCATGGCAGCTTGCAGCTAAAGCTTTATGATGACCTGCTGGTGGTGCAAAACATCAATTTTGATTTATATAATCGTGCGGCCAGCTTTGAGGTGGGCCAGAAGGATTTCCTTTTTACAGCTATGCTGACGGGCATTTACGAGGGCGCCAATGTGACGCTGTGCAACAAGCCCAACAGTCACAGCGAATACCAATTGGGTATCAACAAGCTGACCATTACTCCGGGGCTGTGGCAGGCTGTTAAGGAGCGCTGTGGCCACCTGGAGCAGCTGGAATTTGCTCCAGGACAGGCGGTGGGTGTGCTGCGGGATGTGCGCATCGAGTTTCATGTGGCAGAGGGTGTGCATATTACGGGGTTGGAGGGCGAGTACCGCATTATCAAGCCCACTATTAAGGCCTGGCATAGCTTTGAGGTGCCTAGCAGCCTGGAGGGCGTGCTGGCCTGGAACGAAAAGGGCCTACAGCTGCCGGACAACTTTCTCGTATTTAAAAATGGCTTGCGCCTGCGTATTCCCTGCGAATGGCAGGATGGCAAGCTCAGGATGAACTTCCCCACCTTGGACGACCTCAAGCACAGATATATGGATATGGTCAAGCAGGCCAAGGATGCCGCCAAGGAATATTTTGGCAGGCTGTGGTCTTAAATATAGCTTGTATAATGGAAAGGAGAAAAGGATTATGTGGGTTGTATTCGCACTTTTATCCGCAGTTTTCGCTGCCTTGACCTCTATTTTTGCCAAGATCGGTATTGAAAATGTCAATTCCAATTTGGCTACTGCCATCCGTACGGTGGTGGTGCTGGTCATGGCCTGGCTCATCGTGTTTGCCACCGGCAAGCACCAGCAAATTGTGGACATCAGCACCAAGAGCTGGACCTTTTTAGTGCTCAGCGGCTTGGCGACAGGCCTGTCCTGGCTGTGCTATTTTTACGCATTGCAAATTGGTGAAGCCAGCAAGGTAGTGCCCGTGGACAAGTTCAGCGTGGTTATTACCATGGTTATGGCCTTTTTCATTTTGGGTGAAGCCATTACCACAAAAACCATCATCGGTGGTCTCTTGATTACAGCGGGAACACTGGTCTTGATTTTTTAAGCAAAGTTTAGGCGCCAGCAGAAGCTGCTGGCTCTTTTGCTTTGTGTGGTAACTGTGCAGTTAAAAAGTTTTCACTTTTTTTACTTTTTCTATTCCCTTGGGCTTTTACTATTTTGGATTAAAGTATTACAATATAGTGTGAATAATTATGGTTTAAGGCCTGATTAAGCTTACGGAGGTTATTATGCAGATAGGTTTAGATATTGGCAGTACTACCATCAAAATCGCTGTCTTGGATGATGCTGGCACCTTGCTCTTTAGCAAGTACCAACGCCACTACAGCCAAATTGCTGCCAGAATTTTAGAATTACACAGGGAGCTTATGACAAAATTTCCCACCCTCCGTACAGCCCGCCTGGCTATTAGCGGCAGTGCCGGCATCGGCGTTGCCGAGGATTGCGGCATCCAGTTTGTGCAGGAGGTTTTTGCGGAAAAAATTTGCACCGAAAAGCTGCACCCCGGCACTGATGCCGTTATCGAGCTGGGCGGCGAGGACGCCAAAATCCTCTTTTTGGGACGCCACTTTGACGCACGCATGAACGATAGCTGCGCCGGTGGCACCGGCGCATTTATTGACCAAATGGCCGCCCTTTTGCATGTGGAAACCGACCACATGAATGAGCTGGCTCAGCAGGCCACCACCAGCTACACCATCGCCAGCCGCTGTGGCGTCTTCGCCAAGAGCGATATTCAGCCCCTCTTAAACCAGGGCGCGGCCAAATGTGATTTGGCCGCCAGCATCTTCCACGCAGTGGCCAGCCAAGCCGTCACGGGCCTGGCCAAGGGCCGGCCCATTGAGGGCAGGGTGCTGTACCTGGGCGGACCGCTGACCTTTATGAGCTGCCTGCGGGACAGCTTTGATAAAATACTGAACATCAAGGGCCTTTGCCCGGAAAATAGCCTGTATTTCGTGGCCATGGGCGCGGCCTTTTGCGCCGAGCACGAGGTGGAGTTTGCCAGCCTGCCAGCGAAGCTGGAGGCGGCAGGCAAGACTCACACCTTCGAGCATATGGCGCCCCTCTTTAAGGACGAGGCCGAATACCAGGCCTTTCACGAAAGGCATCTAAAGGATTCCGTGACCATTTCCACGCCGGAAAAGGCCAAAGAGGCCTTCATAGGCATCGACTCCGGCAGTACCACCATCAAAATCGCCGTGATGAGTCCCGCGGGGGAGCTTTTGGATTCCTTCTACCAAAGCAACAAGGGTAACCCCGTCATCGCCGTGCGTGATTACCTTACGGACTTTTATCAAAAATATCCTCATTGCAAGCTACTGGCCGGAGCCGTAACCGGCTACGGCGAGGATTTGATTCGCCATGCCTTCGGCATGGACTACGGCATCGTGGAAACCATGGCCCATTTTTATGCTGCCCAGCATTTGGAGCCCGAGGTGGACTTTATTTTGGACATTGGCGGGCAGGATATGAAATGCCTTAAAATCCATAATGGTGCCATTGACAATATCTTTTTAAACGAAGCCTGCTCCAGCGGCTGTGGTAGCTTTTTGCAAACCTTTGCGGAAATATTAGGCTACAGTGCGGAAGAATTTGCCCACATCGGTCTTTTTGCGGACAAGCCCGTGGATTTGGGCAGCCGCTGCACGGTGTTTATGAATAGCAGCGTTAAGCAGGCCCAAAAGGATGGGGCTTCCGTGGCCAATATCAGCGCAGGCCTGTCCATTAGCATTGTGAAAAACGCTTTATACAAGGTTATTCGCCCCAGCAGCAAGGCCGCCATCGGCCAGCACATTGTGGTGCAGGGTGGCACCTTCCTTAACGATTGCGTGCTGCGGGCCTTTGAGCAGGAAATGGGCCTTGACGTGGTGCGCCCCAATATTGCTGGCCTCATGGGCGCTTATGGCGCGGCGCTGTACGCCCAGCGCCGCTATCGTGACAACCCCAAGCTCAGCACCATCATTAAGCTGGCGGAGCTCAAAAGCTTCCAGCATACGGTGAAGGGTGTTACCTGCGGCCTGTGCAATAATCATTGCCATTTAACCATTAACATTTTCGCCAGTGGCAAGCGCTTTATCAGCGGCAATCGCTGTGAGCGCCCCATCACCCACATGGCGCCTCAGGACGACCTTAATCTTTATCGCCAAAAGCTGGAGCTGCTCAAGGCTTTGCCCAACCTTGATACCCCCAAGCGGGGAGTTATGGGCATTCCCATGGGCCTTAACATGTACGAGCTGCTGCCCTTCTGGCAAGGTCTGCTTAATCATTTGGGCTTTAAGGTGGTGACCAGTCCCATTGAAGATAAAAATATCTATCGCAAGGGCCAAAACACCATTCCCAGCGACACCGTGTGCTATCCTGCCAAGCTGATGCACGGCCACATTAAATGGCTGTTGGAGCAGGGCCTTGACCACATCTTTTATCCCTGCATGACCTATAATATTAGGGAGCAGGGCACGGAAAACTGCTATAATTGCCCCGTGGTGGCCTATTACCCAGAGGTGCTCCATGCCAATATGAGAGAGCTGGCCAAGGCGCACTTTTTCTTTGACTACTTGGGCTTGCTCCACAAAAAGGTGCTGGTGCAAAAGCTGTACGAGCTCTTCCACAAGGAATACGCTGATATTACGAAAAAGGAGCTGCACAAGGCTGTGGAGGCGGCCTTTGGGGCCTACGACGCCTTCGAAGCCCAGGTCAAGGAGCGGGGCCAAAGAATTATTGCTCTGGCACGGGCCCAGCATAAGCCCATTGTGGTGCTGGCCGGACGCCCCTATCACATCGACCCCAAGGTTAATCACAGCATCGACCGTTTGATTACCACCATGGGCGCCGCACTGGTCAGTGAGGACGCTGTCAGCAGTCATGTAACGCCTCAGGAGCTCAACACGGACTTGCATGTGCTCAACCAGTGGACCTATCACAGCCGCCTGTATGCTGCGGCTAAATACGTCAGGGAAAACCCCGATATGCACATGATTCAGCTGGTCAGCTTCGGCTGTGGCTGTGATGCCATTACCGCCGATGAATGCCGGCGCATCCTTGAGGAGCACGGACGCATTTATACCCAAATCAAAATAGATGATATCGACAATCTTGGCGCCGCGAAGATTCGCATTCGCAGCCTCTTTTCGGCGGCCAATTTGTTCGATTTAGATACTAACTAAAGGAGTTTTTGCTATGCAAGAAGCTTCCCCAATAACAACCCAAGCTGATTTTGTTCCCTTTACAGAGGAAATGCGCAAAACCCATACCATTCTTGTGCCCGGCATGCTGCCCATCCATTTTTCTTTGATGCAGGCCGCTTTAACAAGCTGTGGCTATAAGGTGGAGGTTTTGCAGGATACCAGCCGTGCCGTGGTAGAAACAGGTCTGAAATATGTAAATAATGATATTTGTTATCCCGCTCTTTTGGTCATTGGGCAGCTTTTGCATGCCTTGGAAAGCGGCAAGTATGATTTGCACAAGACGGCGCTTATTATTACCCAAACCGGCGGTGGCTGTCGTGCCTCCAACTATATTTATCTTTTGCACAAGGCACTGGAAAAGGCGGGCCTTGAACATATCCCCGTCATCAGCCTGAACGTGAGCGGCCTGGAAAAGCAGCCCGGCTTTCATGTGAACACCAGCATGGTGCGCAAGTTTTTGGCCGCCCTGCTTTATGGCGATGCTATTATGTATTTGACTAATAAAATTCGTCCTTACGAGGTGATTCAAGGTACCACCGATGCGCTGGCACAAAAGTGGCTGGCCAAGCTGGGTGATGCCTTTACCAGCGGCAAGGCCCAGGCCCTGAGCAATATGAAAAAGCTCACCAAGGCCTTGGCCAGTGAATTTGCCAAGGTGCCCATTGTGAGCCGTCCCAAGACCAAGGTGGGTATTGTAGGTGAGATTTACATCAAATATGCGGCCTTGGGCAATAATAATCTGGAAAAATTTCTGCAAAAGCAGGATTGCGAGTACATGCTCCCCGGCGTGCTGAACTTCGTCATGTATTGCGTGGATACCTATTTGACGGATTACAAGTTCTACGGCGGCAGCTTTCTTAAGTACGGTGCCAACAAGGGTGCCATGTGGTATTTGAAGCATTTGGAGGGCATTTTGCACAGCGCCTTGGATACGCCGCCCTTTAGCGCCCCGGCCACCTATGAAGAAACCAAGGCCATGGTCAAGGGTGTTATCGGCTATGGCAGCAATATGGGCGAGGGCTGGCTGCTCACAGCGGAAATGCTGGAGCTTGTCCACAGCGGCTACACCAATATTATTTGCGCCCAGCCCTTTGGCTGTTTGCCCAACCACATTGCCGGCCGCGGCATGATCAACAAGATTAAGGAGATTGCCGAGGAGGCCAATATTTTGGCCTTGGACTACGACGCCAGTGCTTCTCCCGTCAATCAGGAAAATCGCATTAAGCTGATGCTGGCTACGGCGAAGTAGGCTAAGCAAACGGTATAAAACAAACACGCGTTTCGAGTAACGTTTCGTTACACCAAGGAAAATAGCGAACGTGCTTTTCGAGTAACGTTTCGTTACCCATAAAATAAACCCTTCAATCCTGCTTAGGACTGAAGGGTATTTTTGTTTGCGTATGCAGTGGTTGAGGTGACTTAATTAGCGTTGGGCACCAGTTGGAGCGCAAGCTGTTTGCACCTAAGCTGGTTCTTGCTCCATCAGAAGGTGCCCTGCACCAGCTGAGCGATGTTTTTGGAGTGGTCGCTGACGCGCTTCATGTTAATCAAAAGCTCCAGCATGACGAAGCCGGCCACGGGCTCGCACACGTGCTCGTTAAGCCGCACGATGTGGTTCTTGCGGATAAGCTTTTGGTACTGCTTGACTTCGCGGCACAGGCGCACTGCATCCTCAGCAATGGCCTTGTCGTTTTTCTCCAAGGCCTCCAGCGCGCGCCCACTGGCGCGCAGCACCATTTCGCTAAGCTGGGCCAGCTCCTGCTGTGCTTCCGGGGAGAAGTGCACATTGTCCTCAAACATTTTGCGAGCCTTTTTCGCCAGGGTTTCGCCATGGTCACCAATACGCTCAATATCGTTGATGGCGTGCAAAAGGCCGGTATGGCGAATGGAAAGGCTGGCGTCCAGCTGTGAGGTGCTCATTTCCGTCAGATAATCGGTGATTTCCCGCTCCAGAGAGTCCACCACGGGCTCATGCTCCAAAACGTATTTTATCTTTTCCACATCATAATTTTGGATGGCCTCCATGCCCAGACGCACGTCCTCGCGGGCCTGGTTACCCATGCGCACAACCTCCTTGACGGCCAAGCTCAGGCCGATGGAGGGGGTGCTCAGCATGGCCTTGTCCAAATACACGGGGCGGAGGGAAATACCCTCGGCATCGCCGGGAACCATGCGTTGGATGAGCTTGATAAAGGGGTCCACAAAGGGCATAAAGAGCAGAGTATTGATAATGTTGAAGGCGGAGTGGGCGTTAGCGATTTGGCGGGCAATATCACCTTGCGGGGAAACCAGCATAACGATTTCGATGAACCATTTCATGAAGAGCACAAAGATAATACTGCCGATAACGTTGAACATAACGTGGGCCACGGCCACACGGCGGGCGGTGAGAGTGGCGCGCAGGGAGGCCAGCACGGCGGTGATACAGGTGCCGATGTTGTCGCCCAAGAGCACGGGAATGGCACCCTCTAAGGGGATGAGCCCTTGCCCGGCCATGGCAATCAAAATACCGATGGTGGCACTACTGGACTGGATGAGCACGGTCATCACCGTACCGATGAAGATGCCTAGCAAGGGATTGCTGGAGAAATGGCCGATGAAGTCCACGAAGCCGGGATAGTCCCGGAGGGGCAGCACAGCCTTGCCCATCATGTCCATGCCCAGCATCAGGATGCCAAAGCCTAAAATAACCTGGCCCAGGTACTTGCCCCGGGCACGCTTGGCCAAAAGCTGCATCAAAAAGCCGATGAAGAGCAGCACGGTGATGTAATTGGACAGCTTAAAAGCGATCAATTGGGCGGTCATGGTGGTGCCCACGTTGGCGCCCATGATGATGCCAAAGCCCTGCTTCAAGGTGAGGAGTCCCGCGTTGACCAGGCCCACGGTCATAACGGTGGTGGCGCCGCTGGCCTGCAGCACGGCTGTAACCACTGCACCCAGCAAAATGCCCATGGCGAGTACGCCGGTCATAGCCTCCAAGATTTTTTGCAGCTTAGCACCGGCAGCCTTTTGCAGGCCGTCGCCCATGAGCTGCATACCGTACATAAATAAAGCGATGCCGCCTAAAAAGCCCAGAAAATAAACTAACATTATTCGCACCTCGCCTAGACAAGTTTTCATGCTAACAAATTCTATCTTGGCTTATATTATACACTAAAATGCAAATTGGGTAAAATTTTTACCATATTTTTCCACAAAAAAACTACACCGCACGCTTGCGTTCCGTGCGGTGTAATTCAGGAGAGGTGTATGATGAAAAGATATGTTTAGGGGGAGTTAGGGAAGATGCCCTTGCGTGCTTTGTGACTTCTTCCTTGGCTCACTTATATTGTAGCAAATGGTTATGGCTAAAGTACGACTAAGTAGTAACGAATTTGTGAAATAAATTTTTTGTGGGTATTAAAGCGTAAAAGTACTGCGGTGATAAAAAACGCCGCCCTGAACAGGGCGGCGTCAGCAGGTACGCTCACTTTAAAATTACGTTTAAGAACGATTTTAATCTGTCGTTGGTAGGATTGTCGAAAATCTCCGCCGGGGTGCCCTGAGCCTGCACGCGACCATCAGCCATAAAGACTACCTTGGTAGCAACCTCCTTGGCAAAGCCCATTTCGTGGGTTACCACCACCATGGTCATTTTTTCCTCGGCCAGCTCCCGCATGGTTTTCAAAACCTCGCCGGTGAGCTCCGGGTCCAGGGAAGAGGTGGGCTCGTCAAAGAGCATGATGGCGGGCTTCATGGCCAGCGCTCTAGCAATAGCCACGCGCTGCTGCTGGCCGCCGCTGAGCTTACGGGGATATTCGTCCCGCTTGTCGCTCAGGCCAACCTTGGCCAGCAATGCTTCTGCTTCCTTAATCACGGTAGCCCTGTCCCGCTTTTGCACGTTCACAGGTGCTTCGATAAGGTTTTCTAAAACAGTCATGTGGGGGAAAAGGTTGAATTGCTGGAACACCATGCCCATTTTGCAGGCAATGCGGCGCACCTCGTCCTTGCTCACATATTCTGTGCCGCCAGCGGTTTCCTTGCACAATGCTTCGCCATCGATGATGACACTGCCCTTGTCAATGGTTTCCAGCTTGTTCAGACAGCGGAGCAGGGTGCTTTTGCCGCCGCCGGAGGGGCCGATAACGGCTACAACCTCGCCCTCGTTGACCTCTAAATCGATGCCCTTGAGGACCTCTAATTTATTAAATTTTTTCCAGATATTTTGTGCTTTGATTTTATTCATTGTCTTTCTCCTTGTGCAGTAGCAATGCTTCCACTGTTATTGATCATATTTGGAGAAATGCTTTTCCAAACGTTCAAAAATAAGGGTCAAAATCAAGGTAGCAAAGAGATAGAAGCAGCCTGCTACGATAAAGGGGGTAATGTTAAAGTCCCGCTGTACCAGGTTGCGGGCGGTACGCATCAAATCGTTCATGGCCAAAACGTAAACCAGGGAGGTATCCTTGACCAGGGTAATGGTTTCGTTGCTGATAGGCGGCAAAATGATGCGGATAACCTGGGGCAGCACAATGCGGCGCATGGTTTGCACGTAGTTCATGCCCAAAGTGTGAGCGGCTTCGTATTGACCTTTAGGAATGGCCTGAATGCCGGCGCGGAAAATTTCGCAAAAATAAGCAGCATAGTTCAAAACGAAGGCTACCGCAGCTGACTCAAAGTCGGGCAGGCGAATCCCCACGGAGGGAAGCACGAAGTAAACAAAGAAAATTTGCAGCATCAAGGGGCTGCCACGCATAACCCATACATAAAAGCCGATGACCTTTTGCAGGGGCTTGATGCTGGAAACACGGCCCAGGCTGAGGAGCACGCCTAAGGGAATGCTCAAAACAATGGTGATAAAAAATACTTGGGCTGATACGATGCAGCCATCAAGCATTTGGGGAATAATCTTCCAAACGTAATCCATAATCTTCTCCATCTCATCCTAAAATTTGTGGCTCACTGCCAGCGCGAGGCTTGAGCACAATCTTACTTTATTGTAGCACTTTGTTAAAGTGTTGACAAGTAAAAAGGGTGTAGTAGGCAAAAAAGAAAGGGCCGAAGTGCTTCGGCCCTTATACTAGTGAATTAGTATTTAATAATGTCAGCGCCCATCCATTTTTCGGAAATCTTTTTGCAGGTGCCGTCCTTCTTCATTTCGTCCATAACCTTGTCAATGCGTTGCAGGAATTCTTTGTCATCCTTGCGGAAAGCAATACCAACAACTTCTTCACCCATGTTCTCTTCCAAAATGGTGTATTGACCGGGTTTCTTCTTGTCATAGTAGCCACGAGCCAAAACGGCATCAACGATGGCAGCATCTACACGCTTGTTGTCCAGCTCCAGATAAATAGCTGCAAAGTCAGGATATTTACGATAATCAGCCAAGGAGTCCTTCAATTCCTTGTTTTTCGGCAGCTCCATCAGGTAGGAGCCGGTGGAATCGTCCTGTACCGCAACTCTCTTACCCTTTAAGTCAGCAATCTTTTTAATGGGAGAGCCTTTGGGAACAACAACCAATTGGGAGTTAATCAGGTAAGGCTTGGACAGGCCATAAACCTTTTCGCGTTCCGGGTTGATGGTGAAGCAGTTCCAAATAGCGTCAATGCGTTTGGATTTGAGTTCAGCTTCTTTAGCGCCCCAATCGATGGGCTTGAATTCAACTTCCATGTTCAGGCGTTTGCAGGCTTCGCGAGCCAAATCAATGTCCATGCCAACGATTTCGTTCTTTTCGTTACGGAAGCCCATAGGAGCAAAGTTGTCGTCCAGACCAATAACGATTTTTTTCGGGCCGCTGCTGCCGCAACCGGCAACCATCATAATCATCATCATGAGACCCATGAGTAATACTAATAGCTTTTTCATTATCTACACCTCTTACTTAAAATTTCTGCTTGAAGCAAGCATCGTTGATGAGTACACTCATATTATACTTTAGCGTGTTAAATTTGTAAAGTGCTAATGTGAAAAAATTTGAGTTTTTTTGCAAAAAAAGCGCCAGCCGTCGGCTGGCGCGTTAATTATGCTGTTTGTTCCTATTGTTGAGTTGTTTTTGTGCTTATTTTGCATAATGCTCGCACTTGCTTTTGAGCTATGCTGGCACTTATTTTTTGAGCAGGCTACCCAAAAGACCACGGGCCAAGGAGGTGGCAATGGTGCGGCCAAAGGTTTGCAGGGCGCTGGTGGCCACCTTTTCGATTACGCTGGGGGGCTCTTTGGCGGTGCGGGTGCTGCGGCTGGTAGTAGCGCGGCTGGAAGCGCTGCGAGTGGAGCTGCGCGGAGCGTTGCGACGGATTTCGTCGCGCAGGCCGCCTGCAGCGGGCGCGGACTCTTCCTCATATTCAGGCTCGGCCTCGGCGGCAGCGGCCTCTTGGGCACGCTTTTGCAAAATCTCGTAGGCAGATTCTCTATCGATGGCCTTGGCATATTTAGTATGCAGGGGCGTCTCCTGAATAGCTTGGCGGCGCACCTCGTCGGAGCAGGTGCCCAGATAGCTGCGCGGCGGCATTACATAGGCGCGCTGCACCATGGTGGGCACGCCCTCCTCGTCCAGCAGGGAAACCAAAACCTCGCCGGTACCAAGCTCGCCCAAAGCGGCCTCCGCATTCAAATCCGGGTTGGGGCGGAAGGCCTGCGCAGCGGCCTTCAGGCCCTTGCGCTCCTTGGGCGTGTAAGCTCTGAGAGCGTGCTGGAGCTTATTGCCCAGCTGCGCCAAAACGCTGTCAGGAATATCCGCAGGCTGTTGGGTAATAAAGTAAATACCAATGCCCTTGGAACGAATGAGGCGCACAATTTGCTCCACCTTGTCCAGCAGGGAGCGGGGCGCATCCTTAAAGATAAGATGTGCTTCGTCAAAGAAAAAGACCATCTTGGGCTTATTCAAATCGCCTGCCTCGGGCATCATTTCGTACAGCTCGGAAAGCATCCACAAAAGGAAGGTGGAATAGAGCAGGGGGTTTTGGAAAAGCTCGGTGCAGTGCAGCAAATTGATAACACCGCGGCCATCACTGTCGGTGGCAAACCAATCCCTGATGTCCAGCGCGGGCTCGCCAAAGAAGATGTTGCCGCCCTGGTCCTCCAGGCGCAGCAGCGCTCTTTGAATGGCGCCAATGCTTTGGGAAGAAACGTTGCCATATTCCATTTTAATTTCGGCGGCATGGTCGCCCACATATTGCACCATGCTGCGCAAATCTTTAAAGTCTAAAAGCAGCAGGCCTTGGGAGTCGGCCACACGGAAGACAATATTCATAACGCCGGATTGGGTGTCGTTGAGCTCCAATAAACGGCTCAAAAGCTCCGGACCCATGTCGGAAATAGTGGTGCGCACGGGCAGACCCATTTTGCCATATACATCCCAAAAACGCACGGGATAGCCGGCAAATTTCCATTCCATGTCCAGGCCCAGCTTGTTTTTAATACGCTTTTGGAAGCCTTCGCTGTCCTCGCCGGGCAAAATCATGCCGGAAACGTCGCCCTTGATATCGGCCAAGAAAACGGGAACGCCCATTTCGCTGAAGCTTTCGGCCAGAACCTTCAAGGTAACGGTTTTGCCGGTGCCGGTGGCGCCGGCGATGAGGCCATGGCGATTGGCCATTTTGGGGGTTAAGTAAATGCCGCCCTGGCTATTTTGGCACAGCCAAACCTTGTGCAGCTTGGGTAAATACATATTGTAACCTCCTTAAAAATAGGTAATAAATTTTTAGAACATGCGCCGCTTCCACAAAAAGAGGGCGCTGCCGATGGCCACCACGAAGGCTAAGCACACAACGATAGCGAAGCCATAGGGGCTGTCGGCGAAGGGAACATGCACGTTCATGCCCCACAGGCCGCTGATGAGGGTGGGGATGGCCAGCAAAATGGTGACCGAAGCCAAAAATTTCATGACCAGGTTCAGATTGTTGCTGATAATGCTGGCAAATACTTCCATCATGCTGTTCAGAATGTGGCTATACATCTCAACCATTTCCACAGCCTGTTTATATTCAATGATAACGTCATCCAGCAAATCCTCATCCTCCTCGTATACCTTAATCAGGTGTTGGGAAGTATTGGCGTTGGCGTTGCGCAGGCGCAGCAGCCTTTCCATAACGATGGAATTGCTGCGCAGGGAGGTGGAAAAGTAGGTCAGAGATTTTTGCAAATCCAGCAGGTTGAAAAGCTCGCTGTTTTCCATGGACTGACGCAGATGAATTTCCAACTCGTCCGTGCGCTTGATGATAATGCGGATATACTTCAAATATAAAGTGGCAGATTTATACAAAATCTGGAAGAGGAAACGCGTCTTTTTAAAGGTGCTAAAGAGACGGGCGTTGTGGGTGCCGAAATCGGCGGTGACGCCGTTGGCCTCCAAGCAAACGGTGGTGATGCCGTTTTCCGTAATGATGATGCCTAAGGGCAGGGTATCGTAATCCTTGTTGCTGCGGAAGAAGGGGATGTCCACCAAGATCAAAATCTGGTCATCCTCAACCTCGATACGGGATTTTTCTTCTTCGTCCAGTGCGGCGCTCAAAAAGTCCATTTGAATGCCGGTGGCGGCGGCGATTTCCGTCAGCTCGTCCTCAGAGGGCGCCACTATGTCCAGCCAATAGCCTTTTTCTAGCTGGTCCAGCTCAATTTCGTCCAGACCATTATCCGTACTTTTTACAATTTTGTACATAGTGAACCCTCCTTTCCTAACTACTCCCTTAGTTTTAAACTATTGTTATTTACAGAAAAGATTTGATGGCCTTGGCCAATTGGTCGGCGCAGCTGGTGCCGCGCATGCCGCATTGATTGCCCTCCAGCAAAGCGGCTACTTCCTTGGCATCCTTGCCCTCGACCAGCTTGCTGATAGCGATTAAATTGCCGGGGCAGCCGCCGGTGAAGTGTACGTTGTGCAGCTTGCCATCGACAATATCAAAATTTATTTTGCGGGAGCATACTCCCTGGGGTGCGTATTCAAACATAAGCCTTCCTCCAATACATATAACATACATTACAAAGTTCGACAAGAAAAAGTAAAATCCTTTTTCTTAAAGGGGCAGCAGAAAATTTTTTGCATAAAAGTTTTGGAGCAACGCTTTTGGGAAATAATGGACATGTTTTTGTGGGAAAGGCTTTTATTTAGTGCCGTTTGTTGGTATAATAAAAGGTAATTTATTGCCGTGTGTAGTATGGTAGTAAGGGCCCCTTGGGGCATATCGTGCGTGCGTTGTAGCATGGAAGAAAGGTAGTGTATTTTTATGTCTATTCAATTATTTATCGTGTGCGCTTATATAGCGCTCCTCTTTGGTATCAGCTTTTGGGTTAAAAAGAGAGCTGACGCCGGCTCCACAGCCTTCCTGTTGGCCAGCCGTAAGCTGACCACGCTTTTGGTAGCGGTCAATGTAACAGGCTTGGCAGTTGGCGCTGCTTCCACTGTTGGCGTAGCTCAAAGAGCCTTCGGCGTAGGCCTGTCCGCAGGCTGGTATAATGGTGCCTGGTCCATCGGCGCCATCGTTATGGGCTTGGTTGCGGCCGGCAAGCTGCGCTCCATGAAGGTTTCTACCATTCCTGAGTTTTTTGAAAACTATTATGATACCAAGGGACGTCTGATTGGCGCCATTGGCCTCATTATTATCATGGGCGTAATCACCTCCCTGCAATACATGGCAGGCGGCGCGATTTTGTCCTCCCTGCTGCCCAATATCTTTACCTTTAAAACCGGTATGATTATGAGCGCAGTGGTATTTATCGGTATTACCCTGATTGGTGGCCTGTGGTCCTCCGGCCTGTCCAATATCGTCAGCGTAACCTTGATTTATGTTGGTATCATTTATTCCGCAACTCAATCCGTAGCCAATGTGGGTGGCTGGGATGCCATGGTTGCCAAGCTGCCCAATGCGGAGATTATGGCTTCTCCTATTGCCGGTTTGCCCCTGGCCGTTATTATTGGTAACATCATCGTTATGATTACCCAAACCATTACTGCTCAAGGCCCCGTGCAATTTGCCTGTGCCGCCAAAAATGCTAAGTCAGCTCGCAATGGTTATCTGCTGGCCGGTCTGATGATTTTCCCCGTAGGCTTTATTTGCGCTGTTGTAGGCGTGGTTGCGAAGGTTATGTTTCCGGAAATGCCCATGAGCCAGGCAGCTCTTGCTATGCCCAAGGTTATTATGAGCCTGGACCCTCTGGCCGGTGGTGTGACCTTGGCCGCTATGTGGGCTGCGGACGTATCCACTGCCTGCGCTATTTTGATGGGTACTGCAACCTTGTTTACCCAAGATATTTATAAACGCTTTATTAACCCCGGCGTAGCCGAAGCTAAGGCTGTTGTAATCAGCCGTATTACTGTTGTGGCTGTTGGCCTGATCACTCTGTGGTTTGCCTTCAATGCAGCTGGAATCGTAAGAACCATGATTGCCGGTCTGTCCATGACCACTGCTTTGACCTGCGTGTTCTTCTTTACCATTTGGGCACCCGGTCTGTGCCGTCGTAGCTCTGCTTTTTGGACTACTCTGGTTGGTATTATCGGTATGGTGCTGTGGTATATGCCCGGCAGCCCCATCCAAGGCTTAAAGCCTGCTTTTGCTAACGAAGTTATTTATTTTGAATGGCCTATTTGTATTGCAACCTTCCTCTTGGTATCCGTGCTTGATAAGGAAAGGATCAAAGAGGTAGTAATGGTTGAGGAAGAGGAAGAATAATGGCTCAAGAAACCCTTAAAGGCCCCTATAGCAGCATTAATATTGGTCGCGCTGCCTTGCATATCGCCCTAACAGCCAGTCGCTTAGAAGAAATGCGCGTGAAGGAGCGTTTGGCTAGCGAGGGCATTAAGTCCACTGCGGTGGATTTTGGTGGCGAATTTATTCCCTCCATTGTGAAGATTATTGAACGCGCCGTTGTTGCTGCTCAGCGCCAGGGCCTTGTGACCGAAACCCATGTGGGTGCAGGTGCTGTGGCCGGTGCTGCCCATGAAGCTTTGGAGCAGGTAAAAAACAAGGCTGTGGGCTTTAATGTGGGCGGCAAAATTGGTATTGCCCGCTGTGGCGAGCACCTTTGTGTGGCTATTTATATGGGCGTGGGCGTGCTCAATCTCAATGAGATGTGTGTTGGCCTTGCCCATCGCAGTCTGGCCAGCGACGAATAGGAGGGATTAATAATATGAATCTGATTGATATTATTGGCCCGGTGATGATTGGACCTTCCAGCTCTCACACCGCGGGAGCGGTGCGACTGGGCCTGTTGGCGGCCAGCATTTTGGGTGGCAAGCCGGTGAAGGCGGAAATAAATCTGCATGGCTCCTTTGCCGAAACCTATCAGGGTCACGGCACGGACATGGCGCTTTTGGCAGGCCTTATGGGTTGGATGCCTGATGACGAGCGCATTCCCCGGGCGGAAAAATATGCCGAGGAAAGCGGTTTAGTATATTCCTTTCATAAAATTGATTTGGGCAATATGGCTCATCCCAATACGGTGCTCTTTAAGCTGACCAGTGCCGGCGGCAGCTATTGCGAAATCGTGGGCTCCTCCGTGGGCGGCGGGCAGGTAAAGGTAACGGAAATCGATGGCTTTCCCGTGGAGCTGACCGGTCGCCTGCCGGCGATTTTGACGGTGCATATTGATACCCGCGGCGTTATTGCTCTGGTAACAAGCACTCTGGCCAATGCAGGGGTAAATATTGCCACCATGCGTCTGTTCCGCAGTGACAAGGGCGGCATGGCCTCCATGGTTATTGAATGTGATGAAGCGGTGCCCCAGGAGATTTTAAATCTCATCGGTGCGCTGCAGCAAATTGAGTCGGTGCGTTTTATCGCCAGTGTTTTGTGAGGAGTGGACTGATGAAAAAAGAGATGCTTTCCTTAAACAGCTGGATTGAAGAAGCAACGCGCTGGCAGCAATCCCTGGATGATTTTTTGATTGACTATAATATGCGGGAGCTGGAATGCTCTGAGGAAGATTTATTGGCTAAAATGCAGGCCATGCTGGCGGTTATGGAAAAATCCGTGGAGCACGGCCTGACAGGCGTGCGTTCCCACAGCGGCCTCACCGGCGGCGATTCCAAGCGCCTGGCCGAGGCCGTAATAGGCGAGCATTTTGTGAGCCTTTTGGGCGCAAAGGCCATGGACGCAGTGATTTACGCCATGGCAGTGGGCGAGTGTAATGCGGCCATGGGCCGCATTGTGGCCGCGCCCACGGCTGGCGCTAGTGGCGTGCTTCCCGGGGTGTTCTTTTCCCTGAAAAAGCATTGCCAGCTAAGCGACGACACGCTGGCCCGTGGTTTAGTTGTGGCTGGCAGCATCGGCATGGTTATCGCCGAGCGCGCCT
The DNA here is from genome assembly GCA_030540395.1 of Phascolarctobacterium sp. GTDB lineage: Bacteria > Bacillota > Negativicutes > Acidaminococcales > Acidaminococcaceae > Phascolarctobacterium_A. Next base: position 25,571 of record JAUNWI010000005.1, read on the forward strand.
CCTTGGCTGGCGCCACCGGCGGCTGCCAGGCGGAGTGCGGCAGTGCGGCGGCCATGGCCGCCGGAGCCGCAGTGTCCATGCTGGGCGGCAGCGCCGAGCAGGTGGGCACCGCCGTTGCTATTGTGTTCAAAAATGTGCTGGGACTAGTGTGCGACCCGGTGGCAGGCCTGGTGGAGGTGCCCTGCATCAAGCGCAACGGCGCTTGTGCGCTGCAGGCGCTTTTGGCCGCCCAGCTGGCGCTGAGCGGCATTGGCAGCTTCATTAACGCGGATGAGGCCATTGACGCGATGAAGAGCGTGGGGGATAGCCTGCCCTGCGCTTTGAAGGAGACGGCAGGTGGTGGCATGGCCACCACGCCGTCGGCCCTCGCTTGGGCGAAGGAATACTTTGCTAAAGCCCATAAATAAGTTTATCAATAATTTTTTACTTAGGTTTTTTAAAGGAGTGAATTATTATGAAGGTTATTGCAAGTGACAAGGCTCCCAAGGCTTTGGGCCCCTATTCCCAAGCAGTTTTAGTTGGCAGCACTCTGTATATGTCCGGCCAAATTGCTATTAATCGTGCCACCGGCGAATTTGTGCAAAGCAGCATTGAAGCTGAAACCGAGCAAATTATGCACAATCTGGAGGCAGTTTTGGAGGAGGCTGGCTACGGCTTTATGCATGTGGTAAAGACCACTATTTTTGCTACTGATATTAAATACTTTGATGCCATCAATGGCGTGTATGCTAAATTCTTCAAGGTGGACCCTCCTGCTCGCTCCTTTGTACAGGTGGCAGCATTGCCGAAGGGTGCGCGTGTGGAGATTGAAGCCATTGCCTATAAATAAACTCCTAAGGTATCTTATACCAGTCGTTCCTAAGCCAGCGTCAAAGCAGCTTTTTGTAAAAGATTTTACTTTTTTTGCAAAAAAGGGTTGACGAGTGCTTGGTAATATAGTATAATAACATTCGTCGCCAAGCTATTGAGTTTGGAAACAATTTGGTGGCTGTGGTGAAGTGGTTAACACGGCGGATTGTGGCTCCGTTACGCGTGGGTTCGACTCCCACCAGTCACCCCACCTAAAGGATGCCAGTCATTCTAAGGTTAACCATTTATCTGATTGGGGCGTAGCCAAGTCGGTAAGGCACGGGACTTTGACTCCCGCATGCGTTGGTTCGAGTCCAGCCGCCCCAGCCATGTGATTCACTAGCTCAGTCGGTAGAGCACCTGACTTTTAATCAGGGTGTCCGGGGTTCGAGTCCCCGGTGAATCACCAACGCAAATACACCGTCCATGATATCATGGACGGTTTTTTGTTTTGTCTGCTTATGTTGTTGATTGATTGTGAAATGTGTAAAAAAGAAGGTAGAACCAGGCTTGCGTGCTCGGTTCTACCTTTTTGTTTGCAAAGATGGGGGAATATTAGTTGGTTTTCTTTTGGACAGTTATGTAGTTTTGGTAAGTATTGGCAATCTTGTTTAATTCCGCATCACTTGCTCCGCCATTGTTTCTTCCGTACACTAAATTCATGCCCATATAAGCATCTTGTTTAGTTGAGAAGGAGTATGTTACTGTATTGTTTTCACTGTTATATGTTGCAGTTACTGATTGTCCTTGGTATTGAGTTTCACCTTTATTCTTAGTATTATATGTTTTATCAACGGTAGCACTCATATCGCCAGTGTCCAGTCCTGCCTTGGTTGCGGAGTTCTCGTTGTCCAAAACTAACAGACATAGCTCAAACTTATCTTTATCGAGACCCGTTTGACTTGTGAAAGCATCTAGGTCAACAACAATTTCGTAGTCTTGGTTAGATTCTAGCTGAATGAGATTGTCATTACCCAGGGTGCTACCTGCTCCCATAACTGCAACACGATCGTTATAATCTTTAGAAACTTGGCCGTCTGTATCTCCTATCAAAGCAGCATGGGGAAGCCCTACGCTATTACCAGCCAACAAATTAGGATTACCGCCCAGCAAGGCAATAACTCTGTTAGTTATTTGCACGACAGGGTCCTTAAAGCCATCCTCATAGAAAAAGCTGGTGGCAACGCATGCAATGAAGGCCAGAATGACTGTATATTCAATTATTGCACTGCCGCGACTATTTAATCTTTTCAAAATACCCTCCTGTATAATCGACGTATTGTTTTCTAATATTATAACGAAATTTCTTACGTTTATCAATGAAAAATATATATAGAAATATTCAGACTAAACATAGTTTATGTTTTATATTTTGTGAATATATAATAATTATATTCAATACCAGAGCGTGACGTTCTTTGTGTGTGGGCAGCTCATTTTGCATTATGTTGGCCCAATTGCTCTTTGGGCTGTTGGCTTATTTGTCGCTAATATAAAAGGGACGCCGATTTGCATCGACGTCCTATGTCCTTTTTGTGTGCTTATCCCTTGATGACCAGTGCCTGCAGCAGCAAGTCTTCGGTGGCGTTTTCGGGGTTACCAATGGAGTGGCCTTCGCCATTGGGGCAATGCACTCTGTCGCCAGCATGAAGCGTCATGGGGGTACCATTGTCATTGTAGTCGGCAGTGCCCTGCAGTACTACGATGGTTTCGCTGTTGCCAGTGTGCACATGATAGCCCAAGCTGCAGCCCGGCTTCAAGGTTACCTTGGCATACATTACCACAGTATCGTTAAGCATTTTTTCGTCAATATAGTGCTCCATAATCACATCGCCATTGCCACCGAAGCGGTTGCAGCTGATGTCGGTTTTCATATTTCCTAAAAGCATCTTGTAAGCCTCCTTTGTTCTTTGCTTTTATTATACTATGTTGGCGAAAAAAAGAAAGCGGGCTGGGGCAAAAATCGTATAATAATATGGTATAATAAAAGGTACAGCAAGTTTACATGAACCCTTATTTTCGTTACAAGAGGAGCAATAAAGATGGCAGATAAATTTTTAGTAATAGATGGTAGCAGCCTAATCCACAGAGCCTTTTTCGCATTGCCGCCCCTGATGAACAAGCAGGGCGTGCACACTGGCGCAGTATATGGCTTGTGCAACATGCTGCTGAAGCTTTTGGGTGATTTGCAGCCCCGTTATATGGCAGTGGCCTTTGATAAATCTCGCAAAACCTTCCGTACCGAGCTTTATGCTGACTACAAGGGGCAGCGCAAGCCCACGCCCAGCGAGCTCAGCGAGCAATTTCCCCTGTCCATGAAGGTTTTGGATGCTCTTGGCATTCGCACCTTGGAGCTGGATAATTACGAGGCTGACGATATCATTGGCACCTTTGCCAAGACGGCGCCTGAGGATATCGAAGTTATCATCGTTACCGGTGACAGGGACGAGCTGCAGCTGGTGGACGAGCGCACCAAGGTGTATTACACTAAGCGGGGCATCAGCGACATCCAAATCTTTGATGAGGCAGAGTTTGCCGCCAATTACGAGGGCCTAGAGCCCAAGCAGCTCATCGAGCTCAAGGGCCTCATGGGGGATACCTCCGATAATATTCCCGGTGTGCCCGGTGTGGGCCCCAAGACAGCCATCAAATTAATAAAGGAATATGGCACAGTGGAGAATGTGCTGGCCAATATTGATAAGGTCACAGCCAAGTCATTGAAGGCGAAGCTGGAGACCAATAAAGAGTCCGCTCTTTTGAGCCAAAGGCTGGCCACTATTTGTACGGAAGCACCTGTGGATACCAATGTGGCGCTGTACGAGCTGAAGCCTATCAAGGAAGAGGCGCGCAACCTGCTGCAGGATTTGGAATTCCGCAATATGTATGAGCGTTTTGCTGCAGTGTTGGGCGGTGAGCAGCAGAGCTTTGATTTGTTTGGTGAAACTGTGGAGCAGGAGTCTGCACAGGTTATCACTGTGAGCGGCGGTGAGCAGGCGGAGAAGCTCTTTCACGATTTGGCAGCAGCCACAGAGCCCGTGCCCTTCGTGGCAAAAGTTTCTGGTAGCTTGCCGGAGCTCTATTTTAGCAGAGTAGAGATTCTGCACGATGATAAAGTTTATATCTTGGATACCATGAGTCAGTGCTGGGATAAGTTTAAAGCGTGGCTCGCTTGTCCCTGCCTGAAGCAGACCGTGGATACCAAGGAAATCTATAAATGCTGCCTGTGCCAAGGGATTGTCCCCCAAGGCTTGGTGGAGGATGTGGCGCTGGCGGCCTATGTGGCTGACCCGGGGCACAGCTCCTACGCAATGGCAGATTTGAATAAACGCTATTTGCCCAATCCTCTGCCCACGGAGGCAGAAAATATTGCCCAGCTGGTGCCCCTTTTAAAGGAGCAGCTGGAGCAAAGGGAGCAGCTAGCCCTGTACAAGGAGCTGGAGCTGCCCTTGGCGCCGGTGCTGGCCCAGATGGAGTACAACGGTATCACTCCGGATATGGAGCTTTTGGACCAGCTCAACGAGGACATGAGCTTCCGCATTGGCAAGCTGGAGCGCTTGGCGGAGGAGCAGGCCGGAGAGAGCTTCAATTTGAAATCTCCCAAGCAGCTGGGCGTGGTGCTTTTCGAGCATTTGCAGCTGCCGGTGATTAAAAAGACGAAAACAGGCTATTCCACGGATGTGAAGGTTTTGGAGGCCTTGCAGGGCAAGCATCCTCTGATTGAGACCATCTTGGAGCATCGTAAGCTGGCCAAGCTGCAATCCACCTATTTGGACGGCCTAAAGCCTTTAGTAAACCCCAAAACAGGGCGCATTCATACCCATTTCCAGCAGACTGTGACCGTAACGGGACGCCTTTCCAGTACTGACCCTAATCTGCAAAATATCCCCACCCGCACCGAGGAGGGCAAGCAGATTCGCCGCATTTTTGGTCCCGGTGCAGGCTATGATTACCTCATGAGCTGCGATTATTCTCAAGTCGAATTGCGCATTTTGGCTTGCATTGCTCAGGATAATTTGTTACTCGAGTCCTTCCGCCATGGGCAGGATGTGCATGCGCGCACGGCGGCGGAGGTGTTTGGGCTGTCTTTAGATGAGGTTACCAGCCAACAGCGCAGCAAGGCCAAGGCGGTAAATTTTGGTATTGTGTATGGCATCAGCGATTTTGGCTTGGCCAACCAGCTGCAGGTTTCTCGCAAGGAGGCTGCAGGTTATATTGAAAGCTATTTTGCCCGTTATACGGGCGTAAAAAAATATATGGAAGATATTGTGGCCAAGGCGCGGGAGCAGGGCTATGTGAGCACGCTGATGGGTCGCAGACGTTATTTGCCGGATATTCGCCACAGCAATTTCAATTTGCGCAGCTTTGCGGAGCGCACGGCGATTAACACGCCTATTCAAGGCACAGCGGCGGATATTATGAAGAAGGCGATGATTGATGTAGCGCAGGCCTTGGCTTCCGCAGGCTGCAAGAGTCGCATTCTTTTGCAGGTGCATGATGAGCTTGTGCTGGAGGTCACTGAGGATGAGAAGGAGAAGGTAGCAGCACTGGTGCAAGAGGCAATGCAGAATGCTGTGCAAATGGAGATACCACTGCTTGCTGAAGTGAATTTCGGTAAGAATTGGGCGGAGACGAAATAATAAGATTAAAATATTAAGATTGTAAATAGTAATCGTCAAGCTCGCGGTAATTTTTCGAAAGCTTTACTTTTGCAACTGTCTCGTACGCTGAAAAGTGCAAAAATGCAGTTGCTCAATTGGGGGCTAGACGCAAATTTCGTGGGGTACAATTGGCCTCTGCGGGGTACTATTTGTCTCGCAGAAGAATATAGGCTTTCGAACCCTTGAGGCCATTGTACCAGCCACTCATTTGCTAAAAATTACAGCTCCCTTGCCAATTACTAATTACAGATCCATATCTTAATTTATTATGGTTGTGAAGGAGTAATTATTATGCCGGAAATGCCTGAGGTGGAGCAGGTTCGTAAAACACTGGCTCCCCATATTGAAGGGAAAAGGATTACCTCTGTCGAGGTATATTTAGATAGATTGATTAAACACCCTACTGCGGAGAAATTTGTGGAAGGCTTGGTGGGCAAGACCATTCACAAGGTGGGGCGCAAGGGCAAGTATTTGGTGCTGCATACGGATGAGAATCAAAGGCTCATTGTGCATCTGCGCATGACAGGCGCTTTGCTGGCGCAAAGCAGCGACGCTCCTGCTCCGGCCTACGCCAAGATCAAATTCACCCTGACCGAGGGTGTGACCATGTGGTTCACGGATATCCGCACCTTTGGTACGCTGTATTTGGTGACTAACGATGACGCTTATATCGAGGGCTACGAAACATTGGGCCCCGAGCCCTTGAGCGAGGGCTTTACACCGGCGTACTTGGCGCCCTTGGCAGCCAAAAGTCGCAAGCCTGTCAAAACCTTCATCTTGGACCAAAAGGTTATTGCCGGTTTGGGCAATATTTATGCGGATGAATGCCTGGCGCTGTCCGGCATTTTGCCCATGCGCTTGGCCAACACCTTGAGCGGCGAAGAGGTTGCAGAGCTGTGCAAGGCTGTCAATGCGGTTGTTGCCCAAGGCATCAGGAATCGCGGCACTACCTTCCGGGATTATAAGGATGGCGAGGGCAATAAGGGCGACAACCAAAATCATCTTTTGGTTTATGGACGCAAGGGTGAGCCCTGTAAAAAATGTGGTGCCATCCTTTTAGGCACAAAAATTGGTGGTCGCGGTACTGTTTATTGTGAGCATTGTCAAAAATAGGAGTATAAAATGATTATTATTGGATTAACAGGGGGCATTGCCTCCGGAAAAAGCACGGTATCTGCAGAGCTGCGGCGTCAGGGCGTGCCCATTTTTGACGCCGACCAAAACGCTCGTGAGGCTGTCGCCAAGGGAAGCCAAGGGCTGACCATGGTGGCGAAAGCTTTTGGCAGCGAGTATTTGACCGCCGAGGGTGAGTTAAATCGCCCTAAGATTTCGGAGCTGGTTTTTCACGATAAGGAAGCACTGAAGACGCTGGAGGGCATTTTGCATAAAATCGTCTGGCAAAATGCCGAGGAATTTTTAGAAGCCCAGCGTCAGCTGGGCGCAAAAATTGCGGTGCTGGATGTGCCCTTGCTCATCGAAACAGGCTGGCATAAGCAGGTGGACAGGGTGTGGCTGGTGGCCGTGAGCCGCCGCCAGCAAATCGAGCGGGCCATGCTGCGCAGCGGCATGACCGAAGCGGAGGTTGTGGCGCGGATCGATGCCCAAATGTCCCTAGAGGAAAAGAAAAAGTACGCCGACGTGGTGCTGGATAACAGCGGTAGCTTGGAGCACACCTTGGCCCATGTACAGGTGGAGCTGGACAAGCTTTTAGGTGATGGCAGTGGCTGCTAAACGTAAAACTATTAGCCGAGCAGCGAGGCGTAAAAAGCGCAGCAAACTGCCGGAATGCATAATAATAGTGGTAGCTATGCTTGTGGTTTGCTTCACAGGCTGGAAAATCTGGAACAGCGATACGGTGCAGATGCGCTTCGTTTATATGTGGGACTACCAGCAGGATATTATCACCTATAGCCAAAAGAACAAGGTGGACCCCTTTTTGATTGCGGCTATTATTAAAAATGAGAGCAATTTTAATCACAAGGCCGTGTCCAAGGTGGGTGCCGTGGGCCTGATGCAGATTATGCCGGAAACAGGGCGCTGGATTGCCGAGCAAATGGGACTGGACAGTTACAAGGATACGGATTTGTACCAAACCCGCATCAATATCCGCATGGGCTGCTGGTATGTGGGCGAGCTGGACCACGAATTTAAGCATAATCTGGCCCTGGTGATGATTGCCTACAACGCAGGCCGCGGCCAAACCCATGCCTGGATGGAGAAATATGGCTGGGATGATAATTTTAATGATTTGCAGGCCATTCCCTTTCCTGATACCCGAGAATATGTGACCAAGGTATTGCAGGACAGGGATAAATATTACTTGCTCTATCGCGACAAGGTGCCTCTTTAATAAAATTTATTATGGGCAAATTTTTAGCTAAAAGCTGTTGACAAGACGATTTTTCTATGTTATCATTACTATGTTGCATATGACGGCAACAATCGAATAGAAATGCGGTAGTGGCGGAACGGCAGACGCGCTAGCCTCAGGAGCTAGTGGGGGCAACCCCGTGGAGGTTCAAATCCTCTCTACCGCACCATTTTTATATTCGAGGTTATTTCCCAAAGACGCGGTCGTGGTGGAACGGCAGACACGCCACTTTGAGGGGGTGGTGGGAGAAATCCCGTATGGGTTCAAATCCCATCGACCGCACCAACTAGTTCAAGCAGACGTTGTGTTAGCACAGCGTCTTTTTTGTTTGTCTAAAAAGGTTGAAGAGCATAAAAATAGCTCCTGAAGGCATAGCAGCTTTCAGGAGCTATTTGTGCTTAAATAAGCTTATTTAATATATTGGTCCTCAAGTCTATCCAAGGTGCCATCCATGTCCTTTTCTTCCATGAAGAAATTTACATAGTTGAGCCACTCTTGGTCGCCCTTTTGCATCAAAATACCAAACTGGTTCTTGGTGAAGGGGTCATCCAAAAGGGGAGCTGCCAAGCGCTTGTCATCACGTACATAACGGCGTGCTTCCATGGTTTCGGTGATCATCACATCAGCCTTACCTTCAGCAATAAAAGAAGGAATTTCGGCATTTTGGGGATGCACTAAAAGGGTAGCCTCGGGCAGATTTGCCAAAGCAAATTTTTCGTTGGTGCCGCCGGGGTTAACCATGACGCGCACATTCTTCTTGTTCAAATCAGCTTCGGATTTGAATTTTTTCGCATCAGCCTTGCGGCAGAGAATGGTTTTGCCGAACAGCAGATAGCCATGGGACATATCCATCTTTTGCGCTCTGGCAAAGGTACGGGTGATGCCACAGATAGCAATATCGAATTTGCCGCTCATAGTGTCTGCGGTCAAAGTTTTCCAAGTGGTGGGCACATATTCTACAGTTACGCCCAGAGATTTGGCCAAGAGCTCAGCAACCTCGCAGTCAAAGCCTTCATATTTGCCGGTTTCCTTGTTCAGATAGCTCATGGGCTTGTAATCGCCTGTGCTACCAACTAAAAGAGTGCCACGAGCTTGGATATCCTCCAGCTTGCCTGCTTCCGCAGAGGGCATCATGCCGCCGATGCCGAGCACTGTTGCTGCTAATAAAGTCCCTACACATATTTTTTTGAAGCTTACCATACTACAATCCTTCCTTTCCAAAATAAATATGGATTGTATAAGATTATAATACTATTCTGTCCTTTAAGCTAGCAAAATTTATAACTATCCGCTAAAGAAAGCAAAAACTCACTAACCTTTGTAAGATTGTTTACAAAGATTAGTGAGTCACTTATGTTATTTACCAAAAATGCTGTTTACATAGTTCACCGCACTGACCGCGTTGGGAGCATAGTGGTTGGCGCCGATGGCGTCTGCATATTCTTGGGTTAGTACAGCGCCGCCAACAACGATTTGGCAGTCGCCAACTGCATTAAGCGCCTTGATGGTCTCTTCCATAGCACCCACGGTGGTGGTCATGAGGGCGGATAGGCCAACGACCTTAGCCTTGGTTTCCTGGGCCGCTTTAACAATGGTTTCCACAGGCACATCCTTGCCCAAATCCAAGACCTTGTAGCCGTAGTTTTCCAGCAGTACCTTGACGATATTTTTGCCGATATCGTGGATATCGCCGTGGACGGTAGCAATAATCACAGTTTCGCCTTGGGTTTCGCCCACGCCCACAGCCTCGCGAATAACCTCGAAGGCGGCCTTGGCAGCGTCAGCGCTCATGAGAAGCTGGGGCAGGAAAAGGGTCTTCTTTTCAAAGCCATTGCCCACAAAATCTAGAGCAGGAATCATATATTTATTGATGACGTCCAAGGGCTTTTCACTTTGCAAGGCTACAGCGGCTGCTTTGCGAGATGCTTCAGCCAAGCCCTTGACAATGGCGTCATAAAGGCCCATTTCACTGACTAAGGTGGCAGTGGCCTTGGGAGCATCAGCATAATGCTGCACATATTCCTTGCAGCCCTCGTCATAGCCAGCCAAAGCGCGGAAGCCATAGTAGGCATCCAGCATGGGCTTGCTTTGGGGATTGATAATGCCACAGGACAGACCTGCCTGTAAAGCCATGGTAAAGAAGGTGCTATTTACTGCCTCACGACCGGGGAGACCAAAGGAAATGTTGGACACACCCATTACAGTATTGATACCACGAGCCTTCATGGTGCGAATTACTTCGCAGGCAATGGCAGCGTTTTCAGCGCCGGTGGAAATAGTCAGGGCCAGAGGGTCCACTACGATGTTGCGGTTTTCGATGCCATACTCGGCAGCGCGGGCAATAATCTTATCGGCTACGGCAATGCGGCCGGCAGCGGTGTTAGGAATGCCATTGTCATCAAGGCACAGCGCTACCAGTACAGCGCCATATTTTTTGGCCAGAGGCAGCACCTTGCTCAGGCTTTCCTCCTTGCAGTTGACGGAGTTGAGCATGGGCTTGCCGTTGTAAAGGCGCAAAGCGCGCTCCATGGCTTCGTAATTGGAGGTGTCGATTTGTAAGGGGGTATCAGTGATGGCTTGCAGGGCAGGCACAGCCTTGGCAATCATGGCAGGCTCGTCAATGCCGGGAGTGCCCACGTTGACGTCCAAAATGTGGGCGCCCACATTGATTTGCTCTAAGCCTAAGCGGCATACATAGTCCAAATCCTTGGCTACCAGTGCTTCCTTCAAGCGTTTTTTACCGGTGGGGTTAATGCGTTCGCCAATGAGCACGGGGCCTTCTCCCAAATGCACGGCTTTGCCATAGCTGGAGATGGCGGTGAGCTTGCAATCTCGATAGCCGCCGGGCTGCAGCTCCTTGCATTTTTTGATCATGGCTTCGATGTGAGCGGGGGTGGTGCCACAGCAGCCGCCAATGATGCTGGGACCTTGCTGGGCTAGCTCGTACATGAGCTCTGCACATTCTTCAGGCCCGACCTCAAAGCAGGTTTTGCCATCCTTTTCTACGGGCAGACCCGCATTGGGGTTGATGATGATGGGGAGGCTGGTGGCTGCCAGCATTTGAGGGAGCAGCTTGGCCACCTGAACAGGACCTAAACCGCAGTTGAAACCCATAGCGTCCACGCCCAAGCCCTCGCACATAACTGCAGCAGCCTCAACGGTGGCACCGGTGAGCAGCTTGCCGTCTTGGTCGAAGGTCATGGTGACGCAAACGGGTAAATCACAGTTTTCCTTGGCTGCTAAAACAGCTGCTTTGATTTCATAGGTGTCGCTCATGGTTTCGATTAAAATTAAATCGGCACCGGCAGCAGCGCCATAGCGCACCATTTCGCCATAGGCGGCTACTGCGTCTTCAAAGAGCAGGTCGCCATAGGGGGCCAAAAGCTTACCGGTGGGACCCAAATTGAGCGCTACAAATTTATTTTCGCGACCACCGCAGGCACGCTTGGCGATGGCTACAGCAGCTTCAATGGTTGCTTTGCAATCAAGTCCGCTGCCCTTGAGCTTGATGGGGTTAGCGCCAAAGGTGTTGGATTTGACGATGTTGGAGCCCACGTCCAAATAGCCGCGGTGCACGGATTCGACGATTTCAGGATGGGTGAAGTTCCAGCTTTCGGGTAGCTCGCCGGGCTTCAAGCCCCATGCCTGCAGCTGGGTGCCGGTGGCACCATCAAAAAACAGCATCTTTTTACCTAAAAGTTCTTTAAAAGTCATATTCTCTCTCCTAATTAACCAAAATTATAGTGCTTAACATGATTCAGAAATGATAAATTAGTATATCTTGAAAGTCATTGAAATTTTAGCTCATGAGTGGTTGGTACAATAGAAGCAAGCGTTTCGAAAACCTAAAGCTTTCTGCGAACAGATTGGACACCGCAGCTTCGTGATTGTACCCCACGAAATGAGCGTTATCCCCAAGGGGACAGCTCTCTGCACAAATTCTGCTGCGTGCGAGGCACTTGCACAATTTGGCGATTCGCTTGAGAAATTTCATTTGACTTGCAAGATATACTATTTTTCATTCTTAAAGGCGATACATTTTTACTATTCTCCACTTCTATACGGGCAATTAATATTTCCACAGGTCATGCATTTGTTCCAAACGCACTGCACGTCCTCGGATAGGCCGATGATGGCTGTGACCGATTTGGAGGGGGCCATCATGCAGCCCTCGGTGAGGGTCAAGCCGATGAGCTTGGCGCAGTTGAGCACGGGAAATAACAGCCTTTGCTCCGCCAAATCCCAATCACCGTAGCCGGGCGAAAAGCGGGGTCGCTGGGCCAGTCCGCCCGTGTCAAACTGCGCCTGCACCTCATCGCAGTAGCTTTCGATGAGGGCAGCCGCCACCGCCTGCGCGGCGGCTCCTTCGGCCACGCTGCCTAGCGCCAGTCGGCGTATGGCAGCGTCCACACGGCTGCCCAGCGTTGCTGCCAGGAGCAACGCTTCCTGACAGCCCTTTAAATGGGCGGCTAAATCCCGTGAGTTAAAGCGCACGCCACTGTCCAGCGTTACGCCCGCCGCGTCCACCTGGACGCGGTGCTTTTGCAGCACATGCCGAGCCTGCACCTCGTTGCGCAGCTTGAGGTAGACCGTGTCCACCAGCACCTGCGCGGTCTGGTCCCCAGGCCGCGCCCGTAAATAGCGCAATGCTTCTTTTTGATTATATTCCATAATCCTTAGTCCTTCACAATCTCCGACAGATTGGCCATGATGCCGCCGATGATTTCGGGGCGGTTCATGGTGTAAATATGTACATGGTTGAAGCCGTTAGAGATTAAATCGATAATTTGGCCCGTTGCATAGGCGATACCAGCCTGCTTGAGCGCTGCCGGCTTATCGGCAAAGCGTTCCACCATGGCCCTAAATTGGGGCGGAAGCTTGGTGCCGCTAAGCTGGCAAATGCGAATGATTTGGCTGGCGTTGGTCACGGGCATGATGCCGGGTACCACGGGCACATTAACGCCTGCCTTCAGCAGGCGGAACATGTAGTTATACAAAATAGTGTTATCAAAAAACATTTGGGTTACCAAAAAGTCCACCCCGGCCTCCACCTTATAGCGGGTGTTGGCAATATCCTGGGCCAAGCTGCCGGATTCCGGATGTCCCTCGGGATAGGCGGCACCACCGATACAAAAATCTCCCTGCTCCTTGATGAAGTGCATCAAATCGCTGGCGTGGGCAAAGCTGCCAATGGCATCCTTTTCCATGCCGGCAGGAATGTCACCCCGCAGGGCCAAAATGTTTTCGATGCCGTTGGCCTTGAGCTGGGACAGAACCTCCTTGATTTTTTCTTCGTCGGCTTTAACGCAGGTCAGGTGAGCCAGAGCAGGGATGTCATTGTCCTGCACCTGCTTGGCCAAGGCTGCAGAATAGCCCACGGTGCTGCCACCGGCACCATAGGTCACACTCATGTAGGACGGCTTGACCTGAGCAATTTTGTTGACGATTTCCAAGCTGTTTTGCAGCTCCGTGCCCTGCTTGGGCGGGAAGAGCTCGCAGGAAATGCCTACCTTATCTGACTTTAAGATATCTATAATTTTTCTTGTTTGCAATGTACTACACTCCCCAACTTTTAGATGTATACAAGCTATTTTAACAGTTTCACAAGCCTTTGGCAAACAAATTGCAATATTTTACTATTCTAGTAGGCTTTGCGGTGAAAGAGTGCTAAAAAGGTTACAAAAAATAGCCTACTGCTGCGCCCCATCTTGCCAACAGGAGCAAAATCGTATATAATTAATCGGTAAAGTAAGAGTACATTAGAAGTGCCGGAAGACAATGAACATGGTAATCGGCGCAGCGCAGTCGTACTTTTGGTACGTCAAGCAAGACGATTGCCATGTGAAGCAGGATTACGGTGCTTATAATGCGCTCGCGGTAGTACACATGGAGATGTAGCGAAGCTGGCCATAACGCGCCCGACTCGAAATCGGGTCAGCCCTTAACCGGGCCCGTGGGTTCGAATCCCACCATCTCCGCCACTAAAAAAGTAAGCAGAACCGACTCACTCATTGAGCAGGTTCTGCTTTTTTATTACTTTAGTATTTTTGGTTAGTTCTTCCAAGGCACTGCCTTGCGCTCCAGCCATTGCAGCAGCAGGTTGAAGATGAGGCCTAAAAGGGAGAGCACGATGACACCGGCCATGAGGCGGTCCGTAATCATCAAATCGCCGTAATGCAAAATCAAGGCGCCAATGCCCACTTGGGCAGCAATCATTTCTGCAGCTACCAAAAGCAGCAGGGAGGTGCCTGCTGCAAGGCGCAGACCTGCGAAAATCATGGGCAGTGCGTTGGGCAGCACCACGCTTTTCATGGTCTTCCACCAGCTGGCGTTAAAGCTGACTGCTACCTTAATTAGCAGGGTGTCCACATTCTTAACGCCGCTATAGGTGTTCATGGCCACGGGAAAGAACACGCCCATGGCAATAATCGTCACCTTGGACAATTCGCCAATACCTAGCCACAAAATGAACAGGGGCAGCAGCGCAATCTTCGGAATAGGATAGAGGGCGTTGACAATGGGGTTGCCAATTTTGTCAGCCAGGGCGGAGGTGCCGGTAACAAGGCCCACAGCGAGGCCGATGATGCTGCCAATGGCGAAGCCAACTAAAATACGATACATGCTGGCAGCAAGGCTTATGCCGATTTCACCATCGCCAATCATCACAAAGAGGGAGGCGATGATTTGGCTGGGTGCTGGCAAAAAGAGGGAGGAAACAAAGCCTGCACGGCAGATAAGCTCCCATACCAGCAGCACGCCGATGATGGAAATAACGCTTACCCAATGGGGATAGCTTTTTTGCCAATGGGTCATGCGGTTGCGTACTAAGTATTCTTGTTTAGCCATCGTTTTCCACCTCCATCAAAGCAGCACGGGCATCCTTGGAGATGTGCTCCCAAATAATGCGGATAAATTCAGCGATTTCCTCGGCATGCTCGGGCTTGTCGCGGTCAGCCCGGGGAATATCGATAGTGAGAATCTTGTTGACCTTGCCGGGACGACGACTCAAAAGCACCACTCTGTCGGCCAGCATAACTGCCTCTTGAATATTGTGGGTAACATAAAGGGTGGTGAGACGCGTTTTTTCCCACAGGGTTACCAGCTCCTCCTGCATGATGGTGCGGGTTTGAGCATCCAGAGCGCTAAAGGGCTCGTCCATTAGGAGCAGGTCCGGCTCAATGGCAAGGGCGCGGGCAATACCCACGCGCTGGCGCATGCCACCGCTCAACTGGTGGGGAAAGGACTTTTCGAAACCCTTTAAGCCAACCAGCTCAATATAATGCTTAATACGTTCTTCGCGCTCGTTTATGGGCATGCCTGCGGTTTCAAGGCCAAAGGCAATATTATCGTGGACATTGCGCCAAGGGAAAAGGCCTGTTTCCTGAAAAACAATGCTCATGCGGGGCTCGTAGCCAGCCTCCACCTCGGTGAATTTTACGGTGCCGCTAGTTGGCTCCAGCAGACCTGATGCGATGTTGAGCAGTGTGGATTTGCCACAGCCGGAGGGGCCGACCAGGGCCACAAATTCTTCTTCATTGACCGTAAGATTGATGTCCTGCAGGACGGAAAGGGCCTTGCCCTTATTGTTGGTAAAATCCTTGCAGATTTTATCAATTACTAATTTCATTGAATCTTGATACCTCCACAGAAAAGCTCAGCGCTGCAAAAGCAGTGCAGTTTTCATGAGAAATTAAAGCTTGTGCTATATCATGAAGAAAGCAGGGAGGATTGCTCCGCCCCTGCTTAAAGTGTGTACTTACTTGGTTGCTGCTTCTTGGAAGGAGGTAATAGCTACGTCCTTAGCCTCCAGCTTGCCGGAGATAAGCTTGTTAGCAGTGTACCATTTAATTTGGGTGTCGATATCGGATGCCAGCAGCTTGCCGTTTTTGTCAATGTAGGGCAGGCCCAGCTTAATGTCGGCAGCCGGGGATTTTACATATTTAGCAACGATGTTTACGACCTCATCAAGCTTTTTGGGGTCCTTTTTCTCGATTGCTGCTTCATAGTAATAGTTGCAGGCCTTAACATAAGCCTTCATAAAGCGGTTAGCAGCATCCTTGTTCTTCATGAACTCAGGAGAGTAGAAAATAGCGGAGGTTTGATAAGGAATCAAATCGCCAACCTGTACTACCAGCTTGCCATAGCCAGCCTTTTGTACCTTGGTGATGTTGGGCTCGTTGAGAATGCAGCCATCGATTTGCTTGCTTTCCAAAGCGGCCATAACAGCACTAAGCTTGCCCAGGGGAACAATTTCTACATCATTGAGGCTCATGCCCTGGGTTTCCAAAATGCGACCCAGCATGTATTGGAAGGTGGAGCCCTTGCTGGTGATACCGATGCGCTTGCCCTTGATGTCCTTCAAGGTTTTCACGCCTTTGTTAAAGTTGTCGGTGGTTACGAGGAGGGCGGAGGAGGAATAACCCTTTTGCTCACGGCCCTTGTCGGCCACAATGCCCAGCTTTTGACCATTGGCAGCCATGTTATAGAGGCTGGCAGTGATGCCGGTGGCACCAACGTTAACCTTGGAGGAGGCAGTGGATACGGCGATGGGATGAGCAGCGTCGAACCATTGGGGCTCAATTTCGATGCCTTCTTCAGTAAAGAAGCCCTTATCCATAGCGATAAAGAGGGGCGCACTGCTGGTTAAACGCAGCATGCCTAAGCTTACCTTTACTTTTTCCTTCGGAGCTGCTTTTTTGGCGTCGTTGCCACCGCAGCCGGCCAGTACGAGCATCATGCACATGGCCATTAACAATGCTACAATTTTTTTCATGATTAAAACTTCCCTTCTCCCATGCTACTGAGATATAATGCACTAACATTCTACACCTTTTTGGGCAAAGATGCACTAGTTTTTAGAAGAATTTTACTAAAATATGATAAAAAAGAGAAATCTGTGTGATTTGTAACATTCGTAGCAGAAAAGATGTTATAATGATATTGTCTCAAAGTGGTTTTGAGTGTCAATGAAAGGATGTGTCGGAGTGAAAAGCTCATGGAAGATAAATGTGTTGGCTCTGGGCTGCGCCCTGGCAGTGGCAGGACCGGCGGCCGCAGCGGACACGCTGCTGGCCAAAACGGCCCTGTGGCTGGAGCAGGGCAGCGCCACAGCGGAGCTGTGGGGCGACCGCTTGCCTAACGGCTACAGCGGGGATTTGCTGGTTTTGCTCAAGGATGAGAAGGGCAAGCTGATGACGGCCTTTGCGCCCTCGATTAAGGGTGGGTACCATCCGCTGCTGGCGGCGGTGCAGGTGAAGCCCATCGCTAAGGAGCAAGCGCGAAGCGCTGGTAACGAGACTACGGCAGCAGCGCAAAGCGCTGCTGGGAACGCCGGGGCAGCGCAGCAGGGCCCCAGCGCAACCAAGGCAGCTGCGCAGCAGCTGCTGGTGAGCGTGGGGCAGGGCGACTGGCAGGCGCCTAGGGAGTTTCGGGTGCTGGATTTTGCCGATGTGCAAAAGGTGATGGAGCTGTTTAGCTCTGGCGATAGTATGGGCTTAGTGAGCAAAGCTTATATTAATGAAGAAAAGCTATATGTTACTTTAAAGGATGGGCAGCAAAATTCGACTGCATTACCTAAAGGTGTGGATGGCAGTAAGCTTTATTACGGTGGCTTGCACTCCCTAACCGCCTTCGATGTGGACGGTGATGGACAGGAGGAGCTTTTGGGGGCTCAGCAGTTAGTCGGCGGCAGGCTAAATGTGGCCGATGTAGGTGCTGTTTGGCAGCTTGACAGTAATGGCCAATGGAAGCTTACCAATATGACCATTATGACGGCCACACCTACACCCAAGAGCAATACCGTGAACGATGGCAAAGAGGTGGCCACGGGCGTGATTTTGCCCTGCAAAATGGTGGTGCCCGGTGGCGAAGCCACATATCCTGTTTTTGTTAGTGACGATGTGGAGCTACAAAACAAAATTAATAAGCTTTTGGCAGCGGAATGCAGCGAATATCTGGGCCGCTTCTATAAAGGAAGGGCGGATATGGCCTTTAAGGTTATTGCGGCCAGTGAGAAGCTGGTTTCCCTGCAGCTCATTAGCGGCAAAACAAAATTTGTCCACCATCATATCAATTTCGACCCGCAAACAGGAGAGCTCATGAAGCTGGAGCAGGTGCTTAACTATAAGGACCCGGATTTGATGCCGCTGCTCAGGCTGCTTTGCAACAATAAAGCCATGATGCTGGAGTACCAGCCACCTGCTGAGTGGTATCTTGAGGGAAACAATCTCTTCCTGATGCAAAATATTTGCGGACAGGATGAGGTGGCAGGATTTGCTCTTGGTAATTTGCATAAATTTATATTGGATAAACGTTGGTTGGAGAAAAATCTGACTGACCAGTCAGCAGATTTTGAAATTAGAAGAAAACGAAAGTAAATAAGAGTAAATTGCTTGTAATTTTCCTAGAAAGCGTTTGCTTTATTTATTTCATTCCAGTATAATAGTCTTATTCTGAAACTGAGTCATAGTCTGTTTTTATTTATACATTGTGTGCAAGTTTCTGAGTAGAAGGATAAGGAGGTTTTTATATGTTTAGTTTTATTCGCTCCTGCCGTGGGAAGAAGGCTTTGGCTGCTTCTCTGGCGGTGGCAATGATGCTGACGGTAGCAGGCTGCGCTAAAAAACAGCAAGCCCCTGCCCAAGCAACTCTGGTTAAGACCATGCAGGTAATCAAGCGCGATACTCCCATTGTGTATGATTACACTGGCTTTGTACAAGCTCAACAGGAAATGGAGCTGAAGGCTCAGGTTAGCGGTCAAATCACCGGCAAATTCTTTAAGGGTGGTGACACCGTGGTGGCAGGCCAAAAGCTGTACACCATCGACCAACGCACTTATCAGGCTAATTTGCTCAACGCACAGGCAGGTCTTGCCAATGCGCGTGCTAATTTGGCCAATGCTGCCTTGAATGCAGAGCGTTATACCAAGCTGTATGAGA
Source organism: Phascolarctobacterium sp. (assembly GCA_030540395.1). GTDB lineage: Bacteria > Bacillota > Negativicutes > Acidaminococcales > Acidaminococcaceae > Phascolarctobacterium_A. Next base: position 44,386 of record JAUNWI010000005.1, read on the forward strand.
ATGATGCTGTTTCCAAGCAGGTTTTGGATAATGCCCTGACCCAACGTGACCAAGCCTTGGCTGCTGTTAATGCCCAGGAGGCAATGCTGGAAAATGCCAGAATCAGCATGACCGATACCACCGTAACCGCACCCTTTACCGGTCGCATTGACACCAATGCCGTTGAGGTGGGCAATTATGTGGTAGCTGGCCAAACTCCTTTGGTAAAAATTTCTAATACCGACCCTGTGTATGTACAATTCACCATGGCTGAGCCGGAATACCTGAAGCTGTCTGCTTCTAAGGATAATAATGGCGGCGCTGCACTGGATAATCTGACTGCAGTGCTCAGTGATGGCTCCACCTATGATTTGAAGGGCAAAATTGCCGAGGTAAACCGTGGCATCAATGATAACACCGGTACCTTGACCATTAAGGCTCTCTTTGAAAACCCCGTTCGTCGTTTGCTGCCGGGTATGTTTGCTCATATCCAGGCTACTGCTGGCATTCAACAAAACGCATTGCTCATTCCGAAGCGTGCTGTTACCGAAATGCTGTACAAAAAGTTCGTCTATGTTGTAGGCTCTGACAATAAGGTTACCATGAAGGAAATTACCCTTGGTCCCAGTGTTGGTCGTCTGTACATGGTAGAAAGTGGCTTAAATGGCGACGAAGTTTTGGTAGTTGAAGGTACTGGTAAGGTACGTCAGGGTGCAGAGGTTAAAGCTCAGCCCATGACCGAGGCAGATCTTGATACCACTGAGAAGACTCAACAAAAATAAGGAGGTAAGCTAAGTGGCACGTTTTTTTATTGATCGCCCTGTCTTTGCGATAGTGTTAGCGATTTTGATCACCTTACTGGGTGCCCTTGCCGGTTTCAGCTTGCCTATTGCTCAATATCCAAATATTACTAAGCCCCGTATTTCCGTAGAAACCAACTATGTAGGCGCTTCTGCCGACGTAGTTGAAGAAGCCGTTGCTCAGGCTATCGAGCAGAAGGTCAGCGGCGTTGAAAATATGCTGGATATGAGCTCCGTCAGCACCAGTAATGGTCAATACAAACTGAATGTACAGTTCAACCTGGAGAAAAATGCCGATATCGCTTCTGTAGAGGTACAGAACCGTGTATCCCAGGCCAACAGCTCCATGCCTAGCGAGGTTAGTGCTTATGGTATTACCACCGCTAAGGAATCTGCTGAAACCATTATGTATTTTGGCTTGTATTCTCCTAACAATACCTATGATGGCATGTTCCTGCGTACATACGCCGATGCGAACTTTATCGACGCAGTAAAGCGTGTTAAAGGCGTATCCACCGTTAGTGAATATGGTCCGGAATATTCCATCCGCCTGTGGCTGAATCCTGAAAAAATGGCACAGCTGGGCGTTACCGTGGATGATATTTCCACTGCTATTAAAACCCAAAACATTCAGGCCGCCGTTGGCTCCATCGGTGACCGTCCTACCGCTGCTGAGCAGGAAAGAACCTATTCTGCCAGTGCTCAAGGTCGTTTGAAGACTGTAGAAGAATTTGGCAATGTCATCGTCCGCACCAATAACGGCGATAACCTGAAGCTGCGCGATATTGCTACCATTAAAGAAGGTCCTCGTAACGATATGGTTGTCAGCCGTTTGAACGGCGGCGAATCTGTTGTATTCCCTGTATCCTTAACCTCTGATGCTAACGCTATCGAAACCGTTGGCAAGATTAAAGAGGTGCTGAAGGAAGCGGAAACCCGTTTCCCGGAGGATATGAAGCTGATTGTTATTCAGGATAACACCCAGTTTATTACTGAATCCTTGAACAAGGTTGCTCATACCTTCTTCGAGGCCTTGGTGCTGGTTATTCTGGTAGTATTTATGTTCTTAGGCAGCTGGCGCGCAACTCTGATTCCGCTGCTGGCAGTGCCCGTATCTCTGGTTGGTACCTTTGCTTCCTTTGTAGTTTTGGGCTTTACTATTAACACTCTGACTGCCTTCGCTATGATTTTGGCTATCGGCCTTGTAGTCGACGACGCCATTGTTGTAGTTGAGGCCGTTGAGCATCATATCCAAGAAAATGGTATGTCCCCGAAGGAAGCGACCTACCGCGCCATGAACGAAGTGTCCGGCCCTGTTGTGGCTATCGCCTTTGTTCTGTCCGCAGTATTTATTCCGGTAGCCTTTACCGGCGGTACTGTTGGTGAATTGTACAAGCAGTTCGCTATTACTGTATCAGTATCCATGATGCTGTCTGCAATCGTGGCGCTGTCCTTGACGCCTGCACTGTGCTCCCTGATTTTGAAGAAGAAGAGTGAGGATGAAGCTCCTAAGGGCTTTATTGGCAAGGCAGTGGCTTCCTTTAATCGTTGGTTTGAAAGAACTTTGGGCAAGTATGTTACCAATGTTGAGGCTTGCATTCGCAAGTCCAAGCTGGTGCTGACCTGCCTGGCAGTTGTGGTTATTCTGACTGGCGTTATCGCTAAGCATACTCCCACCGGCTTCGTGCCCAACGAGGACCAGGGCATGAGTGCTGTATCCGTAAACCTGCCCGAGGCTGCTTCCAGTAACCGTGCTTTGCAGATTATCGAAGATGTTTCTGCTAAGGCTCGCAAGCTCCCCGGTGTTAAGAACGTTATGTCCGTTGCCGGCGTAGATATTCTGTCCAACGCACAAAAGGCTAACTCCGCCCTGATGGTAATTTGTATGGACGATTATAACAATCGTACCACTACCACCCAACAGGTTATTCCTATGATTTTTGGCTTGGGCGCACAATACCCCGATGCTAATATCATGGCCTTCCAGCCGCCTTCCCTGCCCGGCGCTTCCAATACTGGTACTTTGAGCCTGTATTTGATGAACTTAGGCGGCGAGGATGTGGAGACCATGGGCCGGCGTGCTAATGAGTTCCTTGCTAAGGCTCGCCAGCGTCCTGAGGTTGGTATGGTTTATACCACCCTGAACACCAATACCCCCGTGTATAATTTTGATGTGGATCGCGAAAAGGCACAAAGCCTGGGCGTACCTGTTTCCAGCGTTTATGCCGCTATGCAGGCCTTCTTAGGCGGTAACGAAATCAACGATATCAACAACTTCGGTCGTACCTGGAAGGTAGTTATGCAGGCAGATGCCAAGTATCGTACCAATGTGGATGACTTGCGTTATTTCTACGTGCGCAGTACTAATGGTACCATGGTGCCGTTGAACACCTTGGTAACTCCCGTGCAAAAGAACAGCTCTCTGGTTATGACCCGCTTCAATGGCGCCCGCGCCATCAAGATCGCCGGTGACCCTGCTGATGGCTATTCCACCGGTGAAGCTATGGCAGCTTTAGAAGAGGTAGCAAAGGAAACTTTGCCCAGCTCCTACACCTACGAGTGGGTTGACCAAAGCCGCGATGAAATCGAGGCTGGCAGCCGTTCCACCCAGATTTACATCATTTCTATGATTTTCGTATTCCTGTGTCTGGCAGCTCTGTACGAAAGCTGGACCATTCCTCTGGCCGTACTCTTGTCCGTGCCCTCTGCAATTTTTGGTTGCTTCCTGTCCCAATTCCTGCGTGGTCAAAACAACGACGTTTATATGCAGATCGGTATGATCACCCTGATTGGCTTGGCTGCGAAGAACGCTATTTTGATTGTAGAATATGCTAAGATGAACATGGAAGAAAATGGCATGGATGTGGTTACCGCCGCAGTTGAGGCAGCTCGCCTGCGTCTGCGCCCCATTCTGATGACCTCCTTTGCTTTCATCTTGGGCTGCTTGCCCCTGGCAATTGCCACCGGCCCGGGTGCTGGTGCCCGCGTGTCCATGGGTAACGCCGTAGTTGGCGGCATGACCATTGCCACCTTCTTCGGTATCTTCCTGATCCCCGTGCTCTTTGTAGTTGTAGAAAAATTCTTCAGCCGCAAAAAGAAGCAGGACCATATGATTGACCAAATGTAAGCTCTCACAAAGAGTAACATACTCCAAAATAAAAAAGCTCTGCTTAGTCCATTAAGATTAAGCAGAGCTTTTTACTGCCCTAAATAGGGGATTAGTAGCTTAATTAAGCATAAAAAAAGTTAAAAAACATAAAAAATAAAGTAATTCTATTAAGTAAATAGACAAAGGTCTAAGAGTTCATAAAAGGTGACAAGGGCAACAGTTATGACTTGTTCCACAAATTATAATGAAAGCCGACAAGGATGCTTGTCCGCAATCATTCATCAATCCGTTATGTTTGCTATTAACGGAAAATATTTGTGGAGGTGATGTTATGGGTCCAGTAACAACGAATCCCTGGCTGATAGCCGTGATCAACATGGCCATTGTATTCGGGGTCTTGATCGCTCTGGGCGTCTTAATGAGTATGATTCAGGTCGTAGATCCCACTAAAAACCACTAACGAAACTTAAGGAGGAAAATTTTTTATGTTTGAGGCGTTTATTGTTGCTCTGTCTTCTGTATGGGCAGACTCCGGCTTCTCTGCCTTGACAGCCGGCCACATTATTATGATTTGTGTAGGTCTTGTACTGCTGTACATGGCTATTGGTAAGGGGTTTGAACCTTTGCTGTTGTCCCCGATTGCTTTTGGTTGCATTCTGGCCAATATCCCGAAGAACGGCTTTGAACAACCTGGCGTCATGTCCGTTATTATGTATGGTATTAACCACGAAGTATTCCCGCCGTTGATTTTCTTGGGTGTAGGCGCAATGACCGACTTCGGTCCCCTGATTGCAAACCCCAAAACTCTGCTTTTGGGTGCTGCTGCACAAGCAGGTGTTTTCGTGGCGTTGCTGGGTGCTATGCTCTTGGGCTTCTCCGTGCAAGAAGCTGCTGCAATTGGCATTATCGGTGGTGCTGATGGTCCTACATCCATTTATCTGGCTGCTAAAATGGCTCCGCAGCTCTTAGGCGCTATCGCCGTTGCTGCTTATTCCTACATGAGCTTGGTTCCCCTGATTCAACCGCCCATCATGCACCTCTTTACCACTGAAGCAGACCGCAAGATCGTTATGAAACAGCTGCGTCCTGTTTCCAAGTTCGAAAAGATTGTTTTCCCGATTATGACCACTATTATCATCTCCCTGCTTCTTCCTTCCGTAACCGCATTGATTGGTATGCTGATGCTGGGTAACCTGTTCAAGGAAGCTGGCTGCCTGGATCGCTTGAGTGATACCGCTCAAAATGCTTTGATGAATACCGTAACCATCATGCTGGCAACAGGTACTGGCCTGACCATGAGTGCTGAGTCCTTCCTGAACTACCAAACCATCCTGATTATCTTCTTAGGTCTGGTAGCCTTCATCGGCGGTACCGCAGCTGGCGTAATCTTTGGCAAGCTCATGTGCACCTTGGATGGTCGTCAAACCAATCCGCTGATTGGCTCTGCCGGCGTATCCGCAGTTCCCATGGCTGCGCGCGTGTCCCAAATTGTTGGCCAAAAAGCTAACCCTGCCAACTTCCTGCTGATGCATGCAATGGGTCCCAATGTTGCAGGTGTAATTGGTACCGCTGTAGCAGCTGGCACGATGTTGGCTATGATCGGCCCCGTAGCTAAGTAAAGCGGTCCATAAGTTATTAACAGCTTTAGACATAGAAAAGCCCTCGCGCACTAAATTTTGTGGCGGGGGCTTTTCGCTGTCTAAAAATGTAAATAGGCATAAAAAAATAACCAGTTCGCAGCTGGTTATTTTTCTATGCCTAAGGCTGTTCGCATCAACCTCAGGCAGTCTCCCAAATCTTACTATTCGCAAATTGAAGATTGGAAGGATATTAAATGGTTGCTTTGCAGTACTTATTTTAGCAAAGGTTCTAGATATTTCTGTTGCCCAAGTCACAGAAGTACATTTAAAAAATATAGTAACTATAAAGTTATTTTAGTAAAGATATTATGTAAATAATGTAAGCAAGCGGTGTAACAAAAGTGTGACTTGCGCAACAGAAGATAAAAAAATTTACTTTTATACTTATTAAAGTAAGATAAGTATCATGTCTTACTGGATATAATCCCCTTTTATTTTGCAAGAAAGAGGTGAATTTATGGGTCCTGTAACAACTAATCCGTGGCTGATTGCCCTCATCAACATGACCATCGTTTTCGGAGTGTTGATCGTGTTGGGAGGCTTGATGAGCCTGCTGCAGGTGGTAGATCCCACCAAAACTAAATAATTAGGTCTCGAAGCAGCAATGCTGCTTTAAGCTGCTTCATGAAAGAAAGTCCTGCTTTTCTAAGCTTCTGTAAGAAGCATCGCACTTCATTCCTGCCAGGCTAGGGGAGACTGAAAGGAACAGAGGCGTTGAAGAGCTCATTTCGGAAATGAAGTATTAATTGCCGTGAGGCAATTCGCACTTATAAAATCCCACAGATGGGAAACAAGGAGGAAATTATTACATGGAAGCATTTGTTGTTGCTTTGGCATCCGTATGGGCAGACTCTGGCTTCTCTGCTTTGACCGGCGGTCATGTAATCATGATTTGTGTTGGTCTGATTCTGCTGTATATGGCTATTGGTAAAGGCTTTGAGCCTTTGCTGCTGTCCCCGATCGCATTTGGTTGTATTCTGGCTAACATTCCTAAAAACGGTTTTGAACAACCTGGTGTTATGTCCGTAATCGCATACGGCATTCACCATGAAGTATTCCCGCCGTTGATTTTCTTGGGCGTAGGCGCAATGACCGACTTTGGTCCTCTGCTGGCTAACCCCAAGACCCTGCTCTTAGGCGCTGCTGCTCAAGCTGGCGTATTCATCGCTTTGCTGGGCGCTATGCTTTTAGGCTTCAACGTACAAGAAGCTGCTGCTATCGGTATTATCGGTGGTGCTGACGGCCCGACCTCCATTTATCTGGCCGCTAAGATGGCTCCCCAACTGCTGGGCGCTATCGCTGTTGCTGCTTATTCCTACATGTCTCTGGTTCCCTTGATTCAGCCTCCTATCATGATGCTGTGCACCACTGAACATGACCGCAAGATCGTTATGAAACAATTGCGTCCTGTTTCTCATTTTGAGAAGATCACCTTCCCGATTATGTGCACCATCATCATTTCCCTGCTGTTGCCTTCCGTAACCGCATTGATTGGTATGCTGATGCTTGGTAACCTGTTCAAAGAAGCAGGCTGCTTGGATCGTCTGTCCGATACCGCTCAAAACGCATTGATGAACATTGTAACCATCATGCTGGCAACCGGTACTGGCTGCACCATGAGCGCTGAGTCCTTCCTGAACTATCAAACCATCTTGATCATTTGCCTTGGTCTGGTTGCATTTATCGCTGGTACTGCTGCAGGTGCTCTGTTCGGTACTTTGATGTGCAAGCTGGACGGCGGCCAAACCAACCCCTTGATTGGTTCTGCCGGCGTATCTGCAGTTCCTATGGCTGCTCGTGTATCTCAAAAAGTTGGCCAAAAATGCAATCCTGCTAACTTCCTGCTGATGCATGCTATGGGCCCCAACGTTGCAGGCGTTATTGGTACCGCAGTTGCAGCTGGTACCATGCTGGCTATGATTGGTCCTGTTAAATAATTATCCACTGCAACTCCCCTAAGAGGGTGCGCGAAGCGCACCCTCTTTTTTATGCCATTAATAACGAAAATTTGTTTCGAGTAACGTTTCGTTACTGGAATGAAAGCTGCCCAAATGGCTTATGCATTGCATAAGTGAAAAGATTTATAATTAGCTAAAGTGTCATAGAAAAAACACATTTTCTTGGTATGATTACTTTGACCTCAAAAGGAGGAAAGGCTTATAATAAAAAGAAAATAGATAAATGAGGGATTGCTATGTTGAAGTTTTTGCAAAGAAATAAGTATCTTGTTCTTGTGGCTGCATTAGTATTGGCTGGCAGCTATGGCGGCTATAAATATTATCAAAGCACTCAAGCCGCAGCGCAGACTGTAAAGCTTGGTCGCGTAACCCGTGGCGATTTAACAGAAACAGTATCTGCTACAGGCTCCTTGACCGCGCTGGACAATGTGGATATCAGCTCCAAGATTACCGGTCGTATCGTAGAGGTTTTAGTGAAGGAAAACCAGCATGTTAATGCAGGTGATGTGCTGGTACGTCTTGATGCAACCTCCCTAAAGGCTACCTTGTCCCAAATGCAGGCCAAGCTGACCAATGCCCAGCTCACCTATAAGCGTGACCTGGATTTGCTCAATCGCGGCGCCATCAGCCAGGCTACTTATGATGCCGCATATGCCGATTATTTGGTGGCACTGAGCAATTACGAAAAGGCAGCCTCCGATGTGAACGATACTGTCATTACTACGCCTATCAGTGGCTATATTATCGGCAAGCCCACGCCCGTAGGCCAAACCATCAGCTCCGGTATCAGCACGCCCCAGGTTATCATGAGCGTGGCAACCTTGGACAATATGGAAATCGAAGCGCTGGTGGATGAGTCCGATATTGGTCAGGTTAAAGAAGGCCAAAAGGTGAAGTTCACTGTGGACGCTTATCCCGAAGAAACCTTTACGGGCACGGTGCGTTTGCTTTCCAAAAAAGCTACAACCGAAAATAACGTCATTTATTATAAAGTCTATGTTACTGTTGATGATGCCAAGGGCAAGCTGTTGCCTACCATGACTGCTCGTGCTGATTTTATTATCAGCGAGGCTAAGGATGTAACCATGGTGCCACTAAACTGTGTTTACACCGAAGGCAAGCGTCGTTATGTGAAGGTTTACAACGAAAAGACCAAGGAAACCAAGGACGTGGATGTAACCATTGGCTTGAGCAACGACAGTAATGTTGTGGTTACTGGCGCAGAGCTCAAGGATGGCGAAAAGCTGCTGGTGAAAAAGGCCGTTGCTAAGCAGAGCGGACAAAACCGCATGGGACCGCCGCCCATGTAAGAAGGAGTGATTGCTATGGCAGTTATTCAGCTTAAGGATATAATGAAAACCTATATCATGGGTGACAGCATTGTGCATGCTCTGGACCATGTGAATGTGTCCATTGATTTTGGCGAATTCACCGCCATTATGGGCCCTTCGGGCAGCGGTAAGTCCACTATGATGAATATTTTGGGCTGTCTGGATAGGCCCACCAGCGGCGAATATTTTTTAGATGGCAAAGAAATTGCCGGCTATAATGATGACGAGCTGGCCCACACCCGTAATGCGAAAATCGGCTTTGTCTTCCAAAACTTCAATCTGCTCAGCAAGCTCACTGCGCAGGCTAATGTGGCACTACCCCTCGTCTATGCGGGTGTGCCAGAGGAGGAGCGCATGGAGAGGGCTAAAAAGGCGCTGGAGGCCGTGGGCCTGGGTGCTCGTTTAGAGCACAAGCCCATGGAAATGAGCGGCGGTCAGCGCCAGAGGGTGGCCATTGCCAGGGCGCTCATCAATAATCCGGCCATTATTATGGCGGACGAGCCCACGGGCAACCTTGACACCAAGTCCAGCTACGAAATTATGGACATTTTTAAATATTTAAACGAGCAGGGCAAAACCGTGGTCATGGTTACCCATGAGCCGGATATTGCGGAGCAGACCAAGCGCATTTTGGTAATGCGGGATGGCAAGCTGGTAAGCGACGAAAGAAGGTGAAGTCATGTTTAACGAATCTATTAAGATGGCTCTGGACGGCATGATTTCCAACAAGCTGCGCACTTTTTTGACCTTGCTGGGTATTATCATCGGCGTTGGTGCCGTTATCGCCATGGTCAGCCTGGGCTTTGGCGTGAAGGAAAATATTAAGAATAATATTTCTCGCCTGGGCAGCAATCTTTTGGTGATTACCAGTGGCGGCCGCACCGCCACCGGCGCCCGCCTGGCGGCGGGCGAGGGCGCCAAGCTGACCTTTGAGGACGCGGAAGCCATCGTCAAGCAGGTGGATGGTGTTTCCCTCATGAGCGCCAGCGTCAACAAAAGCTACCAGCTGGTAGCAGGCAATCAAAACTGGACCAGCCGCGTTGAGGGCACCACTCCCAGCAATTTTGATATCCAAAGCTTGGAAATAGAGGATGGACACATCTTCCGTAACAAGGATTTGACCAGCCGTAATAGAGTTGCCGTTATCGGCAAAACAGTTGCTGATAGTCTGTTCCCCGAGGGCGATCCAGTAGGCAAGATGATGCGCATTAATAAGGCGCCCTTTCAGGTCATTGGCGTGCTGAAAAGCAAGGGACAAAGCGGCATGGGTCAGGATCAGGATGACGTGGTTTACATTCCTCTGACCACGGCGCAAAACCGCATGATGGGCATCACCTATGTGCAAAGAATTACCCTACAGGCGGAGAATGAAAATGTAATTAATGATGTGCAGGCCGAGGCGGAAGAGGTGCTAAGGGTACGGCACAAAATCAAAGCAGGAGCCTACGATGACTTCACAGTGCGCAATATGGCAGCCATTATGGAGACCATGATGGAAACTGCCAATAGCATTACCATGCTGCTAGGCTGCATTGCCGCCATCTCTCTTTTGGTAGGCGGCATTGGCATCATGAACATCATGCTGGTGTCGGTAACGGAGCGTACTCGCGAAATCGGTATTCGTAAAGCCTTAGGTGCAACCTATAATAATATTCTCCTGCAGTTTTTGCTGGAGGCTATGGTTATCGGCATTGTAGGCGGTAGTCTGGGTGTAGTTCTGGGCGTGGGCGCATCCTTCGCTATTAGCCATTTCGCAGGCTGGAACACCGTGATTTCTGTGTGGGCCATCATTATTGCCGTGGTCTTCTCCATTGGCATAGGCCTCTTCTTCGGCATCTATCCTGCCCGCAAGGCAGCACTTTTGGACCCAATTGATGCATTGCGCTATGAATAAAACGCAAAATATAGTATAATAATAGTGGAATGATAAAAGACAGTGGCTCGGGCTGCTGTCTTTTTCACCATGTAGAGAACGCATCGGTATTAGCATGTCTAGTTAAGTAGAGGTTGAGCATGGGTAGAAAGAATTATTTGCGGGATATGAAGTCCTGCAGACGCGAGGAGCAAAAGCATAATGTTGGCTGGCGTGAGTATGTGCAGGCGGTGCTGGGCTTTTTGCGTAAGCCCAAAACACGCTTTGACCTGCTGGATAGGGGTCGTTTTCTAATTCTACTGGCGCTGGTAATTATTCTGCTGCAAAAGGTTGTAGAATACTTTAGTAATTGATATAATAATATGATAGTATAAATCTGTAGTAATTCTGTGCAGGGCATGGAGGAGGATGGCTGTGGCTGGCAAGAGCTTGGGAATATTAGGGGGCACCTTTGACCCCATTCATATGGGGCATTTGCGCATGGCGGAGCATGTTTTCCAGCGTATGGAGCTGGAAAGCATTGTGTTTATCCCTGCCTACGTGCCACCTCATAAACTGGGGCAGGATTTTGCTCCGGCTCAGGATCGTTACGCGATGACGGAGCTGGCAGTGGCGGATAATCCTCATTTTACCGTGTCGGATATGGAGCTTAAGCGCACGGGTGTGTCTTACACCATTGACACTATTCGTCAGCTGCACAAGCAATATGCGGACAGGGAGCTGAACTTTATTATTGGTGCTGACAGTGTGGCTCAGCTGCATACCTGGCATAATATCGAAGAAATGCTGGAGCTTACCCGCTTTGTGGCCGTGTGGCGTCCTGGCTACGAGGATGCTATGGAGGAGCTGGTGCGGCATCTGGGCGAGCAGGCCAAGGAAAGAGTTTTGCTTTTGGACACGCCGGTATACGATGTTTCCTCCACGGAAATTCGCACGCGGATTAGGCAGGGGCTGGGACTGGCAGGACTTGTGCCCTCAGCTGTAGAAAAATATATTTATGAACATGGTTTATATGGTTGTGTAGCGGGTGAGAAAAAATGATGACTTTGGAGGAAATGCAGGCCTTACTCAAGGAAAGTATTCCCGGTAAGCGCTTTAAGCATTCTGTAAATGTGTATGAGACGGCCCTGAAGCTTGCTGAAGCTCATGGTCTGCCCGTGGAAAAAATTGCTATTTCGGCGCTCTTGCATGACTGTGGCCGCGAGGTGTCCAGCAAGGACAGTGTTGCCAAGGCTCAGGAGCTAGGCTTGCCCATTGATGAGGTGGAACTGCAGCAGCCGATTTTGCTCCATGCCAAGCTAGGTGTGTATAACGCTATGCATAAGTATGGTGTGGCGGATCAGGAAATTCTGGATGGGATTTTGTATCACACCACTGGCATTGATGGCATGAGCAAGCTGGCCAAGGTTGTTTATTTGGCAGATATGATTGAGCCTGGTCGTGATTTTCCCGGTGTGGAGGAGCTGCGGAAGCTGGCGCGCAAGGATTTGGACAAGGCTATGCTTATGGCCTATAGTAATACTATTCGTTATTTGCTGGAGGGTGGGCTTTTGATTCATCCCCATTGCATTCGTGGCTATAACGAATTGATTTTGGCTGCTAAGGCTAAGTAATAGGGAGTAAGATGGAGTAATATATGGAAGAAATGCAAAACGAGGAGCAAAGGCCCCCACGCCACAAAAAGCGCAAGCTGCGCTGGGGAAGATTGCTGCTGCTTTTGATCATTGTGGGAGTATTTATAGCTGGCATGTTTTGGGGCAGTGTGTGGGTTTACGATACCTTTATTAATCCGCCCCAGAAAAATGTTGTGGCAGCTGCTGATGACACTATTCGTAAGGACGAAAAGCTCAACGAGCGCATTAATGTGCTGCTTTTGGGTATCGATGACGGCGACAGCGAAGCGGCGGAGTCGGAGCCCAAGCGTACGGATGCGATTATTCTGCTCAGCTTTGACCCCGAAAAGAATCTTGTGTCCCTGCTGTCCATTCCCCGTGATACCAAGGTGATTTTGCCGGGGCACAAGGACCCGGATAAAATTAACGCTGCCTATGCCTATGGCGGTGCTGTGATGGCCAAGCAAACAGTGGCCAATTTGCTTAGAGTGCCCATTCATTACTACTGCTTAGCCGATTGGCGTGGCTTTATCGAGGTAGTGAATCTGATTGGCGGCGTGGATATTTACGTGGATAAGGACATGTATTATGAGGATCCTTATGCTAATTTAGTTATCGATATCAAGCATGGTTACCAGCATATGGATGGCACCACGGCCGGCAAATATGTGCGCTTCCGTAGTGATGAGCTGGGGGATATTGGTCGCGTGCAGCGCCAACAAAAGTTCCTCAAGGCCGCCGCAGAGCAAATGTTTTCTGTGCAAAACGTGACGAAAATCAGCAGCCTTTTGGCTACGCTTGATAAATATATTCATACGGATTTGAACACGCTGACCATGCTGAAGGCTGCCAACAGCTTTAAGCTTTTTGGTGATGAAAAAATGCGCAGCTGTATGCTGTATGGCAAGTTTGACGATTCTACCGGCGTCAGCTATTGGGATGCGGATCAAAAATCCGTCAATAAATCTTTGGATGAGCTAGGCATTCCTTATATCAAGGATAAGGAGGAAGCCAGGGTGGAGGAGGAAGCTCCACAAGAGCATCTACAGCCCAAGGATAGAGAACAAATATACCGTGAGAAAAACAGTAAGAAGAAGTAAAAGGAGGATTTTACATGGAAACTAAAATGTTAGCAACCAAGATTGCCGCTGCTGCTAGTGATAAAAAAGCAAAGGATATTTTGCTATTGAATATGGAGGGTCTGTCCCCCGTTACCGATTATTATGTAATTTGCAGTGCCAGCAACACTACCTTGGTGCGCACCATTGCCGACAATATTGAAGACAAGCTGGGCGAGGCCGGTGCATTCCCCACCCATAAGGAGGGCTATGCCGATTCTCGTTGGGTGCTTTTGGATTACGGCGATGTTGTTGCCCACATCTTTTTAGAAGAAGAGCGCGATTTCTACAACCTGGAGCAGCTGTGGGCCGATGCTCCCTCCGAAGCTTTTGTGGAGAGTGAAGATGCTGAATAATAAAAAGCCTGTGGGTAAATTTGTCAAAAAGCCCGTGGTAATTCAAAATAATACTAAATATCGTCCTGGTGATGTGGTGACTTTAAAGGTGGTGCGCCTGGGTGAAATGGGCGCCTTCCTCGATGGTGGCACCGGCAATACGGATGATGATATTTTGCTGCACAAGCTGCAGCAAACTGCTGAGGTCAAGGAGGGGGATGCCGTTAAGGTTTACCTGTATTTGGACCCCAGCAAGCGACTCACTGCCAGCATGAAGCTGCCCAAGATGCGGGAGGGACAGCTGGGCTACGTGCGTGTTATCAGCGTTACCCGTGATGGCGGCTTCGTTGATATTGGCGCCGAGCGCGGTGTTTTTCTGCCCTACAGCCAAATGCGTGGCCATGTTTCTGAGGGCCAGCTGGTGTGGGTAAAGCTGTATCGTGATAAGAGCGGTCGTCAGGCTGTGACCATGCGTGTGGAAGAGGATATGCAGCGGGCCGCCAAGCCTGCTGAAGGTCTGAAGGTGGGCGACAAGGTTACCGGCACTATTTATAATATTTTGCCGGAGGGCTTCTTCATCTTCACAACCCAACGCTTTATTGCCTTCCTGCATCGCAGTGAGGTGCCCGGTGGACGCTTGGATTTTGGTCAGCAGATTACAGGTCGCGTAACCTACTTGCGCGAGGATGGCCGCATTAATATTTCCATGCGTTTGCAAAAGGAAAACGCTCTTGTGGCCGATGCTGAGGATATTTATGCTTATTTGCTGAAGCGCGAGGGCAGCATGCCTTATTGCGATAGCACGCCCTTGGAAATTATCAAGCAGAAATTTGGCATTAGCAAGGCAGCCTTTAAGCGTGCCTTGGGCCATTTGATGAAAGAGGGCAAGGTGCGCCAGGAAAATGGCTGGACCTATATCGTGGAAGAAAAGAAGTGAGTGAGAGATTGAGGCTACCCGTTGTTGCGGGTAGCTTTGCTTTTACTATTGTGTTATGGTTAAGTTGGAATAGAGGGGTTTGCAGTATCCATGGATTTTTATAATTTAACACTAGCGGGCCTGATTATTTTCATCGGCTCCTTTTTCGCCACTGTGTCCGGCTTTGGCTTTGCCCTGGTGGCCACGCCGCTTTTAGCCATGATTATGCCGCTAAAATGGGCCATCATCTTTATTTTAGTGCTTACAGTGGTGCTGCGCTTTTTGACAATGTATCGCGTGTGGGGCGAATTTAATTGGCAGACGGTGGCGCTGACCAGCATTGGCAGCTTTGTGGGCATGCTGCCGGGAAGCAAGGTGTTACGCTTTATTTCCATCACCCATTTACAGATCTTTTTGGGTATAGTCCTGCTTTTGGCGACTGCTTTAATGAGCCTGCAATACACTGTGCCTATTAAAAACAAAACAGCGGGCCGCTTGGGCGCAGGCTTTTTGAGTGGCTTTTTTGGAGCCTGCACCAGCGTCAGCGGACCTCCATTGGTGCTGTACTTCCTGAATGAGCACACGGATAAGACCGAGATGCGCGCCAATATGATTTGGATTTTTGGCGTGACCGGCATTTTGATGGTTGGCGCCAGCTATTGGGCTGGCAATATTGGGGCTGTAAGTGATTGGAGCTATTTATACAGCATGATTCCGGCTACCTTTTTAGGGGTAGTTGCTGGCGAGCGCATGTTTCGCTATCTGAATCAGCAGCTTTTCCGGCGCTTGTCGTTGTTGATTGTTCTTGGTGGTGCCGTAATGATGCTCTTTAATGGTGTGCGTGGATTGTAACCTCCGTTACACTTTTACAAGGAAAAGAAAAAATGTAACAAAAGTGCGAAATTCTGCTTGACGTTATAAAGTGCTAGCAGTAAAATGGTCTCAATCGCCGAGCTAGGGCGAAAGGATTATTTTGCAGGTGAATAAAATGGATTCTATCAGATTGAACACTGCAACTGCATACGGCTTTTATTATGCACCGGTCTTTAGCTATTACTTTAGCACCGGTTATTTGGCATGGAAAAAAGCATAAGGCAGTGGACGTAATAGAAGCCGTTAATAGTATTTGTATAAACATTTTCACAATGCTTTGTAAGCAGGCTCTTTTGCGGAGCCTGTTTTTTTAATAGCAAAATTAATCTTTGTACATATTTTCACCGGTTCTACGAGGATGTAGAAAAAAGGAGAGATTTTATGGTAATTGTATTCAAACCGGGAGCGCCCGAGGATAGTAAAGCAAAAATGAGAGAAAATCTGGAGCGTCAAGGCTTCCAGATTAACGAAATCAATGGCGTGAACATGACCATTTTCGGCATTATTGGTGATACCAGTGCTTTGGATATGAACATGCTGCGCATTGATGATGCCGTAGAAAAGGTTATGCGTGTGCAGGAGCCCTTTAAGCGTGCCAACCGGGCCTTCCATCCCGATGACAGCGTTGTGAATGTGGCTGGTGTACCCATTGGTGGACGCAAAATTCAGGTTATCGCCGGACCCTGCTCCGTAGAAAGTGCGGCGCAGATTACCGAGGTAGCCAAATCCGTGAAGCTGGGTGGCGCCACGCTGCTGCGTGGCGGCGCGTTTAAGCCCCGCACCTCTCCTTACTCCTTCCAAGGCTTAAAGGAGCAGGGCTTGGATTTTTTGAAGGCTGCGCGTAAGGAAAGCGGTCTGCCCATCTGTACCGAAATCATGTCCGCGGACAAGATTGAACGCTTTGTCGAGGATGTGGATTTGATTCAGGTTGGTGCCCGCAACATGCAAAACTTTGAGCTGCTCAAGGAATTGGGCAAAACGAAGAAGCCGATTTTGCTGAAGCGTGGCCTTGCCGCTACTATTGAAGAATGGATTATGTCCGCCGAATACATCATGGCGGGCGGCAACGACAACGTTATCCTGTGCGAGCGGGGCATCCGCACCTTCGAGCATTACACCCGCAACACACTGGATTTGAGTGCGATTCCGGCTGTAAAAAAGCTAAGCCATTTGCCGGTTGTGGTTGACCCCAGCCATGCGGCAGGCCTGTGGTGGATGGTGGAGCCTTTAGCGAAGGCGGCCATTGCTGTAGGCGCCGATGGACTTTTAATCGAGGTGCACAACAATCCTGAGTGCGCCCTCTGCGACGGCGCACAGTCATTACGACCTGAACGGTTCGCACGACTAATGGGTGAGCTAAAAGGTATTGCCAGAATTGTAGGCAGAGATATGTAAAAATAGTTTAGTAAATTGAGGAACAAGTAAGCAGCAGGCGAGCTGTGATTTTTAGCAAATGAGTGGCTGGTACAATAGAAGCAAGCGTTTCGAAAACCTAAATCATTCTGCGAACAGATTGGACACCGCAGCTTCGTGATTGTACCCCACGAAATTTGCGTCTAGACTTAAAGCGGACAGCTCCATTTTTGCAATCTGCTATGTGCGTGGTAATTATCAAAGTTAAGCATTCGAAAAATCACCGCGAGCATGATGATTGCTTGTTACGAAATTTGTTCTTAGTAGTATTGTTAGTTTAGCGTTGAAAGTTTTCTCGCTTTAACTATAGAGTAGTATTGTAGATTTGTAGAATAGTAAAAGGAGAGATTTTATTATGATTATTGTATTCAAACCCACTGCAACCGTAGAAGACAAATCCCGTTTAAAGGCGCAATTAGAGGCTAGAGGCTACCAAATCCACGCCAGCGAAGGCGTGAATGCTTCCCTGTTCGGCGTAGTTGGCGACACCAGTGCATTAGATATGAACCTGCTCCTTGTTAATGAGGGCGTAGAAAAGGTTATGCGCGTGCAGGAGCCCTTCAAGCGTGCCAACCGTGCCTTCCATCCCGAGGATAGCATCGTCAATGTAGCCGGTGTTCCCATTGGTGGCAAAAAGATTCAGGTTATCGCCGGTCCCTGCTCCGTTGAAAGCATTGAGCAGATTACCGCAGTGGCCCAAGATGTCAAGGCAAGTGGTGCAACCTTGCTCCGTGGCGGTGCCTTCAAGCCTCGTACTTCCCCCTACTCCTTCCAGGGCTTAAAGGAGCTGGGCTTGGATTACCTCAAGGCCGCTCGCGAAGCAACTGGCTTGCCCATCGTTACGGAAATTATGTCCGCCGACAAAATTGAACGCTTCGTTGAGGATGTGGATTTGATTCAGGTTGGCGCCCGCAACATGCAAAACTTTGAGCTGCTTAAAGAATTGGGCAAAACCAATAAGCCCATTCTCTTAAAGCGTGGCCTTAGCGCAACCATCGAAGAGTGGATTATGTCCGCCGAATACATTATGGCCGGTGGCAATGACAATGTCATTTTGTGCGAGCGCGGTATCCGCACCTTCGAGCATTACACGCGCAACACTTTGGACTTGAGTGCGATTCCAGCTGTGAAAAAGCTGAGCCATTTGCCTGTGGTTGTTGACCCCAGTCACGCAGCAGGCCTGTGGTGGATGGTGGAGCCCTTGGCGAAGGCAGCAGTTGCTGTAGGCGCAGATGGCCTATTGATCGAGGTGCACAACAATCCTGAATGTGCACTGTGCGATGGCGCTCAATCCCTCAAGCCCGCTCGTTTTGAAAAGCTCATGGGAGAATTAAAGGGCATTGCTCAAATCGTGGGTCGTGAATTATAATATAGACAAGTAAAATATAGCTCCAGTGTACCTTTGCGCTCACTGGAGCTAGCCTTGTATTTAGTAGGATGGTAGAAAAGTAGAAATAGGAGTGATTTTTTTGGAAGCTGATTTTCAAAGCAGCAAGGTTAGAAGCACTGATTGGAAAAAGTTAAGCTTTGCTATCGTGGGCTTGGGGCTCATAGGTGGCTCCTATGCCAAGGCATTGCGCCTTTTGGGAGCCAAGCAGATTCTGGGTATGGAGCACAACGAAGCTACATTGGCGCAGGCTCAGGCCATGGGAATCATCGATGTGGGTATGACCGCTGTGGATGAACGCCTTGCTCAGGCTGATGTTGTGATTTGCGCTATTTATCCGGAGGCTATTGCTAGCTTCATCAAGAGCAATGTGGAGCACTTTAAGGCTGATGTACTTATTACCGATGTGGCAGGCATCAAGAATAATATGATTGCTGAGGTGCAGGCCGCTTTAAGTCCGGGAATGGAATTTATCAGCGGTCATCCTATGGCCGGTCGTCAAAGCAGCGGCTTGGGAATGGCGGAGGCTGCGATTTTCCACAATGCCAATTACATCATCGTGCCGGAAAAGGGGAATAGTGAAGCCGCTATTTGTTGGCTGGAGACCTTTGCTAAGGCCTTGGGCTGTAAAAATACCGTGCGGGTGACGCCTGAAGAGCACGACCGCACCATTGCCTTCACTAGTAATTTGCCCCATGTTACGGCAGTGGCCCTGATGGATAGTGCTTCCTATAATGAAAAGACAAAATATTTCGTGGCTGGCAGCTTCCGTGATGGCACTCGTGTGGCAGATATTAATCCGGAGCTGTGGTGCGCTTTGTTCTTGGCCAACAAGGACAAGGTGGCGGACGAAATTGAGAAATATATGGAGCAGCTGGAGCTGTGGCGCAAAGCCTTGCGCGCAGGCGATGGTGAGACCATGAAGGAGCTCATGCGTACTTCTGCTGCTCGGCGAAAGGAGCTATATTAATGCAGGTTATCCATGTGGATTTAGGAGCCCATGCTTACGATATAGAAATTGAGGCCGGTTTATTACCGCAGATTGGCGCCAAGGTAGCCAAGCTGCTGCCCAAGGCCAAGAAGGCGGCTATCATCAGCGATAATAATGTGGCACCGCTGTATGCGGCGCAGTTGGAGGCGAGCCTGGTGGCAGCTGGCTTAGCCGTGGTAAAGGTGGTTATTGAAGCAGGCGAGCAGAGTAAAAATATGACTGTGCTGAGCTCTGTTTTAGAGCAGCTGGCTCAGGGCGGACTAACTCGCAGCGATGTAGTGCTGACGTTGGGCGGCGGCGTAGTGGGCGATTTGGGCGGCTTCGCCGCCGCCAGCTACATGCGTGGCGTGGCCTTTGTGCAAGTGCCCACCTCTCTTTTAGCTCAAATCGACAGCAGCGTGGGCGGCAAGGTAGCCGTGGATTTGGCGGCGGGCAAAAATTTGGCCGGCGCCTTTTATCAGCCTAAGGCCGTGTTCATCGATACAGACCTGCTCAAAACCTTGTCCACCCGCTTTTTGCATGATGGCCTGGCCGAAGCGATTAAATACGGCTGCATCAAGGATGCAGCCTTGTTCGAGAAAATTGCCGGCTTCGCAGGCGATGCAGAGCTTTTGGCCAATATCGATGATATTGTGGCTACCTGCTGCGCTATTAAGGCGCACATTGTGGAGCAGGACGAGTTTGACACAGGTCTCAGGATGCTGCTGAACTTTGGTCACACGCTGGGCCACGCAGTGGAACAGCATTTTGGCTACAGCGGCTTCACCCACGGTGAAGGCGTGGCCATCGGTATGTATCAGCTGACCAAACGCACGGAGGAATTGGGATTGACGCCGTCCGGCTCTGCTGAGAGCATTAAAAGCGTGCTGGAACAATACAATTTACCGACCTCTGCGGGCGTGGCCAAGAGCGAGCTCTTAGATACCATGGCACGGGATAAAAAGAAGAATGGCAATAGCATTACCATCATTATTTTGCGTTCTATTGGAGTTGGCGACCTGCTCAAGCTGGATTGGCAGCAGGTGCCGGAGTATTTGGGGTAAGGCTTTATGAAAACAGTTAAAATTTTTCCTAGCAAATTACAGGGTACAGTGGTAGCTCCATCCTCTAAAAGCATGGGGCACAGAGAGATTATCTGTGCAGGCTTAGCCGCTGGTACCAGTATTGTTGATAACGTTAGCATGTCCAAGGATATTGAGGCCACCATGCGCTGCCTCAAGGCCATCAACGTGGCTGTGGACGAAATTCCCAGCATGATTGCAGGTCGCAAGGCTTTGCAGATTTCCGGCACCGGTCATCCCATGGCTGCGGCCGATAGTGTGGACTGCGGCGAAAGCGGCTCCACCTTGCGCTTCTTTTTGCCCTTGGGTGCTAATCTGAATTGCCCTTTGACCTTTACTGGTCATGGCAAGCTGGTGAGCCGTCCCTTACAGGCTTATTATGATATTTTTGACGAAAAGTTTATCCAATATTTTAATGATAACGGTAATCTGCCTGTGACCGTGAATGGTCGCCTGATGCCGGGAACCTACAAACTGCCCGGGGATGTGAGCAGCCAATTTGTCAGTGGTTTGCTGTTCGTGCTGCCATTACTCAATGGCGATTCTGTTATCGAAATTACTTCTCCGCTGGAGTCCAGTGCTTATGTGGATATGACTATCAACTGCTTGGCTAAATTTGGCGTTCAAGTTGAGAATGAGGGCGGAGAGCATCGACGCTATCTTGTAAAAGGCAAGCAGCGTTATCAGGCGCAGGATAGCAAAGTAGAGGGCGATTGGTCCCAAGCTGCCTTTTGGACTGTAGGCGGCAGCCTTGGCACCAGCATTACCTGCGAGGGTGTGAATATCAGCTCTCTGCAGGGTGACCAAGCCGTGGTGCGCATCATGGAGCGCATGGGTGCAGCTATCAGCCAAACGGCCAATAGTGTCACTGTCAGTGGCGGTGCAACCAAGGCAACTGTGATTGATGCAGCCAACTGCCCAGATATTATCCCTGTGCTTACAGTACTGGCTGCGGTAAGTGAGGGCACAACCAAGATTATTAACGCTGGTCGTCTGCGCATCAAGGAATGCGATCGCTTGGCAGCCATGACCAGTGAGCTGAATAAAATGGGCGCATCCATTACGGAAGAGCCTGAGGGCTTAACCATTGTGGGCAAGCCTGAAGGCTTAAAGGGCGGCGTTAAGGTGGATGCATGGAATGACCATCGCGTCGCCATGAGCCTTGCTATTGCGGTTCAAAAATGCGCTGAGCCCATCATTTTAAGCGGCGCTGAAAGCGTTGCAAAATCCTACCCCACCTTTTGGGAGGACTACAAGAGTGTGGGTGGCCTAGTGGAGGAAGAAGCATGAGTGGAATTTATGGCATGAATATCAAAATGTCCATTTACGGCGAGTCCCATGGCAAAGCCATTGGTGTAGTGCTGGATGGACTTCCACCGGGACTAGCCCTGGATGAGGAGGCTATTGCCGCCGAAATGGCCCGCCGCGCTCCCGGCCAGAGCGCGCTGACCACAGCGCGCAAGGAAAAGGACGCAGTGGAAATCCAAAGTGGCTTCTTCAACGGCTACACCACGGGCACACCACTGTGTGCCCGTATCTCCAATAGCGACCAGCATTCCAAGGACTACAGCATCCTTAAGGATAAAATGCGCCCCGGTCACGGCGACTACGCCGGTTACGTGCGCTATCAGGGCTACAACGATTATCGTGGCGGCGGCCACTTTAGCGCGCGCCTGACGGCGCCGCTGGTGTTCGCCGGTGCGGTGGCCAAGCAAGCGCTGGCCCAATATGGCATCACCGTTGGTGCCCACATTTTGCGCATTCACGATATTGTAGAGCCAAACTTCAACCCTTTGGGCGAAAGTGAAGCTACCTTAAAAGCCATCGATGGCAAGTCCTTCCCCGTCATCAATGATGCCATTGGCGAGCAAATGCAAAGCTGCATCCTCACTGCTAAGGGCGCGCTGAACAGTGTGGGCGGTGTTATTGAGCTGATGGCCATCAATTTGCCTGCAGGTATTGGCGCTCCCTATTTCGACTCCGTCGAAAGCCGCCTCAGCCAAATTCTCTTTTCCGTGCCTGCGGTGAAGGGCATTGAGTTCGGCGAGGGCTTTGGCTTTGCTCAGCTGACCGGTGCGGAGGCCAACGACCAAATGCACTACGAGGAAGGCAAGGTGCGCTGTTACACCAACCATAACGGCGGCATCACCGGTGGTCTCACCAATGGCATGCCCTTGGTGTTCCGTGTGGCCATGAAGCCCACTCCCTCCATCTCTCGGGAGCAAAGAACTGTGAGCCTGGCCGAGCAAAGCGATACTACCCTGACTGTTGTTGGTCGTCACGACCCCTGCATTGTGCAGCGGGCTGTGCCTGTAATTGAGGCAGTAACTGCCTGGACACTGTGGGATTTACTAATCGAAGCGAAGAAATGGGAGAAGTAAGATGCAGGAACTGGATTTAGAATTAATTCGTAAGGAAATAGATAAGGCCGACAGCCAGCTGGCAGAGGTTTTGGAAAAGCGCTTGCAGCTGGTAATGCAGGTGGCGGCCTATAAAAAATCCAAGGGCATGCCCGTAAAGGACAAAAACCGCGAAGCCAAGGTTATTGCCAAGGTGGCCAGCCTGTTGGAGAATAAGGATTATTCCATTGCAGTAAAAAATATTATGCGTGGCATCATTGACCAAGCCTGCGTGCTGGAGGAAACAGCTCTTGCAGAGCCCTCCAACAGAACCTTTGAGGTGGCCTGCTTCGGCCCTGCGGGCTCCTTTACCCATCAGGCATTGGAGGACTTTTTCCGCGGTCGCAAGGTGAATCGCCACCATTACAACACCTTTGAAGAGGTTATTACCAGTATTTCCGATGGGTGTATGGATTACGCCGTGCTTCCCATTGAAAACAGCTCCACCGGTGGCATCACCGAGGTTTACGACCTGCTGCGCCAATATGATTGCCACATTGTGGGCGAGCAATGCGTAAAAATTGAGCAAAATCTGCTTGGCTGCGAGGGTGCAACACTGCAGAGCATCAAAACTGTTTATTCCCATCCTCAGGGCTTTAAGCAGAGCAAGGAATTCTTCCGGGACTACCCTCACATGGAGCAGGTGCCTTTCTTTAGCACCTCCAAGAGCGCGGAGGAGGTGGCCGAAAAGCAGGATATTACCCTCGGCGCCGTGGCTGGCAAGGCAGCAGCAGATTTATATAACTTGAAGATAATCGCTCCTGCCATCAACAGCAATAATAATAACTACACACGCTTTATTATTATTGCCAAGCGTCCGGAAATCATTCCCAATGCTAACAAAATTACCCTTATTGTGGCTGTAAAGCATGAAACTGGCTCCCTGTACAAGATGCTGGCCAGCTTCTATCATACAGGCCTGAACCTGATGAATCTGGAATCCCGTCCCATGGTGGGTAAGTCCTGGGAATACTTCTTCTACATTGATGTTACCGGCAATCTTTCCGACCCGCTGGTGGCAGATGTTATGGAAGAGGTACGCTCTAAGAGCACCTATGTGAAGATTTTAGGCAACTATCGAGCTTACGAAAAGAAGGAGTAGGCCATGAGTAATAAATTTGGTTTAATCGGTGGCAAGCTGGGACATAGCCTGAGCCCTGCCATCCACCAGCTTTTTTTTGAATATACAGGTAAGCAGGGCAGCTATGAG
The DNA here is from genome assembly GCA_030540395.1 of Phascolarctobacterium sp. GTDB lineage: Bacteria > Bacillota > Negativicutes > Acidaminococcales > Acidaminococcaceae > Phascolarctobacterium_A. The sequence continues at coordinate 68,392 of JAUNWI010000005.1, forward strand.
CTTTTAGAAACGGAGCTGGAAGCACTGCCGGAGCTGGTACAAAAATTGCGTGCCGAATTTGCAGGCACTAATGTGACCATTCCTCACAAGCTGCATGTAATGCCTTTATTGGACAGCATAGCTCCGGAGGCAGCTGCTATCGGTGCTGTGAATACGATTAAATATACCAGCGAGGGAGCCTTTGGCTACAATACGGACTACTTTGGCTTTGGTCGCATGCTGGAATACAATGATATCAAGGTGACTGGCAAGGTCTGCGCTGTTTTGGGCACTGGTGGTGCTGCTCGCGCTGTGGTAAAATATTTGGCTGATAAAAAATGTGCCAAGCTGTATCTGGTAACGCGGGATGTGTATCGGGTTGACTCACATTTTGCCAAAATCGCGCCCAAAATCAAGGTGATTGACTACGCTCGCTTGGATGCCATTCAGGGTGATGTACTGGTAAACTGCACGCCCGTGGGCATGTTCCCCAAGGTGGACGCTGCTCCCGTTAGTGCGGAGGTAAGCTTTGCCTTTGATGCCAGCGTGGATTTGATTTATAATCCCGCGCAAACACTTTTCCTCAAGCAGGCAGCAGATGCTGGCAATAAGGCTGTAAACGGCCTTTTTATGCTGGTGGCGCAGGCTGTGGCGGCTCAGGAAATTTGGCAGGGTGAGCGCTATGACAGCGAGTTAATCGTGCGCATTATGCAAGCCTTGGAGAAAAAGCTATGAAGAATATTGTGTTGATTGGAATGCCCGGCTGTGGCAAGAGCACCTTCGGCAAGCGCCTGGCCAGGCGCTTGGGCTACAAATTTTACGATGCCGATGATGTTTTGGAGCAGCGGGAGCAGCGTACCATAAAGGACTTTTTTGCGGAAAGCGAGGACGCTTTCCGCGCTGCTGAAACCCGCACGCTGGCCTTTTTGGCGGAGCTGGAGGGCGCTATTATCGCCACCGGCGGTGGCGCTGTAAAGCGCGCTGAAAATATGGAGCTCATGAAGCGCAAGGGTGTGGTGGTCTTTTTGGACCGCAAGCCGGAGCAGATCTTGGGCAATATTGAAGGCGATGCACGTCCGCTCTTGGCAGCGGACAAGCAGCGCATATTTAATCTGTATGAGGAGCGCATTGAGCTTTATCGTAAATATGCTGATAAAATCATCACCAATACGGGTGAGTTTGGCAAAACCTTGGCTGCGCTGGAAGGCTACGCCAAGGAAATCGCAGAAAAGGGATGAGGAATATGCGGAGAATTTTAGTATTAAACGGACCTAATATCAACATGCTGGGCACCCGGGAAAAGGCTATTTATGGCCGTCGCGACTATGAGAGCCTGTGCGCCTACATTCGCTCTGCAGCTGCACGCTTGGGCGTGGAGGTGGAGCTTTTGCAAAGCAATTACGAGGGTGATATCGTCACTGCTATCCAAAAGGCTTACGGCCAATTTGATGGCATCGTGATTAATCCTGCTGCCTTTACCCATTACAGCGTGGCTATTCTTGATGCCCTCAAGGCAGTTAATCTGCCTGCCATTGAGGTGCACATCAGCAATATCCATAAGCGGGAGGAGTTTCGCCATCATTCTGTGACCGTGGCTGGCTGCGTGGGCCAAATTTGTGGCCTGGGCTTTGCGGGCTATGCTTTGGCTTTAGAGGCGCTGTCCGTCTACGAGCCTGAAGAGTGAGAAAAAATCTAAAAAAGTGCAAAAAAGGTGTTGACAAAACCTTATCAATGCTTTATACTTATATTCGTTGCTGATGCACTAGCAACAAGATGCGGAAATAGCTCAGTGGTAGAGCACCTCCTTGCCAAGGAGGGGGTCGCGAGTTCGAATCTCGTTTTCCGCTCCACTGAAAAAATTGCCCGACAGTTTTTGACTGTCGGGTTTTTTAGTATTGTCAAGATGCGTCTGTTGTGATATGATATTATGAGCGATTTGTGTCAGCACATTTTCGCACCTGGAAAGCTGGCAACCTAATCCGATTATTATTATTTTTACCCACATAAATTTAAGGGAGGATTTTATTAATGAACGTTACTGTTGAAAGAGTAGAAAACGAGGCAACTTTAAAGATTACTGCACCGGCTGCTGATGTTAATGCCGGTTTCAAAAAAGCTGTACAAAAAATTGCTAATAGCGTAAATATTCCTGGCTTCCGCAAGGGCAAAGCTCCTCGCGCTATCATCGAAATGCACTATGGCAAGGAAGCTATCAAACAAGAAGCTTTCGAAATGGTTGCTAACAAGCTGTACTCCGAAGCTCTGGATGTAAAGAATCTGATTCCTGTTGAGGATCCCAAGGTTGAAGAATCCGTATTCGAAGAAGGCAAGGATATGGAACTGACCATTAAGGTTACTGTTAAACCGGAACCTGAACTGGGCGAATACAAGGGCCTGCATGTTGACAAGGAAGAACCCGTTGTAACCGACGAGGACGTTGAAGCTCAAATGAACGACCTGCGTAACCGCAATGCTAAAATGGTTGCAGCTGAAGAAGGTCACATCATTGAAAAGGGTGACTTCGCTATTATCGACTTTGCTGGTACCGTTGGTGGCGAACCCTTCAGCGGCGGCGAAGGCAAGGGCTATCCTCTGGAGGTTGGCTCCAACTCCTTCATCCCCGGCTTCGAAGACCAACTGGTTGGCCTGTCCAAGGGTGATGCAACTGATGTAGAAGTAACCTTCCCCGAAGAGTACTTCGTAAAAGAGCTGGCTGGCAAAGAAGCTGTCTTCAAAGTAAACATCCAAGACGTAAAGATTAAACAACTGCCTGAGCTGAATGACGAATATGTTGCAGCTAACAGCGAATTCAAGACCGTTGAAGAAATGCGCGCTAACTACAAGGAGCGTATGCAAAAGGCTGCTGAAGAAAACGCTAAGGTAGCTTATGAGCATGCTCTGATTGACGCTGCTGTTGCTAACGCTAAATTCACCGTTCCTGCTATCATGATCGAAGACCGCATCACTCAAATGGTTGAAGAAATGCGCATGAGCCTGGAAAGCCGCAAAATGAACATGGAAATGTACAAGCAATACACCGGTCTGACCGATGAGCAAATCCGTGAAAACCAACGTCCGGCTGCTGAAGAGAATGTGAAGACTGACATCGTTCTGGATGCTATCGCTAAAGCAGAAAACATCCAAGTTGATATGGCTGACGTAGATGCAGAAATCGCTGCTATCTCCGCTCAACATGGCGCTTCCGTTGATGAAGTTAAGAAGATTATTAAATCCAATGGCACCATGGGCCTGCTCCTGGCTAACATCCTGCGCCGCAAAGCTGCTCATGTTGTTATCGACAGCGCAAAATAATTCACTAATAAAGTAAGCAGTAAAGGAGTGTGACAAAATGAATTACGTGCCTATCGTGGTTGAACAATCCAGCCGTGGCGAGCGTTCTTATGATATTTACTCCCGCCTGTTAAAGGACAGAATCGTGTTCGTGACTGGCCCTATAGATGATACTATGGCCAATGTTGTCATTGCTCAGTTATTGTTCTTGGAGTCCGAGGACCCCGATAAGGATATTCATCTGTACATAAATAGCCCTGGCGGTAGCGTGAGCGCCGGCATGGCTATCTATGACACTATGCAATACATTAAACCCGATGTTTCCACTATTTGCATGGGTATGGCTGCTAGCATGGCTTCTGTGCTGCTGGCTGCCGGCACCCCCGGCAAGCGCTTTGCTCTGCCCTACTCCAGGGTGATGATTCATCAGCCCTTGGGTGGTGCTCAGGGCCAGGCAACGGAAATCGAAATCCACGCTCGGGAAATCCTGCGCATTCGTCAGGAAATGAACGAGGTTTTGGCCAAGCATACTGGTCAAAGCGTGGAGAAGATTGCTGCCGATACGGAGCGTGACCATTATCTCACCAGCAAGGAAGCAAAGGAGTATGGTCTGATTGATGAGGTTGTGAGCCGCAGCAAATCAGCAGAATAAGATACCAAGGAGATTTACAAGATGAATTTTGACGATGGTCAGAGCAAGGATCTGTGCTGCTCCTTTTGCGGTAAACGCGAAAGCCAGGTACGCAGATTAATTGCCGGTCGCGGTGTGTATATCTGCGATGAGTGTATCGAATTCTGCAAAGATATGCTTGACGAGGATAAGCAGCAGGCAGCACAAGAAAGTGGCACCGACGTAAACGAGCTGCCAAAACCGAAAGAAATCAAGGCTATTTTAGATGAATACGTAATCGGTCAGGATGAGGCTAAAAAGACCTTGTCCGTGGCTGTTTATAACCATTATAAACGCATTAATTACGAAATGCAGAATCCTCAGGAAACCCGTGAGGTGGAGCTGCAAAAGTCCAATATTCTTATGCTGGGACCCACCGGCAGCGGCAAAACCCTGCTGGCCCAAACACTGGCAAAAATTTTGCAGGTTCCCTTTGCGATTGCTGATGCTACAACCTTGACGGAAGCTGGCTATGTGGGCGAGGATGTGGAGAATATTCTCCTCAAGCTCATTAGCAATGCAGATTATGATGTGGAGGCTGCGCAACGTGGCATTGTCTATATCGATGAGATTGATAAAATTGCTCGCAAATCTGAAAACGTTTCTATTACGCGTGATGTTTCCGGTGAAGGTGTACAGCAGGCATTGCTGAAGATTCTGGAGGGTACTGTGGCTAGCGTACCGCCCAAGGGTGGACGCAAGCATCCCCATCAGGAATTTATCAATATTGATACCACCAATATCCTCTTTATTTGTGGCGGTGCCTTCGCTGGCATGGAGCACATTGTCAATGCCCGTGTTGGCAAAAAGAACCTGGGCTTTGGTGCGGATATCCGCAAGAAGGCCGAGGTCAATGTCAACGAAGCCTTTGATAAGGTATTGCCCGAGGATATTATGAAGTTTGGCATTATCCCGGAATTTGCCGGTCGTCTGCCCGTTGTGGTAACGCTGAATTCTCTGGATAAGGCAGCTTTGGTGCAAATTCTCACCGAGCCCCGCAATGCTCTGGTTAAACAATACCAACGTTTCCTGGAAATGGATGGCGTGGAGCTGGAGTTTGAGCCTGCGGCCTTGGAGGCCATCGCTGAGGAAGCATTGAAGCGCAATGCCGGTGCTCGCGGACTGCGTTCAATAATTGAGTCCATTATGCGCAATGTAATGTATGATGTTCCTTCCCGTGACGATGTGAAGAAGTGCATCGTTACCGAGGCCACTGTGCGTGAGCATTGTGAACCACAGATGATTGTGGAAGATTAATTGTAAAGATAGGGGAAGGAGAAAGTTAGATTCCTTCCCCTTTTCTATTGTTTGCTAATGAAAGGAGGGTTTAGATGGCTGAAGCAATAATGAATACAGAAATGATAACAATGCCATTATTGCCTTTGCGGGGTCTTTTGGTTCTGCCGGGGATGCTGGTGAATGTGGATGTGGGCCGTGAAAAGTCCATGGCCGCAGTGCGGGCTGTAATGGATGTTGATAAAAAGATTATTTTGGCAGCCCAAAAGGATGCCAGCCGCAGTGAGGTTACTACGGCTGATATCCATGCTTGGGGCGTTGTGGCCGAGGTAAAGCAACAGCTGCAGCTGCCCAGCGGTGCTCTGCGCATTTTGGTGGAGGGCTTGGAGCGTGTGCAGCTCAGTAATATAACCGAGGTCCACCAAAATGACAGCGATTATTTCGTTGGTCAGGGTATGCTCCAAGCCAGCGTTGCTGGGGATGCTACCGACGAGGAGGCTTTGCGCCGCCTGCTGCTGGATGCCTTTGAGCAATGGGTTTTGGTGACGAAGAAAATCAATGCCGAGGTAGTACAGGCCTTTAAGGCCCAGCCTGATACGGGGCGTGTGGCTGACATGATGTGCGGCTATCTGCCCATTTCCCTAGAGGAAAAGGAAAAGGTGCTGGAGGCTACAGCTGTTAACGAGCGTTTGCACTATTTATACGAGCTGTTGACTCGGGAGCGGGAGATTGCCAAGGTGGCCAAGAATATTTCCCAGCAGGTCCATGAGCAGGTGGAGCAAAACCAAAAGGAATACTACCTGCGGGAGCAAATCAAGGCCATCAGCAAGGAGCTGGGCGAGGCAGAGGACGTGCAAAGCGAAATCGCTGAGTACAAGCGCCGCATTGCCGAGCTGCAGCTGCCCGAGGACGTGGAGGCTAAGCTGAACAAGGAGTTTAACCGTCTGATCAAGATGCCGCCAATGACGCCCGAGGGTGCTGTTATCCGCAGCTATATTGATGCACTCTTGTCCTTGCCCTGGGGCAAGTTTACGGAAGATAATTTTGATTTAAAGCTAGCGCAAAAAACACTGGATGCGGACCACTATGGTCTGAAGAAGGTGAAGGAGCGCATTTTGGAATATTTGGCTGTGCGGGCTCTGTCCAAGAGCACCCGTGGTCCCATCCTTTGCTTGGTCGGTCCTCCCGGCGTGGGCAAAACTAGCTTGGCCTTCAGTGTAGCCAAGGCCATTGGTCGCAAATTTACCCGCGTCTCCTTAGGCGGCATTCGTGATGAAGCCGAAATTCGCGGCCATCGCCGCACCTATATCGGCTCCATGCCCGGTCGCATTATCCACGGCATGCAGGTGGCAGGCTGTATGAACCCTGTTTTCCTCTTGGACGAGGTGGATAAAATGGCGGCGGACTTCCGTGGTGACCCGGCTTCTGCCCTCTTGGAGGTGCTGGACCCGGAGCAAAACCATTCCTTTAGCGATCACTTTATTGAATTCCCCTTCGATTTGTCCAATGTCTTTTGGATTGTCACTGCCAATACGGTGGAGACCATTCCGCCGGCCCTCCGTGACCGCATGGAGATTATCCAGCTGAGCAGCTATACGGATGAGGAAAAGGTGAAGATTGCCCAGCTGCACCTCTTGCCCAAGGAAATCAAGCTTAATGGCTTGGAAAACTACAAGGTTTCCTTGAGCGAAAAGGCTATTCGCCGTGTTATTCACGACTATACCCGCGAGGCCGGTGTGCGCAATTTGGAGCGCAAGCTGGCAGGCGTGTGCCGCAAGATTGCCTATACCATCGTCCAAGGCAAGAAAAAGTCCGCTCAAGTAACGGAAAAGAATTTGGAGAAGTACTTGGGTAAGGTACTCTTCATGGATGATGACATCAGCCTGGAGCCCTCCGTGGGCACCTGTAATGGTCTGGCCTGGACCAGCGTGGGCGGCGAGCTTTTGAAGGTGGAGGTTTTGGCCTTCAAGGGCAAGGGTAATTTGACCCTGACCGGCCAGCTGGGCGATGTGATGAAGGAGTCTGCGCAGGCAGGCTATACTTATATTCGTAGCCGTGCCAAGGCCTTGGGCTTGGAAGAAAACTTTAGTGAAACCATGGACTTGCATATCCATCTGCCCGAGGGCGCAGTGCCTAAGGATGGTCCCTCTGCAGGCATCACCATGGTGACAGCCATGGTGTCTGCTCTGACCGGCAAAAAGGTGAAGGGCAAGATGGCTATGACCGGCGAGATTACTCTTTCCGGCAAGGTGTGGCCCGTGGGCGGCATCAAGGAAAAAATGCTGGCTGCCTACCGCTATGGCGTGAAAACGGTGCTGCTGCCCAAGCGTAACATGCAGGATTTGGACGAGCTGCCGGACAATGTGCGTAGGACCATGGAGTTCATCCCCGTGGAGCATTTGGACGATGTATTGGCAGTTGCCCTGGAGGAAGCCCATGAGTAAAGAAAATTGGGATATTATCCGTGCTAAGTATGTGGCCTCCGCTGTCCGTGCCGACCAATATCCGCCCCTGCGCATGATTGAAGCGGCCTTCATCGGACGCAGTAATGTGGGCAAATCCTCCTTGATTAACTCCCTGTGCCGCCGCAACGGCTTGGCGAGAGTCAGCGCTACTCCGGGAAAAACCCAGACCATCAACTTTTATGAGCTGGAGGCCAAGCGCACCGACGAGGGCTTGGACGAAAGAGCCAAGTTCTATCTGGTGGATTTGCCGGGTTATGGCTTTGCTAAGACCAACCGCAATAATAAGGAGCAATGGTCCGGCTTTATCAGCAAATACCTTTCCGGTAGCGAAAATCTGGGCTTGGTATGCCAGCTCATCGATATTCGCCACAAGCCCTTGGAGAGCGATTTGGAGTGCTACCAATGGCTGAAGGAATGTGGCCTTAGGGTGCAGGTGGTGCTGACCAAATCTGACAAGCTGTCTAAAAATGCAGCTATGAGCCAAAAGGCACTTTTCAAGCGGGAGCTGGGCTTAAGTGAGGACGAAGTCATCACCTATACCTCCAGCCAGCACACCAATCGCAGCGAGCTCATCAATCGCATTATGGCTGCCTTGGTGGAGAACGGCGTGGAAGAGGAGCAGGCCTAAGTTTTTGATTATGTGAGGGGGCAGATATCATGCTGCTAAACAGAATATTACTCTTTATCGTGGCTCTGAGCCTGGGGCATATGCTCCTGCGCCTGCATCTGCCCATTCCCTTTCTAATGGGCGGCCTGCTAACAGCTATTACCTGCAAAACTCTGGCCCAACGGGCCCAGGTAAGCTGGCCCAAGCAGCTGCGTGAATACGCGCTGATGGTGGCAGGCTATGGCATAGGCTCCACCTTTACAGCGGAAACCTGGAGTAATTTTTTACAAGAGCTACGGGGCGTTACGGAAGCTACCGTGGTAATTTTGGGTGCCAGCCTGTTGTTGGCCTTTGTTACGGCCAAGCTTTCTAAGGAAGGCCTAAAAAGCTGCATTATGGGCATGCTACCCGGCGGCATGACGCTTACCATGCTGTTGGCAGAGGAGGACGACGAGGTTAATCCCAATGTGGTGATGGTGATGCAGGTTATTCGCTTGCTAAGCGTAGTCATCACCGTGCCCTTTTTGGTAATTTGGCTTTTGGATGCCAAGGTGGTGGGCAGCGCTGTGAGCATGCCCAACCACGGCGGTGTGCACTGGTTAGTTTTTATTCCTTTGGCAGTATTGGGCAGCTTCGTGGCACTTAAAACTCATTTGCCAACGCCCAAGCTGTTAGGACCAATCTTGGCTACTGCTGCCTTTGCTGTGTATAGTGGTGGAGTGCAGCCGGTGCCGGTTTATTTGATGGCACCGGCCCAGGCAAGCATTGGCCTTTTCATGGGCATGCAGCTGGATGCCAAGCGCATTTTGGCTACCAAAAAGATGGTGCCCTATATTCTTATTGGCACAGCTTTTTTAATCGTGGTCAGCATTGGTATGGCCTCTGTGCTCAGTGCTCGCTATGGCTTTAGCCTGATTACAGCCTTTCTTGCTATGGCACCGGGTGGCATTGCCGAAATGTCTCTGGCAGGCATGAGCATGAATGAGAATGTTTCTGTTATCCTGACTTATCAGCTGGTGCGGGTGCTGGCAATTAATATTGGCATTCCGCCCATGCTGAAGCTGCTTTTTCCTAAAAAGCAGGCTTAGTTAGCTATGGAAGCTAAAGAAATATAGAAATACATGTAAGTCGCAGAAAAATTTTTCTGCGACTTTTTTCTTTCCTGCAAGGCAAAAAAGCTGAAAACCGCATGGTTGAGCGGTTTGTAGCGTTTTAGGAAATAGCGGGACAATTAAAGTCCATACTGGACAAAATCGCTCCAACGTGCTATACTATAACCATCCTAAAGAAATCTAGGGATAGCAAAATAAAGGAGGCACAAACCATGTTAGAAAAAATGTTGAAGGCATTCTACGAATTTCAAGTACTGTATATTCACTAAGATTTAATATAGAGGAGGAAGCATCATGTTAGAAAAAATGTTGAAGGTATTCTATGAATTCCAGGTATTATACATCCACTAAGAGGTAAATAAAAATGTATAGTGATTTATGAAAGCGCTTGGCAGCAGTGTCCGGGCGCTTTTCTTGTTGTTGTGCTTATTCTTATTGAGAATTAGTATCGCATAAAAAATAATGGAAAAATTTCTCGCAAAAGTATTGACATTCTTATTGAGAATGAGTATAATTAAATTATCAAATCAATATTTCGTATGAGGCGCTAACTGGTGCAAATCCACACGGTCCCGCCGCTGTAACAGATTTATCTGGAGTCAGCAAAGCCCTTCATACAAGCAAACGCTTGACCTGCGGGCGACAGGAGAGATGTTAACAGATAAGGTGCTGTTTATGTGAGAGTGGCAGCTTCCTTAGATGCGCGCATTAAACCGCCCTTCACAACAGGGGCGGTTTTTTAATCGACTTAGCAAGCAGGGCGAAATATTGATTTACCCAAAATCTATTGGAACATAAGCAAACCGGACACTTGCTTTTGCATATCAAAAATATGCCGTTCTAATCATTGAAATACTCCTTATCCTTCTCCTCCATAGTGTTAGCCTGTTACAGGGGTGTGGCATGCTAAACGTTATAAAAAAGCCGCCGTTAATGGGCGGTTTTTTTATTGCCTTTAGCAGAAGTAATGCTCATATTAAATATAAGCAAAATATGGGTCAAGCTAGTGACTTTTCATTGAAAATACGCTAAAATGTAAAATAGGTATGTTTGTGATTGTGTATGATTAAAATATTCTGGGAGCGTGTTTTAAATGAAGATTCGATTTCATAAGAATGAGAAGCTTGTTTATGCTTGCGTTGCTAGTTTTGTAATCGTTCTGCTTGTGGCGGGGCTGCTGCTGCATTGGCAGCGGGGAGCATTTACGAGTAATATGCTTTTGGTGCTTGCCGTGGTACTGGGAGCACTGTTTTTTCTGGAAGTTTATTTGTTGTGCACCGAAAAGGAAGAAAAATATATCCTAGAGAAGAAACGTGTCCGCAGCGTGTGGCGCATGTCCATGCAAATTGTGCAGACTCTGGTCAAGACCATTGATGCCAAGGATTCCTACACCAATGGTCATTCTGCCCGTGTGGCCCAATATGCAGTAATGCTCGCAACGCGCATGGGCTTTAACGAGGAAGAGTTGGGAAGACTGGAGTACACTGCTCTTTTGCATGATGTGGGCAAGATTGGTGTTTCCGACGCTATTTTAAATAAAAAGGGCAAGCTGACTGAGGAGGAATATGCTATTATCAAGGAGCATTCCAAGGTGGGCGCTCAAATTTTGAGTACAATTACAGAGCTTCCTGATGTAGCAGTGGGTGCTCGTTGCCATCATGAACGTTACGACGGCAAGGGATATCCCGATGGCCTGAAGGGGGAGGAAATTCCCTTATTTGCACGTATTATCGCCGTGGCTGATTCCTATGATGCCATGACATCTAAGCGCAGCTATCGTGCTGCCTTGCCTCAGGAGGTTGTGCGTCAAGAGATTTCACAGGGTATTGGAACCCAATTTGATCCTCGTATTGCCAAGCTTATGCTGATGATAATGGATGAGGATAAAGCTTACGAGCTGAGAGAAATAGAATAGTCTTTTACAGAATTTATAAATAAAATGTATATATTAAACCAAATTACGCCTTTGGCAAGTTACGGAAGTATAATTTTATTATGAAAGAAAAACTTGCCGGGGGGGGGTAAAACTGTGGTATAATTATTCTGTATCTATAAATAAAACACAGATGCAAGCAAGGCTTTCTTTCTGCGTTTTCTGAATCAGATTGCGAGGGGTGCAAAGTGTCTGATAGAATTAAAATGATTGGCAATAAGATTCGCTTGATGCGAGTCAGCAAGGGGTTGTCCCAACAGAACCTGGCCAAAGAGATAGGTATTACCCAAGCTCATTTTAGTAACATTGAAAATGGTCGCTGCAATGCAACTATTGATGTTTTGTTGCGTTTGCACGATTCCCTACAGGTTCCTATGGCGGTTTTTTTTGAAGAAATCGATGAGCAGGATGGCACCGTTTTGGAGAAAAAGAAACAGAGCTCCGGTATCGACATGGATGATTTGGTGGCCATGCTGCAGCTTTTGAAAAAAGCAAAATAAAAGGTGCTTCTAACCGCTTTTGTTCCCAAACAGAAGCGGTTTTCGTGTTTTTGTGATAAAATAGTTGACACTTAGCCTTGAACTTGCTAAGATATAGTGTATACAAATTTATATGCTAAAGGCGAGGAACGGAAGGGCTTTGACCTGTAGACGAGGTAGAGAGGCAGCGGTAGGTGCAAGCTGTGTGCGTCGGTGTGAAGGCTGTAGTCCGGGAGCTGCTTTGCTGAACCGGCTTTACTTAGCAAGCCTTAGTAGGTGATGTCGTTTGCACACGTTACGTGCTTCGAGTGCTCTGCATATTATGCAGGGAAGATAGGTGGTACCACGTTGATTTGCGTCCTGTTCATGAAGAACAGGGCTTTTTTATTTTAAGGAGGATTTGTAATGAGCGAGGAACATAATATTCCTAAGGTGTATGACCCTGCTTCTGTAGAGAAGAAGTGGTATGAGTTCTGGGAAAAAAATCGTTATTTTCATGCTGAGGTAGAGGAAGGCAACAAGGCATTTAGCATTGTTATCCCCCCTCCGAATATCACTGGCCAATTACACATGGGCCATGCTTTGGACAATACTCTGCAGGATATTCTGATTCGTTGGCATCGCATGATGGGCCACAACACCCTGTGGATGCCTGGCTATGACCATGCAGGCTTGGCTACCCAAATCAAGGTAGAAGAAGTAATCAAAAAGGAAGAGGGCAAGACCCGCTATGATTTGGGCCGCGAGGAATTCCTGAAGCGTGTTTGGGAGTGGAAGGAGCAATATGGCGACCGCATTATCAACCAGCTGAAGCATTTGGGCGTTTCCTGCGATTGGGAGCGCAAGCGCTTCACTATGGACGAGGGCTGCTCCAAGGCTGTGCGCGAGGTTTTCTGCACCCTGTTTGAAAAGGGCTTGATTTATAAGGGCACCCGCATCACCAACTGGTGCGTAAACTGCAACACTGCTCTGTCCGATATTGAGGTTGAGCATAAGGATGATCCGGGTCATCTGTGGTATTTCCGTTATCCCGTTGTGGAGGAAGAGGGTACCTATCTGACCATTGCCACCACTCGTCCTGAAACCATCCCTGGCGATACCGCTGTAGCTGTAAACCCTGCTGACCCCCGCTATGGTCACCTGGTTGGCAAGCATTTGACCCTGCCCGCAAATGGTCGCATCATTCCCATCATCGCTGATAGCTACGTTGATTTGGAATTTGGTACCGGTGCTGTAAAAATTACTCCGTCCCACGACCCCAACGACTATGAGATGGGCATTCGTCATAACCTGCCCAGCGTAGTTGTTATTGGCATGGATGGCAAAATGACTGCAGAAGCAGGCAAATATGAAGGTCAAACCCGCGAGGAATGCCGCAAGAACATCGTTGCTGATTTGGAAGCCGGCGGCTACCTTGTAAAAATTGAAGACCATGCTCATGCTGTTGGCCACTGCCAACGCTGCGGCTGCGTTGTAGAGCCTTTGGTTTCCACCCAATGGTTCGTAAAAATGGAGCCCCTGGTTAAGGCTGCTGTGGATTGCGTTAACGATGGTCGCACTCAATTCGTGCCCGAGCGCTTCACCAAGACCTACACCGGCTGGATGGATAACATTCGCGACTGGTGTATTTCCCGCCAGATTTGGTGGGGTCACCGCATTCCCGTTTGGTACTGCGATGACTGCGGTGAAATGCACGCCAGCCGTACTGATTTAACTGCTTGCCCGAAATGCGGCAGCACTAATATCCATCAGGATGAGGATGCTCTGGATACCTGGTTCAGCTCCGCTCTGTGGCCCTTCTCCACCATGGGCTGGCCTGACAAGACTCCGCTCCTCAAGCAATTCTATCCCACCAGCGTATTGGTAACCGGCTACGATATTATCTTCTTCTGGGTAGCACGTATGCTGATTATGGGCATGGAATTCATGCAGGACATTCCCTTTGAAAAGGTCTTCATCCATGGCTTGGTACGCGACAGCCAAGGTCGCAAGATGTCCAAATCCTTGGGCAATGGCATCGACCCCTTGGAGGTTATTGATAAATACGGCGCTGATACATTGCGCTTTATGCTGATTACCGGCAACACTCCGGGCAACGATATGCGCTTCTATTGGGAACGTGTGGAAGCAACCCGTAACTTTGCCAACAAGATTTGGAATGCTTCTCGCTTTGCCCTGATGAATATTGAAGGCTATGACCCCAACGCGAAGCTTGCTCCCTACACTCTGGCTGATAAATGGATTCTGTCCCGCCTGCAGCACACTGCCAAGGGCGTTACCGACATGCTGGAGAAATTCGAGCTGGGCGAAGCTGGCCGCATGATTTACGACTTCATTTGGGGCGAGGTTTGCGACTGGTATATCGAGCTGGCTAAACCCCGTCTGTACAATAAAGAAAACGCTGAAGAGCGCGCTACCGCACAGCATGTGCTGGCCAAGGTGCTCACCAGTGCTATGCAGCTGTTGCATCCCTATATGCCCTTCATTACCGAGGAAATTTACCAATGCCTGCCCCACGAGGCAGAAAGCATCATGATTTCCAAGTGGCCTGAGGCTGATGCTGCTCTGATTGACGATGAAGCAGAGCGTCTCATGGGTGCTATTATGGAAAGCATTAAGGCTGTCCGCAATATGCGTGCTGAAGTAAATGTGCCGCCCGGAAAGAAGGTTCCCGCAACCATGCTGGTGGCTGCTGATTTGAAGGCTGGCGTAGAAGCTAATGCCAACTACATCCATCTGATGGGTGGCATCAGCGAGCTCACCGTGCTGGATGACAGCGCTGCTAAACCGGAAAACGCTATGGCAGCAGTTGTATCTGGCATCGAGGTATATCTGCCTCTGGCAGGCCTCATCGACGTGGAAAAGGAAACTGCACGCCTGAACAAGGAGCTGGCTGCTATTGATAAGGAGCTGAGCCGTGTTGAAGGCAAGCTGGGCAATGCCGGCTTCCTTGCGAAAGCACCTGAGGCTGTTATTGTGAAGGAAAAGGCTAAGGCAGAAGAGCTCAATGGCAAGAAGGCTGCTATTAACGAGCGCTTGGCTTATTTGAAGACTTTGTAAGATTATTTGGAAAGAAACCCCACCACCGCAAGCGGTCCCCCTCCCCTTGAAAGGGGAGGCAGGGGTGCGTCCTCCCCGCTCAGGGGAGGCTTTCCTATATCTAGCTGGATTTATAAATTTGGAGGCAGAATATGAATTATTCTGAAAGCCTGGGCTACCTAGATAGCCTTGGCAAATTTGGCATCAAGCTGGGCATGGAGCGCATTGAAGGCCTCCTGAAGGAGCTGGGCAACCCGGAGCAAAAAATCAAGACCGTGCATGTCACCGGCACCAACGGCAAGGGCTCCGTTACCAGTATGATTACCAATATTTTATTGGCGGCCAATCTAAAGGTGGGCAAATTCACTTCGCCCCATCTGGTGAAATATAATGAGCGCATTACCTTAAACGGCAAGGATATCAGCGATGATGATTTTGCCACTGTTATTACTGCTGTGAAGGTGGCTGCGGACAGCGTTGTGAAAAAGGGTGTCTGCGAGCAGCCCACCCAATTTGAGATTTTGACTGCTGCTGCTTTCCTGTTTTTCTATTTGAATAAGGTGGATTATGCTGTCATCGAGGTGGGCATGGGCGGCTTGTGGGACTCCACCAATGTGATTACCCCTGTGGTCAGTGTTATTACTAATGTGGCCTTGGACCATACGGACCGCTGCGGCAAAACCATTGAGCGCATTGCTATGCAAAAAGCTGGTATTATCAAGGAAAAGGTACCTGTTGTTACGGCAGCGGAGGGCAATGAAGCCTTGGGACCCATTATCAGCTTTGCTATGTTCAAGGAAGCGCCTGTTTATCTTTATGGCAAGGCTTTTCGTGGTGAGGAAGTCACTAGCTCCATGGAGGGGCAAAAATTTACTCTTTACGCTGGTAACACTTATAGCTCCGAGTACGAAATTAAATTACCAGGCGAGCACCAGATTAAAAATACCAGTGTAGCTATTGTGGCTGCCAAATTAGTTTCGAAGCAGGATGACCGCATTAACGAGCTGGCCTTGCATATTGGCGTGGCTAATACGCTGTGGCCCGGTCGTTTGGAGCGTATTCATCAGCATCCGGATATTATTTTGGATGGCGCTCACAATCCCAATGGTGCGGAGGCGCTGCGCAAGGCATTGGACAAGTATTATCCGGGGCAGAAGGTGCATTTTGTCTTTGGCATGATGGGGGACAAGGATATGAGCGGCGTCATCAAAACCTTGATTCATGGTGATGATGTTGTTTACACTGTGCGTGCGGATAAGGGCTATCGTGCGGCGGAGGCAGCTGACCTTGCAAAGCTGGTGGGTCCCAATGCCATTGCTGTGGAGGATTTGGCAGTGGCTTATGACAAGGCCTTGAGTGCGGCAGGTGTTGATGGCGTTGTGTGCGTGTGCGGAAGTCTTTATCTTGTAGGTGAGTTCAAGAAAATGCTGCTTGAGCAGCGCAGTAAGATGAATTAAAGTCTGTAATTCGTAAATATAATCATTTACTCCGTCAAATGAGGTTTCTTAACGCCAATTTCGTTGGGAACAACGACGCAGCTGCGGTCAGAATTTGTTCGCAGATAGCTTTTGGTTTTCGAGACACTTGCTGCTGTTGTTCCAGCAACTCATTGGCTAAAACCTCAATGACTCCGCAAATGATTATATTTACTCAGTGTAGGTACGTGCTTGTTGTGTACAGTTTGTAGAAAGTTGTGCCCCCTCCTAGAGGGGGCTGGCAGCGAGCTTGCGAGCTGACTGGGGGAGATTCTGCTATATGAAGCGTCTAGCTGATTATCTCGACAAAAGAATATATTATATGCTGCTATTCACAGTGGCGGTGATTCCGTTGCATCAGGAGTTTACGGCGTTTTGCGTGGGTGTGACTTTTCTTGCGGCGGCTTTGGTAGCGTATGTGAAGGGGCGGCAGCAGCCGTGTGTGCTGAAGGATTGGCAGCAGTTGGCTTTGTATGTGCTGCTCGTCATCGGCGTGGTGTCGCTGCATTTTTCTAAGAATCAGTTCATTTCTTCTTGGAATTTTGTGTACGTGGCGGGACAGTATAGTGCGCTTTTTTTTGTGCTGCTGCGGTACGGATGGCAACGGCCGCAGGTCTTTGGGGACACATCTAAGGGTGGCACAGGTAAAGAGTCAATGGCAAAGCTGAAACATAGGGGCGTGGGCGCTGGGGCAAGAGCTGCTGGTTGTAATGGGAAACTTACTGGCGGTGTGCAAGGCTTATGGGTACGTTTTAGCACGCTGCCCCGTCCTCTGCAGCTCATCGGCGCATTCTTGGCTGTGTCGGTGCTGGTGAGCCTCATCGGCATCGCCCAAAAGCTTTTGGGCGTAGCCGGTGAGGGCATCTGGTCCGACCCGGACCAATTCCCCGATTTAAAGGTGCGAGTTTTCTCCACTCTGGTGAACCCCAATATTCTCGCTGGCTATCTGGTACTGGTCATTTCCTACTGTACGGCGTTCTTCAATATGACGAAGGAGCACCGCCCTTGGCGCGGCGTCTTCGCCGCCGCCGGCGCCTTGGCGGCGCTCTGCCTGCTCTACACCTATAGTCGTGGCAACTGGCTGGCCTGCGCCGCCATGCTGCTGGCCTTTTGCGTGCTCTTTTGTCCCAAGGCTGTGGGACCAGTGCTGGCCGCTGGCGCCATCGCCTTGGCCTTGGGCGGCCCGGCGGTGCTGCAGCGGCTCAGCTCCATTACTAGCGGCGAAGATACCTCCGCCGCGTTGCGTATTGCTTACTTCGAGAGTACTACTGCTGTTATTGAAGATTTTCCTTTGGGCGTGGGCTGGTATGGCTATCGCTTTGTGTACCCCGATTATAATTTTTACTTGGAGGACACCAGCGTCATTATGTACCACTGCCACAATATCTTCCTCAATGTGTGCGCCGAGCTGGGGTACCACGGGCTTTTGGTGTTCCTGCTCATTTGGTGGGGAATTTTCCTGCCTGCGGCTTGGAGGCTGGCCTACCATGGCCGCAGCCTGTGGCTGAAGGCCATGGGACGGGGCTATGTGCTGGCCACAGTGGGCATTGCTATCGGCGGGCTCACGGACCATGTGTATTTCAATACGCAAATGGGCTTGTGCTTCTGGCTCTTGGGCGGGCTAACCATGCTCTGCAGCAAGCTGAATAATTACGAAAGCTAAAAAGGAACGTTCTTTTCGGTAACGTTTCGTTACCCATAAATTTCTACCATTTTCGTACTAATAACTAAAACATAAAGCGTCAATTTTCTCTTAAAAGCAGGAGAAAATTGACGCTTTTGTAATGTTTTAGTGTCTTAGTAGTTGCTAAACAAAATTTTATGGTTATTCAATGCCTGCCAGGGCTTGTGCCAAGTCAGCAATCAAGTCCTCTTTGTCCTCCAAGCCGCAGGAAATGCGTACCAAGCCTGCAGGAATGCCACAGGCAGCCAGCTGCTCGTCCGTCATTTGGCGATGAGTGCTGGTGGCAGGATTCAGGCAGCAGGTGCGAGCATCGGCTACATGGGTCTCGATAGCAGCGATTTTCAGGCGTTTCATGAAGGCTTCCGCTGCCTTGCGTCCACCCTTCAGGTTGAAGGATACCACGCCACAGCCACCATTACCCAGGTACTTTTCTGCCAAGGCATGGTATTTGTTGGAGGCTAGGCCCGGATAGCTTACATAGTCCACCTGGGGTTGCTTTTCCAGGAATTCAGCCACGGCCTGGCCGTTTTCTACGTGGCGTGGCATGCGTACATGGAGGGACTCCAAGCCTAGATTCAAAATGAAGGCACTTTGCGGTGATTGGGTGCAGCCAAAATCGCGCATCAGCTGGGCAGTGGCCTTGGTAATAAAGGCGCCTGCCTGACCAAATTTTTCCGCATAGGTAATGCCGTGATAGGATTCATCGGGCTGGCAGAGACCGGGGAATTTGTCTGCATGGGCCAGCCAATCAAACTTGCCGCTATCCACGATGGCGCCGCCTACGCAGGAACCATGACCATCCATATATTTAGTGGTGGAATGGGTAACAATATCGGCACCCCACTCGATGGGACGACAGTTGATGGGAGTGGGGAAGGTGTTATCCACGATGAGGGGCACGCCATGACGATGAGCTGCCTTGGCAAATTTTTCGATATCCAGCACGGTCAGGGCCGGGTTGGCAATGGTTTCGCCAAAAACAGCCTTGGTATTATCCTGAAAAGCGGCGTCTAATTCTTCGTCCGTAGCGTCAGGAGAAACAAAGGTAGCGGTAATGCCCATTTTCGCCATGGTTACGGCAATTAGGTTAAAGGTGCCACCATAAATGGAGGAGGAAGCCACAATATGACTGCCGGCTTCACAGATATTGAAGAGGGCAAAGAAGTTTGCCGCCTGACCGGAGGAGGTGAGCATGGCGGCTGTGCCGCCCTCCAGCTCCGCAATTTTGGCTGCTACATAATCGCAGGTGGGATTTTGCAGGCGGGAATAAAAATATCCTGTTGCTTCTAAATCAAAAAGCTTGCCCATATCCTCGCTGGTGTCATATTTGAAGGTGGTGGATTGAATGATGGGGATTTGGCGGGGTTCGCCGTTGCCTGGATGATAACCGCCTTGTACACATTTAGTATTGATATTCACATTTGCCATTTCCATAATCTCCTTTAGTCTTATTTTTCTTGTTTAACCTCTGCACCCACTCTTTGCAGCTGCAGCAGAATTTTATTATATTGGTCCAAGGCCTTGTTCAGCTTGTCGCTTTCGGCAGGAGCCAGCTGGGTTAAATCATAGGGAGTATCCTGATAAACGATATTTAGCCAGTTCATGTAGAACAGGTGGGCATAGCTGCGCCATTTGAAAACAGGCTCCTGGGTGGTGTCGTTTTCAGGGAAGTAGAATTGGGGCATCTCGATGGGCAAATTCTTTTGCTTGTCCCGATAGTACTCATTGGCCAAGGTATAACGGTCATATTCAAAATGGCCCAGCACAAAGATGCGGCGCAAATCCTTGGTGGCACAAATATTGATACCGTTTTCCACGGAGCGGGACAGCACCTGCAGCGCTTTGCAGGCATCAATGGCATCGTCATCCACGGCGGTGTGGCGGGATTGGGGAATAAAATAGCGGTCATCAAAGCCACGCAGCAGGGGATGGTTTTTCACCGTGAGGCCATAGGGGAAGATGCCAAACATTTTGGCCGGAAGCACGGTTTTGTGTACACCATAGTAATGATAAAGCGCAGCCTGGGCGCCCCAACACAGTGTCATGGTGGAGTAACAGTGGTATTCGGCCCAATCGAGATAAGCTTCAATCTCTTTCCAGTAATCCACCTCTTCGAAAGGAATGGTCTCCACAGGAGCTCCGGTCATCAAAAAGGCATCGTAATAATTATCCTTGATATCATTGAATTCCAAATAGGCTCTATCCAAATAAGAGTTGTCAGTGTGAGTAGTTTCACGGGTGACTACGCGGCAAAAATCAACTTCAATCTGCAAAGGGGAGTTGCCCAAAAGACGCAAAAGCTGGATTTCCGTGGGCTTTTTCAAGGGCATCAAATTGAGCACGCATACCTTCAAGGGGCGCACACGCTGGGTGTTGGCACGCTGCTCGGTCATGGTAAAGATGCCCTCCTCCTGTAATTGGACAATTGCTGATAAATGATCGTTGACTTTAATAGGCATTGTTTCTTCCTCCTCAATACTAAATTCCCTAAATTTCCTATTTCCTAATAATGGGACGCTGTTGCAGGGAGCTGGCTTTTTGAGGCAATAAAAAAGCTTTCGTTCCTGCAAAAATACAGGGACGAAAGCGTAACTTCGTGATACCACCCTTATTCATCCATATGTCACCATATGAACCTCATCAAGTACGCAGGGATTTTGTTTACCCTTTAATACTCTAGCACTGTAACGGGTGCGCCCGGACGACCTAAAGACCTTTAGCAAAGGAAACTCAGTCCATCAGCTCCAAGACCATCTTCAACGCCACCCCTTGCTCCTCCTTGCACCAAAATGGAGGCTCTCTGGGCCAAGCTCGTGCGTTTACTCTTCTCTTCATCGCTCAGTATTAAGCTATGTGCTAGATGATACCGCAAGATGTTCATGACGTCAACTGTTTTCGTGAAAAATTTACAAATCGTGGACATCTTCTTGGTAAATGTAAATTAGTTTACAAAAAATAGAGGCTTTTGCAGGCTTTGGAAGTGTAAAAATTATTCTCGAGCTTTTTTTGCAAAAAAGTGTTGACAAAACCGGAAAAGGGAGTAAAATAATACACAACACAGAAAACCTATAGAAATAATAGGCTTAATAAGTGTTAAGGAAGAGAGGAAATTAAGATGAAAAAGTATGACGTAGTAAAGAACGTGATGTGCAGCATGTGTATGGGCAGCGCTATGTGTATGCCCTCTTGTTGTGTTGCGCAAAAACGAATGTGTCTTTACTATGGTTCTTGTAGATAGTTAACTGTAATTATGCTGCAGGCCATGGCGCCTGCTTTTTTTATTGACTATAAACCTAGTAAATATCTAGGTAAAGTAAGTGGAGTGAAGCTTATGTTGAAGGTAACAGGCATTCGCAAGGCCTTTAAAAATAACGAGGTCTTGAAGGGTGTGGATTTAGAGGTCAAAAAGGGGGATGTGGTGAGCATCCTTGGTCCTAGTGGCAGTGGCAAAACAACCCTGCTACGCTGCATCAATTTCCTTGAGCATGCCGATGCAGGTCAGCTAGATTTTGATGAGCAGCATCTTGATTATGCTAAGGTTAAGGGCAAGGAAATCAAGCAAATTCGCCAAAAAACAGCCTTTGTTTTCCAAAACTACAATTTGTTCAATAACAAAAATGCTTTGGAAAATGTGACAGAGGGCTTGATTTATGGCAGGGGCATGGATAAGGAAAAAGCCATCGCCATTGCCAAAAAGGCCTTGGACAAGGTTGGCCTTGCCGATAGATATGACTATTATCCCAGTCAGCTTAGCGGCGGCCAGCAGCAACGTGTGGGCATTGCCAGAGCCATTGCAGTGGAGCCGGAAATAATCCTGATGGATGAGCCCACAAGTGCGCTGGACCCCGAGCTGATTGGCGAGGTGCTGGCGGTGATTAAACAGCTGGCAGACGAAGGAAAAACCATGGTGATTGTGACGCATGAGATGCAGTTTGCTAAGGAAATTTCCACTAATGTGATTTTTATGGCAGATGGCAACATCGTGGAGCAGGGGCCGCCCAGCAAGATTTTTGTGCAGCCAGAGCACGAGCGCACACGCAAATTCTTAAAGCGCGTGCTGCCACCGCCGGAAATTGAATATGTCATCTAATTTTAAAATAAACTTTTAAGAATATAAAGAATGGAGCGATTATGATGTTGAAAAAATCTTTACTTAATAAATTAGCAGTTGTTTCCCTGAGCATTTTGGCAGTGGCCGCTTTGAGCGCCGGTTGCGGTAGCGATAGCAAAAAGGCAGCAGCTCCGGCTGGTAAAAAGGTAGTAGTGAAAACCGTCATCAGCGGCACTGAAGCTCCCTTGAGCTGGGTGGATGAAAAGGGCGAAAAGCATGGCTATGAATATGACGTGCTGCTGGAGATTAATAAAAAGCTGAAAAACTATCAGCTGGATATCCAAGCCGTTCCTCCTGAAACCCAGGATGTAATGATGGAATCAGGCGACGCCAAGGTTGCAACTGGTGGCTATTATAAAAACGCTAAGCGTGAGCAAAACTTTATCCTGCCTTCCAATCCCATTGGTGCCAGCAATTTGGTGGTTTATGTGACCAAGGGTAACGAAACTAAATACAAGAATTTGGAGGACGTTGTTAAGGCTAATCTGAAGATTGTGCCGCTGACTCCTAATGGTGGCGCCTTCCGTATCGTTACCGATTGGAACAAAAAGCATGGCAATTTGCTGAAGGAAATTCCGGTACAGGCCGGTCGCAGCGCTGCTGACGGTGTAAATTCCTTAAAGGAAGGTCAATATGACGCCTTTATTATTCCCGATATTTTGGGTGTTTTGGATTTGGCAGAAAAACAGGGCGTGCAGCTGGTTGCTTTGCAGGAGCCTGTAAAGGTGAATGGCACCTACGTTTTGGTTAACAAAAAAGAGGAAAAGCTGGCCGGAGAAATCAACGATGCACTTAAGGCATTGCGTGATGACGGCACTCTGAGCAAGCTGAATGTAAAGTGGTTTAAGGCAGACCTGCTGAAGATTTTGAAATGAAGTGATGGTGTGTTGCTTGTAAAAGCGGCACAGCAAAAAAATGATTAAGGGATGTGTGGAATATGTTAACTTTTAGCTTTAGTTATTTTCTTGAGGTTTGGCCGAAGCTGCTAGAGGCTGTGCCCTATACCTTCTATTTTATCCTGATGAGCACGCTGGTAAGCTTTGTCGCAGGTATTCTTGTAGCTATGGTTCGCATTCCCCGCATCCCCGTTCTTTTTGAGCTGACGGAGCTATGGATGAGTCTGATTAGGAGTATGCCCTTTGTGCTGCTACTCTTTTTAAGCTATTTCCTGTTGCCCTTCCTTTTGCAGGGCTTCGGCGTTGCAAGCAGTGACGTACCCAAGGAAATCTACGTTTATACAGCGATGTTTCTGCATTATGGGCCCATTGTGGCGGAGGTTATCCGCCCGGCCTACGAG
Organism: Phascolarctobacterium sp.; assembly: GCA_030540395.1. Classification (GTDB taxonomy): domain Bacteria; phylum Bacillota; class Negativicutes; order Acidaminococcales; family Acidaminococcaceae; genus Phascolarctobacterium_A. The sequence goes on from JAUNWI010000005.1 coordinate 91,770, forward strand.
GCCGTGCCCCATGGTCAGACTGAGGCAGCGTTGGTATTTGGTCTCAGTACTTGGCATAGAGTGACGCACATTAACCTGCCACAAGCATTACCGATTATGCTGCCGGGACTGGTGAACCAGTTTATCGAAATCATCAAGGACACCTCCCTAATGTACATGATTGGTTTAATGGATTTGGTGGGGCGCGCCAATCTTTTAATTCACCTGCGCTTAGGGCAGGGACGCATCGAGTGCTATCTGGTGGTAGCTTTGATTTATTGGGCTCTGATTAGCGCCTCCGAGCTCTTGGCGGCCCATTTGGAGCGGCACAGCAATAGATTCTTAAGGAGGGAAGCAGCATGACCTTTGAATTTGATACAGCTATCAAGGCCTTTGCCTTCATCCTTAAGCATCTTCCCTTAACCCTTTTTTTGCCGGCGGTGACACTCATCATTGGCATTGTTTTTGGCTCCATTATTGCCATCGTGCGCTTGCGCAGCAATAAGCTTGTTAATGCGATATTGGCGATGGTGGTTTCCTTCTTCCGCTCGGTGCCGGCCATTCTGCAGGTTTTTATCATGTATTACAGCTTGCCCTATCTCATTGCGCCAATTTTGAGTGCGGTGACGGGCAGTGTAGTGAATCCCTTTGATGTGAGTCCTTATTGGACGGCTTATATTTTCTTTATCATTTATCAAACAGCATACCAGTCCGAGAATATTCGTGGAGCGTTGCTCAGCGTAGACAGGGGACAGATGGAGGCTTCTTTGGCAGCAGGGCTTTCGTACTATCAGGCCTATAAGCGTATTATCCTACCGCAGGCCTTTGCAGTGGCTATGCCTTCATTCTTCACTTATTATCTGCATGGCATCAAGAGCTTGGCACTGCTGTTTACGATTAAGATAGTAGATATTTTTGCAGCAGCAGATATTTTTGCTGCTTTATATAGCAGACGCACTGAGCCCTATGTGGCAGATGCCATTATATATTGGCTGCTGTGCGTAGTCTTAACCTTTGTTTTCAATAGCTGGGAGCGCAGCCTGAGTAAGGGCTTGCGCCACGCAGATCACTAATGAATTTTTTTAGGAGATGTATGATCATGAATAAAATAGAACGATTAGAGGCGGCTATAGCTGGCAAAGAGGTGGACCGTGTTCCTTATTCCATTTGGCACCATCTTTCCGCGCTGGACCAGGATCCGGTGAGCCTCGCTGAGGAAACCGTTGCGTTGAGCAAGAAATACGATTACGATTTTGTGAAGATGATGCCCTTTGGCCTTTATGGCGTGCAGGACTTGGGAGCAAAAATCAACATCTTTGCGCAACAGGGTAAGCCGCCTCTGGTGGCTCGTCCCGGAATTCAATCCATCAGCGACTATTTAGCGCTGCAGCCCATACCTGCCATTCAGGGTACCTATGGCAAGCAGCTGGAGTTTACCGAGCTTTTGCATAAGCAGCTGCCCAGCGGCACGCCCTATATCCAAACTATCTTTAGCCCGTTGACCACGCTGCATAAGCTGGCTGGCAACCGCGTGCTGGAGGACCTCAAAACTAATCCTGAGGCGGTAGAGCATGCGCTGGAGGTTATCACGGAAATCACCATTGACTTTGTGCAGGAAAATATCAAGCGGGGTGTGAGTGGCTTTTTCTTTGCTACGCAGGATGCTCGTAAGCCCCTCATCAGTGCCGAAAACTTTGCTAAATTTGGCATTAAATACGATTTGGCAGTGCTCAATAGCTATGTAAAAAAGACCTGGTTCAATGTGGTGCATTTGCATGGCCTGGATGTGTATTTTGACGAGGTGCTGGCTAATTATCCTGTCAATGTTTTGAATTGGCATGACCGCAATACGCCGCCGACGCTGGCGGAAGCACGCCAAAAGACGAATAAGGCCTTTTTGGCTGGCATTCGTGCTGCGCAAAAAATTGTTAATGGAGTGGAGGAGCCGGATGATATTTTTGAAAATGGTACTCCGGAGGAAATCAGCACCCATGTGAAGGAAGCGATCGCTCAGGTTGATGGCAAAGGTCTTATTATCGGGCCCGGCTGCGTAGTTAACCAATTCGTAACCGAAGAAAAACTGCGTGCAGTACAAAAGGCTTTAGTGCTGTAATGTTTATCATTAATTAAAAACAGCAATAATAAAAGCGTCAGCCTGCTCCTGTTAAGGAGCTTGCTGACGCTTTGTAGTTTCTAAGAATATATAAAAATATAAAAAAAGAACGTCAACCTGCATCTTTAAGGAGAAGTAGGTTGACGTTTTGCTTTACAGTATTGGGTTTAGCTTAACGCAAATATTCGGGTACGATATCGCGGCCAAGGCTGGTGAGCAGTGCTTTGTCACTAGCAATAGTGGAGCCGGAGGTGGTGAGCATGTTGCCGGTGATGGTAGCACTAGCACCGCCCTTGAAGGCTTCCTCACCATCATTTTTCATCAAACGGCGGCCTGCAGCTAGGCGAATGTTAGCCAACGGATTGATGTAACGGAAGAAGGCTACAGTACGCAGGATGTCCTCTTCCTTCAGGGTCGGCAGATTTTCCAGCGGAGTACCCTTAATCGGCATCAAAGCATTGATGGGAATGGATTCAATGCCCAGCTCGGCAAGGCTAATAGCCATATCCAGTCTATCCTCCCAGGTTTCGCCCATGCCGATAATACCACCGCTGCACACGCAGAAGCCCTCTTTTTGGGCCAGCTTAATGGACTCGATTTTTTCATCATAGGTATGGGTGGTGCAAATGTGCGGGAAGAAGCGACGAGAGGTTTCGATATTCTCGTGGTAGCTTTCTACGCCAGCCTCGTGCAGTATATGGAATTGCTCCGCAGTCAAAAATCCATGGGAAGCACACAGGGAAAGCTTGCATTTTTGCTTCATGGTTTTGTAAGCATCAATAGCCTTTTCAAAATCCTCACCCACAAGGCCTCTACCGGCAGTAACGATAGCAAAGCGGTCCACGCCTTCGCTTTCGTTTGCCAAGGCTTCGTTCACAATCTTATCCTTACACAGGAAGGGATATTCTTCGATACCGGTTTTGTTATGAGCGGATTGTGCGCAGTATTTGCAGTTTTCGCCGCAGCGACCGCTCTTACCATTGATGATGGTACACAAATCTACTTTATCGCCACAAAAGTGCTTACGAATTAGATCCGCACCCTCTTGTAATTCCTTTAAATCGCAGGTTAAGAAAAAGCTTAAATCATCCTGACGAGTTAAGCGTTTACCTGCAATAATTTCCTCAGCTAATTTCTTGACATCCATACTGATCCCTCTTTCTTGAATACCTATCAAATAGGTATATTTATACTGTAAAAAATTAAGAAAGCAAACAGTTAACCAGCCATCCACTTTCGTTAACCAAGATTATATCACTGAGTTAACAAAAATGCAAGCATAATCCCTATTACTTCAGTAAGCTTTTTGTAAGCTACTTTACACTAAATACATGGCATCGTAAAAACCGAAGCTTTTCGTGAAAAAGGGTTGACAAAACCTATAATTTAGATAGAATTACTATAATAACCTGTTAAACCTATCTTTTTACTAGAATTAAAGGAGCGTGTTCTTATGGAATTTGCAACTAAATGTGTACATGCTATTGGCGCACCCGATGCCACTGGCAGCATCACCCCGGCGATTTATCTTTCTTCTACCTTTGCCCATCCCAGATTAGGCGAATCCACCGGCTTTGCCTATACCCGTGAGTCCAATCCCACCCGTGCTCGCTTGGAAACACTGCTGGCAACCCTGGAGGGCGGCGTGGATGCCCTGGCTTTTTCTTCCGGCATGGCTGCTGTGGATGCTGTCATGAATCTGTTCAGTCCCGGGGACCACATTATCACTGGCAACGATTTGTATGGTAGCTCCTTCCGCCTGTTCCGTAATCTGAATGCCAAAAACGGCGTGGAATTTACCACCGTGCATACCTCAAAATTAGACGAGATTAAAGCGGCCGTTAAGCCCAATACCAAGGCCATCTTTTTAGAAACTCCTACCAATCCTACCATGGAGATTTCTGATTTAAGAGCGATTAGTCAAATAGCCAAAGAAAACAATTTCCTCGTCATCGTGGATAATACCTTCCTCACTCCGTATTTCCAAAAGCCCTTGGAGCTGGGAGCCGATATTGTTATTCACAGTGGTACCAAATATCTGGCCGGTCATAACGATGTACTCTGCGGCTTTACTGTAGCCAAAAGTCAGGCCATTGCCGACAAGCTGCGCTTAATCTTCAAAACTACAGGTGCAGTGTTGGGTGCCTTGGATACTTGGCTTGTTATTCGTGGTATCAAGACACTGCCGCTGCGTATGGAGCAGCATCAAAAGAATGCGCTGGCACTGGCCGCATGGCTACAAAAACAGCCCAAGGTCAAATATGTGCTTTACCCCGGACTCAAGGAGCATCCCGGCTATGCAATCAATGCCGCTCAGACCAGCGGCTTTGGCGGCATGATTTCCTTCGCTGTGGACAGCCCCAAAACGGCGGAGCTGCTGCTGGAAAAAATCAAGCTGATTAAATTTGCGGAAAGCCTTGGCGGCACTGAAAGCCTTTTGACCTATCCTATTCGCCAGACCCATGCGGATTTGACGCCTGAGGAATGCGAGGAAAAGGGCATCACCGATTGCCTGCTGCGTTTGTCCACCGGCATTGAAGCTACCGAGGACTTGATTGCTGATTTGGAGCAGGCCTTTGCAAGCCTATAAAGAATAGCTATGTATTGTTTGGAGGGGATGGAAAATGGTTTCCTATGATTTTGATAAAATAGTGGATAGACGCAATACTGACTGTTTAAAACATGATTTTGCTGTGCAAAGAGGTAGGCCCCAGGATGTGCTGCCCTTTTGGGTAGCTGATATGGATTTTCCCATTGCTGAGGAAATTACGGACGCTTTGGTAAAACGCTGCCAGCATGGAATTTTTGGTTACAGTGAGGCCACGGACCCTTATTTTGACGCTTTGCAAAAATGGTATAACAAGCATTTTCATTGGCAGGTGCAAAGGCCTTGGCTTATTAAAACGCCAGGCGTAGTCTTCGCTCTAGCAATGGCTGTAAAGGCCTTCACCGAGCCGGGAGAGGGAGTTTTAGTGCAACAGCCAGTCTATTATCCCTTCACCGAGGTAATTAGAGATAATGGACGCGAAGTTGTTAATTCACCCTTGGTGCTCATCAATGGTCATTATGAAATGGATTTTGCAGATTTGGAGCAGAAGCTGGCTGACACCAAGGTGAAGCTGATGTTCCTTTGCTCACCCCATAATCCCGTAGGTCGCGTGTGGAGCGAAGCAGAGCTGCGCAAGGTAGGAGATTTGTGCTTGGAGTACAACGTTATCACTGTGAGCGATGAAATTCATTCTGATTTCGTTTGGGATGATAATGTGCATACTCCCTTTGCCACATTAGGCAAGGAATACGAGCAAAACTGCATTGTCTGCACTGCGCCTAGCAAAACCTTTAATCTGGCGGGCCTACAGGTCTCCAATATTTTTATTCCCAACCAAAAGCTGCGTCACGCACTGCGCAAGCAAATCGATGCTGCAGGCTACAGCCAGCTGAATACCTTGGGCTTGGTCGCCTGCCAAGCGGCCTATACTTATGGCGAAGAATGGCTCACGCAGGTGAAGGCATATATTCGCAGTAATATCGCTTTTGTAGAGCAATATTTAGTAGAGCAGCTGCCGCAAATCAAGATGCTGCCCATCGAGGGCACCTATTTGGTGTGGCTGGACTGCAGCGCACTGGGCATGACCGCTGCCGAGCGGGAGCAATGGCTGTGGCACGAGGCCAAGCTGTGGCTGGATGGTGGCGGCATCTTTGGCGTTGAAGGCGAGCCCTATGAGCGCATCAATGTGGCCTGCCCGCGAGCAACACTGCTAAAGGGCTTGGAGCAGCTGAAAGCGGCTGTAGAAGGCTTGAAGAAAGAGTAATAGCGAAACAACAAAGCGTCAGCAAGTTCCTGTTCGCAGGAGTGGGCTGACGCTTTTTTCTATGCTAGTATAGTACTCTGGACTTATCAAAATTACATAAATTGATATTATCAAGCTACCAGCAAAAGGCTTATAATAAAAATATTCTAGGAAATTGGAGGAATTATTATGACCTTATTAAATAAAGCCTTGACCATTGCTGGTAGTGATACTAGTGGTGGCGCTGGTATGGAAGCGGATTTAAAGACTATGGAGGAGCTGGGCGTATACGGCATGCCGGCTCTGACCTGCATTGTAACCATGCATCCCAAAACCTGGGAGCATAGTGTGTATCCGTTGCCCTCGGATTTGATTGAAAAGCAGCTGGTGACAGCTATTGAGGGTGTGGGCATCAACGCCATGAAAACTGGCATGATTGGCAGCCCGGAATTGGTGGAGCTGGTGGCTCAAACTATCGATAAATATGCTTTAAAGAATGTTGTTATTGACCCTGTAATGGTTTGCAAGGGTTGTGATTTGATTTTGGCTCCTGCGGCAGCACAGGCGATTAAAGAGCTGCTGGTGCCACGTTGCGATATCATTACCCCGAACACGGTGGAGGCAGCGTATTTGGCTGATTTGCCCGAGGTGAAGACGGTGGAGCAAATCAAGGAGGCGGCCGAGCGCATCATTGCTGCCGGAGCGAAAAATGTCGTTATCAAGGGCGGTGAGCGCCTGAGTGATAACGCTGCCATCGATTTTTTCTACAACGGTAAGGACTTTGTGGAAATGGCTGTGCCCAAAATTTATCCTTCGTATAACCATGGTGCGGGCTGCACCTTCTCCGCTGCAATTACAGCGGGCTTGGCTAATGGTTTAACAATGGAGGAGGCAGTGAAGCAGGCTAAGGCCTTTGTAACTGCTGCCTTAAAGCATGGCTTTGCCATTAATCACATCGTGGGCTGCACCAACCACACGGCCTATAAAAAATATGGTGCTTAAGTAAACAAAAATAAAGAAAACCTTCAGCTTTTTCGTGGAGCTGAAGGTTTTTCTATATTTAGCGGTTATTTTACAATCAAAGCGTTTACCAGCTGGCGCAGTTGCTCAATGCCATTGGGCTGGGAAGCGAGGCTGTTGGCGTACATCATAGAAACCTGTGCACCCAGGTAGTTACGCATCTTGTTGAATTGCTCGCCTTGCAGGTCGGCAGCCTTTAGGCCGTAATCCTGTACTGCGATTTGCTCCAGCATTTTTACAGTTCTTTGGCAAGCGGGGCTGCTCAGCACATAATCATGGTCGCCCAGGCTAACAATAAAGCCTTCTTGCTTTTGCGGGGAGGGCAGGGTGTTGTTTGCAGTAATAATGCCGATTTCTTTAGCATCCTTACCAGCGATAATAGCTGCTGCAGTGAGGAAGCCGACAACGATTTGCTCTTCCTTAGCACTGCCCGGAGTTTGGTGAGCGCAGGCTTGGGCAACGATTTCTTCCACGGGGAAGCCACGATAGATTACTTCGGCAATACTAAAGATGTGGTGAGCACCAGTACCGGCAATTTGATATTCCTTCAGGCTGGATTGGTCCTTCTTCCATTGGAAAACCAGCGGCTTAGCCAAGTCATGCAGTGCTTGTGCGGAGATGATGATGTCGCGGCTGATTTGGCTGTTGAACAGGCTGTAATAGGTAGCATAAATGCCCTCGGAAATGCTCAGGTTAGCAGCAGTGTGGGTTGCCAGACCACCGGGATAAGCATGATGGCTAGCGTAACCGCTACCAGGAGCGGAGTAGAAGGGTTGGGGAGCTTGACCATTATACGGGGGCAGGAAGTTAGCTAAAGAGGTTTTGGCAGGGTCGATTAATTTTAAAGCTACCAGCTTGTTATAAACCTTTTCTTTAGCACAAGCTGCTTGGTATTGCTGCATAAAGGTGGGGTTAGGATTATTGATAATATCCATGGTCATCTTGCGCAGGCGTGTATCTTGAATTGTGTTTACAGCATCTTTGATTTTCTTATAGGACATTTGTACGAGGTCGGAGCCCTTCGCTAAAGCCTCTGCTTCAGGCAATCTATTGAAGGGAGCGGCAACGACCTTGGCTTTGGCAGCAAAGCTCAGATGGGGCAGGGATAATAAAGAAGCACTGACAATGGCACCAGCAGAGATTTTTAAAAAGCTGGCACGGGAAATATTTTGACTCATTTTCTTTAGACCTCCTAAATTTTGGGTTGCTCTTAGTGTAAAGCAGTTTTGTTTGAAAAATATTAAGAAAATGTAATTATTATGTAAAACCTTAATTCTAACTAGATTTAATAATAATTTAACAATAACTTGATTTAAAATTAATATTGCTGGAGTAGAATAAATGCAACCTGAAATTAAGGAGGAATAAGAATGTTTGGTATTGGTTTTTCTGAAATGCTGGTTTTAGCGATTATCGCTTTGCTTGTGTTTGGTCCGAAACGTTTGCCGGAGATTGGCAATGCTGTGGGCAAGGGCATGCGTGAATTTAAGGACGCTGTTAATGGCCCCACCACTGTTACTGCAGTAAAGGATGCTACTGTTAAAGAGGAAGCAGCTGCCGATAAAAAAGTAGATGTTAAGGCATGAAGTTTGATTTAATTTCTACTGGTGCCGGAGAAATGAGCTTTACAGAGCATTTAGAGGAGCTGCGCCATAGGCTGATGAAAATGCTCCTGGCTGTAGTGGTAGGGCTGTTTATTAGCTACTGCTTTATTGACACTATAGTAAGCTTTGTCACAGCACCTGCTGGTAAGCTTTATTATCTGCGACCGGCAGAGGCCTTTTTTATTTATATTAAGGTAGGCGCGGTGGCTGGCTGCGTCATTGCTACACCGATTATTTTTTACCAGCTGTGGGCCTTTGTGATGCCTGCCATGAATATCAAGCAGCGGCTATGGCTTTTGGCGATTACGGTTCTTTCCTTAGGCCTTTTTGCGAGCGGCATTTTGTTTTCCTATTATCTGGTTTTGCCCTTGGGGCTGGCCTTTTTTACAGGCTTTGATGCTCAGGGGGTGCAGGCGATGATTTCCATGGAAAACTATATTGATTTTTTGCTGATGCTGCTCTTGCCCTTCGGCCTGATTTTTGAATTGCCCTTAGTGATTATCGTGGGGGCAGGGCTCGGCATTATCACTAGTAATGGCTTAAAAAGAATGCGCCCTTATGTGTTTTTGTTAAGCTTTTTATTGGCGGCCATCTTGACACCTCCGGATGTTATTTCGCAAATCATGCTGGCAGTTCCCATGCTGTGCATGTACGAGCTGAGCCTGCTTTTTATTCGTTACATTTTACAAAGATAAAAAATAGTTAACTTGAACTTAACTAAAACAGTATATTGATTTTAACATTGCTGCCTTATACTTAAAGCACAAGAGAGATATTCTCTGAGAAAGGATGAAAATAATGAAATTCATGCATAAGAAAAATGCTTTTATCGCAGCTGCTATGCTGGGCTTAAGCTGCACCTTCGGTGCTTATCTGCCTTCTGTTACTGAGGCTGCTGGCTACCTTGCTCCCCAAGAGCAGGCTATCAAGGTACTGCCTATTGACAATGCTAAATTCCTGCAAGGCCAACGCTTTGACTTTGCCATTGAAATCAAAAATGGCGACACCAATATGGATGTCAAAGTAAATGGTCAAGATGCCGCTAAGTTCTTTGGTAAAACTGCTACCAAGAGCATGGAAGGCACCACTGCTGTATATCGTATTGATGATGTAAGCTTCCCCAAGGCTGGCGACATCACCATCAATGTTAAAAATGGCGCTAATGAACGTGCTGCTAAATATGTTGTAACCAATGCTAAGGCTAAAAAGACTGCCAAAAACGTAATCCTGTTTGTAGGCGATGGCATGAGCCTGCAAGCACGCGAAATCGCGCGTATTCTGTCCAAGGGCATCACCGAGGGCAAATATAACGATTTGCTGAACATGGAAAAGCTGGACAACATGGCTGTAATAACCACCTCCGGCTATGACTCCATCGTTACTGACTCTGCCAACAGTGCTTCTGCTTATGCAACTGGTCACAAGAGCGTTGTAAATGCTATGGGCATTTATGAAAACTGCACCAAGGATCCTCTGGATGACCCCAAGGTAGAAAACATCATCGAGCTGGCTAAGCGTACTCGTGGCATGGCTACCGGTATCGTATCCACCGCTAATATTACCGATGCTACCCCGGCTGCAATGCTGGCTCACACCCGTCGTCGTGCAGAGCAAAACTATATTGCTGCTGATATGCTCACCGAAAAGCATCGTCCCGATGTAATTCTGGGCGGCGGCTCCCGTCATTTCCTGCCCAAAGGCGTACCTGGCTCCAAGCGTAAGGATAATGTGGACGTAATCAAGAGCTTTGAGGATTTGGGCTATGCCTTCTCCGGCACCAAGACCGAGCTGCGCAACACTCCGAAGGATGCTGACAAGCTGCTGGGCCTGTATCAGCTGAACAACATGGATGTATATATCGATAGAGAAGTTACCAAGAACCCCAAGGTTTTGAAGGGCTTTAACGACCAACCGGGCCTGGTAGAAATGACTGAAAAAGCTATCGAGACCTTGAGCAAGAACAAGAACGGCTTCTTCCTGATGGTTGAAGGTGCTTGCATCGATAAACAATTGCACGTGCTGGATTGGCAGCGCGCTGCTTATGATAACATCGAAATGGATAAGGCTATAGGCGTAGCACAGAAATTTGCTGCTCAAAAGAACGATACCCTGATTATCGTGGTAGCTGACCATGCTCATGGTGCTAGCATCACCGGTACCTATCATGAAAAGGATGGCAAGACCGGTCGTGAAGCAGTAAGAACCTATGCTGATGCTAAATGGCCTACCTTCGAGGATGCTGATGGTGATGGCTATCCTGATAACCCGGATCCGTCTGTAACCTTGGCTGTACAATTTGCTAACCACCCTGATTATAACGAAAACTATCGCTTCAAACCCGTACCGACTGTGCCTGCTGTAATGGGCAAGGACGGCAAAGCTATTGCTAACCCGAAGATTAGTGGCGAGCTGCTGCGTGGCAATATCCCCGCTAAGGCTGACCAAGAGGTACACTCTGCTGACGACATCCTGCTGAATGCTGGTGGTCCTGGCTCTGAATACTTCAAGGGCGTTATGGATAACACCGAGGTCTTCTTCGGCATGGTAAGAGCTCTGGGCTTGGACGGCAATAAGACTGTTAAACAAAGCAAATAATTAGGGGTAAATAATGATGCGAAAAGCTTTTGGTTTCTTTTTGCCACTGCTTTTCTTCATAAACATCCTTCTTGGAACGGTTCCCTTGGGGGAACCGTTTCTTAGCTTTTGCGGAAGTTCCGGCAAAGCAGAAGCGTTTTGGGGAAGTGCAGAGGCAATTGGCTTTGATGAAATGTATTCTTCCGTATCCTCTCGCGGTGTGGAGCTCAGCGATAAGCTGAAGCAAAACGAAGGCAAGGAGGTCAGCATGGTTGGCTTTATGGCTCCGCCTTTAACTCCCACCATCAACTTTTTTGTGTTGACCAGAGAGCCCATGTCCATTTGTCCCTTCTGTGGCAGTGATGCCGATTGGCCCACCGATATCGTTGTAGTAAAGCTAAGCGAGCCGGTTAAGGCGTTGCCCTTTGATAGCCCTATCAAGGTTACGGGTGTGCTTGAGCTGGGAACCGAGGTGGACGGTGAGACTGGCTTTGTGAGCCTAGTGCGCATTCGGGCGAATAATTTGGAGGCTTTATAATGGCTCTGTTACAGATAGATGATTTGCAGAAGGTCTTTTATACTCCGGATGGCAATGTGAGTAATGTAATCTATGTGCCGGAGCTAACGCTCGAGTGGGGTGAGAGCTTGGTCCTAGATGGCCCCAGTGGCTGTGGCAAAACGACTATTTTGCACTTGATTTCGGGTCTATTAAAGGCTGATAGTGGCAGCATTGAGTTTGACGGAAGGCAGCTTTTAGAGCTGGACGCCACGCAAAGAGCGCAATGGCGCAGCCGTAATATTGGCTATATTTTGCAAAAGCTCAATCTGTTGGAGGAGCTAACTGTGCTGGAAAATGTGCTGTTGCCCCTGTGCTGGCAGGCCGAGGCCGTGGATATGGAGGGCTTTAAGGCGCGGGCTAAGGAGCTTTTGCAGCAGGTTGGCTTGGAGAATAAGCTACATATGCTTCCTACCCATTTGAGTATTGGCGAGCAGCAGCGTGTAGCTGTGGTGCGGGCTCTGCTGCAGCGTCCACCCTTGGTGCTAGCCGATGAACCCACTGCTAGCTTGGATAAGGCCAATGGGGAGAAGGTGTTGGAGCTTTTGCAGCAGCTGTGTAAGCTGAATAATACAGCTTTGCTCATTAGTACTCATGATGAAAGCATTAAAGCGCGCTTTGCTAAACGCTATAATATAAGGAGCGGCTGCTATGAATAAAAATCTGCTTGTATATCGTTTATTGCTGGGCAAAAAGCTGCAAAACAGCGTGGTAGCTCTGATTATGGCTTTGGGCGTAGCACTGGCAGTAATTGTGCTGCTGCTAGCCAATGGTGTGCACCAGAGCATGGTACAAGCTGCGAAGCCCTTTCCCTTGCTCATGGGCGCCAAGGGCAGCCCTAATCAGCTTGTTTTGAACAGCGTCTTCCTCAAGGACCAGCCGGTGGGCAATATCAGCTATTCCGTCCTAGAGGAGCTGCGGCAGTCTAAGGCGGTGGAGCAGGCAATACCGCTGGGCTTTGGTGATAATTATCGCGGCTTTAGGCTCATTGGCACCGAAAAAGAGCTTTTTGAGCTTAATCTTTTAGGCGCGAAGCAGGAGCACTGGCTGCAGCTTGCTGAGGGACGTGCCTTTGCTGATGAGCAGGAGGCTGTGTTGGGTGCGGAGGCAGCGCGTTTAAGCGGCCTGAAGCTGGGCGATAGCTTTGCTTCCGTCCATGGCTTAGTTGCCAACGCCAATAGCAAGGCCCATAAAGAAAAATATAAGGTTGTGGGCATTTTAAAGCCGGTGCATGGGCCCTATGACCAGGGGATTTTTGTGCCCATGGAAAGCATTTGGGAGCACCATAGCCATGGTAAGGCAGATACTCCTAAGGAAGCAACCGCCATTGTCATTCGGCCTACGGGCTATGCTGCATCTATGCAGCTAGCTGCGTCCTATAGCAAGCATCCGGCTGTACAGGTGGTTTTTCCTGCGAAGATAGTGATTCAAATATTCTCAATTCTGGGCAATGTTGAAAAGCTCTTGCAGATGCTTAACTATGCCGTGCTAGCGATGGCCTTGCTGATTATCGCGGGCTCCTTATATTGGTTTGCCCTGTGCAGCGCGCATCAGCAGGCTATTATGAGGGCGTTAGGCGGTACTACTAGGCAGGTAGTAAGCCTGTATTTTCGCCTTGGCATGTGCCTTGTCAGCACAGGTATCATCGGTGGCCTGGTGATGGGCCATGGGCTTTATTATGCTCTTGCCAATTTGCTGCAGAGCAAGGCCGGCTTGTATCTGCCACAGCAGCTGTTAGCCGAGGAAGGGGTTTTAGTAGCTGTGGTCCTGCTGTTGGGTGCACTTTGTAGCTGGCTGCCAGCCTATTGGACGGCTTCTAGAAGCGATATTGTTGAAAATTTGTAATCTGCACTGCATCTTGACAGATACAAAAATCTGCTCTATATTTATATCATAGTATAACGCTCTGAATTGAGTATAAGGCAGGTTATCAAAGATGAAAATCCCCTTACATTATCAGGTGTCAAATTATGATTGTGGTCCCACCTCGCTAGTGAACGCGTTAAATGTTTTGTTTGAGCGTGAGGATATTCCTCCGGAGCTCATCCGTAATATTATGCTGTACTGCCTGGATTGCTATAATCTGCAGGGCGAGGAGGGTCGCTCTGGCACTAGCAGACTGGCGATGATGTACTTGAGCAATTGGATGGATGGCTACGGCAAAACCGGTCGCTTGCCCATCTCCAGCGAATATGTAAGTGGCAGGGATGTTTACATCGGCCCCGGAGGCAAAATAAATCAAGCACTGCAATGCAATGGCGTGGTCGTAGTGCGCCTTTTTCTTGATGAATGGCATTTTGTTTTGCTCACTGGTAAGGGCAACGATGTGGTGCTTGCTTTTGACCCTTATTTGAGCACAGAGCTTTTTGTGGACCATCCGGAAATCAGCTTGGAGCTGGACCCCTGGCATTATAATCGTATTATTCCTGATAGTTGCTTTAATTCTGAAGCGGAGCAGCTTTATGCCTTGGGGCCGAAGGACTTGCGCGAGGCTGTGATCATTTATAACGAAAGGACCCGCAAGCAGGCTGTAATGGAGCAGATTGAATATTATATTTAGCAGTTACAAGAGCCATCTCAGGGTCAGATTATATGATTCTTTACAAAGTCGGAGCTTTTTTCTTAAAAAAGCGGCTCCGGCTTTTTTCTTATTTACAAGCGCAATTAAACAGAGTACAATAATAGGGTAAAAGTATATATTAGATTTTCAGGAGCGATGTGTATGAAACTAAGTGAAGTACAAAAACTGCTGGAGGCTAGGGTTTTGGGGGGAGAAGAGTTTCTGGACCGCCAAATAGAAACCTGCTGCGGCAGCGATATGATGAGCGACGTTTTGGCTTTTACCAAACGCAACACGCTGCTATGTACAGGTCTGACCAATATGCAAGTGGTACGCACTGCCGATATGACCGAGCTGAGTGGTTTAGTTTTCGTGCGCGGCAAGGTGCCTGACCAGGAAATAGTGGAGGCTGCGGCGGAGGATATGCTCCCTGTTTTGGTAACAGAGCATACTTTGTTTGATGCCTGTGGCATTTTATATGCTGCTGGAATTCGTGGCTGTAGTAAAAGAGGTAATTAAAATGAGTGATAATAAATCAGTGAAATTGGCTTTTGATTGCGCCGGAGGCGATTTTGAAAGAGCTGGCGAGGCTTCCTCCAAGATCAAGAAGATGCTGCAGCGTCTGGGCATTCCTGCGGACTGTGTACGCCGCATCGCCATTGGCACCTATGAGGCCGAGATGAATGTGATTATTCATGCCGGCGGTGGCAATGTGGCGGCGGAGGTTTTCCCCACCATGACGGTGATTACCGTTACCGATAAGGGTCCCGGCATTCCTGATATTAATAAAGCTTTGCAGGAGGGCTGGTCCACAGCTCCTGACTATGTGCGCCAAATGGGCTTTGGTGCCGGCATGGGCTTGCCTAATATGCAAAAATGCTCTGATGAATTTGATATTCAGTCCAAGGTGGGTGAGGGTACTACCATCGTAATGAAGTTTAAGCACCAAAGTGAAGATTTATAAGCTAATGTTTCTGAGCAAAGTGAGGTGATACGCATTGGCTCCTACAAAGTATTATCATTCGGTACAGCTCAATAGAGAGAAATGTCAGGGCTGCGTATCCTGCGTCAAGCTCTGTCCTACGGAGGCCATTAGGGTTCGCAATGGCAAGGCCGAGATTTTGGCGGACCGCTGCATTGATTGTGGTGCCTGTGCCAGTGGCTGTCCCTATCACGCCTTTACAGTGAAGACCGACATGCTGGAGGGCTTGTCAAAGTTTGTATATAACATTGTGCTGCCGGCGCCCAGCCTTTATTCCCAGTTTCCGGCCAACGTGCCCTTGGAGGACATTTGGCAGGGGCTGCATAATTTAGGCTTTGATGAGATTTTTGACGTTTCGCTGGCTTCTGAATACATTGCCAAGGAAATAGAAAGCTATCTTAAAAACTACACAGGAGGACGCAAGCCTTTAATTTCCAGCACCTGTCCGGCGGTAATGCGTCTGATTCAGGTAAAATTTCCGGAATTAATCAAGCAGGTAGTGCCGGTTTTGGCACCTGTTGAAGCTGCGGCCATTTATGTCAAGCGGGAGGCGGCAGCGCGCAAGCAGCTGTCAACGGACCTTATTGGCGTGTGGTTTATTTCACCCTGCCCTTCCAAAGAGACCAATATCCGTCAGTCCGTGGACGTACAGCATACGGAGCTCACAGGCAGCTTTAGCCTGAGCGAAATCTATGGCCTGCTCTTGAAAAATATGGGTGGAACCCATGAATTAAATGTGCGCACCGGCTCTTCCTATGGCTTGGGTTGGGGAACCTACGGAGGGGAGCTGGCTTCTGCAGGCATAACCAATGGTCTGGCGATTCACGGCATTGATAATGTTTACGAAATCCTAGAGCAGATTTCTATGAATAAAATGCCCCAGCTTGATTATGTGGAGTGCAATGCCTGCCAGGGCGGCTGCTTGGGCGGCCTTTTGGCAGCAGAAAATAAATTTGTAGCTGAAAGCAATCTGCGTCAGCGTATCCGCCAACTGCGAGAGCAGGAGCCTGCCGCCAGGCAGGAGGCTATGGCTAGAACCATGGTGCTGCAGGACTTTCCGGCTTCGGCTGCCTATCGCAAGCGCTTGGTGCCCCGTCCCATGATGCAGCTGGATGATGACATTATGGAGGCTATGAAGAAGTTCGAGCGCATGGAGGAGGTACTCTGTGCGTTGCCTGGACTGGATTGTGGTGCTTGTGGCGCTCCCAGCTGCCAGGGCTTGGCCGAAGATATCGTGCAGGGTAAGGCCCACGAAATTGATTGTATTTTTAAACTGCGTGCCAGTGTGCACAAGCTGTCCCAGGGCATGCTGGAGCTGGCTAAGCAGATTCCCATATACCATGAACCCAAAATGCTGAATAATATGGAGGATGAAGATCATGAAGGTTAAAGAGCTTTTAGATGTATTAAATTTGAAATTGTTAACTAAGGATGTATCCGAGGATGCGTTATATGCAGAGGTAGAGGGTGGCTATGCCAGCGACCTGCTGAGCAATGCCATGGGCCAGGCACAACCGGGCATGGTATGGGTGACAATGCAGGGGCACCAAAATGTAGCTGCCGTGGCTTCCTTGATTGGGCTTTCCTGCGTGATTGTAGCTGGTGATGGTCCTGTGGCTGAAGAAACTCTGCACAAAGCCAATATGAATGATATTGTTGTTGCCGCTACTGCTGAGCCTGCTTTTGAGCTGATTGGCAAAATGTATGCGTTGGGCGTGGGCAAAAAATAAGCAAAAAAGGCATTTTTTAAGAATGACTGGTTGGTCATTTTGAAAAAACTAACCGATTTACGAAAGTAGTTGAAAAACAGGCAAGCTGTATCCTTTGTGAAAAACGCGATAGGAAAAATCTAGTACAAATAACCTTTTGTGCTTTTATGATGGAATATGAAGAAAAAGGCTGTGAATGTCCTGTTGAAACAATACAAAAAAGCCAGAAATACACAGCGTTCACAGATTTATTTCGGTTTTTTGTAAAGAAAAAGCTTGCTATGTTACAATTTTATTGGTATTATATTAGTCGTTAAGCCTTTAAAATCTCCGCTTCGTGAAACTGTCATTGACAAGGCGATGGAAAATTTTTCCCGAAAATGAGTGAAGTTTCCGCTGAAATGTGTTATAATTGTAGCAGAAACGAAAAAGAAAATATAAAAATTTTCCGAGCTCTAGCAGGAGTTTTCCTTGCTATGTCGAAAACACAATATAGAAAAGTATGAAGTCTTTGTGAAATGCTTGACTAAGGCAGTACCTTATCTGGTGGTTCCGTCTGGGAACAGCAGATGAGTTATAAGCAAAAAGGGATTCTCCCCTTTTATAAACACAATGTCCTAATTATAAGGAGGAAGGTAAACATGATCGACATTAAAGATCGCATTGTTGACGTAGTAGCTGGCAAAGTTATGACTGCTGAAGCTGCTGCAGAATTTGTACATGATGGTGACAACGTAGGTACCAGTGGTTTTACTCCGTCTGGCTATCCGAAAGCTGTACCTCTGGCTCTTGCTGAAAAAGGCAAAAAAACTCCTTTCAAAATCAACGTTTGGACTGGCGCATCCGTAGGTCCCGAAATGGATACCGCTATGACCCAAGCAGGCATCGTTGACCGTCGTATGCCTTACCAAACCAACAACGATATGCGTAAAGCTATCAATGCTGGCCAAGTTAAATACACCGACCTGCATCTGAGCCATGTTGCTCAAATGACTCGTTATGGCTTCATGGCTAACCGTCGTGACGTTGATGTTGCAATCGTAGAAGCTTGCAAAATCATCGACCTGGGCGAAGGCAAAGTTGGTCTGATCCCGACCACCTCCATGGGCAACACCTCTTCCTATGTTCAATCCGCTAAAAAGGTTATCGTTGAAGTTAACGTAACCCAACCGGTTGCTCTGGAAGGCATGCATGACTCCTATGTTCCTCTGGATCCCCCGAACCGTGGACCTATCCCCGTTTGCAAACCGGAAGACATCATCGGCACTCCGTATGTTCCTGTAGAAGTTGAAAAGATCGTTGCTGTTGTTCCTTGCGACATCACCGATAAAGTTCGTCCTTTGGGCGCTATCGACGAAGACGCTCAAAAGATGGGCAAAAACCTGGTTGACTTCTTCAAAGCTGAAGTTGCTGCTGGCCGTCTGCCGAAGAACCTGCTGCCGTTGCAATCTGGCGTAGGCTCCGTAGCTAACGCAGTTATCAATGGTCTGGTTAACTCCGACTTTGAAGACCTGACCGTTTACACCGAAGTTATCCAAGACGGTATGTTCGACCTGATCGACGCTGGCAAACTGCGCGTTTGCTCCGGTACCGCTCTGAGCCCGTCTCCTGAATGCCTGAAGAAATTCTACGAAAACGTAGACAAATACAAGAAGTACATCATCCTGCGTCCGCAAGAAGTTGCTAACAGCCCGGAAGTTGCTCGTCGTATCGGCGTTATCGCTATGAACACCGCTATCGAAGTTGACATCTATGGCAACGTTAACTCCACTCATATCTGCGGCACCAAGCTGATGAACGGTATCGGCGGCTCCGGCGACTATGCTCGTAACGGCTTCCTGACCGTATTCTTCACCACCTCCTTGGCAAAGGGCGGCGCTATCTCTTCCATAGTTCCTTTCTGCAGCCATGTTGACCACACCGAGCATGATGTTGACGTTATCGTTTCCGAACGCGGCGTAGCTGACCTGCGTGGCCTGTCCCCGAAAGAACGCGCTCTGGTTATCATCGACAAGATTGCTAACCCGAAATATCAACCCATGCTGTTGGATTACTTCCATCGTGCATGCGAAGCTTGCAAGAACAGCCAAACCCCGCACATTCTGTCCGAGGCTTTCTCCTTCCATACCCGCTTCAACGAAACCGGCACCATGGAAAAATAATTTGAAAATATCTTAAGAATCTACTTGAGAAGTTTTCAAAAATATTGTAAACTATGTTATGTACTTGCCGATGGGTGTGAGTCCCATCGGCAGGTATAAATAAAAATGTTGACGAGGCCTTTAGGCTTTGCCATATACCGTCTTTGACGGACACTCTCACCATCATTTCGGATCCGTCCAATCCGAAATATGCAAACCAAATATTTAAGGAGGATTTGAGAATGGCATTTGAAGAAATTAAAGCTGGTTTAGCAAAATACACTGCTGACGTTGAAGCTAAACTGGTAAAAAACCCTGAACGCGCAAACCTGGTTCCTAACAGACTGTACACCCCGATTGATCTTGGTGAAAACTTTGACTACATGACCAAATTGGGCTTCCCCGGTGAATATCCTTACACCCGTGGCGTACAACCCACCATGTATCGTGGCCGTTTCTGGACCATGCGTATGTATGCTGGTTTCTCCACCGCTGAAGAATCCAACAAACGTTATCGTTACCTGCTGGCTAACGGTGGTTCCGGCCTGTCCTGCGCATTCGACCTGCCGACCCAAATCGGTTATGACTCCACCGATCCGATGGCTGAAGGCGAAGTTGGTAAAGTAGGCGTAGCTATCGACTCCCTGGCAGATATGGAAATCCTGTTTGACCAAATCTCTTTGGACAAAGTTTCCACTTCTATGACCATCAACGCTCCTGCATCCGTACTGCTGGCTATGTACATTGCAGTTGCTGAAAAACAAGGCGTTTCCGCTGACAAACTGCGCGGCACCATTCAGAACGATATTCTGAAAGAGTATGCAGCTCGCGGCACCTACATTTTCCCGCCGAAACCCTCTATGCGTTTGATCACCAATATTTTCGAATATTGCTCCAAGAACGTACCCCTGTGGAACACCATCTCCATTTCCGGTTACCACATTCGTGAAGCTGGTTCCACCGCTTCTCAAGAAATCGCATTCACCATCGCTGACGGCATTGCTTATGTAGAAGCTGCTATCAAAGCTGGTCTGGACGTTGACGCTTTCGCTGGCCGTCTGTCCTTCTTCTGGAATGCTCATAACAACGTACTTGAAGAAGTTGCTAAATTCCGCGCTTCTCGTCGTGTATGGTCCAAAGTTATGAAAGAGCGTTTTGGCGCTAAGAAAGCTAAATCCATGATGCTGCGCGTTCATACCCAAACCGCTGGCTCCATGCTGACCGCTCAACAACCGAACAACAACATCGTTCGTGTTGCTCTGCAAACCGCTGCTGCTGTTATGGGTGGCACCCAATCCCTGCACACCAACTCCAAGGACGAAGCTTTGGCACTGCCGACCACTGAGTCTGTAACCATCGCTCTGCGTACCCAACAAATCGTTGCTTACGAATCCGGCCTGGCTGACACCGTTGACCCGTTGGGCGGCTCCTACTATGTAGAAGCTCTGACCGACAAGATCGAGAAAGAAGCTTGGGAATACATCGAAAAGATCGACGAAATTGGTGGCGCTCCTGAAGCTATCGCTAAAGGCTACATCCAAAAAGAAATTCAAGATTCCGCTTACAAATGGCAAATGGAAATTGAAAAAGGCGACCGTATCATCGTTGGCGTTAACAAATTCACCCAAGAGGAAGAACCTCCGAAGAACCTGCTGCGCGTAGACGGCTCTGTAGGCAAACTGCAAGCTGAAAAGATTGCTGCTCTGAAAGCTCGCCGTGACAACGCTGCTGTAGAAGCTGCTCTGAAAGCTCTGGAAGCTGGTTGCGCAGACGAATCTGTAAACCTGATGCCTTTGATCCTCGACGCAGTTCGTGCATATGCTACCGAAGGTGAAATCTGCGGCGTTATGAGAAAAGTATTCGGTGAATATCAACCTCATACCACTCTCTAATTTGTAAACACTAACATATACGGAGGTATTTTACAATGGCTAACATTAAAGTTTTAGTTGCTAAACCCGGTCTGGACGGCCATGACCGCGGTGCTAAAGTAGTTGCTCGTGCTCTGCGCGACGCTGGTTTCGAAGTTATCTACACCGGTATCCGTCTGACCCCGGAACAAATCGCTGAAGCTGCTCTGCAAGACGACGTACAAGTTGTTGCTCTGTCCCTGCTGTCCGGCGCTCACAACACCCTGTTCCCGAAAGTAGTTGAACTGCTGAAGGAAAAAGGCCTGAACGACGTTCTGGTTATCGGCGGCGGCGTTATTCCTGACGCTGACATCCCCGGCCTGAAAGCTGCTGGCATCACTGAAGTATTCACTCCTGGCACCCCGACCAGCAAAATTGTTGAATGCATCAACGCTAACGTAAAATAATTTTATCCCTAACCTATAAGCGCAAGCCGGGCTTGTCCCGGCTTGCCTTATCAAATATTCACAATCTGACAAGGCGGTGTGAACTATGGAAATAGTAGATAAATTATTAAATCATTCTCGTCTTGCATTATCTAAGGCAATCACTGCTGTTGAAAATGAATACGATGACGCTGTCAAAATTATGACAGAGATCTATCCTCATACTGGTAATGCGTATGTAATTGGTATCACTGGCCCTCCGGGTGCTGGTAAAAGTACTTTAACTGATAAACTTGCTAAAGAATATCGCAAACGCGGTAAAACTGTAGGCATCGTAGCGATTGACCCTACTAGCCCGTATTCTGGCGGTGCTATTCTTGGTGACCGTATTAGAATGATGGATCTGATGGCGGATGAAGGCATCTTCGTTCGTTCTATGGCTACCCGTGGCAGCCTTGGCGGCCTGTCTCAAAAAGCAGGTGACGCTGTAAAACTAATGGACGCTTATGGCATGGACGTAATCATTATCGAGACCGTAGGTGTAGGCCAATCTGAGGTTGATATTGTTAAGACCGCAGATACCACCATGGTTGTTGTTATCCCCGGTATGGGCGATGACATCCAGGCTATTAAAGCAGGTATACTTGAAATCGGTGACCTTTTCACGATTAACAAAGCTGACCGTGAAGGTACAGACAAGCTCAACATTGAGATTGAAATGATGCTCGAATTAAATCCCGAACATGTTGGCTGGCGTCCTCCGATTAACAGGACCATTGCTAGCAAGGGTGAAGGTATAGAGGCTGTTGTGGACTCCATCGAGGCTCACAAGGCATATTTGATTGACTCCGGTAAATTGAACGATATCCGCAAAAAACGTATTAAAAACGAAGTTGAGGCTATGCTCAATGACCGCGTAAATCGCTACATCGACAAAGAAGTTATTCAAACTGCGGAATTTGATGCTCTTGTTGTAAGAATGCAATCCCGTGAGATTGAACCTTACTCTGTCGTTGATGATATTGTTGGTAAAGTTTTGAAATAAAACCACCAAAATTACATTTTTTAGGAGGAATTTATTATGGCATTCAAAACTATTTGTGTTGACCACGTAGGTATCGCTTGCGCTGGTACTCTGGAAGAAGCTGCTAAAATTTACACTGAGGCTCTGGGCTTGAAAGCTACCGGTACCGAAGAAGTTAAAGAACAAGGCGTTGCTACCATTTTCGTTCCCTGCGGCGAAACCCTGATCGAACTCCTCGTTGACATTACCGAAAACGGCGACGGCCCTATCGGCAAATATGTTGCTAAAAATGGCCCTGGCATCCAACATATGGCTCTGCGCGTTGACGACATCAAAGCTGCTATTGCTGACCTGCAAGAAGCTGGCGTTCGCATGATCGACAAAGCTCCCCGCAATGGTGCTGGCCAAATGAAGATTGCCTTCATTCACCCGAAATCTGCTGGCTGCCTGTTGGAAATCTGCCAACCCATGGCTACCTATGTTGACTAATTTACAAGCTTAGCTGGTAAATTTCTAGATTTAGGTTAAATTATTTTTGATACATTGTGCTGAAGGCATACACGAGATATGCCTTCAGCATATGTATATAAATTTGTTCTCCCAAATATGATGGAGGTGTAAGATTTGTCTACTCAAGAAAGAATTGAGAAAATGCTCAAAAAAGCCGAAGTAATTCTGGCTGCTGGCGGCGAAAAACGTGTTGCTAAACAACATGAAGCTGGCAAAATGACTGCTCGCGAAAGAATCGCTGCACTGCTCGACGAAGGTTCCTTCGTAGAATTGGACCGTTTCGTTCGTCATCGTTGCACTAACTTCGGTCAAGAAAAGAAAGAACTTCCGGGTGAAGGCGTTACCACCGGTTACGGCACTGTAGATGGCCGTCTGGTTTATGTATTCGCACAAGACTTCACCGTAGAAGGTGGCTCTCTTGGCGAAATGCACGCTGCTAAGATTGTTAAGGTTCAACGCCTGGCTCTGAAAATGGGCGCTCCGTTGGTTGGCCTGAACGATTCCGGCGGTGCTCGTATTCAAGAAGCTATCGACGCTCTGGCTGGCTATGGTAAGATCTTCTTCGAAAACACCATCGCTTCTGGCGTTATCCCCCAAATCTCTGCAATCATGGGTCCCTCCGCAGGCGGCGCTGTATACAGCCCGGCTCTGACCGACTTCATCTACATGGTAAAGAACACCTCCAAGATGTTCATTACCGGCCCTGCAGTAGTTAAATCCGTAACCGGTGAAGATGTAACCCAAGAACAACTGGGTGGCGCTATGACCCACAACAGCACTTCTGGTGTTGCTCACTTCGCTGCTGAAAACGACGAAGACTGCCTGCAACAAATTCGTTACCTGCTGAGCTTCCTGCCCTCCAACAACATGGAAGGGGCTCCGATCGTTGAAACTGGCGACGATCCGATGCGTACTGCAGATCACCTGAACACCCTGCTGCCTGATAACTCCAACCAAGCATACGACATGTATGAAGTTATCAAAGCAATCGTTGATAACGGCGAATACTATGAAAACCAAAAATACTGGGCAACCAACATCATCACTTGCTTTGCTCGTATGGATGGTCAAACCATCGGTATCATTGCTAACCAACCGAAAGTTATGGCTGGCTGCTTGGACATCAATGCTTCCGATAAATCCGCTCGTTTCATCCGCTTCTGCGACGCTTTCGGCATTCCTCTGCTGAACCTGGTTGACGTTCCTGGCTTCCTGCCTGGCTGCAACCAAGAATATGGCGGCATCATCCGTCACGGCGCTAAGATGCTGTATGCTTACTCTGAAGCAACTGTTCCCAAAATTACTCTGGTAACCCGTAAAGCTTACGGCGGTTCCTACCTGGCAATGTGCTCTCAAGACTTGGGCGCTGACCAAGTTATTGCATGGCCGACCGCTGAAATCGCAGTTATGGGTCCTGCTGGCGCAGCTAACATCATCTTCAAGAAAGATCCCGATGTTGAAGCTAAGACCAAAGAGTATATCGACAACTTCGCTACTCCGTACCAAGCAGCAATGCGCGGCATGGTTGACATGGTTATCGAACCGAAAAACTCTCGTCCCACCATCATCAACGCTCTGCAAATGCTGGAAAGCAAACGCGAAACCCGTCCGGCAAAACGCCACGGCAACATTCCTTTGTAATTCACAGGCGGCTTAGCGCTTAAAACCCTATTTTAAGATAAGATGAGGTGAAATAAATGGGTCCTGTTACCACTAACCCTTGGCTGATCGCTCTGATCAACATGACCATCGTATTCGGCGTTTTGATTGCGTTGGGCGTTATGATGAGCCTTCTGCAAGTAATCGATCCGACTAAAAAAAAAGTTGCTAAACCGGCAGTAGCTCCTACCCCGGCAGCAGCTCCGGCACCGGCAGCAGTTGCTGCTGCACCGGTACAAGATGACAGCGAAATCATCGCTGTTATCGCAGCAGCAGTAGCAGCATGCGGCTGCAGCGCTGAACAAATCGCTTGCATCCGTCGTGTTAAATCCGATGCTTGGAATGTAAATGCTCGTGCTGAAGCTATCAGCGTTCGTAAAGAATGCTTCTAATGCTATAAAGCATTATTGATTTGCAAGTTTGCAATTTAATTTTTAAAAAAAATCGAGATTTTAAGGAGGATTATATCCATGAAAAAGTATACTATCACCGTTAATGGTACCGCATACGAAGTTGAAGTTGAAGAAGCTGGCGTTGTAGCTTCTGCTCCGAAAGCTGCTGCTCCGGTTGCTGCTGGCGCTACCACCGTTTCCGCTCCGATGCCCGGCAAAGTTCTGTCCGTTAACGTTAAAGTTGGCGACGCAGTTAAAGCTGGCGACGTTCTGATGATTCTGGAAGCTATGAAGATGCAAAACGAAATCATGGCTCCGGCTGACGGCACTGTATCTGACGTTCGCGTTTCCGCAGGCCAAACCGTTGGTACCGGCGACGTTATGATCGTTATGTAATTTTTAGCTGATAGTTCGCAATATCAGTTATAAATTAACTTAGTACCCTGATCCTTTGGAGGGCCTCTATCCCGGAGGCCTTCCACAAATTGAAAATTGGGAGGATATTAAATGGAAGCATTTCTCGTTGCTTTAGCATCCGTTTGGGCAGACTCCGGTTTCTCCGCTTTGACCGGCGGCCACGTAATCATGATCATCGTTGGTCTTGTTCTTCTGTACATGGCTATTGGCAAAGGCTTTGAGCCCCTGCTGCTCTCTCCGATCGCTTTTGGTTGTATTCTGGCTAACATTCCTAAAAACGGTTTCGAACAACCTGGCGTTATGTCCGTAATCGCATACGGCATTCACCACGAAGTATTCCCTCCGTTGATCTTCTTGGGCGTAGGCGCAATGACCGACTTTGGTCCTCTGCTGGCTAACCCCAAAACCTTGCTGCTTGGTGCTGCTGCACAAGGCGGTGTATTCGTAGCTTTGCTCGGCGCTATGCTGCTGGGCTTCTCCGTACAAGAAGCTGCTGCTATCGGTATCATCGGTGGTGCTGACGGCCCGACTTCTATCTACCTGGCTGCTAAAATGGCTCCCCAACTGTTGGGCGCTATCGCTGTAGCTGCTTACTCCTACATGTCTTTGGTTCCCCTGATTCAGCCTCCTATCATGATGCTTTGCACCACTGAAGCTGACCGCAAAATTGTTATGAAACAATTGCGCCCGGTTTCCCGCTTCGAAAAGATCGCATTCCCGATCATGTGCACCATCGTTATCTCCTTGCTGTTGCCTTCCGTAACCGCATTGATTGGTATGCTGATGCTTGGTAACCTGTTCAAAGAAGCAGGCTGCTTGGATCGTCTGTCCGATACCGCACAAAACGCTATGATGAACATCGTAACCATCATGCTGGCTACCGGTACTGGCTGCACCATGTCCGCTGAATCCTTCTTGAACTATCAAACCATCCTGATCATCTGCTTGGGCCTGGTAGCATTCATTGCTGGTACTGCAATGGGCGCTATTTTCGGTACCCTGATGTGCAAACTGGATGGCGGCCAAACCAACCCGCTGATCGGTTCTGCAGGTGTATCTGCAGTTCCTATGGCTGCTCGTGTATCTCAAAAAGTTGGTCAAAAGTGCAACCCTGCTAACTTCCTGCTGATGCACGCTATGGGCCCCAACGTAGCAGGCGTTATCGGTACTGCAGTAGCTGCTGGTACCATGCTGGCTATGATCGGTCCTGTTAAATAATTAAATTATTTAGCTATTAAAGAGCTCACCTTATGGTGAGCTCTTTTTTATGTTTCGAGTTTTGTTAACACGATAAACTGAATTAAAAAAGGGCAAGAAAATCTTAAGTGAAAAATCATCAGAAATTCTACTATTTTAGTCATCTTTGTTGTATAATGAAGAAGTAATCTAAGAAAAGGAAGTAGAAGCTACGTGCAAAATTTTACTATCTCAAAACAGTTTTTCCGTGATGTATGGTTTCTTACTAAAAGCTATTGGCAGTCTGAAGAAAAGAAAAAAGCTTTCTTTTTGTTGGCCTGTATAATTACACTAACCCTAGGCATAGTATATATGCTGGTGCTACTTAACCAGTGGAATAATCGTTTTTATAGTGCACTCCAAAATTATGCAACAGACATAATTTTTCATGAGCTATATGTATTTTCTGGCTTAGCTGCTGTCTACATCATTCTAGCAGTATATTCCTACTATCTCCAGCAGTGCTTAATTATTAATTGGCGTAAGTGGCTTACAGCACGCTTTTTGGAAACATGGCTTAAAAATAAAACTTATTATAACCTGCAGATGTTTGGCAAGGATACTGATAACCCAGATCAGCGTATATCTGAGGATGTGCGCCTTTTTGTGGAAATGACACTGGGCTTTACAGTGGGCATTATTAAAGCCTTCTGTACCTTTGCATCCTTTGTAGTTATACTGTACAGTATGTCAGGCCCTCTGAAATTTTCCCTCATGGGGCGGGAAATAACTATTAATGGTTATCTTTTCTGGGCATCCTTGCTATATTCAATTGCAGGCACCTATGTGACTCATTTAGTGGGTCGCAAGCTAGTACAGTTAAACTTTATACAACAACGCTACGAGGCAGATTTTCGATTTGCCATGATTCGCTTGCGTGAAAGTGCTGAGAATGTTGCCTTCTACCGGGGTGAAGCTCAAGAAGGTATAGTATTCAAAGATAGATTTAAGCTTTTAATAGACAACTTTTGGAAGCTAGTTAATAAACAAAAACAGCTGGTTTGGCTAAACTCCGGCTATAGTCAAATTGCTATTATCTTTCCCTTTGTGGCAGCTATGAATCGCTACCTTAGTAAGGAATTCACATTGGGTAGTTTAATGCAGGTGGCCAGCGCCTTTGGTCGCGTGCAGGATTCGCTGTCCTATTTTGTAGATATGTACGCTAGCTTGGCCCAGTGGCAAGCTGTTGTTATGCGTCTTACCTACTTTGGCAGGCACATGCAGGAGGTTGCAGCGGAAGCAGAACGCTTCCATGTGGAACGTTTCGCAACCTCTACGGCTGTTAGTGCTGATAATATGCAGATTAATCTTCCAGATGGGTCTCCCTTATTGCAGAACATTAGCTTTACGCTCCATCCGGGAGCTAATGTTTTGATTAAGGGTGTGAGCGGTAGTGGTAAAAGCACCCTGCTTCGTGCCATTGCTGGCATTTGGCCCTTTGTAGAGGGCAAGATTAATATGCCCAAGACGGACGAGTTAATGTTTATTCCACAAAAGCCCTATATTCCCTTGGGAACATTGCGAGAAGCCTTGCTCTATCCTGGAACTAAGCCAATGAGTGTCGAGGAGCTGAAGCAGCTAATGCATACTTGCCAAATCGGTTATTTGGAAGATAAGCTGGATTTAGTCGCAGATTGGAGCCATGTGCTATCTGTGGGTGAGCAGCAACGCTTAGCCTTTGTGCGAGCTCATATCCAACAGCCTCTGTGGCTCTTTTTGGATGAAGCAACCTCAGCTTTGGATGAAGAAACTGAGGCTAAGATGTATGGATTATTGGGCGAGTGTTTGACCAATACAACTGTGGTCAGTGTCGGACATCGTAGTACTTTGAATCATTTTCATCAACTAGTACTACGTTTGGATAAAAACGCACATAGTGTGCAGCTAGAACAAATATAAGGAGGCAGAAACCTATGTTACCCATGCAAATTGCACCGAATATTTATGATGTGGGCGTACAGGATTGGGCTGTGCGCGATTTTCACGGTTATAAAACTGAGCGAGGAGCTACTTATAATTCCTACTTGATCATGGATGAAAAAATCACCTTGATAGATACAGTAAAGGCACCCTTTGCGGAAGAGCTTTTGCGCAACATCAGCAAGGTAACTCCTTTGGAGAGCATTGATTATATTATTATCAACCATGTGGAGCCTGACCACAGCGGTGCTATGCCTGCTTTGGCTAAAGCTTGCCCCAATGCGAAGTTCATTATTTCCATGGCTGGCAAGAATGAAGCTATTCAGCATTATGGCGATATCTTCGACTTCGAAGTTGTGAAGGATGGTGCCACCTTGAATATTGGTAAGCGCAATTTGGTGTTTGCTATGATGACCATGCTACATTGGCCTGATAGCATGGCTACCTATTGCGTAGAAGATAAAATTCTTTTCTCTAATGATGCTTTTGGTGAGCATTATGCTACCAGCAAGCGCTTTGATGATGAGGTTGACGAGGCAGAGCTTTTCTATGAAGCACGCAAATATTTCGCGAACATCCTTTGGCCTTATGCCAAGTTAATTGGCAAAGCCATCACTAAGGTTGGCGGTTTGGAGATTAAAATGATTGCTCCGAGTCACGGCGTAGTATGGCGCAAAAACATCGCCAAAATTGTGGACTGCTATAGCAAATGGGGCCAAGGCGTCTGCGATGGCAGCCTTGTTATTGCTTATGACAGCATGTGGGGCGGCACAGAAAAATTGGCCCGTGCTATCGCTCGCGGTGCTCAAAAGGCTGGGGTAGAGGTAAAGGTATACAAGCTAAGTGCTACACCTAATAGCACAGTTGCAGCAGATGTTTTTACTGCTTCCGGACTGTTGGTTGGTTCTCCGACCTTGAACAGCGGCATGATGCCGAGCATGGGTTCCTTGCTTACCTATTTGAAGGGCTTAGCTCCTACCGGCAAAAAGGTTGCTGCCTTTGGCACCTTTGGCTGGGCTGGCGGCGGGCAAAAGGACATGGAAGAAATGCTAGGCAAATTTAGCAAGGAAGTGCTGCCTGGCTTTACCTGCAAATGGACGCCGCAACCCAATAATCTGGAGTCCGCAGAACAATTTGGCTTTGATTTTGCCCAAAGCTTATTAGAGGATGAGCATGAAGAGTGCCATTGCGCTGACTAAAAAGCAAAAGCAAACGAGTCTAACTTCAGTCAAGGAGCTTGGCTTGTGCTAGGAAAAGTTACTTTTAATTCACCCTTTTGTAATTATTTTCTCTGTGAAAAAACAATTGAATAGTGTATAATAGACACAAGTAAAGTGAAAGCGAGGTCTTATGATGAATCTTAAGGCGACCAAGTTTACCAATTTTATTAATGAAAGAAATATCAACGTTTTCCAAATGCAGGAAATTGATGGTGATATGCATCCTGTAGTTTATCGCAGTGCTATGGAGGTTGGCGGCCAAAACCTGCCCACCATGCTCGTTATTGATGACAGCATTTATGTAATGCTGCAGGTACGTGTGGGCGCAGGCTTGGTTAAGGAATCCAACAAGGCTGCTGTAATGGAGCACATGAATAGCCTGAACGAGAACTACAAGGTTTTCAAATATTATGCTAATGAAAACGGCGACATCGTTATTGAAAGCTGCATTCCTACCACTGATGAGGAATTTATGCCCGAGCTGGTGCATGCAGTTATTGATGTAGTGCTGAAGCATTTGAACGAAGAGTATCCCAAGCTGATGAAAACTGTTTGGTCTAACTAACAGTCTAACAATTACAACTGCTTAAATAAAGGGAGTAGCTGGCATGGAAGCTTTATAGCGACCATGTTTGCATTGCCGTCAGTACGACTATGTGCTTGCGCAGTAGTCCGGTGATGTGAGTAAATGGCGAGACTTTGTTGCAAATATTTTATTTTGCAGCATGGCCTCGCCTTTTTATTTGGTTAGGTGATGCTGAAAGGAGGCATTACATATGCAAAAATATGGATTAAACTCACAGCAGGTGCAGCGTTCCCAAGTGCTGCACGGAAGGAACATTTTGCCCCAGCCTCAGCAGCAAAGCTTTTTAAAAAAGCTGGGGGAGAATTTG
This sequence comes from Phascolarctobacterium sp., assembly GCA_030540395.1. Lineage (GTDB taxonomy): Bacteria > Bacillota > Negativicutes > Acidaminococcales > Acidaminococcaceae > Phascolarctobacterium_A. The sequence continues at coordinate 122,366 of JAUNWI010000005.1, forward strand.
CAGGACCCCATGATTAAGATTTTGCTAGTGGCACTTTTGATTAACATGGTCTTTGCTTACAGCGGTCAGGGCGATTGGGTGGAAAGTATAGGTATTCTCGTAGCGATTCTGCTAGCTGTCTTGGTTTCCACCTGGTCGGAATATAGCAATGAAAATGCTTTTCAAAGACTGCAGGCAGAGGCAAGTCGTACCCAGTGTAGGGTGTGGCGTGATGGCAAGCCCCAAGCTATTCCTGTGGAAGAGGTGGTAGTGGATGATGCTGTAATTTTGCAGGCAGGTGATAAGGTGCCTGCAGATGGCTGTTTACTGGAGGGCAAGCTGCAAGTGGACCAGTCTACACTAAATGGTGAAAGTGAGCCAGCAGAAAAAATTTCCCGGGCAATACACAAGGAGCAAGCTGAAAATACTGTAGATTTACTAAATCAGCACCAGCTATTTCGCGGCAGTGTTGTAGTTGAAGGCAACGGCATCATGCTGGTGCAAAGGATTGGTGCAGACTCACTGTATGGACAGCTGACTCAGGAGCTGAAGGATGAGGAGAGGGAAAGCCCTCTAAAGCTTAAGCTGAAGGCCTTGGCTAAGCAAATCAGTAGACTGGGCTACAGCGGCGGCGTGCTGATAGCCTTGGCAGTAATGCTGCATAAAATGCTCGTAGCAGGAGGGTGGAACGCTTACACAAGAAATTGGGACCTTGTGGTGAATGACTTGCTGCAGGCCATAATCCTGGGCATCATCATTATTGTGATGGCAGTGCCGGAGGGTCTGCCCCTTATGATTGCCATTGTTTCCTCTCTGAATATGCGCAAGATGCTTAGAGATAATGTTTTAGTGCGCAAGCTGGTGGGAATTGAAACAGCGGGCAGCTTAAATATCCTGTTTACAGATAAAACCGGTACCATTACCAAGGGCCATTTACAGGTGGTGAGCTATCTTAGCGGCGAGGGCAAGGAATACTATAAGCTGGAGGAGTTGCCAGCAACGCTCAAGGCTTACACCATTCAGCAAGCTCTTCTGAACACATCTGCCAGTTATAGCAAGGGCCAACTGGTGGGCGGAAATATGACGGAGGCGGCCTTGGGAAGCTTTGCAGGCAAGGTAGCTTTAGAGATTATGCCCCAACGCCTAGAATTATTACCCTTCAATAGCAGCAATAAGTACTCCTTAGCGATAGTGCAGGATGCAGGACGTGTTTATGGTTTGGTTAAGGGTGCGCCGGAGGTGCTATTGCCTAAGGTCACTTACTACTGGGGTGAGGATGACGTACATAAACCTTTTACAGAAGAGCAGCGACAGCACCTTGATGCACGCATGAATGCGCTGGCAGGTAAAGCCATGCGCCTTTTGGCGCTGTGCAGCTTTGAGACTAATGCTGCCCAGCAAGATAAGGGCGGAGCAGCTGGCGAGGGCACGGCAGTGCCCGAGCGTGGCTGGACGCTTATGGGTATAGTGGCTATTCGCGACGATGTGCGGCAGGAAGCAGTGGATGCAATCAAGGCTGTGCAGCGAGCCGGCGTGCAGGTAGTGATGATTACAGGCGATAGAAAAGAGACCGCTATGGCCATTGCTAAGGACGCCGGTCTTCTGCACAGCCAGGAGGAGCTGGTGTGGACCTCCAGTGAATTGGCACAGCTTAGTGACGACGAGGTGAAAGCGCAGCTTGCCAAGCTGCGCGTAGTGGCAAGGGCGCTGCCCTTGGACAAGCTCCGCTTGGTGCGCCTGGCGCAGGAGTTGAACCTTGTCGCCGGTATGACCGGCGACGGTGTCAACGATGCGCCGGCGCTGAAGCGGGCGGATGTGGGCTTTGCCATGGGCAGCGGCACGGAGGTGGCCAAGGAGGCTGGGGACATTGTCATCCTTGATGACAACTTCCTCAGCATCAAGCAGGCCATCCTCTATGGGCGCACCATCTATAATAATATTCGCAAATTCATCGTCTTTCAGCTGACCATCAACTTTGCTGCGGTAATGACCAGCTTCATAGCACCCTTCTTAGGCATTGATAAGCCCCTGACCATTACCCAAATCCTGTGGATTAATTTAGTCATGGACACCTTGGCAGCTCTGGCCTTCGGCGGCGAGCCTGCGCTGGCTGCTTATATGCAGGAGCAGCCCAAGCGCCGCAGTGCAGATATTATTAACAAAAGGATGCTGCAGGAAATAATATTGGGTGGCAGTGTGATGACGGTTCTAGGGCTGGCGTTCTTTAAAAGCAGCTGGGTGGACGGTTTATTTAGAAATGCACCGGACCACATCTATACCTATACAGGCTTCTTTAGCGCTTTTATCTGCATGGCTGTGGCCAACGCCTTCAATGTGCGTGCTGAGGGAGTGAATGTATTGAAGAACCTACAGCAGAATCCGGCCTTTCTGCAGGTGATGCTAGTCATCGTGGCCGTGCAGGTGGGTATGACCTATTTAGGTGGCAGTCTTTTGCGTACCGCTCCCCTGCAGGGACAGGAGTGGCTGGTGGTAGTGGCCTGCGCTTGCGTCATGCTTTTGGGTGGCACCTTGCATAAGCTTGGCAGCAGAAAATAAAGCTGCTGACTCTATATTTGTTTCATTCTTTACAAAGCATACCACAACAAAAAATAATTCCTCTTTAGCATTGACAAGAGAAGGTAAAAAAAGTAAAATATCTTTCAACAACTGCAAATCGCCCCTGAAAGATGAAGAAGGGAAGAAGATATGGTGAAAGGTCACAGAGAGTCGCTGGCCGGTGTAAAGCGATACTGGAAGCTATATGCATACTGATCCTGGAGTTGCCTTCCTGATAGGTAGGGAAGGACGTGACTGTCACGTTATAGACGAAGGCCTTGTTGGAGGCTAAAGGGTTGCGCAAGCAACTGAATTAGGGTGGTACCGCGTGGAAATTTCCCCGCCCCTAGCATGAAGCTATGGGGCGGATTTTATTTTAGAATGTAGAAAAGAGGAAGTAAAATGCAACAAGAGAAAAAATATGTACCCTTTCACCGTGTGAGCCTGCCGGACCGTCAATGGCCTGATAAAACTATTACCAAAGCACCCGTATGGTGCAGTGTTGATTTGCGGGATGGCAACCAAGCTTTGGTAACCCCCATGGGCATTGAAGAGAAGCTGAAATTTTTCCACACCTTGGTGGACGTGGGCTTTAAGGAAATTGAGGTTGGCTTCCCTTCCGCCTCTGAAACTGAATACGAAATCTTGCGCACCTTAATTGAGGGCGGACATATTCCTGACGATGTAACGGTGCAGGTTTTGGTGCAGGCTCGTGAAGAGCTTATTCGCAAAACCTTTGAAGCTGTCCGTGGTGCTAAAAACGTTATTATTCACTTCTATAACTCCACCTCTACCCTGCAACGCAAGGTTGTTTTCGGCAAGGATATGGAAGGCATCACCGAAATCGCTGTCCAGGGTGCGAAGCTTATTAAACAGCTTACCGAGGAGGAAGTAGCTCGCAGCGGCATGAACATTCGTTACGAATACTCTCCGGAAAGCTTTACTGGCACGGAAATCGACTTTTCCATCGCTATTTGCGAGGCCGTAATGCAGGAAATGGGTGCCACTAAGGAAAATCCCATCATCCTCAACCTGCCCTCTACTGTGGAAATGTGCACACCCAACACCTATGCGGACCAAATTGAATACTTCTGCCGCAATATGAAAAACCGTGAGGCCGCCATTATCAGCATCCATCCCCACAACGACCGTGGCACCGGCGTAGCCTCTGCGGAGCTGGCCTTGATGGCTGGTGCGGACCGCATCGAGGGTACTTTGTTTGGCAACGGCGAGCGTACCGGCAATCTGGATATTGTTACTGTGGCCTTGAACATGTTCACCCAAGGCGTGGAGCCGGAGCTGGACTTTACCAATATTTTGGCCATCAAAAAGATTTACGAGGAATGCACCAGAATGCGTGTGCCCGAGCGTCAGCCCTATGCCGGCGAATTGGCATTCACCGCCTTCAGCGGCTCCCATCAGGACGCTATTCGCAAGGGCTATGAGTACATGAAAAACAGCGGCACAGAATATTGGGAGGTACCCTATCTGCCCATTAATCCTGCGGATTTGCACCGTGAATATGAGCCTGTTATCCGCATCAACAGCCAATCCGGCAAGGGTGGCGCGGCCTTTGTGCTGCAGCAGGCTGTGGGCTACAATCTGCCCAAGGAAATGCATCCGGAGTTTGGCAATATCGTCAAGGCCGCTGCGGATGCTTATGGCGACGAGCTTTCCAGCAAGCAAATTGTGGAGCTCTTCCAAAAGGAATACATCGATTTGCAGGGCAAATATGGGCTGGTGCGTCATCGCTTCACCGAGCTCAACGAGGCCGATGGCACTGTTCACAGCCGCTTTGAAGGCTCCATCACCATTGATGGCGCTGAAAAATATATTACCGGCGTGGGCAACGGCCCCATCGACTCCTTCTTCCAAGCCTTGGCTGGTGTGGGCGTAAAGGGCTACAAGTTCGTCAACTACCATGAGCATGCTGTGTCCAGCGGCTCCGATGCCCAAGGCATTTGCTATATCGAGCTGAAGAAGACCAATGGAGACCACATTTTTGGCGCTGGCATTCACGCCAACATCAACGTGGCAGCGCTGAAGGGTATCATCTGCGCTATCAATAGAGCGGAGGCCAGATTTTAAGGGTAACGAAACGTTACTCAAAAAAACGTTCGCTTCTAATCTTCGCCCCGACAAGCGCGAGGGGAGAGCATAGCATTAAAATTTCTGAGAGTCAACCATGGCGTTGGCTCTCTTTTTTTGCAGGAATTAAGAGGTGCTTGGGCGAATATCATTTAATTAGGAGAGCTTTATCACGCACTAAGAAAGGAGCAAGCTAGATGAAGAAAATTGTTAAACAATATTTAGCAGACCATTATGAGGACTATGTAAAGGATTTAGAGACCTTGACCAATATTGACTCCGGTAACGGGGATAGAGAAGGCACGGAGGCAGCCAACAAATTCGTGGCAGCCCAAATGGAAGCTCTTGGCGCCAGCACCGAGTTTCGTTATAACGATAGAGCCTGCCACTTAATCAGCCGCCTGAAAGGTACGGGCAAATACACTATACTCTTAGTGGCTCATGTGGACACGGTGTTCAAAAAGGGCGAGGCTGCTCGCAGACCCTTTAGAGTGGACGAGAACAATTTTGCCTGGGGTCCCGGCGTAGGTGACGACAAGGCTACCGTTGTAGAGGTAATCTACGGCCTGAAGGCTTTAAAGGCCGCTGGCTTTGATAATTTCAAGGAAATCATCTATTACACCAATGGTGAAGAGGAGGGTGGCTCCAAGACTGCCGAGGGCATTGTAGCAGAGCTGAGCCAACAGTCCGATTTTGCGATTATTATGGACGTAGCACGTCCGAACTGGGGCATTGTTACCCAGCGCAAGGGCAATGCCAAATATCGCATTGAGGTGAAGGGCATTGGCGGCCACCATGGCAACGCATCCCAGGAGTGCGCCAACGCCATCCACCAGCTGGCATACACTATTACGGAGCTGCACAAGCTGGCCAGCCCCATGCCCGGCAAGCCGGAGGATTTCACCGCTGCCGCTCTCAAGGCGCGTGGCATTGTGGACGCAGGTCAATTCATCCCCCAAAACACAGTGAATGTGGGCGTGATTGGCTCCACCAATGATAAAATCAGCGTTATCCCCGGGGACGCCTTCTGCGAGGTGAATATTCGTTGCTTCACTATTGAAGAGCAGCAGCGTATTGATGCTGAGGTTAAAGCGCTGGAGCAAAAAATTGTTATCCCCGGCACCACTGTAACCATTACCGGTGGCATTGTAACCGGCCCCATGCAAAAAACAGCGCAAGCCCAAAAGATGGTGGATGTTTACAAGCGCATTGTCAAGGAAGAGTTTGGGGGCGAGGTAAGCGAATGGGTAGCAGGCGGCCTGACCGATGGCAACCGTACTGCTAAATTCGTGCCCACGCTGGATGCCTTGGGCGTAGAAAATTACGATGAGCATACTGACCATGAATCAGTAGATTTGAACACTGCGGTGCCCCGCACTGCGGCCTTCGCTTTGACCTTGGCCGAGCTGGCAGAGGTATTCTAAAAAACATGACACCGAAAGCCTTTCCTCATAAAAGGAGGGACTTTCGGTGTCTTTTTCTGCTTTGCAAGGCAGTTTCCTAAGAATTTAGCATGACTCTTGACCACTCTTGTGATATAATATAGAGGTTAAAAATTTATCCAATGAGTATGAGGTGTACGTAAATGGCAAAAAAAGGTAATAAATATAAGGGCTACGAGCCCGGCGAGGTCTATGACCCTACAGGCATCAGCAAGTACTTGGGCTTGGGCCGTCCCATTGATTTTGGTCAAAAGGTCAACAAGCTGGCTATGATGGCAACTATTTTCCTGTGTGTGGCCATCACACTCTGGAAAACCTCCAGTGGCATGGATTCCGGAGAGGCAGTAATGTTTTCCCTGACTAGTGGCTTGGGCTTTTTACTGAGCTATATGATTGCCCAGGAGCTGGACCCTGACCGCCAGCTAGGCGGCATTATCGGTGGCGCTCTGACTGTAATCGGATACTACTTCTTCGGTGCTGGCAACATCATGGTGCTGCTGTGGCTGCTCTTCGTTCTGCGTATGCTGAACCGTAGCTCCGGTGACCGCCATCGCATTGCCGACAACGTGATTATGATTGGCTCCGCCGTTTGGCTAGGCAAGGAAGGCTTTTGGGTATATCCCTTGCTGACCGCTGCAGCTTATATTTTAGAAAGCCAAATCAAGGGTGGCTATTTCCGCAGCTTGTATCTGGCAGGTATCTCCTTGGCAGGTCTGGCTATTGCTGAATTCAGCAAGGAGGCTACCGTGCTGACTATGGAAATGATTCTGGTAAACTGCATGGCCGTTATCCTCTTTTTACCGGAAATTCGCATTGCCGAATATACTCAGGCTAAGGGGGATAAAAATGGCAAGCGCCTGTTCCCCAAGCGTTTGCAGGCCACCATGGGCTTTTTCTGCATGATGCTGGTGGCTGCCATCTTCCTGCACGGCAACGAAGCTGGCAAACAGCTGCTGCCGGGCACCATGGCTGCAATGGGCTGCGGTCTGTACCTTTTGGTTGCTTTGATGCGTCATCAGGTTGCTTTTAAAAAGTATTAATAAATCTAGCTGGAGGCTTATATCATGAGTGAAAACAGAAAAATTAAGTTTACTACCAATAAGGGCACCTTTGTAGCAGAAATGTTCGAGGACAAGGCACCCTTGACCACCAAAAACTTTATCGAGCTGACGGAAAAGGGTTTTTATAATGGCACCATTTTCCATCGCGTTATCGAAGACTTTATGATTCAGGGTGGCGACCCCACCGGCACCGGTATGGGTGGCCCTGGCTACAAGATTAAGGATGAATTTGGTCCTGGCCTGAAGCATGATGACGAGGGCATTCTATCCATGGCCAATGCAGGTCCCAACACCGGTGGCAGCCAATTCTTTATCACCCTGGCTCCCACTCCTTGGCTCAATGGCCATCACGCTATTTTTGGCAAAATCGTAGAGGGCATGGAGGTTGTGCGTCTGATTGGCGTGGTACCTACCGATTTCCGTGACCGTCCTCGTGAGGCTGTCATCATGGAAAAGGTTGAGGTTGTAAAATAATGCCTGCCTATGTATATATGCTGCGCTGCAAGGATGACAGCTTATATACCGGTTGGACCAATGATTTGCAGCATCGTCTGAAAGTGCACGCCTCTGGAAAGGGTGCAAAATATACCCGTGGGCGGGGACCCTTGACACTGGTTTATGCAGAAGAGCTGGTCGACAAGGAAACCGCCATGAAGCGGGAATGGGAAATAAAAAGCCTTACCCGCACGGAAAAGCTGGCCCTGTGTGCAGCTTGGCAGCAAGATAAATAGCTTTTTATATCTAAAATTCAGATAATTATTTGCTTTTCCTGACGTTTTGGGCTATAATGTAACCTATAAGCTTTTTCTACTATAGGGAGTGACGGAGTGGGCTGCACGCTTTACCGCGGCTGATTCCGTTTTGGTGGGAGCTTAAAGAGTACAGGCTGATAAGCAGCCAAAATTAGGGAGGACTAAAATGACTGGTAAAGTAAAGTGGTTTAATGCTGAAAAGGGCTACGGCTTCATTCAAAGAGAGGGTGCTAAGGATTTGTTCGTACACTTCTCTGCTATTCAGGCTGATGGCTACAGAACCCTGGAGGAGGGCTGGGACGTTGAATTTGACGTTATCACCGGCGGCCGGGGCGAACAGGCTGCCAACGTAAAGCATATTTAACCATTAAGGCATCATCTTCAGTGGTGATGCCTTTTTATTTTGCAAAAAACAGCAGAACTTCGTATAATATAATTAGCGGTATCTTAACATGCTTGCTTGTGAACGAAGGAGGTAGCTTATGCATAGATTTCGTAGCATAATGATGCTTTGCCTGAGCCTGGTGCTGGCCTTAGCCATGGCTGGACCGGCTCGTGGAGCCACAAGGCAGCCGGTGAGCCCGGAGTACGTGGATAAATATTTTACTTCGGTGGCGGCGGCGTCCTGCCTGGGCGTATATTTGCCGGAAAATTCCACGGAGTTTAATTATCTTGGGGCCTACGGTTGGCGCATTATGCCCCAGCAGCTGCGCAGTGGTAGGGTGGAGAGCAATTTTGCCATTGCGCACAATTATTTTCCGGAGCTGAAAAAGCGCATTTTTTTAGTGACCTTTAGGGGCAGTGCCAATAAAAAGGATTGGTCCATTAATTTTAGGACTAGCCGGGTGAATTATGGTGGTACAACCTTAGCGGAGATGGATGCCTTGGCCAAGGAGCCCTTGCGTAAGGGGGAACCTGCGGTACACAGTGGCTTTAATACTTATGTGGACACAGTGCTCAGAACCTCCGTCTTGGACGACAAGGGACGGCTACGGGGCGTATTTAAGGCTGTGGCAGAGCGCCCTGACGCTATTTTGCTTTTAAGTGGACACAGTCTTGGGGGCGCAGCAGCCACCCTTTTGGGTCAGCGCCTTGTGGACTTGGGCCTGCCTGCAGAAAGGCTGTGCGTGGTGACCTTTGGGGCGCCTGCCGTGGGCAACGAAGCCTTCGCTATGGCTTACGGAGCGAGGATGCGCCTTTTGCGCATCACCAATACGGCGGACCCGGTGCCGGGCAGCCTGCAGACCTTTTTTGGTGGCTATAAGCAGTTTGGCCAGCATATCAAATACAGCCTGTCGACTCAAATCGGCAATGTGCAGCATGATATGGCCATGTATTTTGATTATAGCATCAGCGAGTTTTATCGGGAGTTTGATCGCCAGGTGGCGCTGGGTCATCTAAGTGCTGTGCCGGATAGCAGGATTACCCTGGGCAAGCCTGTGGTAGCCCTGTGGATTCATGAATCTGCTAATTTGCACAAGGTGGCTACAGTGGTGGACTTAAAGCGCTTTGTTACCGATGAGTATAAGCGTGTTTTGCCATCCTTTATTGTTATGAATAAAGCCTTGGGCAAGGAGGCTTATACTCACGAAAGCATTGTGGACAAGAGCCGTTTTTCGGGTGCCGATTATATTTTAGTCTGCGGACTGGATGGCTACCGTCAGCCGGAGGCTGACGGCTGGTATTTGACGCTGGACCAGGTGCTCTTTGATGAGCAGGGACGAATGCTGACCATGAGCAGCTTGGGCCGCAAGGTTTTGCCGGCCATCGGCAATGTGCAGGCAGTGGGCGAAAGCCTGATGGCAGCACGCAAGGAGCTGCATACGCAGCTCCCCTTCGTGCTGGAGCAGTTTGAGCCCAGACTGGCTCAACAATAGATAATAGGAGAATGTGCTATGAGCTTAGATGCATTGGCTAAAGAATTGCAGGCCTGTCAGGCCTGTCCCTTTAGGCAGGAGGCTATCGGCCCGGTGGGCTGGTTTGGCAATCCTGCCAGCCCCATCGTGTTCGTGGGCGAGGGCCCCGGGGGTGTGGAGGATGATTTTGGCTGTCCCTTGATTGGGCCATCAGGACAGCTTCTAGATAAGGCTTTGTGGGCGGCCAAGATGACTCGTGATAGGGTTTTGACTACCAACGTGATTAAGTGTCGGCCCAAAAATAATCGCACACCGGATATTGCCGAGGCGGCCTTTTGTGCCAAGCGGTGGCTGGATAGGGAGCTGGCAATCATCCAGCCCAAGGTCATCGTGGCCTTGGGCGGCGTGGCCATGCATTATTTGGGTAATGCGGATATGCGCATTACTCGTGATAGGGGCCAATGGTTCCGCACGGAGCAGGGCTTTGACTGCATTGCCACCTATCACCCGGCGTATCTTTTGCGGCTAACAGGACACGCTTTGGTGACGGCAAAATGGGATGTGTTCCACGATTTGGAGGCGGCCAGGGAGCGCGCAGCGCTGCTGGCGCCGGGCTACGAATTCATGTCCGCCGAGAAGGTGGATTTGTTTAAGCTATTTAAAAAGCGCGTGCACGATTACTTGTAATGAAATAAGACTTATAGCGGGAGCGACAGGCTCCCGCTTTTTTGCCTTCAGAGAGGCTTTTTTTACAGGGTATTTACATGCATTTTTTACGGATTTAACATTTGCATTTTATAATGTAGTTGCTGAATACATATTGGGTATGCAGTGAAAAATGGACAAGCTATGGGTATCATAATTGTTTATGCTTTTTGAGAAATGTCAGACAAATTATCTGGTTTTGTGGAATTGTAGTGAAAAATTTATTGACATTTTACGGGAGTAGCGTATACAATATACCTATGAAGTACACATTTTGTAATGTGAGATGAAGGAGTGGATATGATGAAAGTTAAAAAGTTTTTAGCAGCTGCTATGATTTCTCTGTTGGCTACCGGTCTTGTTGCTGGTTGTGGTGGCGACAAAAAGAAGAGTGCGGACACCGGTAAAAAAATCCAGATTGAATACTGGCATGTTGCTGCAGAAAGCTTTGGCGGTGCTACCGTTAAAGAGCTGGTAGCAGACTTTAACAAAAAGAACCCCAATATCGAGGTTGTAGAAAAATATAATCCTGATATGTATAAGGGCCTGACCCAAAACCTGCAGGCTGCTATTGCTTCTGGCAAGAACCCTGACGTAGTACAAATGGGTTATTCCTTCCTGAACTATGCAGCCGAAAACTTCAAATACACTGACTTGAATAAAGCCTTCAAGGAAGCAGGGGACGAAAACTTCATGAAGGACAACTTCCTGCCCAACGTATTGAATCTGGCTCAAACTGATGATGGCAAACAAATCGGCTTGCCCTATTCCATCAGTGTTCCCGTTCTGTACTATAACCCGGAAATTTTTGCTAAGGCTGGCTTAGATGCCAACAATCCTCCCAAAACCTGGGAAGAGGTTTCCAAGGCTGCTAAGCAAATTAAGGACAAGACCGGTAATATGGGCTTCTTTATGCAGGAATATGCTGATAACTGGGCTCAACAGGGCTTGATTGAATCCAATGGCGGCAAAATGCTGAAAAAGGAAAATGGCAAGGTATTGGCTGGCTTTGATACTCCGGAAGCAGCAGCAGCTTACCAGCTCTTGGCTGATATGGTTAAGAATGGCAGCGGTCTCCATGCTACCAACGAAGAAGGCTTCCAAGCTTATCTGAGTGGCAAGCTGGGTATGGTTTGCACCACCATCGGCAAACGTGCTAACTTCGAAAAGAGTGCTAAGTTTAACGTTAAGGCAGCTCCCTTCCCGGCCTTCGAAAGCAAAAAGGTGCAAATTCCTGCTGGCGGCAACTTCCTGATGGTATTCTCTAAGGATGCTGCTAAACAAAAGGCTGCTATCGAGTTTATTAAATATCTGCAATCCCCCGAATCCTTGGCTAAATGGAGCACCGGCACCGGTTATCTGCCTCCTCGCAAGGGCGTAGCTGATGATCCTAAGGGCTTCAAGAAGCTGGCTGACGAGAACCCCAATATTAAGATGGCTTTGGCAGAGATGAAAAAAGTTAGCAAATGGGCTAGCTTCCCCGGTGCTAATGGCCTGCAGGCTGAACAGCTGTTGATTGACGCTCGCGACATTATCCTGAGTGGCAAAATGACCGCTGCAGAAGCATTACATCAAACTGCTGAAAAGATCAACAAACTGATGTAACTTCAGTAATCTTCGCTTGTCCATGATCATGAAATGCCGCCGTCGCCGGCGGCATTTTCTATAGCAATACTTAAAGGAGATTTCTATGAGCAAGAACAATAAAGAAGCAATCCTTTATTTACTGCCAGCTGCAGTACTATTTTTAGTATTCTATTATTGGCCCCTGCTTCAGAACATGTATCTGAGCTTCTATTCCTGGAATATGGTGAGCCCCAATATGAAATATGTGGGCTTGGAAAACTTCACCTATATTCTATCCTCAGCAGAATTATTAAAAATTATGCTGAACACCTTCCTCTTTGTCGCTATTATGCTGGTGCTGAATTTTGTGCTGCCCTATCTGTATTCCTTCGTTTTGGGGCATATTGTCCAAAAGTTTAACGCCTTTTATCGCTCGGCATTATTTTTGCCCTCCACTCTGTCACTGGCAGTAGCAAGCATTTTGTTCCTGTGGATTTATAACCCTTTGGCCGGTCCTTTAAATATTATTTTAGGCTGGTTTGGTATGGAGTCACCCCGTTGGTTCAAAGAGGATTATCTGGTAATTTTCGCAATTTGCACCATTATCGGCTGGAAGGTTTTTGGCTATAACCTGATTGTTATGCTGGCAGCCATGGTGGCAGTGCCCAAGGAAATGATTGAGGCTGCCAAGCTGGAAAATGCCTCTAATTGGGTTATTTTCAAGAAAATCATTCTGCCCATGACCTCCTCCACTGCGATTTACGTTTTCACAATAACAGTGGTCTTTGGCCTGCAGTACGTGCTGGTGCCCGTAAATATGCTTACTCAGGGCGGTCCTGACCAGGGCAGCTCCAACCTGGTATATATCATCTATCAATACGCATTTACCTTCTTCCAGACAGGACGCAGTGCTGCCTATGCAGTTATCACCATGGTATTCTACCTGGTATTCCTCTTTGTGAAGAATAAATATTTAGAGAAGAAGGTGTACTATGAAAACTAAATTCAGAGAAGAATGGCCCTGGCATTTATTGCTTTTTGTGGCAGTTTTCCTGATGCTGTGGCCCATCATTTTTATGCTTTCTACCTCCCTCAAGGATTTGAATCAGGTCTTCGAGTCCACCTTAAACCCCTTGCCCTTCCCGCCGACCTTTGAAAACTATATCAATGTGTTGGAAAACTTCCCCCTGTTTACCTATATTTGGAATACCTTCTACATCGCCATCGTAGTTACCATCAGCAAGGCTTTGACCAGCGTTTTGGCAGCCTTTGGCTTTGTCTACTATAACTTCAAATACAAGGAAACTATTTTTAACAGCATGCTGTTGACCTTCTTTATTCCCATCACAGTATTGGTAATGCCCAACTATCTGATGATGTCCAAGCTTGGTCTTTTGGACACGCCCTACGGTGTTATGCTGCCGGGCCTGGCTGATGGCATGGGCATCTTCCTGATGCGCCAGACCATGCGTGGCATTCCTAAGCCCCTTTTGGAGGCAGCAATTTTGGATGGCGCTAAGCCCCATCAGATTCTGACCAAGGTTGTTATTCCTTTGATTAAGCCTTCTATCTTGGCTATTTCCATACTCTTCTTTATCAATAGCTGGAACGAGTATTTCTGGCCCCTTTTGATTTTGCAGGATAAGCTCAATCTGACCTTGCCTTTGGCACTGCAAATGTTTATCAGTGCCGAGGGTGGCAGTGAATGGGGCGTAGCTATGGCTGTGGCAACCCTCACCAGCTTGCCTCCGCTAGTGCTCTATGTATTCTGCCAAAAATTTATCATCAATACGTTTATGCAATCTGGTGTGAAAGGATAAGAGAAAGATGGAAAAAGAATTTAATGAATCCAGCATCGTTTTTAAACATGCTAAGAAGGCCTTTGGCAAAACTGTTGTCATTAAGGATTTGAATTTAGATATCAAAAAGGGCGAGCGCCTAATCCTTTTAGGACCCTCCGGCTGCGGAAAAACCACCACCCTGCGTATGATTGCCGGCTTTGAAGAAATCACCGATGGCGAGCTTTTGATGGATGGCAAGCTTGTTAATGATTTGCCTCCAGGAGAACGCAACATCGCCATGGTTTTCCAAAGCTACGCCTTGTTCCCCCACATGAGCGTGTGGGAGAACATCACCTTTGGTCTGCAGCTGCAAAAGCTGCCCAAGGAAGAAATTGAACGCCGCACCAAGCAGGCTATGGAAATCCTGCATTTGGAGGGCTACGAAAACAAAAAGACCCATGAGCTCAGCGGTGGCCAAAAGCAGCGTGTAGCCTTGTGCCGCGCTTTGGTTAAGCAGTCTCCGTATTTCCTGTTGGACGAGCCCCTGTCTAACCTGGATGCTAAGCTGCGTCAAAAGGCTAGAACTGAATTAGTAAAAATCCATGAAATGTTCAAGCCCACCATGGTTTATGTAACACATGATCAGATTGAGGCTATGACCGTGGCTCATCGCATTGCCGTTATGAATCAGGGCAAAATCCAGCAAATAGACACCCCTGCGAATATTTACCACCATCCGGCTAATACCTTTGTGGCTGAATTCATTGGCTCCCCGGCTATGAATGTTATCAGTGGCGATGTTGTGAATGGCAAGCTGATTGTGGGCCAATGCGCTCTGACTCCGCCTGCTGATAAGCTGGCACAGATCGGTGTCCGCAGCAAGGTTTTATTCGGTTTGCGTCCTGAGGCTTGCACACCTGCCTTCGAAAATGCTATGATTACAGGTAAGGTTGATTTTGTGGAAAACACTGGCAACCTGAAGACCGCAACGCTGCATCTGGCAAGCGGCGAAAGCTTCTACATTCAGGACAGCCATCAAAATGTGGATATGTACCAGGTGAAGGGCTTTGATTTCGCATGGGACAATGTGTGCCTGTTTGATGCAGAAACCGGTGTCAACTTGGAATTAGGAGGCAAATAAAATGAAATTTGAGGTGAGCGACCTGCTTTTTGCAGGCTTTCCTAAATTTGCCATGCGTGCTTTGAGCCCGCAATATGGCATTGAGTTCTTTTATGAATTTGGCAAGGATTATTACTGGGATAACGAAATTGCCTGCTGGGGCAAGCGTGATCTGTCCATTCATGGTCCCTGTGTTGCCGTAAACTTGGCTAATCCTGAGCAAAAAACTTATCTGGAGGCCTTTGCGGCTACCTTTGCCTATGCCGAAAAAATCAAGGCAGACTTTGTAGTAGTTCATACCAATGAAGAAATTGGCGAGGATAAGGAGGCCTTGAAGGAGCTGGTTAAACAGCGCCTAGCAGAGGTTATTGCCATGGCGGAAAAGCATAACGTCAAGGTTTTGATTGAAAATGTGGGCCTGTGCTGCAAAAATAATGTTCTCTTTACCTATGAGGACTTTTTGGCCCTGTTTGAACAATTCCCGACTGCTGATGCCTTGCTGGATACCGGCCATGCCCATGTAAATGGCTGGGATTTGGCTAAGGTAGTACAGGATTTGGGCCCCAGACTGAAGGCCTGCCATGTGCATGATAATAGTGGCAAGGGTGATGAGCATCTGCCGGTGGGGCAGGGCACCATCGCTTGGGATGGCTATTTTGCCGCTGTAAAGGCATATGCACCTCAGGCAACTCAGGTGCTGGAATACTCCCGGGGCTTTATAAACACTAAAGGCTTGGAGGAGCACCTTGAAGGACTAAAGGCTCAATACAATTTATAATAATAAAGTGAAAAGCACTGCTAACGCCGTTAATGCGCAAGCAGTGCTTTTTGTATGCTATTCAAAGGTTAGTCGTGGTGCTTGGAAAACAAAAAAAGCACTTCGATTTCTCGAAGTGCTAAATTTCGTGGTGGGCGCTAACGGGATCGAACCGCTGACATTCTGCTTGTAAGGCAGACGCTCTCCCAGCTGAGCTAAGCGCCCGTAATTGGTGACCGGTGGGGGAATCGAACCCCCGATACCGCCGTGAAAGGGCGGTGTCTTAACCGCTTGACCAACCGGCCAGGTGGCTCCCCGAGTAGGACTCGAACCTACGACGCCCTGATTAACAGTCAGGTGTTCTACCGACTGAACTATCGGGGAATGATACCGGATGCTTGAGCTTTCGTATCGCTCAACATCACGAATGTTATTATAATCTTTCTAGGTCACTTTGTCAACACTTTTTTTGCAAAAAAAGTGATATTTTTTTCGAGAGCCTAAAAAACAGTGGCAAAGCTCCTGCGGACCTCTAACAAGCTCTGTTTGAGGTGCGTGTTTAGGCCTCTACCTTGACCACAATCTTTTGCACGTGGGTGATTGCGCCCTCGCCACAGCAGCCATTGGCGCAATTGGGGCGATGGAGCTCCCAGGGGAAGAAAATAGCAAAGTCGCCTGCGTTTAACACGGCACAATTTTTTTCCTTGGGGTCAGCGTAGAAAATAACATCATTTTCCTTGGCAAGGTTTTCTGTTTCCACATTGTCGCTGGTGAGGGGAGTGAACCAAATGGTTTCGCTGCCCTCGGCCACATACTGCACATCAATATATTGGTTATGCTTTTCTGCACGGCGCTGAGCCTTGGGCTCGGTGTCATAGGTGTTCACACGGGCAAAAACCTTGCGACCATCGATTTCGTATTCACCATTGGGGACTTGGCTAAAATCTGTAGCTGCAATATAGGCCAGGGCCTGAGCCAGACGGGGGCTCACAAAGGGCAACAGCTTGTAAATATCTTTTTTATTACCAGTAAGCATATAAACGCCTCCTAACTTTTCTTTAAGTAAATTATAGCAGAGTAATTTGCTGTTGACAACGCACCAAGAGCTACTTCTCAAAGGGGTGGAGCATATGTTATAATATAATGTCTGATTTTATGCTAAAATATTTTTCATTATAAGAATACTAAAGAAAGAGGTTGCCCATGAGTTATTTGAATGTGACCAATGTTTCCCATTCCTTTGGGGGACGCCAAATTTTAGAGAATGTTTCCTTTAAGCTGCAGCGCGGCGAGCATGTGGGCTTGGTTGGCGCCAACGGCGAAGGTAAATCCACCTTTTTGAATATCGTTACCGGCCACGTGCTGCCCGACGATGGCAAGGTGGAATGGCCCGGCAAGGCCACTGTGGGCTATTTGGACCAGCAAAGCACCCTGCAAAAGGGTATGACTATTCGCGAGGTGCTGCACACTGCCTTTGATGCCCTTTACGAAAAGGAGCAGCAAATGCTGGATTATTACGAAAAAATGGGCGATGCCACTCCGGAGGAAATGGACAAGATGATGAACGCCGTGGGCGAGATTCAAACGGAGCTGGAGCATGCAGGCTTTTATTCCCTTGACAGCAAAATTGAAGAGTTTGCTAACGGCTTGGGCTTGGGCAGCATTGGCCTGGACAAGGATGTGAGCGAGCTGTCCGGCGGACAGCGCAGCAAGGTGCTGCTCACCAAGCTGCTACTGCAAAACTCCCAGATTTTGCTTTTGGACGAGCCCACCAACTACTTGGACGTGGAGCATATTGAATGGCTGACTAAATTCCTGCAGGATTATGAGCATGCCTTTATTCTTATTTCCCATGATGTGCCCTTCCTGAATAATGTTTGCAACGTGATTTATCATTTGGAAAACTGCGAGCTCACCCGTTACACCGGTAACTACGACAAATTCCAAGAAATGTACGCTATTTACCAAGCCCAAAAGGCCAGTGCCTATGAGCGCCAGCAGCAGGAGGTTGCTAAGCTGGAGGACTTTATTGCCCGCAACAAAGCTCGCGTGGCTACCACCAATATGGCTAAGAGCCGTCAGCGTAAGCTGGACAAAATGGAAATGATTGAAAAGCCTCGCGAAAAGCTTAAGCCCGCCTTCCAGTTTAAGGAAGCACGCACTCCCAGCCGCTTTATTGTGGAGGCTAAGGATTTGGTGCTGGGCTACGACAGCGCACTTACCCGCCCTGTCACCTTCAATCTGGAGCGTGGCCAAAAGATTGCTATCAAAGGCGTCAACGGCCTTGGCAAAACCACTCTGCTCAAGACTATTTTGGGTATCATTCCTCCCTTCAGCGGCAAGGTGGAGCTGGGCGAATTCCTTGAGCCCGGCTACTTTGAGCAGGAGGAGCGCGAAAAGAACGACAAAACCGCTCTGGAGGATGTGTGGGATGCTTATCCCGGCATGACTAACTACGAGGTGCGTGCTGCCTTGGCTGGCTGTGGCCTGACCAATGAGCACATCACCAGCAAGGTGTTTGTATTAAGTGGCGGCGAAGCCGCCAAGGTGCGCCTGTGCAAGGTGATGCTCAAGGATGTAAACTGGCTGGTGCTGGACGAGCCCACCAACCATCTGGATGTGGACGCCAAGGAGGAGCTGCAAAGAGCTTTGAAGGCCTTCAAGGGCAGCGTGCTCTTGGTATCCCATGAGCCCGAGTTTTACGAGGGCTGGGTGGATAAAATCCTTAATATTGAAGATTGGACTACAAAGATAATATAAAACAAAAAGCACTGCTAACGTCATCACGCGTTAGCAGTGCTTTTAAATTTCGTTGCGGTTGGGCTGGGGCAGGACGGATTCGATGAAGGCCTTGACGATGGTGGGGTCAAAGTCCAGACCTGCTTTATTCTGAAGCTCCACAATGGCTTCCGCATGGGTCTTTTGCCAGTGGCTGGTGCAGGGGTTAATATTGCGGTCATAATAATTGGCCACAGCCACAATGCGGGCACCAATGGGAATGTTTTGTCCCTTTAAGCGCTTGGGATAACCGGTGCCGTCCCACTTTTCGTGGTGGCAGCGGATAATATCCGTAATATAGGTAAACTCCGGGATATTTTCCAGCATGCTGGCCCCGGCAATGCAGTGGCGCTTATAAATGGACATTTCCCTGGTGGACAAAAAGGGAAGCTTGGCCAAAATCAAATTGGGCACGGAAAGCTGTCCGATGTCGTGGAGCAGCGCCCCCGTCTTGATTTGGGATACTTCGCTGGCAGGCAGGCCCAATTTGGCAGCGGTGCTGGCGGCATAATTAGCCACCTGCTGACTGTGCAGATAGATTTCCCGATTTTTAATTTGCAGCATTTTGAGATAGAAATCACAGATTTCCTTGGTCAGGCGGAAATCCGAGAAATCGAGACATTGGGGTATGGCAATCATAGTCTATTTCCTTTGAGAGTGTGGTAAAACAGAGTCCGAACAATACAGCATAGTAAGTATATCACTTTTTTGTCAAATATTAAAGAGAAAAGGCGTTCTTTTTATTGCAAAAAAACTGGCAAAAGCTTATAATAAGCTGTACAACTCAGGTCTGTGGTTGCAAGTCGATGCCAGTTGCAGGCGAAACGATCCACGTAAACAGCTTAAAATCAAGCTGCGAGCACGGTGCAGTATAGAAGTAAGTCCTGCCGCAAGCGAGCTAATTTAGCCGCATATTATAATTTTTTAGCGAGAGGGGTAGTAGTGGGGAGCGCAGATGCTTAGGAGCGAACCCTCCAGCAGGCGAGTGTGGGGGCGAAAACCAGGTCAGCTGAGTTGTATACATTTTTATACTGAAAATTTTTATAAAAATTCTTTACCTTGAAGAGAATTGGGTATATAATGTATCTAATTAAAGCGTTGAAAAGACGAAAGGAGTAATTCGTGATGAAAAAATTATTGATTCTGATGATGACCATCATTTGTGCAGTTGCTATGCTGGCTGCTGGCTGCGGCGGCGACAAAAAGGAAGCTAAAAAGGCTGAACCGGCTAAGGTTTTGCGTGTAGGCACCGAGCCCACCTTTGCTCCCTTTGAATTCCAAAAGGAAGGCAGCAAGGACTATGATGGCTTCGATATGGATTTGGCTCGCGCTATTGGCAAGCAAATGGGCGCTAAGGTAGAAATCGTAAACATGGGCTTTGATGCTTTGATTCCTGCTTTGAACGCTAACAACATCGATTTGGTTGCTGCTGGCATGTCCATTACTGACGAGCGCAAAAAGGCTATCACCTTCTCCGAGCCTTATTACACCTCCGGCCTGATTATCATGGTTAACAAGGACAATAAGGAAGTTAAGAGTGAAAAGGATTTGGAAGGCAAACGCATTGCTGTACAAATCGGTACCACCGGTGAAAAGAAAGCAAGAAGCATTAAAAACGCTAAGGTTACTGCTTTCAATACCAACACTGAAGCAGCTATGGAGCTGAAGAACAAGGGTGTTGACGCTGTTATCAACGATAGCCCGGTTGTTGGCTACTATCTGGCCCAAGGCGGCAACAAGACTGCTATGACCGTGGGCGAGGTTATGGAAGCTGAGCAATATGGCCTGGCTGTTAAGAAGGGCAACGACAAGCTGGCTGCTGACGTTAACAAGGCTTTGGCCGAGCTGAAGAAAAACGGCGAATATGACAAGATTTACAAAACCTGGTTTGGTGAAGTGAAGAAATAATAAAGTCGGTTCTCGAAACGGAGCACGGTGTGGTGTAGAATCGCATGTGCTCCGTTTGTGTTTTTAGGCATTGGGAATGCTTAAAATAAAAAGATAAATAAAATGAGGGGGACTCACAATGAAAAAATTATTAGTGTTTTTAATGATGGCAGTTATGGCTTGCAGCCTGATTTTGGCTGGCTGCGGCGGCGACAAAAAGGAAGCTAAAAAAGCTGAACCGGCTAAGGTTTTGCGTGTAGGCACTGAGCCTGCCTTCGCTCCCTTCGAATTCCCGAAGGAAGGCTCCAAGGAGCTCACCGGCTTTGATATCGAGCTGATTCAAGCTATTGGTAAGCAAATGGGCACCAAGGTGGAAATCGCAGGCATGGGCTTTGATGCTTTGATTCCTGCTTTGAACGCAGGCAATATTGATGCAGCAATTGCCGGCATGACCATTACCGACGAGCGTAAAAAGGCGGTAACCTTCTCCGACCCGTACTACACCTCCGGCCTGATTGTAATGGTTAAAAAGGATAACACCGCTGTAAAGTCCGTTGATGATTTGAAGGGCAAGCGCATTGCTGCCCAAATCGGCACCACCGGCGAGATGAAGGCTAGAAAGGTTGAGGGTGCTAAGGTTACTACCTTCAATACTCAGGACGAGGCTGCGCTGGAGCTGAAAAATGGCGGCGTTGACGCTGTAATTGGCGATTTGCCGGTAGTAGAATACTTCCTGACCAAGGGTGGCGATAAATTTGCTATGACCGTGGGCGAAAAAATGGAAGCAGAGCAATATGGCATTGCTGTTAAAAAGGACAGCAAGCTGGCTGCTGACATCAACAAGGCTATGGTTGAGCTGAAGAAGAGCGGCGAATTCGACAAAATTTATAAGAAATGGTTTGGCGACAAGAAATAAACAGGCTTAACCTTGGTTGCATGATTATTAGCTGTTAGAAGAATTAGAAGAAGCTGGAGTACATTATGGAGCTTAACGTTGATTTAATGGTCAAATCCTTGCCACTTTTGATTGCCGGTGCCGGCATCACTGTGGAAATTACGGCCATGAGCGTGTTCTTGGGCCTGGTAATCGGCTGCATGGTGGGCATTGCCCGTCTGTGCAATATCAAGCCCATCCGCTATATTGCCAACGTATATGTTGACTTTATTCGCGGCACCCCGCTTTTGGTACAAATCTTTTTGGTATATTTTGCCCTGCCGGGTATTATTGGCAGTCGTGTGGACCCCTTTGTGGCCGCGATTTCTGCTTGCTCTATTAATAGTGGTGCTTATATTGCAGAAATCTTCCGTGCCGGCATCCAATCCATCGACAAGGGCCAAATGGAAGCAGGTCGCAGCTTGGGCATGAGCTGGGCGCAAACCATGCGCTACATTATTATGCCCCAGGCCTTTAAGCGCATCATTCCGCCCTTGGGCAACGAGTTTATCGCCATGCTGAAGGACTCCTCCCTGGTATCCGTTATCGGCTTTGAGGAGCTGACCCGTCGTGGCCAACTGATTATTGCCCGTACCTACGCCTCCTTTGAAATTTGGATGGCTGTAGCACTTGTTTATTTAGTGATGACCTTTGCTGTAGCTAGGTTCACAGGTTATTTGGAGCGGAGGTTTGATACAAAATGAGCAAGGAAATGATTAAGATTACCGATTTGAAGAAAAGCTTTGGTGATCTGCATGTTTTAAACGGCGTAAACCTGTCCATTGCCGAAAAGGAAGTAGTGGTTATCATCGGTCCCTCCGGCAGTGGTAAGAGTACGTTGCTGCGCTGCATCAACTATTTGGAGGAGCCCACCGGTGGCAGCATTGTTATTGATGGCATTCCCTTAAACGGCGAGGCCAATATTAACGAGGTGCGCAAGGAGGTTGGCATGGTGTTCCAGCGCTTCAACCTGTTCCCCCACATGGATGTTATGCAAAACCTGATGCTGGCACCCATGAAGGTGCGCGGCGTAAAGAAGGAGGAGGCCGAGGAAACTGCCACCAAGTACTTGCAAAAGGTTGGCCTTTTGGACAAGGCTCACAGCTATCCGGACCAGCTTTCCGGCGGCCAGCAGCAGCGCGTGGCTATCGCCCGCGCCCTGTGCATGAAGCCCAAGGCTTTGCTCTTTGACGAGCCCACCAGTGCTCTTGACCCGGAAATGGTTAACGAGGTTTTGGACGTTATGAAGGAGTTGGCCAACGAGGGCATGACCATGGCTGTGGTAACCCACGAAATGGGCTTTGCCCGCGAGGTAGGCGACAGGGTTGTCTTTGTGGACGGCGGCATTATCCAAGAGGAGGGCACTCCTGAGGAGCTGTTCAAGAATCCCAAAACGGAGCGCTGCAAGAGCTTCCTGTCCAAGATTCTCTAATTTTCGGCTTTACATCATCTAAGGTTTGTATTTGTGGCTTGACTGTCAAAATGTAACACTTTCTTAATGTTTCACGAAAAGTTCACGCAAAAATGATAAATGCAGCAGGAGTTTTGGCCCCTTTAGCGAACTATATAAGCAAAGGGATGAAGCCTGAACCCTTGGAGAAAAAAGGTAGCATGGAAGGCTATGCAAGGCTTCTTGACTTCCGTGACATACCTAAGGAGGCATGAATTATGAGCGTAAACGTAAAAGGCAGAAACATCAACGTAACTCCGGCATTGAAAGAGTATGTGGAAAAAAAGATTACTAAGGTTACGAAACAGTTTAAGACCGTTGGCGACATTTCTGCAGTATTGAAGGTGGAACACGGCAATCATATCGTGGAAATTACCGTACCTGCCAGTGGCATTTTGCTGAGAGCGCAAGAAACCACCAAGGACATGTACAGCTCCATTGATTTGGTTGTAGAAAAGATTGAACGCCAAATCCATAAATATAAGACCCGTCTGATGAAGAGAAAATATTCCAACTTTGCAGATACAGAAATTGCTCCCGCACCGGCTGCTGCTGAAGCTGCTGATGAAGAATTTGAAATCATCAAGAACAAGCACTTCACCATGCATCCCATGACCCCGGAAGAAGCAATTTTGCAGATGAATCTGTTGAATCACGATTTCTTCGTATTCTTTGATCCCGATTTGGGCAGCACCAATGTGGTTTATCGCCGCAAGGATGGCAAATATGGCCTGCTGACTCCGGAATTAAAATAAGTTTTAACAGCATAATAGCATGAGGTAATATTCGTGGCAGGTGTCCAGCTTTGGATGCCTGCCACTTTTGTAAGTATATAGAAAAAGTTTTTTCGTAAAGGAGGTTAGAGCTTTATGGAAGATATGAAAGCTATGAAGGACAAGGTGAATGAAGCTTCCATCCAGGTGTACAAAAAGGACTACAGCGAGGAGCCTTTCTTTGTAAAGCTATTGAAATATGCCAAGGTCATCGGCGTGAATGGTGTAGGCTACACTGACGACGCTTTGGTTGTGGCGCTGTTATTTTAAAAAATCCCTACATATGCTGTAATTAAGGCAGCTATGTAGGGATTTTTATTTGCTTTGGTGCTTGTGCACCCATGAGCTCTATTTTTTGGCTTGCTTCCAAAACAGGATGCGTTCAGCTATGGCCGTGACGATTTTTAAAATTTGCAGGAATTTCATGATTGACCTCCTTTGTACTTACATTTTATGAGCACTAGTAGTTTATGTTTTTTCTAAGTTTTTGTTGCCTACGGAGCGTCTAGGTTGTATTCATGGTTATTGCCCTCCTTATTCAATAGCTTCAAGCTCAGCGTTAGTATCTATGGCTTCTAATTCATCACTGGCGGCATCGATGAACTCTAGCTCCTCATTTTCGTTGTCAATGGGCTCTAACTCATCATTATTGCTATTCAACTCACTATTTGCTACTGCCTCGGCTTCAGCGTCCAGAGCATTGAGCTCGTCGGCGGTGAGCTGGGGCTTGAAGTCGTTGCCGTCCTCCGCGAAAAGGTTTGTTTCGGACTGCAATTTGAGCTCTTCTTCCGTAATGGCGGCTAAGGCCTCTTGGTCCTTGGTTTCCAAAAACTTGCTGATGAAATAGCGCTGCCCCTTGCCCGTTACCATGGGGGTGCGGCTGATGATTTCGCTGCCGTCCTTGGCCTTGGCAATGCTTTCCTTGATGATAAAAAGGCCGCTTTCGATGCACTTTTGGTAGGGCACGTTCCACATTTGCCCCTCCTTGCTCTGCAGGTAGCCCTTCTCCCGCAGCCACTGGAAGAAGCGGTTTTGGCCGATTTGGATGCCGTTTTGGTTGAGCAGTTTGGCCATTTCGCCTACTAAAATGGCAGTTTTGTTTTCGTACACCGCCTTGGCGAAGTCGATGCGGGGCTTGTTGCGCTCAAAGTAAGCATTTTTGCGCTGGATGAGGGCGTCCTTTTCTTTTATTGTCTGCTCATGTTGGCCTACTAGCTTCAGCGTTTCGATGTGCTTGGCTCGTTCCTCCTCCAACTTGGCAGTGAGCTCCTGCAGGGCGGCGGGGTCGGCCTGCACCTTAGCTAAGGTTGCATCCGTCATGTAAGCGCCGGTCCTGCGGATGGAGGGGATAACCTCCTTGCAAATCCAACGCTTGAAGCTTTTGGCCTCCGGCAGTTTGCTGCCCAGCACCAGGGAATAGACGCCGATTTCGTTAATGATGGTTGTGCTGCGGACACCCTTGGGGGTGTTTACTTCCGTGGTCAGGCGGTCGTCCTCCTCCACATGAGTGGTGATGGCACTAGTAGCGTTTTTGTAGCCTAAGATGTCTGCCACATCACGGCCCACGAACCAGGTCTCGCCCTTGTATTCCGTCTTGCGCACCTTGAACTGCTCGTTTTGAATTAATTGTAGTTCCATGATTGTTCACCTCGTCCCTCTCTCCTAGCCCGCTTCGGCAAAAAGGCTTTGCATCACCGGTGGCAGCGCCTTGGGCGCCAACAGCTTTTGGTCCACAAAGGTCTTAAGATACTCCAGCGCCCTCGTCCTGATGGTCACACCGCCGCAGTCCAACTCTCGCGAATGCTCCTGCCGCGGCAGCCACATCAAATCCCGGGAAATATCCTCATTGTGAGTGCGGAAGATATTGGCAAATTGGTGCTCGTAGAGGGTCTTCACATTACGGTAGCAAATTTCCTGCTCCAGCCCCCGACAGATAATGGCCACCACAATGGCTAGCTGGGCGATTTGTAGTTCCGTGGGGTAGTCCCCGCAGAGGACGCGCCGGCGCTTGTCGTACTGGTAGCCGGTGTTGCTGTAGCGCAAATTTTTGCCACAGCAGAGGGCGATATGCATGCTATTGCTCAAAAAGCCCCAGTTGGCAATGCGGTCGTCAAGGTTGAGGAGGGGGCGGTAAAGTTCGCCGTTCTTGTCGATGCACAGGTGGTATTCGTCGTAAATGTCGCCATATGCGCCCCAGGTGTAATGTAAAAAAATAGTACGCTCGTGGTCACATTTGGCC
Organism: Phascolarctobacterium sp.; assembly: GCA_030540395.1. GTDB lineage: Bacteria > Bacillota > Negativicutes > Acidaminococcales > Acidaminococcaceae > Phascolarctobacterium_A. The sequence goes on from JAUNWI010000005.1 coordinate 148,090, forward strand.
CTTCTGGCCATGTCCAAAA
>JAUNWI010000022.1 GCA_030540395.1 Phascolarctobacterium sp.
GCGGTCTTTTTCTATTCTAGGACAAGTTGACGGGTGCTGATTTGACGCTTACATTACATATAAAAAAGCTCTCCACTCTTTGGTTATTTTCCAATAGGGAGGAGAGCTTTTTATATACTGTTATTAATTAGAGAGCGTTTTGCAAGAATCTTTCTAAATCGGCCTCGTCCATGGAGCCCATTGTTTTAGCCTTGATTACGCCGTTAGTATCGATGATGTAGGAAAGGGGGATAGCCTCCACATTATATGCACGAGATATTTCCCGCTCATTGCCGTAACCCACGGGGAAGGTATAGCCCTTGCTAGGAATAAACGCAGCGGGAGCAGCTTGGTCTCCATCTAAGCTAATGGCAAGGAAATGGATTTTGTCCTTGTACTGTTCATACTTCGTTTGGATATGGGGAAGCTCTCTTACACAGGGAGGGCACCAGGTAGCCCAAAAGTTGAGATAAACAGGTTTATCTCGCAGGTCGGATAGGTTCATCACCTTGCCGGTGGCTAAATCTGTAAAGGTAAAATCAGGAGCAGTGACGCCTTGGGTGATTTCTGTTGCCTCAGCCTTGGCGATGATGGAAGTAGAAGTCTGTTTGCCTTGAAGAGTGGATGTGTTGGTGTTAAGTGAAGAGTCTAGGCCAGTAATGGCTACAAGGGAGAAAGCAACTAAAAAGCTAGTCAAGATTTTTTTCATGATTAACCTCCACGAGTTATAAATAATTTATTAATAGGTTATATAGCAAGAAAAGTGTAGAGAAAAGCTCATTTTTTGCCGAGAGAGATTGCTTTAGTGGGGCACACTTTTGCACATGCACCGCAGTCAATGCACTCTCTATCGCCAACCTTTTGGCACTGCATGGGGCAGTGGTGTAGACATTTATCGCAGCCTATGCATTTTTCCATATCCACCTTGATACCATAAGCTGAAAGCTTATTAAAGAGGGAATAAATTGCTCCCAAGGGGCATAAGAAGCGACAGAAGGGGCGATAAATAAAAATACTTGCAGCAAGAACCACTAGAAGAACGACAAGCTTCCAGCTGAATAATGCACCCAAGGAGCTGCGAATGCCCGTGTTTACACTAGCTAAGGGAAGTGCTGCCTCCAGTGTACCTGCAGGGCAGATAAATTTGCAGAAGGCCGGTATACCAATGCCGTCTACATAATAATAGCCTAGTGGTAAAACTATCAGGAAAAGCACAGTAATTAGATATTTTAATAAGGTAAACCTTTGCACAGCAGGTGTAAGCTTGATTTTCGGTGTGGGTAGCTTGTAAAGCAGCTCTTGTACCAATCCAAAGGGACAGGCCCAACCGCATATTGCGCGACCAAAAAGTACGCCGAAGATGAGTAATAAGCCTAGTACATAAAATGGAAAATGTAAAATAACACCGCTAAGTGAGCTTTGCAAAGAGCCTAGAGGACAGGCGCCTACAGCACCAGGGCAGGAATAACAATTGAGTCCGGGGACGCATAAGCTTTTCAAAGGACCGCGATAGATGCGACCTTGGACAAAGCCAGGGAGATTAGCATTATATAATAGGGTGGAGAGCCATTGAACTACACTACGCTTATCCAATGCCAATACACTCCAAGCAAATGGTGACTGCCTTACGCATGACCTTAAGATATTCTTTTGTAAGGATACCATAGCCTAAAAAGGCAAGTCCGGTTAGTAAAACCAAAATACGTTGTTTGATCATAATAATCTCCCCTTGTACCTATTGCTTATATTATACCAAACAAACGGAGTTTATGGTATGAAGAAATAGTAAACTTCAAGCATATAAAAAACCCCGCTTCTCATGAAGAAGCGGGGTTAAATTTTAAGTCGAGCTTTGAGCTTGTGAGTGTTCTTAGAACAGAGCCTTACGAGCTTCAGCTACCAGAGCCAGAGCCAATACGAACAGTACAGCACTCAGGATGGTGGTGATGAATTTAGCGCTACCCATTATGATGGAAGCCAGAGCTACGAAGCATACTGCGAACATGAAGCACATGGGCAGAACAACCATCAGGTTGGACTTCTTTTCGCCCTTTAGCCATACGCCGATAGCCAGCAGGGACAGAGCAGCCAAGAGTTGGTTTGCAGCGCCGAATACCGGCCAAATTGCCAGGTAAGAGCCGGAGGACATGTACCAGGACAGACCTACGGTAATAGCAGTTGCTACATAGGGGTTGGTCAAGAAGCCACCCTTAACTTCGCCAGTTTTCTCATCGGTAGTGGAGAAAAGCTCTTGGAAAATGAAGCGACCCAGACGGGTTGCAGTATCCAGAGTAGTCATAGCGAAAGCGGAGATGGTCAGAGCAACGAAGGATTTAGCAACGCCAAATTCAAAGCCAAGCTTGGTCATGAAGGTACCAACGCCGTCAGCAAATACGTTAACGGGGCCGCCAGCCTTCATCAGAGCAGCAAATTTGTCAGCGCCAAGATAGCCAACTGCTACAACAGCAACGGTTGCCAGAACGCCTTCCAAGAGCATGGAGCCGTAACCAACCAGCTGTGCACTCTTTTCGTTATCCAATTGCTTGGAGGTGGTACCGGAGGAAACCAGGGAATGGAAGCCGGAGATAGCACCGCAAGCAACGGTTACGAACAGCATGGGGAACATGGGGTTATTACCCTTCGGAGAAGGATCAAAGGAGGTTACAGCCGGAAGCTGAATGCTGGGTTGATAAATGGCGATGCCTGCCAAAGCGAATGCGATGCAAGCATACAGCAGGAAGGAGTTCAGATAGTCACGAGGCTGCAACAGAATCCAAACCGGAGCGATGGAAGCGATGAAGATATAAGCCATGAGGATGTAGATCCAGGTAGCTTTGGACAGAACCAGCGGGAACATATTACCAGCAGCGATAGCAGCTACCAGCAGCACAACGCCAATACCAGTACCAATCTTCAGGTCCACGCCACCGCGATATACGCACAGGCCAAAAACGATAGCCAGTACGATAAACAGCAGAGATGCAGTTGCAGAAGCAGGGCTAGCAACGAAGGTACCAGCAACGATGTTTGCGAAAGCTGCAACTACTACAATCAAGGTTACATAAGCAAAAATGGAGAATAACAATTTGCCGCGTTTGCCGAGAGTTGCATCGATGATTTGGCCGATGGTTTTACCATCATGACGAATAGAAGCAACCAAAGCGCCAAAGTCATGGGTGCCACCGAAGAAGGTGCAACCAATCAGTACCCACAGCATAACGGGTACCCAACCAAATACAGCGGCAGAGATAGGTCCGACGATGGGGCCTGCGCCTGCGATGGAGGAGAAGTGATGGCCCATCAATACAGCGGGCGGGGTAGGCATGTAGTCTACATCATCACGAAGCTTGTGAGCAGGAGTTTGTCTGCTCGGATCGATGCCCCATTGCTTTGCCAGCCAGGCACCATAGGTTACGTAGGCGATAAAGAGAATTACCATTGCGCCTACCAACAGCATGAAACCACTCATAAATTAATACTTCCTTTCTTTTCTTTGCGTCTTTGCAAATAAAATTGTTTGAAAAATTCGCACAGTATATCCGTATATATAGTGCTAGAGTTAGAATCAGTATACCATATTTTGCAATTTTGTCAATAAAATAAATAAAAAAAGCATGAAAATGTAAACCTACAAGGACGCAAATTGGGAATATGTTAAGTGGAAAGTGCAAAATCTATCCACAATAACAGAATGTATCTATCAGGTGGTGAACTTTTTTGCACTTGATTTTTATCGTTTTAGTTGTATTTTGCTATTCATGATAATGTATTATTTTCTTAAAGCTTAGGCTTAGCAGGAAAATTACCACTTCATGGAGAAATACTTTAAGAATATTCTATTCTCATAAGGGCTTTAGTGTTGATGACTATGTTAATGCAATCACTTTCATAATGGGGTGAGATAATGAAGAAATATAAACAATTAACGGCAGCTGTACTGCTAAGCTGCGCTACTATGCTAGCTCCTTTTCATGCTGAGGCTGCCCATGATGCGGTCTATAAATTTAGTGAGGATGGCAAAACCATGTCCGTATATATTGATGATATGACTAAACCCTTCATCAATTTCATGGTTTACAGCGCAAGTACCACCGGTGATTCTATAGAATATCGCGACTTTTTTACTGCTGGCAATGGTATCAATGTGCTTAATGAGCAGCAGGCTATTACTAATGGTATTGCCTATGTGAAGGATTTGCTGGGTAGTCCTACGGAAACACCTACCATTAGATTGCTCCTTAAGCCAGAAGTCTACAACAATGCTGCTGCAGGTAGTGATACCATGGATAATGGCAATTCTGCCTTAGGTAACTATTTTTTATTGAATGCAGGAGAACTTGCTAATTATAAGTTCAAACCTGGTGTTGATGAACAGGGTGACGAAATCTTTTATGCCGATACCTGCGTATGGATTTGGCCTCGCAATACGGGTTGGGATGCAAGTGATGTAGGTAATTTATCTCGCAATATCGATACCCAAAGTATGAGTAGTGTTATTGTCCATGAGCTTGCTCATGCTCTTGGTATGCAGTTCAATCAATACAGAACTATTACTGAGGATTTAAAAATTGTCTATAAAATCGGTGTAGATGAAGATTCAGATTATGCCAATAAATATACACTGAATTGCTATGATGTTTATGGGAAAAAAGCTGAAATTGGGGACGAAATAGTCTACATTAATGCCGCTGATAAGGGAAAATACCAAAAAGAAGACGGAAAATTTTATATGTATCTTAGTAATGGATACGATAGTGAAGGAAATGGTATTCACACCTATGATAGTGGCTGCTACTTTATAGGCGAGAATGTTAAGAAGGTGCTCACCGTAGATGGCAAATTAGCTAATTTGTCATTCCCCGTAGATTCAGAAATCACTGTGCCGGGACTTCCTTTGAATGGTGATGAGGGATATCCAGAGCTGAGCCACATAGAGCTGCAGAACAGCTTTTTAAGCCATCAATATTTCCGCAACTGGTCCGTGCCCATGGAGGCGGAGTTGGCTATGCTGGAGGACTTGGGCTATGAGCTGGATAGGCGTAATTTCTTTGGCTTTTCTGTTTATAATGATGGCCTGACTATTACCAATAATAACGGCTATTTTGCGAGAGTTCAGGACAGTGCAGGTAATTGGCATTATGATGCCAATGAAGCACCCAATACGCAGGATTGGGGTGTGGGCCTGCATGTCTATGGACAAGGAAATAAGATTACCCAAACAGGCAATCTTTTTGCTAATGGTGATTATGCTATCGGTATTCGCTTGGACGGCACCCAAGATAACGTGCTCAATTTGCAGAGTGTGGTTACGGCCAACGGCAAGGGTGGCAACGGCATTGCTGTGACTTGGGGACGCAATCACACTGTGAATATTCAAAATGGCTCCAGTGTTCAGGCTACCGGCGATGGCGGTGTTGCATTGCGCTTTGATTTTGGCCACAACGATATCGGAGACGATGTTCCCTCCACGGAAATTGTAGGTTCGTATATTTACTATAATAATTATCGCCAGTCTGCTTATAATATGATTTTTCCCAAAGCTAAGATTTTAACGGCCTTGAATGGTCCCTTGGTTAAGGAATGCAATATTAATGGCGCCATTGAGGGTAGTGCTGCGGCTATTTATATTAGTAAGAATGCGCTGGTGAAGAATATTAATATCAACGCAGGCGCAAGCATTTCAGGAGACATCATTTCCGAATGGAATCCTAAGGGCATGTGGTTCAGCGAATGTGATCCGGTGTTTTTAAACAATTTTATGCCTGAGGGCGAGAACGGGCTGACCAATCTCAATATCAATCAATCCATGAGCTTTAGTGACAACATTATTGGCAGCGAAAGCCTAGTAGTGAATGTGGCATCAGGAAAGACCTTTGATAGCGTAAAACCTTCTGCAACCACCTTTGCTATGAGAGATACCTCTGTTACTAGTGTTCCGACGGTCAGCGTGAATGAAATCAATCTGCTAACAGGTGCTGTTTACAATAATAATGCTAGACTCATGGTCGGCAATGGTGCAGGAAGCATAAATTTAGCTTCTGGTAGTAAATTTAATCAACTTGCCGGAGGTTCTTTGACAACAACTATTGATGGCTCCGGTAATTCTACGAAGTTTGTCTTAGACCAAAATAGTACTGTAAATCTTGGAGGCACCTTAAATATTATCCCCGAAAAGGATTTCTATGGTAGTCAACAGACTATTAATCTCTTAGCAGATAACCCTAACGGAAGCCTAACTCTCAACAGTAATATTAATTATATAGCTCCTGAAGGTACTACCGTCGAAACCTCTGTTGATAGTAACGGAACTATCACTATCAACAGAACACGTCATTTTGAGGATTATGGACAGACTACTGCTGAAAAGGTACTGGGACAAGCTCTCAGTGAGCAAATTGACTACCTTGGCAGCTTGGAGAAAAATGGCCAGGAGTGGCGCAAGCTTTATACCGAGCTTGATGCTTTGGATAAAGCAGGCAAGGCTCACGCCTTAAAGCAACTGAATCCTTCCGCCTTCAACAGTGCAGCTCAGGCTACAATAGCAACCCACAGCATGCTGAATAATCTCATGAGCACTGGTATGGGCAGCTTCAGCTATCATGAACGTCCGGAAGCACGCAGTGGCGGGGGCAGGGGACCTGTGAGTGATTCTACTGCTGCAAAGAGTGGTGAGCTTTCTGCCACGACTATAAAAGAAGGTGCAGGCTGCGTTGCGAATGCAGATGCAGGCGGTGGCGTAGCACATACTACGCCAAAACACAACCAATGGCGCAACATTGTAATACCATTCTCCAGCTACACTGACCAACACAATGGAGCAAACGCTTATACCAACCATAACAGTGGCATGCTGGGAGCCATGGAGCGTACCTTGGATAATGGCCTGACCATGGGCTATCACGCAGCGCTGAATCATCAGTCCACCTCCGGCAATGGTGCCACCATTAAAGGTGAAGGTTTATATTTGGGCGCGCAGGCAAGCTATGCCCCTGCCGCCTGGCAGGGGTGGGAAGCCTTTGCCAGCGCCCGTGTGGGCGTGGAGCAGCTGCGCAGCCATAGAAACGTTTCCCTATGGCCGGCGTGACCTTCAAGACACCCAAGAAGCTGGATGTAACCCTCAGCGTTGGCAGCGATATGTATCGCGAGGGAGGCCACAGCATCTATGGCAAGGCTAATCTGGAATGGAAGTTTTAAGAGGAATTCTATTTGCTTAACTCAAAGTATTTAATTGTTTTGCGACCTGCCTTATTACAGGTTATCTCCTGCTTAGGAATATCTGCCACATAAACGGCTAAATCGGACCAGCCCTTAAGGCTGAAGCAATAATCCTTGTGATATTTGAATTTGCTAAGCTCCTGCTTCAGTTCGTCATCCATACCCTGTTCGCAGATAAGCAGTAAGGCGAACAGACTGCTCATATGCTCCGTAGTTGTCTGCAAGGATTGCATACGACTGCGGAGCATTTCTAGATAAGGCTGCAGGTCCTCTTTAGTAACAGAGCCGTCAAAATGCTTTACAAAAAGATATTCATCATGCTTTACGCTAAAGGTTTTAATGCTGTGCACCAAAAAATAACCTTCATCGGAGGCATGAAGCTCCGCTACCAAATCAAAGTGCAGTGCTCCCTGGAGCAGGTCCTTTTTATCAAAATAACGCTCTAAGCGCCGCTCTATTTGCTGTAAATATGCTTGTCCATCCATAATTGTACCTCTGCGAGAATTTTTCTTCTAGTATAAGCTATGGGAGGAGCTTTTGTCCAGCGAATTAGGTGTTTTCTGTGAAGCTTTTGCTAATTCTAAAAAATAGCTATTTCCTTTTTTTGGCTATATGTTATAATGGTCTATATACCAAATCAGTATACACTTTTTTAGAGGGGGATGTTTATGCAATTTCCAATCGTTTTAGGCGTTAGTGCTCGTCATGCTCATCTTTGCCGTGAGCATATGGATATTTTATTTGGTAAAGGGAGCGAGCTTCATTCCAAAAAGCCCATTGGTCAACCCGGCCAATTTGCTTCTGAGGAGCAAATCACTATGGTAACTCCCAAGGATTCTATGAAGCTGCGTATTATTGGACCCTTGCGTCCAGAAACCCAAATTGAGCTTTCTTTGACCGACGCTCGCAAGGTGGGACTTAATGCCCCCATTCGTAACAGTGGTGACATTGCCGGTTCTGCCGGTGCCAAGCTCGTTGGTCCCTGCGGCGAGTTAGAGCTCAAAGAGGGCATCATCATTGCCGCTCGCCACGTACATCTGTATCCTGAAACTGCTGCTAAATATGGCCTTGTTGATGGCGATATCGTGGATATCCAAACTGAGGGTGAACGCAGCATTACCATGCACAATGTACTTGTTCGCGCTGGTGTAAAGCACGCCGACGAGGTACATATTGATACCGATGAGGCCAATGCCTGCAATTTGGACAGCGGTGTAATGGTTAATATCGTATACAACAAGTAATTTTTAAGGAGACCTGATCATGAAGAAATCTGCCCTTTTGGCTGCCGCTTTAGTATTGTGTACTGCCAATGCCTGGGCTTATGAAAATAGCGCAGCAGGCTTTAGCGTTAAGGATGGGCAGCCCTTTTACAAGATGGAAAGCTCTAAGATGTATGCCTTTTCCAGCTTTAGTACTGATGAATTTGCCAAGCTAGGGGATAAGAATAGGGGAAGTGTACATATTGTAAATTACTATAATAAGGCTGAAATGAGCAAGATTTTGGGTGTGGACTACAGTGATGCTTATTTTGCTGCAGAGTATGACAAGCTTGCTTTGCTTCAGCGCTCTAAGCTGGATTTGCGTACTGTACCTAGTCCGTTATTGGATTTGAAAAAATACGCAGCGGCAGAAAGTAAAGACTCACTGCTCTTGCAGGAGGATTTTATAAAACAGCAGCTAGGCGATATTGAGCCAGTTTTACGAGTGGATAAGCGAGGTAATTCCAAAGTTATTACCCAAAGCTACTTCTACAAGCAGAAAGATGTTTTAAATGAGCTGGACGTTAGCATGATATCAGCTAACAATAATCTGTATCTGCTTACTTCCATAACTAGCCATAGCCAATCCGCTGATGGAGAAGCTGATAAAGAAAAAACTACGAATGCTTCTCAAGAGACAAAGCAGCAGGGTAAAGCAGGAGCCCCCAAGCTAGAGGCGGTGAAGCCTGATACTTTGCCTCAGGAGCTGCGCCAAAAGCTGTGGCAGGAGCATTGGCAGCTGGTGAAGGGCTTCAAAGCCTTCCAGCCTCAAAACACAAAGCAAGCTCTGCAATTTGTCGATGCTTATAAGGGTAAAACCGTGGTATTGCCTCAAAATTGGGTTTATGGGCAACTGCAGTTTAAGGAAAAAGCAGCCAAGGGCTGTCTAACTATGGCTGCGCCTATTGATAATCTACGCAAAATCTTTGCAGAAATGGATTATTTAGGGCTCTATAAGCATCTTGATAGTGCTGTTGCATCTAAAGAAGCTTCCGAACCTAAGGCTCAAGAACAACTTGCCAATGCTGTTGATATAGCTGATAAGCTGCCGGAGCTAGATTCCCAGCAGCAGGAATTTGCTTCCGCTGAAGGTCGCAAGGTTTTGAAAAATTTCCATGCCTTGCTTATGACTCTTAGCTATCAATCCAAGGATAAGGATTTCCAAGCTATGGCAGAATCTGCTCTGGGTAGCAAAATGGGCCTAGATATGCTACTTGCTGAGTCCTTGGCTTCTTTAAAGCATAGTAAATTTGACAATTTTGCTTTAGAAAGCTTTGATTATAAGCTTGATTTTGCTCCTGACCAGGCTCAAGCTACCATTGTAGGCAGAACTAAATGGTTCAAGGAATTTTCCTATGATAATCTTTTACGGTTCGATTTGAGCAAAAGTGCTGGTAGTATGCTCTTATATGCGCATAAGCCGGAGTATCCAACTGCTGAGGAATTGCAAAAAAGCTTACGCTTGTGGCAATTTTAAGTATATACTTTAATTAAAATAAGCTTTACTTATTTTCTAATAACAAAAGCCTGTAAATTCGTCTTAAAACAGTTTGCAGGCTTTTTTTGTATGCGTGTATACAATATGCTATGCTATAAAAATATACGTGTATACAATTACCCTGCCTATTGTCTGAATAATGTATCTGTGTTACAATAGTGCAAGTAGTCCCAAGGGAGTAGGGACTTTAACACAAACTTCTGTTAAAACAATTGAGAGGGGAATTTGTAAACATGTTAGATTTTTTGAATGCTTTTGATGCTTTAGTTTGGGGACCTCCCTTAATGATTTTGTTAATCGGTACGGGCATTATGCTTACCATTCGTTTGGGGCTGCTACAGGTAATGAAGCTGCCCAAAGCGTTGCAGCTCATTTTTTCTGCTCGCAGCAATGGTAGTGGTGATGTAAGCAGCTTTCAGGCTCTGTGCACTGCTTTGGCGGCAACTGTTGGTACCGGTAACATTGTTGGCGTGGCCACAGCTGTCAAAGCTGGTGGTCCCGGTGCTTTATTCTGGATGTGGATTGCAGCCTTCTTCGGTATGGCCACTAAATATGCGGAAGGTGTACTTGCAGTAAAGTATCGCAAGGTGGACGACAACGGCAATATTTCCGGTGGTCCCATGTACTATATCGAGCAGGGCCTGGGTAAGAAATATAAGCCCTTGGCTGTGATATTCGCAATTTTTGGTGTCATGACTGCTAGCTTGGGTAGCGGCACCTTTACTCAGGTTAATGCGATTACTTCCATAGTTAATGTATCCTTTGATGTGCCTGTTATTTATACAGCTGCTGTACTCACGATTTTGGTGGCTGTAATTACCATTGGTGGCCTGCAATCCATTGCTAAGGTTGCCAGCAAAATTGTGCCCTTTATGGCCGTTGTTTATATTATCAGTGCGATTTCTGTACTTGTTTACTACGTTGATGTGCTACCTGCAGCCATCAAGCTGGTTATCGATAGTGCCTTTACTACTACCGCAGCTCAAGGTGGCTTCCTTGGTGCTACCATTATGATTGCTATGCGTAGCGGTATTGCTCGCGGTATTTATTCTAACGAAGCAGGCTTGGGCTCTGCACCTATTGTCGCAGCTGCTGCAAAAACCAAATGGCCGGCGGAGCAGGGCCTTGTATCCATGACCGGTACCTTTATTGATACCATCATCATCTGCACCATGACTGGCCTGACCTTGATTGTTAGTGGCGTTTGGTGCGGCGATGTGAATGGCGCTGCAATGACAGAGGCTGCCTTTGCCAGTGCCTTTCCTGGACTTGCAAAATACATGCTGACCTTTGGCTTAGTGCTCTTTGCCTTCAGTACAATTATTGGCTGGAGCTACTATGGCGAGCGTTGCTGCGAATATCTCTTTGGTGTAAAGGGTATTATGCCGTACCGCATTTGCTACATTGTGCTAGTAGGCTTGGGCGTGTTCCTGAAGCTGGAAACTATTTGGGTTATCGCAGACATTGTCAATGGTCTAATGGCAATCCCGAACTTGATTGCCTTGATTGGTTTGAGTGGTGTGGTTGTGGCGGAAACCAAGCTTTACTTTGACCACTGGGAACGTGTTTCTGAAAGAAGAAAGAGCATCAGCAGTGCTGGCTCCAGTGAACTGAGCGCTGAATAAGATTACTACTACAAAAATATAAGTAATAAGGTCCGATATGAGCTAAAGAATTATAAGCTTGTATCGGACTATTTTCTTATGTCCTTAATAGTAGTATAATATTTAGTGTAAGTGGAAATTTGAAGAAGTGGTTAGACACCTAAATGAAAAAACCTCTAAACGATAACTTCATTTTATACATGCAACTGCATAGCTAGATCAGCAACCTCACTTCAGAAAAGAAGCAAATTTAACATAATATATATTATCGGACGTAAAAATTACAACTATTTTTCCGCACTTCTGTTTGACGAAATTAGTTTTATCTGTTATAATATTACTAAGGTATTTCTAAACATATGATTGGAGGTCTGGATTATGGGTCGTAGAAAAGCTCTTCCCCCTGATTTTGATGGCAACTATACCGAAGACATGCTTTCTGAGCGTCAACGCAATATTTTAAAATTTGTTCGTGATTTTATTAACCGCAAGGGTTATCCGCCTGCAGTACGTGAGATTGGTACCGCTGTTGGTTTGTCCTCCAGTGCCAGCGTTCATAATCATCTGAAGAAGCTGCAGGAATATGGCTTCATTCAACGTGATGCTGCTAAGCCCCGTGCTTTGGAGCTCATGAGTGAAAGCGATGCTTGGAGAAACAAACTCCTTGTTCCTGTACCGCTGGTTGGCAAGGTTACTGCTGGTGTGCCTATTTTGGCTGTAGAAAATATTGAAGAAACCTATCCTATTCCTCGTGATCTGATTGGTTGCGATGATGACGTTTTCATGCTTTCTGTTTGCGGCGACAGCATGATTAATGCAGGTATTTTGGACCATGACTATATTATCGCTCGTAAGCAAAATTTTGCTAATAACGGCGATATCGTTGTTGCTTTAATTGATGGCGAAGAAACTACTGTTAAGCGTTACTTCCGCGAGCTGCGCAGTGTACGTCTGCAGCCTGAAAATGATAAGTATCAACCCATCGTTGGCTCTGATAATATCCAGGTTTTGGGTAAGGTAATTTCCGTTTTCCGCATGCTGTAATGCTTCATTTGACTCTTAACTGATTTCAAATCACTGTCATTATGACATCATATTTACATCACAGTATAGAAAAAGCAGCTCTTTTGAGCTGCTTTTCTTGCTATCTGGGCCCAAATCAGTTACAATATACCTATAGCTTTTCTTAAAAAATTATCAGATAATTACCCCATCTTCTTATATATTTTTAGTAAAGGAGTCCTCTTTATGCTTCATCTTTCTACTGATATCATCGCCAATGCATATAGCTTTTATGTTGCTGAGCAAAATGAAGCTACTCTTACCCGGCTTTTACGAGCAGTGAGTAATCTGCTGCGTGAAGGTGCAGATGTACAAATTCCTGTTTCCCTGGCTGCTCAGGCCGAGGGTCAATTAGCTCTTGTTACTCATACCACAGGTGATGGTCAAGTATTTGTAGCTGCGTTTTCCAGTGCAGAAGCCTTTGGCACTACTCAATCCGATGAGTATGCTTTGATTGCGCGTCCCCTTGTAAACTATTTTGAAGCTGTGTTGCAGATGGATGGTATCGCAGGTATTGTTTTTAACCCCGCCTCCCCTGCTCCCTTCACGATGCACAAAAAGATGCTCAAGGAGCTTCTGCAGCAGCTTGCAGACCATCCGCAAAAAAATGGTATAAACGTTGTACGCGGCGATATTACCACCTTTGACTGTGATGCCATTGTCAATGCAGCTAATAGTACTCTCTTAGGTGGTGGTGGCGTGGATGGTGCTATCCACTTTGCAGCAGGCCAAGAGCTCCTAGAGGAATGCAAAACACTTGGTGGCTGCGATACAGGTGAAGCAAAAATCACCTATGGCTATAAATTGCCCTCCACCTATGTAATTCACACTGTAGGGCCAATTTATGACGGCAAGGTAAGTCAGCGTCTGGACCTAGCTAATTGCTACCAAAACAGCCTTGAGCTGGCCAAAAAGTACCATTTGCACAGCATTGCCTTTTCTGCAATATCTACGGGCGTTTATGGTTATCCCTTGGATGAAGCTGCGCGCATTGCCCTATTGACCTGCACCCAATGGCTCAATGCTAATCCAGAATATGGCATGGAAATAACCCTCGTTTGCTTCAATAATGCAGTCCTTAAATCTTACGAGGAGATCATTGAGGCTGCGAAACGCGGAGAGCTTGAAGAATAAAAAAGACCGATGTTAGTACTTAATGCAAGTAATAACATCGGTTTTTTGTTTAAATTATAAGTAATTGACTACCATCATAATAAAGCTTACGCATTTATGATGCTGGTAAACTTTTCTTTATTAGCTTCAATAGGCTGTTTGCCGCCTACTACGCACAGCAAGCCATCGCTGAGCATGTCCTCGACAACCTGACCTAAGGCCTGCAAATCGGCATTGGTAACATCCAGCACCTCGTTGCGAATTCTTTGACGTGTGCTATCAGGCAAATCCTTAAGATATTGAATAGCGGCCTGGTCCATGCGCATGGTATTGGTTAGGGGCGTATCCATGCCGCTGATGGTACCAATCACATATTTGTCCAACTCACGGGCCGGGAATTCCACATTCTTGAGCCAAGCAGGCAGCTCTTGATAAGCCTCAAGAGACTTGGCAAGCTGCGGGTCACGATAGGAAGCAAACACGCCCAGGCCGTTGAGCTCAAAGCGTGCTGTGGCGCCGTAGGCGCCACCCTGAATGCGTATCTTGGTCCACAGGTATTCGTACCTTAGGATGGTCTCTAAAACCTTCATAGCGCCAACATAAGCGTGTCCGTGCTTGGCGAAATTGCCACCTGCAGCCACATACTGTACCTTACCTGCGGTCGTAATGCCTTCGTTGTGACCAGGTGCTGGCAAGATGCAAGGCTTGGTCGCAACAGGCGCCGTGGGTAGCTTGGCAGCAAAGGCCAGGCATTGGGCCTGCACCTGCTCCCTATCCTCCTCATCGCAGGAATAGAATAGCGTATACTTACTTTGTTGGAAGAAAAGCTTGAGCAGTTGCTGCAGTTGTGCCAAAACCTTGGGACCTTCCGTAGCAAAATTATCATAAAGCTTTTTCAGGAATTGGTAATAGCTAAACTGGTCCTGCTCATTTGCTCTTGCACCGGCACCGCAGTAAGCATACAGGCGAGAAATGGCGATGTTTTGGCCACGATTAAAGAATTCATCATCCCAATCAGTTTTAACCTCGCTGAGCAGCTCTTGGAAGCGCTTTACATCGGTCAAAATGCTTTCTAGTCCAATGGCCTCCAGCAAATCGAACACATGGGGCAAATTCTCCAGCAGAGCCTTAGCCTTCAACACAAAGTATAGGCGATAGTCATCAGCATCCTCAGCGGCGGAAATTGCACGCACATCAAAGGTCACCCCACCGGTGTACATAATGCCATAGGTGGACAGCTCTTCATATGTGTAGCGTTTACTGTTAAATTTACCCAGCACATCCGTCAGCAAGTAGCACAGAGGCATTTGCTCCGGAGTTACACTGCTAATGTCAAAATACCAATTGGTATAGGCAATTTTATTGGTTTCCGCAGGAACATATACCAAGCGTTGCTCTTGGCTACCCTCTTCAACCTTACTAATGGTCTCCACATCGCGACGGATATCGCTGCGCTTGAGAATGGGAATAGCAGCTCTAGCCTCTTCGCTATCAGGCTCGGCCTGCAAACGATGCAGCTCAGCACATTCAAAGGCATATTGCTCCAGCTCTTCCTTGCTCATACTAGCCTTAATTTGAGCCATTTTAGCAGCAGCCTTGGCTTGGTCAGCTTCCTCCTTGCCCGGCTGGGGCATTAAGGTAACGATAACCTTGTGAGTGTTATCCAACAGGTAATTTTCGATAAGACTTTCGTAAAAATTCGTTTTTAGGCCCTTGCGCATGGTTTGCAAAGCATCCTTATAGCGCAATCCCTCCAAGGGGTTACCACCATAAAGCCAATTATCCAGCACCCCAAGGCCGTAAATCAAGCCCTTCGGATAGGGGCCAAAATCTGCTTCACGTAGCTTGAACTCGGTGGAATTTAAGGTTGCCTCTAAAAGCTCCTTATCTAGGCCCTTAATAGTCAGCTCCTGCAGTGTTTTATAGATAACACTGATGAATTTATCCCTTTGCTCCGGCTCGCTACCTGCAGCACGAATGCTGAACACAGGCTGCTGCAGGCTACCCACATAGCTGCCACCGATGTTTTGGCCCACGCCTGCTTCAATTAAAGCACGACGCAGGGGCGAAGACTCGCTTTCCAGTAACACTGTTTCCAAAAGGCGCAGGGACATGCTGGTCAGTGTGTCAGTAGCCTTGCCCGTAACAATGGACAGCTCATGATAGGTTTTACCCTTCACGTCCTCATTGGCATCCACAGGATAGTATGCTTCAACCTCAGCAGTGCGCGGCAAAGCATCCTGCAGAGGGATTTCACTGTGTACTAATCCTGTTTTGGCAAAATGGGACAGATATTCCTCGTCTAAATAAGCTAGGGTGGCATCAATATCCATATCACCATACAGATAAATAAAGGAGTTTTCCGGGCTGTAATAGGTCTTGTGGAAGTTTAAAAAGTCTTCCTGGGTCAAATCAGGAATGGCGTCGGGATAGCCACCGGACTCAAAGCGGTAGCAGGTATCCGGGAAGAGCGCCTTCATGGCCTCGTTTTCCAGGAAGGAATCAGGGGATGAGTAAACACCCTTCATTTCGTTATACACTACACCATTATAGCTCAGCTCATCTTCAGGGGAGGTCAAATTATAATGCCAGCCCTCCTGGCGCAGGGTATACTTGTTTTCGTAAATCAAGGGATAAAAAACTGCATCCAGATACACATCCATCAGGTTGTGAAAATCCTTCTCATTGCGGCTAGCAACAGGATACACTGTCTTATCCGGATAGGTCATAGCATTCAAAAAGGTATTTAAAGAGCCCTTGACCAAATCCACAAAGGGCTCCTTGAGATGGTATTTACGGGAGCCACACAGTGAGGAATGCTCCAAAATATGGGCTACACCTGTATCATCTGCAGGCGGAGTGCGAAAGGCAATGGAAAAAACCTTGTTATCATCCTCATTGGCTAAATATAACAATCGGGCACCGCTATAAAGATGCTCTAGGATGTAAGCTTGGGAGTGAACCTCCTCAATATAATTGGCTTCAAGAACCTTGAAGCCATGATAAAGCGCATTTATTTCTAAGCTCATAGCAAATAGTAACCTCCTACGGAAACACATTATTAAAATTATTATAGCATAAAATGCATGCTCCCGTCTAAAAAAGTGTGTGAAACCTGTTATTAGGGCCGCCCAAAGTGCTTTTTTAACGCAATATTTAGGCTAGCGTAAAGTTTTTGTAGGAAAAACGGGAAATAAAAATAAAAGAGAACACC
>JAUNWI010000013.1:0-39560 GCA_030540395.1 Phascolarctobacterium sp.
GTCCTACCTTTCCTTCGTTTTGTTTAGATTATATTCGTTATAATAGTACATATAAGATTGCTTGAGATATGGATACTCTTCGAAATTCACTAGACTCATACTACCATCTTCTTTGTGATAGACTTTTATATTTTTATCATATATTATTGGAGCATTCTTACAATCCATTAAATATGCGTGAACTGCTTCTTCAAAAAACAAAAACATTTCATCATCATATTTGAAATTTTTAGACACTATTTCCTTCGACATAATTAGAAAGCTTCCATGGCATGCATAAATCCTAGGTAGGTTGCTGTTCCTATTAGCTATAAAAAATATTAATCTATATAATTTATTGATTAATACTCCTAGGTATACAAGTGAAATTAAATCATGCTTATAGCCTAAATACATTAGCAATTCTATTAATTTTGATTTATATGGCCAGAAAGGATTCTGATTCTTACCACGACTAGTTATTATTCTAGGAGCTATACAGCTTCCCGACCTCTTCAGTTGCTTAATAGATATATTAGTCTTTATTATAGTATCTGGATTACAAACAACAATGTATTGAAAGTCAAAATGCTCCATAGCAAATTTAATACCAATGTTATTTCCGTACCCATATCCTTTATTCTCTATCAATAAATACTCATAGTTGTTATTTTTAGCATATTCTCTGATTGTTGATGAAGTGCTATCATCATAATATGCATCTACTACAACAACCTTAGAAGTACAATCAACATTAGATTGTATGCTTTCTTTTAAGTCCTTTAAATCTGCAAAGTTTCTATACACTAATACAACAAATACTATGTCAACTTGATTCATGTTCTCTTCCTTTTTTATTTAAGATACTTCATTAATGCATTCTTTACGAAGCATACCATGTTGTATAAAGCATTGATTTTCCCAATTCCCATGTCATGTGTCTGTATATCCCATACCTGCTTAATGCTCTTGAATTTATTAGAACTTAAGGAACCCTTACTAATTCTGTATTTTACTAGAACCTCGTTTATACCCTTGGCAACTACATTACCACGCAATAGCATTAACCAAGTAGCATAATCCTGCCCTCCGCGCCTAACAGGCATTCTAAAATCGCCAAGTTGATTACGATCAACAATTACTGATGACGTGGCGATCAATGTATTGTGCAATAGCAAGTTATAGTCACATTCCTCTGGAATCGACCTTTTACCTTTGATAATCTTACTCTGCTCATCAATCATCTCGATGGCTGCATAACATAGTGGTGTACCTGTTGATTTCATCAAGTCGATTTGACATTTAGTTTTCTCAGGCATCCACAAATCATCACTGTCAAGAAAAGCAACATATCGACCTTTAGCAATTTCTAAGGCTTTGTTCCTAGCAACACCGGCTCCCATATTCTTTTCTTGTAAGTGATAAACAATGTTGGAGTACTTTTTCTTAAATGATTGAATAATCTGGGCAGAACTATCACTAGAGCAATCATCCACGAGTATAAACTCAATATTTTCATACGTCTGAGCAACCATAGATTCTAGTGTTTGTTGAATAAAGCGCTCAGCATTATATACAGGAGTGATTACCGAAACTAAATCTTTAACAAATTTTCTTGACATTTTACACCCGTTTTAATAAATACTAGTTATCCAATCTTTAAAGTTACCATCTTTTCCTTGTGCAATCTTCAGATAAGTAATGTGCAAATCCTTAGTTATTACTCCAGTATCTCCATTGCCAATTATATACTTATCAATTGATAACACTGGTGTAATCTCCATAGCCGAACCGCAAAGGAAAGCTTCATCGCATGTGTACAACTCTGTTCTATCGATCGTTCTATCAACTACTTTATAGCCATTCGCTAAGGCAATTTTAATGATGGAATCTCTAGTAATGCTTTCTAACACGCTATCAGTAAGTTGCGGAGTGATAATACATCCATCCTTCACCATAAAGAAACAAGAGCCAGGGCCTTCTGCTACCTTGCCAAACTCATTTAAGAATATGCATGTATCATATCCATTGCGTAGCGCCTCTCTTTGGCCTACTCTGCTATTAATATAATTTGCACCGCATTTTATGCGAGGGGACAATGTCTCATCGCTAATTCTTCTCCAAGAAGTAACACAGCAATTAAGACCTTTTTTGTTATACTCTGCACTGGTCTTCCCACGCGGAATGGGTGCAACAAACATCTCAACAGGACCTTCAGAGCCCCAGGAACCAAAACCATCTACAAACAGCGTTTGCCGTACTGACAAGTTTTCTTTATACTCATTAGCCTTAATAACATCTACCAGAGCCTTAGTGAAATCCTCAATAGTGTATTTGCAATCTAATTGAATTAGCTTTGCAGAGCGTAATAATCTCTCATAATGTGCTTGAAGGCGAAAAGCATATAATTGTTGCTCTTCCTCATTCCAATAGCAAGGAATACCTTCAAAAACATTTAATCCAAATTGAGACGTAGGTGCCAAAACATTAATCTTAGCGTCATTAACGTTTAAAATTTCTCCTTTAAACCAAATTCTTCTGTTTGCAACATCATATTTCATGACTTACCCCTCCATTTTTAATCAGGTATATGAGCTATACGGATGATTTCTTCTTCCTCTAGCTTGGCAGCTTCCGCATCAGAGAGGCTGTCATCTTTTTTATTTTCGTAGATATCCTCTTTTTTGAATACCTTGAGAACTGTCTCAACTATGATCTTTAAATCTAGCAAAAAACCATATTTCTTAAAATCATCTACATACTGATTATCATAATTCACCTTATCATTCCAAGAGATATCGTTTCTGCCTTTCACTTGTGCTAGACCTGTCAATCCAGCCTTTACCTCAAATCTCTTTTTAAATCTTTTATTTAATGTTTCAAAATCGCCCAATTCGTATGTTACACACGGTCTAGGGCCAACAACTGACATATCTCCCATAAATATATTGAATAACTGCGGTAATTCATCTATGCTAGAGTTTCTTAAAAATCTTCCTACCTTAGTAACACGAGGGTCGTTTTCGTAATTAAATAAGCCTGCACCCATGCTTTCGGCATTTACTACCATAGAACGAAATTTATACATTTCAAACACTCTTCCATTAGTAGTTCTTCTACCCTGCTTAAAGAAAATAGGTCCCTCAGAATCTCTCTTTATAGCAATTGCTACACCAATCCACAATGGCATAAAGAGTACTATTGCTATTCCTGAAGATACTAAGTCAAAAACTCTTTTTATAAATAAATTAAAACTCAGCATTACATTACCTCATCAATAGTTATATGTATGGAAAATATCGTCAAATGTTTCTTTCTTTTTGATCAGCTCTACTTTATTACCAGTCGGGTCTATAATCGGAAAATTAGGAAGAATAAAAGGAGGCTTCATGACAATGGAATAGGACCCGCAATTACTAATCACAATCACATCTCCAACTGATAATGGTCCATTATATCCCTTATAAAGAACATCTCCCTCAATACAAGTAAAGCCTACAATATCCATATTCTCATACTCATGGGTATCAATTCCCAAATGTAAAATCTCTATAGGAGGATTTACACCACCCATGCTGATATTTTTCTGACTACCTAAAACTGTGGCAAAGGCCTTACCTCTTACCTTCTTTATAGCCATAACGGTACCGACAAATTTCATACAATCGCCAACTAAGGCTGAACCTGGCTCTATTATCAGTTCAGGCTTTTTGACCTCATGTGCGAACCGGTCAGCAAACACCTTAGCAGCTGCTTCAGCATAATCGGAGTAATTAGGAATTTTGAAAGAAAACTGCTCCTCTAATTCCTTGACCATTTTTCCGAACAAACCACCACCGATATCTACCCTGTCAGGAATAATACATATGCGGTCAATCAAATCAACCATGCCTTTTGCTCTTGCAGGCCAGTAATCTATTTGCCTTTTTGCAAAATGACAATGCAGGTTTATAAACTTAATATTATCGGTATTTGTTACTATTTCTAACGCTTGCTTAAACTCGTTACTTTCTATATCAAAACCAAAACGAGATATCACACCATCTTTAACATCATAATTACAGCGTAAACCTACATTTAGAACTTTCTCACAATGATTTGTAGCCATCTCTTTTATTAAAAGAGCCTCATCAATAGAGTCAATATTTACTGTGCCACCAGAGAGAAGGAATTTTTCCATGTATTCCTTATTCTTGGTAGGCCCATTCCATATAATCCTCTCATGAGATACACCTATTCTCAAAGCAAGCTCCAATTCCATCTCAGATACGACCTCAGCATAGCCACCAAGCTCATCAACTATCTTACAAAGTTTCGGAGTATAGTTTGTTTTATAAGAGTAAGCAATGTTGAAATTTGGATAAACTGCGCTAAATGCAGCTTTTAATTCCTTGAAGTTCTTCCTAAACTGCTCCGAATCAAGAAGATAAAAGGCATCACCATATTCTTCCTTCAGTTTTTTTACCATATCATTAGATACAATCATTTTTTCTCCTTAATGCTCTTAACAATTCGATCAACAGATTCTTTTACATAATGGATATTTTCTTTGAATTCTTCCTGAGTTGCATTTTTTAGAGACTCTTCATATGCTCTCAGAGCTTTCATATTGTCTCTGAATATAGGCTCCGCATCATCGATACAATTCAAACTATCAACATTACAGAAGCTTCTTGATAAAATGGCCCTTGTAGAACCCAATCTATAATGTTCCATGATAATACGTTCTGCTGGTAAGGTACCTTCTCCAACTCGCGCAATTCCACCAAAACCATATGGCAAGCCTGAAGAACCGATTTTCTTACAAATCTTCTCCACTGTACCATCTGCTAGCAGTTCAAACATAAATGTCATTCCATAAGCAAGATGCAAATCATTTAAGCCAATGTGCATTTCGTCTATTCCTTTGATAGCTAAAACCTCATCCAAGCACTCCAAACCTTCTTTCGTTTCTAAAAGCAAGGTGGTTTTTGCTCTTCCTGCAACTGTATCAACGAAGTGTTGTACATCACTAGTTGACTTCCACATAGGCAACATAATCATGTCAGCGCCTGCCGCAACTACTTCATTTATTTCATGCTTAGATTTTTCATTCCAAGGATTTACGCGTACCAGCATTTCTGAAGTAGTCAATAAGGGCTTAATAACACGTATATCATTAATACAGTGTTTTGATTTAACTGTATTTAGTCCTTTTTGTCTTTCTTCTTTGCCCAATGTTTCTAAATCCACCCAAACCCTATCCACGCCATATTTTTGTGCAATCTGGGCAATAACAGGATTATTGGTGATATACATTAAAGTTAAAGCCATATTTTACCTCGTAAATTTTACTATCTTCACATTCTGCATCTCAGCGGACTGAGCTGCTTTGCAATTAACCTCTTCCGGAGTCTTGTAGGTTGGAACTACCTTGTGCATGGCATCCCTAATAGTCTCATCATCATTGGACTGCAAAGCCTCCTGCAAAACCTGTAGCCTATTATTGAGGTCATCCATACTAATAGGCTCGTCCTTTTCAATGAAAATCAAATCATTGTCAGTCTTGTGCAGAGTCTCACTCTTCACAAGCAGCTCTTCATAGAGCTTCTCACCGGGGCGCAGGCCAGTTTCGATAATATCGATATCCTTAAAAGACTCCAAGCCGCTCAGCTTGATCATGTTCACAGCTAAGTCGTAAATCTTCACAGGTTGGCCCATATCCAGTACGAAGAGCTCGCCGTTTTTAGCAATGGCACCACTGTGCAGTACAAGCTGGCTTGCTTCCGGAATGGTCATAAAGTAGCGGATGATGCGCTTATCTGTCAGCGTGATGGGTCCGCCATTAGCAATCTGCCGCTTGAACAGCGGAATGACGCTGCCGGCGCTGCCAAGCACATTGCCAAAGCGCGTGTCGCTGAACACAACCTTGTTGCCCTTTTGGGCGGAATGCGCGCGAGCAATAATCTCGCACATGCGCTTAGTCGCTCCCATGATATTGGTGGGATTCACAGCCTTATCTGTGGAAACCATCATGAAGCGCTGAGCGTTGTACTCTTCGCAGAGCTGAATCACATTCAGCGTGCCGAAAACATTGTTCTCCACCGCCTCGATGCAATTCTTCTCCATCAAGGGCACATGCTTGTGAGCAGCAGCGTGGATGACGATTTGCGGATGGTATTCCTCCATCACCCGCTCCATAGCAGTCCGACTGCAAATAGAAGCAATCTCCACCTTGAAATTCAGCTTTTGGCCATATAATAAGCGCAGCTCCTGCTGCAGGTCGTAAACACCATTTTCGTAAATATCCAGAGCAATAATCTGCTTCGGCTCCATCTTGGCCAACTGGCGACAGAGCTCGCTGCCAATGCTGCCACCGCCACCGGTGACCAGAATAACCTTGTTCTTGTAATAGTTATTCACCAGCTCACTGTTCACCACAATAGGCTGACGGAAGAGCAGCTCATCAATATCAAACTCGCGCAGCATGCGCTTGCCGCTTTTGGTCACGTCTGCAACGGAAAAATCATATACCTTTACCTTGTAGCCAGCGGATTTATACAGCTTAAAAAGGCTGTCCTTTTTCGTGTTGATAATATTAGTAATGGCGAAAACAATCTCTTGCACGCCGTAATCTTTCAAATCCTCTAAGGATTCCTCGCCCTCAGCGAGAACTGGCAGGCCCATAACCTCGCGCCCAGTTTTGCTTTCATCCTGATCGATAAAGCAAACTGGTACGTAAGCAGCACTGTCGTTGCTCAAAAGCTCATCTGCCAAAACGGCGCCCAAACGTCCTGCTCCCAAAATAGCAATGCGGATGCGCTTGTGCTCATTGCGACGCTCCTTGATTACATTGTCACCAGCGAACAAGAGCAGCAGCCAACGTAAGAATTCGCCCTTCTTCGTCCTGCGCACGCCAAAGCGGTAGCAATAACGATACATCAAGCGCATGCCCACAGCACCCAAAAGATTCAGCAGGATGATAATCAGCCAGCGTTGGCTCGTCATCCCCTCTAGCTGCAGGCCGTACTTCACCAGAAAATACCCCAGCAAAGCAAACAAATCCGTGGCAAAAAGGCGCATATACACATGCACGCCGCCATAGCGGATGATCATGCTATACACGCCGCCCACAGTGCGGCACACCAAAAGGCACAGCAGCGTCATCAAAATCGCTACCAGTGATTCACTGAGCGTGCTGGCCTCCTGACCATAAGCGCTCACGATGAAAATAATGACAGCAACATAAATCACTGCATCATAAAACATCAGCTGCCAGCGAATCTTCATCTTGGAAATATTAAACAAACTCCCTAAACCCATACATCATCTTCCTTAATTCAGCTCACTTAAAGTAGCTTCCTTAGCGAATACTCGTTCCTCATGCGTTGTTCAAAACCTACATTTTAATCAATCCTGTACGCTTCCTTCATGATTATCCATTCTATAATTCTATGATATTCTAAAGTGATATTATATATAATTATACACTCACACAATCTGTAAGTCAATACAATTTACGAACTACTACTGCCACAAAATGTGCAAGATATAGCACAAAAAAAGCCCGAGCCTGACAAGTACAAACTCGGGACAATAAAAAGCCTAAATATGAAATTTCTTCTAAACAAAATAAAAACCGTTACATCAGCTTGCACCAATGTAACGGCTAAATGTCGTGGTCGGAGCGGCGGGATTCGAACCCACGACCTCTTCCACCCCAAGGAAGCGCTCTACCAAACTGAGCCACGCCCCGACATTTTGGGTTGTTGCTGTTCATCAGCAACATGTAAGATTATACTGTATTATGGTAGAAAAGTCAAGCACTTTTTCAAGCTTTTCCCGATAATTTTCTGAAATCACCAGAGCCTTGCGCTTTAGCCAATCGCCTTCACGCCCTCAGTGTCGAGAGTCAAAAGGTGGTACACAGCACGCTCGCCCTGCTTAGCAAAAGTAGCCACCATGGCCTCCGCAATGGCCTTGCCGTCCGCCTCCGGCGCTGCATAAGCCATCACCGTGGAGCCTGCGCCGCTGATAATCGCGTTGTAGGCACCAGCTGCCTTCGCTGCTGCAAAAACCTCCGCCAAGCCCGGAATCAAATGAGCACGGTACGGCTGATGCAGCTTGTCCTCTAAGGCCATGCCCAAATATTCGTAATTACCACTGAGCAAAGCACCTACTAAAAGGGATGCTCTGGAAGTGTTATACACCGCATCCTTGTGAGGCACCGTAGCAGGAATCGCTTGGCGTGCCAAGGAAGTGGCCAGCTTGCTTTCCGGAACCACCGCAATGAACTGCAAAGGCCTCGCCGGGAGTAAGCGCAGAGAATGAGCTCGCTCGCCCTCCATATAGCTAATGGTGAAGCCGCCGTACAGAGCAGGAGCCACATTGTCAGGATGACCCTCGATTTCCGTGGCAAAGCCCAAAAGCTCGTCCATAGAGAAGCGATTATCACATAAGCAATTTGCCGCAAACAGACCAGCCACAATGGCACTGGAGCTGCTGCCGAGGCCTCTAGACATGGGAATGCGATTAACCATGCTGACCTTCAGGCCAATGCGCTGGCCGTCGGTGGCCAAATTCCACACCTTCAAAAAGCTGGCAAAGGCCAAATTACGCCCAAAGGGCTTCAGATACTCTGCACCCTCGCCCTCCACCTCCAGCTGAAAGCCCTTGGTGTCCGTAATCTCATAAGTTACTTCATTATATAAATTCACTGCCAAGCCCAAGGTGTCGAAGCCGGGGCCACAGTTAGCAGAGGTAGCGGGAACACGAATCGTAACCTTTTTCATCTTACTCTCCTTGTTCCCCTATGCCAGGCTGCTATCCTCAACGCGGATAACACAGCTTACCTTTTCTACAACCGGCAGCACCTTCAAAATCTGCAGTGCCATCTGCAAATTGGACTCGGAAACGCTGTGGGTAATAACCACGATTTCCGCCTTTTGGCCCTTGGCTGCGTTTTGTTGGATAACATTACGCAAGGACACATTTTGCGCTCCAAAGGCAGCAGCGATGGCTGCCAATGCGCCTGGTTGGTCCAAAACCTGCAGACGAATATAAGCAGGAGCGGACATCTTTTCCGGTGGGCACAGCTTCTTTTCCTTGAAACAGGTGCAGGCAATGCGACCCGTGCTGCCACTTTGGATGTCGCGAGCAATCTCGATGATATCGCCCACAACAGAGCTGGCAGTGGGCAGACGACCTGCGCCCATGCCCAGGAACATGGCCTCACCAATGGCATCGCCGTTCACAAAGACTGCGTTATACACGCCATTTACACCGGCCAAGGGATGGGTCAAGGGCAGCATGGTGGGCTTTACGCACACAGTAATGCCGTTTTCCGGATCATTCTTGGCAATGCCCAAAAGCTTCACTGCATAACCTAGATTTTGAGCATACTTAATATCGCAGGCTTCGATATTCTCGATGCCTTCCACTAAAACATCCTTTAAGCTGATGCGAGTATTGAAGGCGATGGAAGCAAGAATAACCACCTTGCGGGCAGCGTCCAAGCCGCCTACGTCGGCCGTGGGGTCGGACTCCGCATAGCCCTTGGCTTGGGCCTCCTTCAAAACCTCATCATAATCAAGATGCTCGTTGGACATCTTGGACAGCATATAGTTGGTAGTGCCGTTCACGATACCCATCACAGAATGGATTTGGTTGCCGGCCATGCTGGTCTTCAAGGGCTCGATGATGGGAATGCCACCGCAAACGCTGGCCTCGAACATAAAGTCCAAGCCCTTTTGCTCGGCCAAGGTGTAAATGCCCTCGCCATAATGAGCAATCACGTCCTTGTTGGCCGTAACCACGTTCTTGCCCTTCTCAAAGGCAGCAACGATGTACTCCTTGGCAGGATGCTCACGACCCAACAGCTCTACCACGATATCAATATCGGGGTCGTCCAAAATATCTTCGATTTTATTGGTAAAAAAGTATTGTTCACCATATTCGGCGCGACGCTTCTCCACATTGCGGTCCAAAACCTTGGTAATGCGAATGGGCTTGCCCACCTTCTTTTCAATATCGGCAGCATTCTTTTCTAAAACCTTGATGACGCCGCCGCCCACTGTGCCCGCGCCCAGCAGGCCCACATTAATAAAATCCTTCATTATTCACAAAGCCCCCTCCAGCTAAAATTTCATCACAGACCTTTGCTTATACTTGGCCCAAAACCTCCAAGCGTTTTACGCCGTCAATCATGCGCAGCTTGTCCAAAAGAGCTTCCAAATCAACAGTCAAATGCTTGGTTTCAATGGAAATGGTGGTGTTGGCCACGCCCTGCAGGGGAATGCCCTGGTTGATGGTCATAATGCTGCCAGAATCATCAGCCACCGTGTTCAAAACCTTGGACAGCACGCCGGATTTGTGCTCCAACAAGAGGGACAGGGTAATAATCTTTTCCTTGCTGGCTTCGTAGAACGGGAAAACAAAATCCTTGTATTTATAATATGCGCTGCGGCTCAGGCCCATTTTTTCAACTGCTTCGTTGATGGTTTTGATTTCGCCGCGTTTGAGAATTTCCTTTACTTTTATGGTCTTTTTAATGGCTTCAGGAAGAATTTCTTCCCTAACCAGATAGAATGTGGATTTTTCAGACATAGTACAGTCCCCTTTCTTCTAAAAAACTCTACGCATATTATACCACTGTTTGTGTGAAAAGTACAAAGGTTTTTTTGTGAAAAATTTGCGCATTTTTATGTCCACCACAGCTAGAAAAAGCAAAAACGCCTCTTGAGCACCAGCTTTCTGGTACCAAAGAGACGTTGTATAAGCTTAATCAGAACTTTAGCTAAGCTTGGCTTATGCTATTTGGGCAAATTCTTGGCATTGCCCGGCTTGATTTTGCTTTCCGTGCCACTCAAAAGGCGGCCAATATTCTCCTTGTGGCGCAGCACCACAAAGAAGCCGGCGATGGCACCCAAAATAATATACGCACAGGGATAAGCAAAGTACCAGGACATGATGGGTGTCAAAATCGCTGCCACAATGGAGCCCAAGGATACATAGCGTGTGATAAGCACCAGCACCAGCCACACTAAAAAGACCGTGCCAGCCACCTTCGGCATGAGGAAAACCAACAGGCCCAAGCCTGTAGCCACACCCTTGCCGCCCTTAAAGCCCAAGAAGGCGGAATAATTGTGGCCCAAAAGAGCACCCAAGGCCGTCACCACATCCAGCTCCGGGCTGTGGAAGAAGTGGTTCACCAAGGCCACAGCGATAATGCCCTTCAGCATGTCGCAAATCAGCACCAGCACCGCCGTGGTGGGTCCCACCGTGCGGAAAACGTTGGTGGTGCCTATATTTTTACTTCCATAATTACGAATATCGATACCGTGCAGGGCCTGTACCAGCCATAAACCGCTTGGTACGGAGCCACACAGATGTCCCAGCACAAAGCCCAGGACATAATGCACTATTCCCACCTCATTTAGCATCTACATCACCTAACTTAATTTTATTCGTCCTCGTTCTTGCCGCGGATAATCATTTGAATGGGAGTACCCTCGAAGCCAAAGGCCTCACGCAGCTTGTTCTCCAAATAACGCTGGTAGGAGAAGTGCATAATCTCCGGCTCGTTGACAAAAATAACGAAGGTCGGAGGCTTGATCTTTACTTGAGTTACATACAAAATCTTCAGGCGCTTGCCCTTTTCTGTGGGCGGCGGGTTGATAGCCACTGCATCCTCGATAACCTGGTTCAAAATGCTGGTGGCAATGCGTTGAGCGTTTTGCTCGGCCACGTAGCTGATAACCTCGGGCAGACGATGAATGCGCTGCTTGGTCACAGCGGACACGAACACGCAGGGAGCATATTGCAGGAACACCAGCTCCTTGCGCAGAGTTTCTGTATAACGCAGGGTGGAGCTATTGTCCTTTTCGTACAAATCCCATTTATTCACTACCAAAATAATGGCCTTGCCTGCTTCATGAGCATAGCCAACAATACGCTTATCCTGCTCGGTGACGCCTTCCACAGCGTCGAAGACCATGAGGACCACGTCGCTGCGGTCCACAGCACGCAGGGAGCGCATCACGCTGTACTTTTCAATGGGCTCGTCTACCTTGGCCTTGCGGCGCATGCCCGCAGTATCAATAAAGAGATATTTTTGGCCATTGCGTACTACAGGAGTATCGATGGCGTCACGGGTAGTGCCGGCTACATCGCTGACGATGGAGCGCTCCTCGCCCACCAAGGCATTGAAAATAGAGGATTTGCCCACGTTGGGGCGACCAATCAGAGCAACCTTAATTTCGTCCTCATCATCCACACTGGTACCGAGCTTATCACTGGGGAATTTAGCAACCACTGCATCCAGCAAATCACCCAAGCCCAAATGGTTGGAGGCGGAAACAGGAATGGGGTCACCAATACCCAAATTATAAAACTCGAAAATGTTCATCTCCTGCTTGGGAGAGTCGGCCTTATTCACAGCCAGCACAATGGGCTTTTTGGATTGACGCAATAATCTTGCCACATCCGCATCCTCGGTAGTAATGCCGCTGCGCGCGTCGCACACGAAGAGGATGACATCGGCCTCTTTAATAGCGAGTTGCGCCTGTTGGCGAATGGATACTGCAATGGCGTCGGCATTCATAATTTCGATACCACCGGTATCCACCATCATAAATTCGTGGTCCAGCCATTCTGCCATGGCGTAAAGGCGGTCGCGAGTTACACCGGGGGTGTCCTCTACGATGGATATCCTGCTATTGGCAAAAATATTGAACAGGGTGGATTTGCCAACATTAGGACGTCCTACTATAGCAACAATAGGTTTTCCCATAATCAATTTCCTCCATCATACTATAAATGTTTATTTCAATCTAGCGTTTTTGTGTAAAATTTGAATAAAAGTATATTAGCAGGTTGCCTCCACCTCCGGGGGAGGTGCCGAGCTTGCGAGGCGGAAGGGGGCTTCGTCTATCCTTAATGGTCAATACCAAGGCGTGAAGACACTCCCTTATGGAAGTAATGCTTCACTTCGCTCATGTCTGTCACTAAATCAGCGATTTTAATGAGCTCCTCCGGCGCACCACGACCAGTGGTGATAATCTCTAACTCATGCTGATATGCCTTGAGAAAGTCCACAACCTCCTGCAGAGGCAGCATCTTAGTAGCTAAAACGATGTTCAGCTCATCAAGAATCACAATATTCACCTGCTTGTTAAGAATAGCCTCCTTGGCTGCTTCCCAACCCGCACGGCATAAATCCAAGTCGATTTGAGCAGGATTCTTAAAGTTTACAAAGGCGTCGCGTCCTACCTGACGCAGCTCAAAGCCAGGCACAAAGCCTGCCGCTTTCGCCTCACCGTATTCCGGGTCATCCTTCAAAAAGCACAGCATCAGGGTCTTCAAGCCATGCCCTGCGCCACGCAAAGCGACGCCCAAGGCAGCAGTGGTTTTACCCTTGCCTGTACCGGTGTATACCTGTAACATAGTCTCACCTACTCGCTAGCTTTCTAGTAACAAATGCAAAAGCTCCTTGGCATCCTTGGCAATTTCCACCTTACCGTCGAAGGAAGTCTTGAACTCCTCCAAGGACTTGTCATCCAAAAAGAGCTTGTCATTGTTGAGGACCACTGCGGGCAAAATCACCCGCTTGCCTAAGTCTTTAGTCACACGCAGGATATCCCCCGCAGTCAAAAGACCGGTCACATTCACCTTGCCGCCGAAGAATTGGTTGTCAACGGGCACAAAACTGTGCTCACTGCCAAACTGCTTATTCAAGTCATCCATTAAAGGCTGCAGCACATTGTAAGCACTCTCACCCACGGGAATCATCGCCGGACTAGTGGCAGTATAACTGCCCATGCTTTGCAGTGTCTCCTGCCATTCATCAAGGAAGCTGCGAGTCAGGCCAATGCCATTTTCCAGCTGCGGGAAGCCATCGTACCATTCGGCAGTAGGCACTTCTCTCCCGGCCAACAGATAGAACTCATCCCCCAAATAAATGAAGGTTTTGCCTGTTTCCTCACGGCATTGCTGCTGCCAAGGGGTGACCTGGTCTATCAAGGCAGCTGCCTCCTCCTTGGTAAAGGTCCGCAGGGGATGCAGTCCCTCCCTGTGCTTAGTGATACCCACCGGTACCACGGCCATGGTCAGCACATTGGGATGCTCGGCATACAAATCCTCAAAGCTTTTGGTCAGGATTTCCCTGTCATTATAGCCAGGACAGCAGACGATTTGGGTGTGCACCTCGATGCCTGCCGCGAACAGGCGCTCCAGCTTCTCCATGAGCTCACCGGCAAAGCGATTGTGCATCATTTCGCAGCGTACCTTAGGGTCCGTAGCATGGACGGAAACATACAGCGGCGTCATATGGGTTTGGATGATCCGCTGAAAATCCTCCTCCTTGAGATTGGTCAAGGTGATAAAATTGCCATATAAAAAGGACAGACGATAGTCGTCATCACGTACATATAGACCCTTGCGCATCCCAGGAATCATTTGGTCCACAAAGCAGAAGATGCAGTTATTATAGCAGGTGCTGACCTTGTCAAAAACTGCTGCCTCAAACTCCAATCCCAAATCCTCATCGGGATATTTATCAATATGTACCTGACGGCGCTGGCCGTCCTTGTCCTCCAGCTCCAAATCAACCTCATAATCGGTGGTATAGAAGCTTAGTTCGATGATATCCTTCACCTGCGCGCCACAAACAGACACAAGCTTGTCCCCGGCCACGATACCGGCGGCCTCAGCCAGACTGTTTTTACGCACAGCACTAATCAATCCTAACATGAAAATATGGCAACTCCTTAAAAATAAGCATAGAAATCCCTTAGATAAACAATTCGTCATTAAATTATAACATATTTGACGGGTAAATGCTAGTGGTGGCAGGAAGAAAGGAAGCTTAAAGAAAGAGAAAGCAGGCATTAAACCTGCTTTCTTACCTAAAAATCAGCTCCGATTATTTGCTCTCAAGGTTACAGCTTCGGCGATATGGGCAGCCTGAATGTTGGCACAGCCAGCCAAGTCAGCAATAGTGCGGGCCACCTTCAAAATGCGGTCATGGCTGCGAGCGCTAAGGTTGAGGATATTAAAATACTTTTCCATTACTGCCTGAGCCTGGGCATCCAGCTGGCAGTATTTCACTACCTCTTGCCGCCCCATTTGCGCGTTACAATGTATCCCCCATGGCTCCAGGCGTGCCTGCTGCAGCTGGCGAGCGCGTACCACGCGCTCGCGAATCACGGCAGAGCTTTCTCCAGCCTGCTTATCCTTCAATTCGGAAAAATCCACTCTGGCAAGGTTAATTTGCATATCTATTCTGTCCATAAGGGGACCGGAAATTTTACGCCTATAGTTTTCAATATCTCTTTGCTTGCAGGTGCAAACATGGCGGGAATCACCAAGGTAACCGCAGGGACAGGGGTTTTGCGCAGCCACTAAAATAAAGCGGCTAGGAAAGGTCATGGCCGCACGCACACGGGAAATACTTACCTCCCCATCCTCCAAGGGCTGGCGCAGCATCTCCAAGGTGGAACGCTCGAACTCCGGCAGTTCATCCAGAAAGAGCACGCCGTTGTGGCTCAGGGTCACCTCGCCTGGACGGGGCGTGGAGCCACCACCGAGCAAAGCACTGCCGGAAATACTGTGATGGGGACTGCGGAAGGGACGCTCCAGCATGACGCTGTCCGCTTGAGGCAGCATGCCCACAATGCTGTAAATCTTCGTTACCTCTAACGCTTCGCTTTCCGTCATGGGTGGCAGGATGGTCACTAGCCGCCGGGCTAGCATGGTCTTGCCACAGCCCGGACTGCCAATCATCATGATGCTGTGTCCCCCAGCGGCGGCGATTTCCAGAGCTCTACGGGCCACCAGCTGTCCCTTGATATCCGCAAAATCCACATGGTAAATGCGCTGCTTGTTTTGCAAAATATTCTCCTTGGGCAGGGGCACCAAAAGCTTTTCGTCCTGCAAATGCTCCACTATTTCCTGCAGCGTAGACGCCGTGTATACCTTGATACCCTGAATGAGCTTGCCCTCCGCCGCATTTTCTTGAGGTATAAAGATTTCCTTGGCCCCGAAGCGCTTGGCCTCCATGACCATGGAGAGCACGCCGGAAACCTTACGAATGCGCCCATCCAGGGATAGTTCGCCCACAAAGACCTTGCCCTCCAGCTTGCTGGTTTCAATGAGACGGGAGCAGGTTAAAAGGCCGATGGCGATGGGCAAATCCAAGCCCGAGCCCTCCTTGCGTAGATCCGCCGGTGCCAAATTCACTGTGATTTTTGTCAAGGGAAAGGGATAATGGCTATTGCGTAAAGCGGCCTTCACTCTTTCTTTAGATTCACGCACTGCCATAGCAGGCAGGCCCACTAAATCGAAATTGGGTAGTCCGTTGGAAATATCCACCTCCACCAAAATCATCACACCATCAATACCACAGGTTGTCAGACCATTTACTTGAGCAAACATTTTTTCTCCTCCAAATCTTTAGAAGCAGTGCGGATAATGAAAAAGTCGCATCCCCGCACTCCCTTCAATGATGATTTCCACTACATCAAAGGAAAGTACCGGTATGCGACTAGCTAAGCCCCGCATTTGGAGGTAATACTGTGCAACGCGATAGATTTTTCTTTGCTTCGCCAAGGTCACTGCCTCTGCCGGCTTGCCATACCGACTGGAGCGGCGCGTCTTGACCTCAATAAAGCTTAGTACCCCGGCTTTACTGGCCACAATATCAATTTCTCCGAAGCGCCGACAACGAAAGTTGCGCTCCAATATTACATAGCCCTTGGCCTGTAGGTACTTACAGGCCAGGTCCTCTCCGTATAGTCCCAGCTTACGCGTCGATTGAGAACACATAATGGCAATCTAATTGGGGACTATAGAGTTCATTTTTAGCTGCAGCTACTGGCTCTAGCTGCATGCTTTTTACAGGTTCATAGCTACGGCGATGCCACCTGGTAGCACCAAATTCTGCAATTGCCTGCATATGGGCACCACTGCCATAGCCCTTGTTATTGGCAAAGCCATAGGCAGGGAATTTTTCATCCAGTCGCTCCATGATTCGATCACGAGTGACCTTGGCAATAATGGAAGCTGCAGCAATGGACACGCTCAAGGCATCTCCGTGTACAATGGGCACTGTTTCCATATCCTTAACTTGTACAGGCATGGCATCGATAAGCGCAACCTGTGGCCGCACCGGCAGATGCTCCAGTACCTCCGCCATACCCCGTTGGGTTGCAGAATAAATATTGTACTTATCTATATTGCTGACGCTGACGATATTGACCTCAATAGCAACAGCTTTTGCGATAATCTCATCATAGAGCTTATCTCTTTTGACGGCGCTAATTTGTTTGGAATCATTTAGTCCGGAGATGAATACATCTTGGGGGAGAATAACCGCTGCAATAACCAAAGGACCGGCCAAGGGGCCGCGCCCAGCCTCATCCACCCCGGCTACGTAACGCACGCCTTGAGCATAGTACTCTTTTTCATAGGTGAGCATTTTGGCAAAGCGTTCCTTTTCTAAAGCCGCCTTTTCTAAGCGCTTGTAGTAGGCGGCCACAAGCTTTTGCACGCCGCTGCGCTCATCGTCCTTGAGCGTTGCTAGTTGCTCCGCCGTGGGCTCGCCTGCTAAAAGCTCCTTTACTTCGCTGATTTTCATATTGTCACTTCCTTCAAAGCTCTTTGCTGCCCTTCAGCACCAAAGCCTGATTGCCAAGCTTCATTTAGACAGAAAGCCGCCTTATAGCGAAACACTACAAAGCGGCATATGAAGCTTTCTTATCTGAAATTATTGTACCACAAAATTTTCTCTTTGTCAGTAGCAAAAAACAAAATTTTACAGAATTTTTAGTCAAGGCTCATCCACGGTGAAACGACCTAAGCGACCGGAGCGGAAGTCACGCAGCACCAGCTGGTCCACCTTGTCCAAGTCCAACATGCCGCCAGCCTTCAAACAGCCGCGAGCGGTGGCGATTTTGGCCATCACAGTTTGGGCAGTCTCCCCTGCTTCTACGGTCACAGCGTACTTAGAAGCTAGTGCTTCAGGATATTTCTGCAGCATGAAGTCCAACAAAAGCTGCACTGCATCCTGTCGGTCGAAAACATCCTCCTTGATGGCGCCTGTAGCAGCCAAAGCAAAGCCCACGGAGGAGTCTTCGAACTTAGGCCAAAGTACACCCGGAGTATCCAAAAGCTCCAAGCCCTTGGCAATGGTCACCCACTGCTGGCCCCTGGTTACACCGGGCTTATCCGCAGCCATAACCTTATTTTTGCCCACAAGGCGATTAATCAAAGTGGATTTACCCACGTTGGGAATACCAACAATCATTACACGGACAGGACGATTACGCACGCCCTTCTTCAGCCATTTGTCGATTACCGGCTTAGCTGCCAGCTGAATAGCGCTGATAAGCTGTTTCACACCCTTACCAGTGGCACAATCAATTTTGCACACGGGCAGACCACTGCCTTTCAGCTTCTCCAGCCACAGCTCCGTCTTGGCATTGTCTGCCATATCAATCTTGTTGAGAGCAATAACCTTGGGCTTATTGCCCAGGATATTTTGCAGCATGGGATTGGTGCTGGAGCGAGGTATGCGTGCATCCAGCATTTCTACCACCACATCCACCAGCTTGATTTGGGCTTCCATCATGCGCTTAGCCTTGGTCATGTGGCCGGGGAACCATTGAATTTTGAAATCCTCTATTCTCATTTGCCCATACCCGTGTCAGCTTCCATGACGCGCATATTGCCCAAGGGCCAGAAGCACACCAACGCTCTGCCCTTCACCAGCTTGTGAGGCACAAAGCCCACATCGGCAAAGCGGCTGTCCTCAGAATTATTGCGGTTATCGCCTAAAACAAAAATAGTGCCTTCAGGAACAATGGTTTTGCGATAGCTGGAAATATTCTTACCCTTGGGGTCGTTTTTATAGATATAATCCTCCTTCAAGGCTTGGCCATTGACAAATACCTGACCATTCTTCATCTCGATGGTATCACCGCCTACGGCAATGACGCGCTTGATAAAGTCACGACTCTCATCCTTGGGGAAGCGAAAAACCACAATTTCGCCTCGTTTGGGATTGGTCACAAAATAGCTCAGCTTATCCACGATCAAACGCTCGTGGTTCTTCAAGGTGGGATACATGGAGGAACCCTCCACCATATAAGGCTCCACTAAAAAGGTACGAATGCAAAAGGCCAAGGCCACCGCCACGATGATAGAAACCAGCCAATCGCTAGCAGTGTCCTGCCAAGAAGTCTGATTCTTACTGCTCAAGATATACACCTCTCTCTGAAAAAGTTCTTTGTCTATTTTAACACAAAATGGTGTTTTCGTCAGTATGAAAGTATGACAATTTTATAAACTTGCGCTCATCAACATCGCTTAGAAGTAGTTAGATGCGAACAAATTCGAGGAGTCGTACTAGAGGTACGTCGACGAGAATTTGTGAAGCAGATGGCTGCTTATAAGCGATGTGCTATTTAAAATAATAAAAGGGATTGCTTTACGGCAATCCCTTTTATTGAAATGAACTTATTAGCGTTTTTCGCGGATACGAGCAGCCTTACCAGTCAGGTTACGCAGATAGTACAGTTTTGCACGACGAACGATACCACGACGAGCAACTACGATCTTGTCGATACGAGGGCTGTGAACCGGGAAGGTTCTTTCAACGCCAACGCCGTAGGAAATACGACGAACGGTGAAGTTTTCACGTACGCCGGAGCCGCTGCGGGAAATTACAACGCCTTCAAACAGCTGAATACGTTCACGGCTGCCTTCAATAATCTTGCAGTAAACCTTTACGGTGTCACCAGCTTTAAAATCAGGGATGTCGCTGCGCAGTTGTTCTTGTTCCAATACTTCAATAATGTTCATTTTTTCCTCCTAAAATCATAGACGTTCATGTGTGAACTCCACAGCGGACCGTCCGTATTACACAACGTCAATTGTACCACATTGCCAGCTTAAAAGCAAGCAAAAAGTGCAATAAATACTACAAAATTTTACTCTTTTTCAAACCATGCTTCCCCAGCCAGGCGGTCCAAAATAATGGCCACAGCGCTGCGAACGCACAGATGATTGTAATCACAGGAGCCATAGACGGGCTCCAAAATATAGTCAAAGCTTTTCATGACCTCGGCTTCAATACCAAAGCCAGTACCAAATAACAGCAGAATAGGTCTATCCCCCTCCTGCAGCTGGCGCCGCATAAAGCTATAGCTGACAGTGTTGGGATAAATGCGTGCGTCAGTAGTAACAATATAGGGTCTCTTACCGGTGCGAGCTTCGATGTCCCGGGCTGCAGCTTCAATATCCTCCAGCCAATGCACGCGCTCCAAGGCGTCGGCCCGGTCCGGATTATAGACCTTGCCATAGCCCTCCTGCCAATAGTGCAGGATTTTGTGAATCATTTGCTTTTGGGCCTCTTTAGGATGAATCAAATAGTACTGCTTCACGTCGTAGGTGCGACAGGTGCGGGCAATATCGTGAATATCAAAATTGGTCACCGCACTGGCAATTACCTCCATCCGCTTGTTATAAATGGGATAGTGCACTAAGCCCACATATAGTTCAGCCATGTATCTCATCCTCCTTTAGCAACGCTGCCTGCTCTTCTTCCCTGTGCTCTACTCCTGCTTTAGCTGCAAGCTCTGCCTTGCTAGCAGCAATTTTCCCCCGCAGCTCCTCCCAAAATTTGCGCTGGGACTTTTTCATCTTATAGGGCAGGGGCTTTTCTATAAAGCGCAGCTGCTCCTCGGTGAGTAAATCAGGACGCAGGAAGTAGGTTGCCTTGAGCGATTCCTGCAAACGCCAGGCAGCAATCAGAGCATGGTTGCCACCACGCAGCACCTCCGGTACCTCCAGACCCTCAAAATTCACAGGTCGGGTGTATTGGGGATACTCCAAAAGACCGGTGCTGAAGGAATCCTCCTCTGCGCTGACCAGCTTGCCCAATACTCCGGGAATAAAGCGGGCAATAGCATCCATCACAATCAGGGCCGGCATTTCCCCACCGGTGAGCACATAATCACCGATGGAAAGTTTTTCGTCCACCCAATGGAAGATGCGCTCGTCAAAGCCCTCGTAATGGCCGCAGACGAAGATAAAGTCCTGACCGCAGTGCGCATATTCCTCCACAATGCTTTGCTTCAGGGTGCGCCCACCGGGACACATGGCGATAACACGAGCATTGGGCAGTTGCTCCTTAGCCTTGCGAATGGCCGCCACCATGGGCTCGGGCTTCAGCACCATGCCGGCGCCGCCTCCGAAGGGAGTGTCGTCCACCGTGCGGTGCACGTCGTGAGTGAACTCTCTGGGATTTATACAGCTGATTTCCACCAGTCCCTTGTTCACAGCTCTTTGGATGATGCTGTGACCTGCAGCCTGCTCAATCTGCTCGGGAAATAATGTTATGAACAGGAATTTCATGCTTCATCAACCCATTCAGGCAAGGTTACAACAATGCGCTTTTCCGCAAGGTTAATCTCCTTGACATAAATTTTCAAAGCGGGCAAAAGAATGTCCTTTTCCCCCGGCACAGCAATCACATAAACATCATTGCTGCCAGTGCTCAAGGAATCCTTAAAGGTGCCTATCTGCTTGCCCTCTTCGTCAAAAACAGGCAAACCGATTAAATCGGCCACATAAAATTGTCCTTCTTCCAGTTCCGGCAAATCCTCTGCTTTGATCAAAACCTCTTGGTCACGCAAAAGCTCTGCTTCGTTCATGGACTTGATTTCCTCAGTGGTTACCAGGACCATACGCTTATGGAAGCGGGCATTCTTTACAGTCAGCTTGCGGCCATCGTGTAAAAGCAAATACTCTAAGTCTAAAAATTGTTCCGGCTTTTCGGTTAAAGGCAGAATACGAATATCGCCCCGCACACCGTGCGGAGCGACAATCTTACCAATTACTATTTGGTTGTGCATAAATTACTCGCGGAAAGCAATAACCTTACCGTCTTCGGTGAGGATTTCCGCACCCATCAAAGCTTCCAGATCAGTGCCGATTGTGATTTCTACGGTACGCTCTAAGGTACCATGACCAATTTCAGCACCCATCTCCAGAGCTTCAGCTCTCTTGAGCTTAGCCTCTGCTTCAGCCTTAGCAGCAGTGCGTTTATTTCTTTCCATGTCGATTTGCTCGCGCAAAGCCGGCAGCACGCTCAAATCAGATGCAGCCTGATGCAAAGCCTTTTTAGCTTGGAACTCAAATTGCTCCAGATCAAGCTCCATATTCTTTATGGTGTTTTGGAGATCTCCAATAATTTTCAGTTTTAAATCTTCAGTTACCTTTGCCTTGATAGCAACGGGAACTCTAACCATCATTTTATCCATTACTTACCATCCTTGATTAGACGATTTCCACAATAACTTTTACATTCTCGCGGGTTGCTACTGCTTTCATAACAGTTCTGATGGCTTTGGCGATGCGGCCTTGTTTTCCAATAACCTTGCCCATGTCTTCAGAAGCAACATGGAGGCGGAGTACCGTTGTTGTACCGGTAGTTTCCTCCTCCACTACTACTGCAGAGGGATTACTTACAAGAGACTTGGCCATTACTTCTACCAATTCTTTCATGTAGATCACGCCTCTCTCAAAAATTATTTTGCAGCTTTAGCTTCAGCAAAAGCCTTCATGATACCTTGTTTGCTGAACAGGTTCTTAACGGTATCAGTAGGTTGTGCACCTTTACCCATCCAATCGATAGCTTTTTCAGCGTCGATTTTTACGTTAGCGGGGGTAGTGGTGGAATCATAGTAACCGATGGATTCGATGAAACGACCGTCACGAGGGGAACGAGCGTCTGCTACTACGATACGATAGAAAGGAGCCTTTTTAGCACCCATACGTTTTAAACGAATTTTTACTGCCATGTTGATAGTCACCTCCTTAAATATATCTCAAACAACATGGAACTTTTTGATTTTTATTAATGACCAAAGGGCATGCGGAAGCCGCCCTTGGATGCAAACTTAGCCATACCCTGCATGCGCTTCATCATCTTCTTGCTTTCCTCGAAGTTTTTCAGCAGCTTGTTTACGTCCTGCACACGCATGCCACAGCCAAGGGCAATGCGCTTGCGACGGCTACCGTTGATGATATCAGGGTTACGTCTTTCTTTGGGGGTCATGGAGCGGATAATGGCTTCAATGCGATCGAATTCCTTTTCATCCACATTGGCTTCCTTCAGCTTTTGGCTGATGCCGCCCATGCCGGGGATCAGGCCCAGGATAGTTTCCAAAGAGCCCAGCTTTTTCACCTGCTGCATTTGGTCCAGGAACTGCTCCAGAGTGAATTCATCCTTGCGCAGCTTCTTTTCCATTTCCAAAGCCTTGGCCAAATCCGTGGTGGATTGAATCTTTTCCACCAGAGTCAGAATATCGCCCATGCCCAGGATACGGGAAGCCATGCGGTCCGGATGGAAGGGCTCCAAAGCATCCAGCTTTTCACCCAAGCCAATTAATTTTACCGGCTTACCGGTAACAGCCTTTACGGAGAGCACTGCACCGCCGCGAGCATCGCCATCCAGCTTGGTTACAATCAAGCCATCAATGCCCAGCTCACTGTTAAAGCTTTCGGCTACGGTTACAGCGTCCTGACCGGTCATAGCATCTACAACCAGCAGGATTTCTTGAGGATTTACTGCGGCTTTAATATTGCGCAGCTCCTCCATCAGCTCTTCGTTAATATGTAAACGGCCTGCGGTATCGATGATAACCGTATCGCAAGCCAAGCTGCGAGCCTTTTCAATGGCCTGCTCAGCAATCTGCACCGGGGAAACCTTGTCACCCAAGGTGAAAACGGGAACGCTGAGCTGCTCGCCCAAAACCTGCAGCTGGGTAATAGCAGCGGGACGATAAACGTCACCTGCAACCAGCAAAGGTCTTTTGTGCTTTTTCTTTAAATAATTGGCCAGCTTACCGGCGGTGGTGGTTTTACCAGCGCCCTGCAGACCTACCAGCATAATTACTGTAGGCGGCTTTTGCGCTACAGTCAGCTTGCTTTGGGTACCACCCAACAGCTCTATCAATTCCTCGTTAACGATTTTAATGATTTGCTGATGAGGATTCAAGCCCTCGCTGACCTCGGCGCCCAGAGCACGCTCCTTTACCTTGGCTACAAAGTCTTTAACAACCTTAAAGTTTACGTCGGCCTCTAACAAAGCCATACGTACCTCCCGCATAGGAGCCTTTAGGTCGTCTTCAGTGAGCTTGCCGGTGCCGCGGAACATCTTTAATGCATTTTGTAATCTTTCAGATAAACTTTCAAATGCCATTCGCTTTACCTACCTTCGCCGCAAATGTCTTGCAAAATTCTTGCGGCTTCGTCATTTTTATCTCTATCGCAGGGAGCCAAGAGGCTCATCACTTGATGTAGCTCTTCATGCAGCGCTTCCTCCTTGGCTAGCACACCTAGCGTGGTTTCATAACGCTCCAGAATTTGCTCCACTCTTTTCAAAAGGTCGTGGACTGCTTGGCGGGATACGCCCAGCTCCTCCGAAATTTCGCTTAAGGACAAGTCATCGTAGAAGTATAGCCCCAAACAGGTTCTTTGCTTTTCTGTCAGCAGGCCGCCATAGATATCGAACAATCTGCCTAAGCGCATACGCTGCTGAAAAATTTCCTCTCCGGACATAATTCTACCTCAACTAAATTTACTCGACTTTAGTAGTATAATCGAAAAGCGGAGGGTTGTCAAGTATTTTTACTTGTCACCCTCCACTTTTTTTATTTTTCGGTATCGAATAATGCTTCCACGAACTTATCAGGCTCAAAGGGACGGAAATCCATAATTCCCTCGCCCACGCCAATCCATTTTACGGGCAGCCCCAGCTCCTCCTTAATGGCCACAACCACGCCGCCCTTAGCAGTGCCATCCAGCTTAGTCAACACCACGCCGGTAACATTAGCAGTTTCCATGAAAACCTTGGCCTGGTTAATGGCATTTTGACCAGTGGTGGCATCCAGCACCAGAAAGGTTTCGTGGGGAGCCTCAGGAATTTCACGCTTAATAATGCGATGAATTTTTTCCAGCTCGTTCATCAGATTAGCCTTATTATGCAAACGGCCTGCAGTATCAATGAAAAGGATATCAGCCTTGCGGGCAATAGCAGCCTTCACTGCGTCAAACACCACTGCTGCCGGGTCCGCGCCCTCGTTGTGGCGAATAACATCACATTTAGCACGCTCGCCCCAAATGGTCAGCTGCTCCGCAGCTGCCGCACGGAAGGTGTCGCCTGCTGCCAAAATTACCTTGTATTTGAACAGGGTAAAATAATTTGCCAGCTTGCCAATGGTGGTGGTTTTGCCCACACCATTAACGCCCACTACCAAAATTACAGTTGGCTTGGCGCCAATACGGGTGCGTTGGCCGCTGTCAGCCAAAAGCTCTGCCATGTACTTTTTCAGGAAGGGAATAACATCCTCGGTACCCTTGATTTCCTTCTTGCGAGCAGCTTGGCGCACGGCTTCAATGAGCTTTTCCGTAGTCTTTACGCCCACGTCCGCACTGAGCAAAATCATTTCCAGCTCTTCTAAAAAGTCATCATCAATAGCAGTGGACAGGCCCACCAGCTCTTGAATACGGTCAGTAAAATTGCGCCGAGTCTTAGAAAGGCCCTCCTTTAAGCGCTCAAAAAATCCCATAATTAACTCTCCTTTGCATTTATCTTTACGGATAACAGTTTCGATACACCGGATTCTTCCATGGTTACGCCATACATAATATCCGCCGCCTCCATGGTGCCCTTGCGGTGGGTTATCATGATAAACTGAGTTTTGGCTGCGTATTCTCTGAGGAAATTAGCAAAGCGCTGGATATTGGCGTCATCCAGGGGTGCGTCAATTTCGTCCAGAATACAGAAGGGTGCCGGCTGATAGCTAAGCAGTGCAAATAATAAAGCAATAACCGTCAGGGCTCTTTCGCCACCACTCATTAAGTACAGACTTTGTAGCTTTTTGCCCGGAGGCTGCACCTGGATATCGATGCCGGAATCCAAAATATTATCCGGCTCGGTAAGCTTTAGAACTGCCGTACCGCCACCAAAAAGCTTCACATAGCATTGCGCAAAATAAATATTGATTTGAGCGAAGGCTTCTTTGAAGCGCTTGGTCATTCCACTATTGATTTCGGTGATGACTGCCTCCAAATTATCCTTGGCCGCGGACAAATCCTCGTACTGCTTGCGTAAAAATTCGCTACGCTCCTTCACAGCCTTGTATTCTTCAATCGCTGCCGCATTAATAGGACCAAGCTCTGTGATGGCCAAGGATAGCTTGCTGGCCCGGCGCTGTAGCGCCTTCAAATCCAACTGCGCCACCTGACTTATATCCACCAGTCTGGCCTCATTCTCATCCAGCTGGTAATCCTGCTTTAGCTGCTCCACCACATGCTGGTAGTCGCTTTCCTGCCGCGCCAGCTCCAGCTCTGCCTGCCTTAAAGCTGCCTCGCTGTCCATAGTCTCCCTGCGGGCCGCAGCCACGGCCTGCTCCAGCTGGCTTTGCTTGCCAAGCAGAGCGCCGCGCTGCTCAGTGAATTCGTCCTTGCCGCTGACGATTTTATTCAGCTCCGCCAGTTCCTCTTCACCTTGACGCTGCAGCTCCTCCTTGCGCTTAGTACATTCCGCAATGGTTTGCTCCAGCTTGAGAACTTCCTCCTGATTAGCGCTGATTTCCCTGCGTACCCGCAGGGTATCAGCATCAAGCTGCTGCATGCGCTGGCTGTTCAGCGCCGCCTTGGCGGCTGATGTTTCCAGCGCTACCCGTGCATCCTGCAGCTGGTTTTCCAAGGCTGTCACAGCACTGCCCAATTGGGCAATCTGGCGCTTCATGGCTTCCAGCTGCTCCCTAGCCTCCGCATCCAAGCTCTCGCGCTCGCTGACGTTGGTACGCAGTGCCTTGAGCTTGTCCCGGTTGGCCATATATTCATCAGTAACCTGTTTTCTATCATCTAAAAGTAAGAGTAAATTATCGTTTTCACGCTTTTTGGTGGCCTCCAGCTGCTCTAGGTGCAGGCGGATTTCGCTGCCCTTGAGTCGCAGCTGTGCCAGCTGCTCCTTGGCCTCGCTTTGCTTGCGGGTCAGCTCCTTGGCCTCCCGCTCCTGCTGCTCCAGCTGCTCCTGCCAGCGCAGCACCTTTTGGTGCAGCGCGTCGCAGAGCTGCTGCGCCTGCTTGATTTCCCGCTCACGACTCAAATAGCCCTCACGCTGCTTCCGGGCGCCGCCTGTCATACTGCCGCCGGCGTTCACAACATCACCCTCAAGGGTAACAACACGCAGGCGATAATGGC
The DNA here is from genome assembly GCA_030540395.1 of Phascolarctobacterium sp. Classification (GTDB taxonomy): domain Bacteria; phylum Bacillota; class Negativicutes; order Acidaminococcales; family Acidaminococcaceae; genus Phascolarctobacterium_A. The sequence goes on from JAUNWI010000013.1 coordinate 27,232, forward strand.
TCGCCTTGGCAGCCGCCAAGGCGGCGTCCATATTTTCGGCAATGAGTACCCGACCCAGCAGAAAACGGATAGCGTTTTCTGCCTCGGGAGCGTATTGCAAAAGGTCCACCGCAAAGCCGCACACGCCGGGCAAGGTTGCCGCCGCTGCTTCCTCCTTGGAGGGGAAGCGACGCTGCACCGTATCCAGAGGCAGGAAGGTGGCCCGGCCAGTGCCGCTTTGCTTTAAGAAAGCAATGGCCTGCTTGGCCCCTTGTGCTGTACGGGCCACAATGTTTTGTGCGCCCTCGCCCAAGGCCGTTTCTATGGCCGCCACAAATTGGTCTTCAACCTTTATTAGCTCTGCCACCACGCCAACAAGGTCCTGTCGCCAAGCTGCCTGTGCCTTCAGCACAGTCTTGATGCCAACGCCAAAGCCCTCATAGCTATCCTGCATGCGGCGCAGTGTTTGCGCCTTGGTTTCTGCATTGGTCAGCTGTCGCTGCACCTGCTGCTGCTCGCTGGCAGCCTCGTGCAGAGCCTTGCGCAGCTCGTCGAGCTGCGCGGTGAGCTCGGCCGCAGCCTTTGCCACCAGCTCCTGCTGGTGGCCGTTGCCGGCCTGAGCTTCCAAAAGTTTATTATAATGGCCTTGGCTACGCTCCAGGGCTGCCTCGGCCTCTTCAATATTTTTCTTCAAAGCATCACGCTTGCGCATGCGCAGCTCCTGAGCCTGCTCCAGACTGCGCAGCTCATTGCGCAGCTTCAGCAGCTCCTGCATGCCGGCAAAGAAAGCATTTTGCGCATCGCTGCTCCTGCTTTGGGCCTCTGCCAAGGCCTGGGCCTGCTCATCCCGCTCGGATTGTAGCCCCTTGACCGACAAATCCGCCTTAGCCCGTTCCTTATCCACAGCATCAAACTCTGCAGCTAACGCCTGCATTTGGGCCTCCAGCCCTGCAGCCTGCTCGCTCAGCTTGGCGTTTGACTGCTCCAAGCGGGCCACGGCCCGCTGGCTTTGTTCAGCGCGCTCGCTGAGCACATCCTGCTGACCGCTTAGCTTTTCCAAGGCCTTTTCTCTGGCGGCAATGTCCTCCTGCAGTCGGCTATAGCCCTCGGCCAATTGGTCCAGCTCCCGCTGTACCTGCACTGCTTCGGCCTCCCGACTGCTCAAAACGGCAGCCTGATGGCTGAAAAAGTCCGCCGCAGTAGCCTTACGTGCCTCAAGGCTAGCCTTAAGACTTTCCATATTGTCCAGCTTTCGCAATAAAATGCTCAGCTGGCATAGCTTTAGCTCCTCGCTAAGGGCATTGAATTTGGTAGTTTTTTCCGCCGCCTTTGCCAAAGGCTCCACCTGAGCCTCAACCTCGGTGCGAATATCGTTAATACGGGTCAGATTAGCCCCCGTATCATCCAAACGCCTCAGGGCATCCTTTTTGCGCAAGCGGTATTTGGCAATACCAGCAGCCTCCTCAAAAAGTCCCCGCCTATCCTCAGGACGACTGTTCAAAATCTCGTCGATTTTGTTTTGACCGATAATGGCCATGGAGCCCTTGCCCAAGCCAGTATCCGCCAATAAGTCTATGATATCCTTCAAGCGGCAATTCTTTTTATTAATAGCGTAATCACTGTCGCCACTGCGATAGAGACGACGGGTAATATTAACCGTATCAAAATCCAGCGGTAAAGTGTGGTCACTGTTATCAAATTCCAGATTAACCTCTGCCACACCCAAGGGACGACGCTTGCCACTGCCAGAAAAAATTACGTCCTCCATTTTTGAGCCACGTAAATATTTGGCGCTTTGCTCGCCCAAAGCCCAACGAATGGCATCAGAAATATTACTCTTGCCAGACCCATTGGGTCCCACAACAGCAGTAATTCCCTTATCAAAGGTTAATTCAGTTTTATCAGCAAAGGATTTAAAGCCATAGGTCGTAAAGGACTTTAAGCGCACTAATAATCACCTAATTCATTCCATAGTAAAATCTTTTTATCTTAATATTTTATCATAAAATCAGCTCATTTCACAAGCCCGCAAGCAGAGCCCATGAGACATAAATTTATACCCTCTCCGGAGGATGGCATAAGATGGATTTCCAAAGCGGGAAATTGTTGCTGCCAATACTGCATATTGCTGTTTTTCAAACCACGCAGCTTGGATTCCATTTTTCGTGGGCAATGAAAAAGCACTCCCTTGGCACCACCCTGCACCAGCTCCTGCAAAATAGGGGTAAAATGGTTGCGCAGCACACGGCTTTTCACCAGCTCGCCCATGGAGGGATGAAAGGGACCGGCTATAATATTTCCTGGCTCGCATAGCTCCTCATCTGGCTGCAAGCCAATGCGAATGACCTTAATGCCGGCTTGAGTCAGAGTTTTATAAAGGTAGGCGCTTTGCTCCACTGCCTCCTCTAAGCTTAGGGGAACAAAAGCGCCCTGCTCATAGCTATGAGCTAAAGGAGTGTCCTTGATAACTAACAGCGGATAAATGCGGGCAATATCTGGTCGCAGCTGGGCCACCTTGGCAGCTGTATCCTGCACGCTGGCAAAGTCCTGCCCCGGCATGCCCACCATCAGCTGAATGCCAGTTTTGAAGCCATACTCTTTTAACAGCTTGTGGGCTGCATAGACTGCTTCAACAGTATGCCCGCGCTCCGCTCTTTGCAATACCGCATCATCCAGGGACTGCACCCCCAGCTCCACCAGCTCCACCCCATGCTCCCCTAGCAGGGATAACACCTCAGCATTGATGTAGTCCGGTCTAGTGGAAAGGCGTACACTGCCAATAATCCCCTGCTCCAAGAGTTCATCGGTTAGTGCCAAAAGCTGCTTTTGCAAGTCCATGTCCAAGCCAGTAAAGGAGCCACCATAAAAGGCCGCTTCGTTAGCCTTACTAGGTCGCAGCCACTGCAGCCAGCGCTGAATTTGTGCCTTGGCCCCGGGCAATGCGGCTGTTTTTTGTCCACTAATAGTCCTTTGATTACAAAAAACGCATTGATGGGGACAGCCGGCATGGGGAATAAAAATTGGTAAAATAGCCATAATACTTTCCTTTATATGACAAGAGCAGGTATTGCGAGCGCATAGCAAAGCATTTTAGTCATCCTCAAAATACTCCTTCACTCCACAATACCTGCCTATAACTCGCGCTAGTGTAGCTCTTGCTCCACAGCCTGCTTAGTCAAAATAGCCTCAATGACCAGGGCTACCCCGTCATGATCATTGGAGGCAGTCACGATCTTGGCCTGGTTTTTGACCACATCCTTGGCATTGCCCATGGCAACCCCAATACCGGCATGAGCAATCATCTTCACATCGTTGTTGGAATCGCCAATACACATGATTTCCTCCGGCTTAATGCCATAGCTGGCCGCCACAGCTTTTACTGCTTCCCATTTATTGATGCCCGGCTCCATAAGCTCTAAAAAATTATCCTTGGAGCTGGTCACATCCAGCTTGCCCTTGAACTTGGCAGCAAAATCCTGCCACACAGCCTGAAACTCCTCTGCCTTCGTCATTACGAGAATCTTATAGGGTGCTTCCTCCGTATGATAGACAGCATCCCCAATAGCCGTGGTCTGGATGCCACTGATTTTACTGTACATGCGTGAGCATGCATTTTCCGTATGAATCAAAATGCTGTCACCCACATAAAGCTGCAAATAATAGCCCTTCTCCCGGCAATAGGCCAAAACCTCATTGGCAGTGGACAAGGCCATTTTATGCTCATACAAGACCTTGCCGCTTAAGCTGCCCTTGACCAAGGCGCCGTTGTAGGTTACCAGGGGCACATCCAGACCTAGACGCTCTGCATAAGGACGCACGGATACATACATTCTGCCCGTTGCCAAAAGGAATATCTTTCCTTGAGCCAAAGCACTTTTTATGGCAGCCTCATTGCGCGGGGAGATTTGACATTGACTATTTAAAAGCGTATCGTCCATATCACTGGCGATAAGTTTAATTTCCATTACCAGCATTGCTCCTTTTTCTAATCAAAATTTCCAAGACAATACCCACCAAAGGATATAGCAAAAGCAAGAATACCAGATGAGGTAGTGTTGTATGCATGGTGTAGCCCGGCATGAGCTTGGTCAAGGTAATCGCACCCTCCCAAACAAAGGCCGCCACAACTACTATAGCCTTGGCCAAATCAGCATACATATGCAAAGCCTCTGCCAACTCCCCTTGCTTAAAGGGCTTGCTCACAATGAGCCACATCAATCCTAAGCCCATATTCACAATAAAGCCCTCTATAAAGGCGCCGGCCACCAAGCCACCCAAGGTCACAACCTCCAGCCAGTTGGTGCCATATTCTACCCAAAAAAAGAGCACACTTAAAGTCAGCCACATGGTGGCCCAATTATAAAACCTTTCTTTCATAACATCACCATGGCTCATTATAACACAAAAACCTGTTTCTGAAAACTTTATTATTGTTGCATTAGCTAATCAATGGTATAATTAATTATTACCAGACAATTAGGAGTTAGTATCAGCAAAGCCTAAAATTTGCCAGTATTGAGTGCTGGAAGCTTGGTTATGCTGTTGCTGTGTTGATGATTTGTTTTGGAAAGGAGCAAATGTATGAAAAGAAGCGAAAAATTTCGTCAAGCCAACAGGGAAGCTAAGGCAACATGTGTGGCAGCAGCTGCCGTCATCATCTTTTGGTGCCTAGCGGGGTTTGGCCTTGCCGATAGCGACATTACTATTCTCCACACACCTCTGTGGGTTTGGGGCGGCTGCGTCGGCACTTGGATTTTTGCCATTCTTGTGACCATTTTCCTTACGGAAAAAGTCTTTAAAAACTTTGATTTAGACAGCAAGGAGGATGAAAAATAATGGGTAATCTTTTCAATCTTCTTCCTGTTCTCATCTTCTTAGTATGCATGCTGGGTATCAGTGCTTATATTCAACGTGCTTCCCAGGAAAATCGCCAAAAGGATTTCGCCAAGGATTATTTCATCGGCGGACGCACTCTAGGCGGCTTCGTTTTGGCTATGACCACCGCAGCTACCTATAGCAGTGTCAGCACCTTTGTGGGTGGTCCCGGCATGGCTTGGGTTATTGGTTATGGCTGGTTATACATGGCCATTGTCCAGGTTATTGTAATCTTTCTGGTATTGGGTGTTTTTGGCAAAAAAATCGCCCTTATTGCTCGCGAAATCGACGCTGTAACCGTTATCGATGTGCTGCGAGCTCGCTATGAGTCCAATCTTTTGGCCAATATGGCGGCGTTGGTAATGGTGGCCTTCTTCTGCTCCACTATGGTGGCACAATTTGTAGGTGCAGCCAAATTGTTCGAGGCAGTAACCGGCTTTTCCTATGTAACAGGCCTAAGTTTATTTGGTTTAATCGTAGTCATTTATACCACCATCGGCGGCTTCAAGGGTGTGGCTGTAACAGATGCCTGCTGTGCCATTGCCATGATCGTTGGCATGTGCATTTTGATGGGCGGCATGATGAGCGTTGGCGGCGGCTTCGACAACATGATGCAGTACATCGGCACCAAGCATCCCGACATGCTGGAGCCCCTGTCCCGTGGCAAAATGCCCATTTCCCTCTATATTAGCCAATGGCTTTTGGTTGGTATTTGTACTCTGGCTCTGCCCCAGTCCGTTGTACGTGGCATCAGCTACAAGGATACTAAAGCCCTCCACAGAGCTATGATTATAGGCACCATCGTTATTGGTGCTATGACCTTAGTTGCTACCTGGATTGGCGTGCTCAGCAAGGGCATCCTCACCGAAGGCATCAAAGCCTACGGCAGCGTAGATAATATCATCCCCATTGCCATTGTGAACAGCTTGTCCCCCTTCTGGGCCGGCGTTATCATCATCGGACCCATTGCAGCAACTATTTCCACTGTATCCTCCCTGCTTTTGTCCACTTCCTCCTCCATCGTCAAGGATGTATATATGAACATGAAGGGCGAAAAGGGAGAAAGCCTGTCCAATAGCATGGTCAGATTGTACAGCTTGACTGCTACTGTTGTTTTAGGTCTTGTTGTTTACGCTATTGCTATTAATCCTCCTTCAGTAATTTGGCAGATTAATATGTTTGCCTTTGGCGGCCTGGAAACAGCCTTCTTTTGGGTATTGATTTTCGGATTGTTCTGGCCCAAGGCTAATAAATACGGTGCCATTGCTGCCATGGGCGGCGGCGTGCTGGTTTACTGCGTAACCATGGCCATGAAGATTAAATTCATGAGCCTGCACCAAATTGTGTTAGGTATCTTCTTCTCCTTGGTGCTCTTCCTCATCGGCAACGCCATGGGCAAGACTCATGATGACAAGGTACTGCGCATCTTCTTCCCCGAAAGATTCGACGATTAATTTATTGCAATTTTAAAGAAAAACACAAAGCCCCCTGCTCTACTGTAATTCGCAGTAGCAGGGGGCTTTTGCTTATTGTTGGTTTAATAAAACCTGCGTATTTTTTTCTTTTTGTCTACAACTTTTAAAGATATTGCATACGCCCTTAACAATGCAATATCCTCTCTCCGCAAAACAATAGCCTTGGCCTCTTCACTCAAATCAACAACAACTTTGCCAGCATCATCTAGCAAGTATTTGTTCAAAAGATAATACTCAATGCCAGAACTATTAAACATATATAGATAATAGGCCGATGTTACAGTAGCCAAATCCTCATCACTATGCAAGGCCTGCAAAAACTCTGTATCTGTAAATTTTTCTTCTGCAGCAAATAGCAAAAAATACTGGCTATCTTTTTTTAGGACTTCAACAGTGTCTATATCTACATAAAGCATACCACAATCAGTTTTACCTGCTTGAACAAGGTTTGATGCATTAGCTTCTACAGGCCAAATTGCAACTATTATATTTAAGATCCATAAAAATAACTTCGCGAGAAGGCGCTTCATTTGTTATTTTCCTTAATCGGGGTTAGAGCAAAATCTAGCATTTTATTATTTTTACTGAATCTAAATGATGCATTTACGATTTTCTCCTTGCTAAATGATGCTAGATATATTACAGAGTAAAATTCGTCATATGCTCTAAATTCAAAGAATTTACATTCCTTCAAGCTACCAAATTGTTCCTTAACCGTCTTTTGCAACTGCACATAGCTTTCTGCCGTAATCTTTTGCTTGAGCTCTGGACCAAAACCATTTGCTACTGTTGAGTAACTTGTTTCCAAACCTCCTACTCCCCGTAAAAAGCTTTCAATAGAACTTTGCTGCTTATTCAAAGAACCTCCTTCGGCAGCATAACAAACACTACTAATAATCAAAAAACTTACCATTATAATAGCTACTATCATTCTTTTCATTCTTTGTATCCTCCATTAAAAAGTAAGGCAGGTGGACCGGCCAACCTGCCTTAATTATAAAAGTACTACTTATTTAGCTGCTAGCATTTTAGCATGCTTTTCCTGTTGAGCCTTAACCCTTGCTGCTTTTGCAGCTTGCTTCATAGCTTCAGCTTTAGCAAGTTTTGCCTTTTCTGCTTTTTCAGCTTCCTTTTGAGCAACCTTTGCTGGGTCTCTATGGCCGAATTTCCATGTTGCACCAATTCCACCCATTACTTCTTCACCTGAAGTAGAAACGCTTAAGCTAATCATAAAGTTCTTATTGGGATAGTGGAAGAAGCCCAATGCAGCACCAGTTTTATCCCTGTATTGGCCAATACCTACAGCGATTTCTGTCGGAGCGGTAGGATCATAGCCCATTGTGCGCAAGTTAGCAATTGCAGCAGCCATTGCGCCAACCTTATCAATCTTAGCATCCACTTTATCAATACGATTATCAAGGCGTGCCACTTCATCACGACGAATTTGAGCTTCAGCATTAATTGCCCCAACAGCAGTCTTATCATTGATATATTGCTCGCTAGCTGCAATTTCATCATCCAAATCACCCAAATAGCCTAAATCAGATAGATTGATGCTATTATTATTCTTATCTCTGATTCCTACATCACCATCATTGATAATAACATTCTTGCGAACGTTATTGGCATCCACTGAGCTTACTACCAAGCCACCATCCTTTGAAAGTGTAGTGGTAGTAGTACCGGCTGTATTAGTAATCGTACCAGCTTCACCATTCATAGTTTGGCCAACATTGTAAGCGCCACCACTAATAGTATTAGAAATGGTTTTCGCAGTTTGAGAGCTGGTAGAAGTGTATGTACCATATGCTATGGTATCAGCAGTTCTAGTTGCTGTTTGAGAATGAGTGTTGGTAGTTATACCATTGGTTACTATATTCTTATTCTCGTTATATCTAGTGGTATTTGTTACTTTATTTGTACCAATCTCAACTCTATTGGTTACATTACCCTTGGAATCTACCTTAAAATTCCCGTCAGCGGCACTAAAGTTACCAACGCTGTCAATTTTCACCTTTCCTTCGGCAAAACTTGCGCTACCATCAGCACTAATTACTAAGTCTCCACCAATAGTTCCAGTATTCTTATCGATAATCTTGTTACCTAAAACAATATTATCAACGTTAAGAGTACCTGTTGTAATGGTATTGCCATTAATGGTAGTAGTACCGCTACCATTGCCGGATGCACCAAAGACCGTACCATTAGTGCCTGTGGTTACAGTATGAGTAGTACCATTTTCATAGTCTATGTAAGTATCTTTAATTCCGGTGCTGGTTATAGTGGAACTTGCGGAAGAAGTAGTAATACCTGCTGCATCCTTGCTAATTAAAGATTCGGTAATGCCACTACCATTTACACTAGAGCTTGCTGTAGCAAGGGTATTTCCAGCTGCATCTTTCTTGGTGTAAATATCATTAATACCACTAGTAGTTACAGTAGCTTGAGCTTTAGTACCCGTAGTTGTATCAGTTGCAGTAATATCAGAGCCACCCTTTGCGGTTACTTTCCCAGCTTGGGAAATAGAGAAATTAGTGCCATTAGCAGTTACAGTACCATCCTGGTTTGCCTTTACATAAGTTGAACCATTATTGCCATACATGCTTGCACCACTTGCAGTGACATCTACCCTACCAGATTGTGCATAATTGCCAGCAGTATTCTTTTCATAGTGGATCATATAAGAAGAATCGGCATTATTGTTGAGAACAGTCTTTTTAGTCTCGGCTGCATCCACAGCAGTTGCATTAATGGAACCATTTGCACCTAAGGTCAAATCGCTGCCAATAGTATTTCCATTGTTATCAATAATCTTGTTTCCAAGGTTAATTGTATCTACATTCAATGTCTTAGTTGTGATGGTTCCATCTCCCAAAGTAGTACCTGTTCCCAAAGTAATTTTACCATCGGTAATAGTTGTTCTAGTACCTACAGTAATCTTACCATTGGTCATACTTGCACTACCAGTAGTTACGGTGCCCGCAACCACATTGCCAGTAGTAATCTTGCTGCCATTAATAGTGGTAGTACCTAAGTTAGTCCCATTATCAGAACCCGTAAAGGCGGTTCCGGAAGTATTAGTAGTTACAGTATGGCTTATACCGTCTTTTACATGGGATTCGTTCACACCACTGGTAGTTACTTGCACCTTTGCTACTTCAACATATTTGTCATTTGTAGCATCATATACCAGTGCAGAATTCTTGACACCATTAGCGGTATCTACTACAGAGCTGTATTGTCTATCGGTAGTTGTTACCTTAACATCAGATCCACCTTTAGCTGTAACCTTACCAGAGCTGCTAACGGTAAAGTTCTTGCTGGTAACAGTAAAAATGCCATTACCACCATTTGCTTTAACATCGATGTTACCATTTTGACCAGCTCTTACATAAGTGTTGGTATCCGCACCATACATAGTTGCTCCGCTGGCAGTAACATCTACCTTGCCAGATTGGGTATATGTGCCACTGCCATCGCCAGTATAATGAATCATGTAAGCATTATCAGAATTATTTACAAAAGTATTCTTTTTCGTACCAATACTATCCACAGCAGTTGCGGTAATAGAACCATTAGCACCCATGGACAAATCGTTGCCACCAACTGGATTACCTGCATTATCAGTGATGGTGCCTCCTAGCTTAATGTTTTTAACAGTCAGTGTATCACCAGTTAAGCTACTTTCACCCACTTGCACTTTACCATCGGATAGAACAACCTTATTGGCACTAGTACCAACACTTACATTATTATTAGATATGGTAACATTACCAGATACAAACTTATTTGCATTAATGGTACCAGTTGTAATAGTATTGCCTTTAATTGTGGTAGTTGTGTTATCGGGAGCTCTGAAGGTTGTACCACTACCATTAGTTGTTACACTGTAAGTTCCAGTACCATTGGTATAGCTATTATAAACACCGCTTGTAGTATCTACTAGTGAACGAGCAGTTACGTTTGCATTTTTCGCAGTTGCATCCAGAGCTTTTTTATAGGTAGTATCAGCTGTAATGGCATTTGCGATTACGCCATTGCTTGCAGTAGCAGTACCGGTATTGCTTACACTGAAAATCGAACTGGTTCCTGCTACAGGATTCTTCAGGCTCATGGATCCATCAGCACCAACGCTAAGATTTGTGCCACTGAACGTTAAAGTGCCATGACTAGTTAAGCTAGCTGTTTTATTCACTTCGTCAACTGTCAAGCCATAGCTACCTGATTTTACAGAAACAGTTTTGCTACCATAAACTGCGGCAGCACCTTTATTAAGGCTCAAGCTAGCAGAAGTACCATCTGCATAGCCAGTTTGAGTCAAATTGGTACCCACACTGCTATTATTTACATATACTGTACCAGTGGATTGCAAGGCCCCTGCGTCGTTATAATTTGATTGTGTCAAACGAGTTCCATAAGTGGCATTGTTCACATAAGCTGCGCCTGCAGAAGCTGCTTTACCAGTATTCTTATCGTATTTATTGGCTGTTACTGAATATTCACCCTGTCCTAAAGTAGCATTGGTGCTATATTCAGTTTTAGCAGTAGTTGTTGTTACAAGCTTTTTACCAAAATCAGAATCACTATCATCAACTAGTTCGTTACTATATTGGTATTCATAGTTTACCTTACTATTACTTAAAGTAATGCTACCCTTTGCATCCTCTGCACTAGTTCCAGTGGAATTATTAATACTCAGGCCACCTTGAACAGTGGTTTTAGTATTTTGTTTCTTGTAACCAGGAGCAGAAGCATTTCCATCATTATAGGTATAATATTCCTTTACAGTATTCAGAGAAGCCAAGCCATTATTGGCACTTAAAGTATTTGTTGCCTTTGTACCATTAGACATTCTGCCATCAAGCATGTTTTCACTGCTGGAAGCAATATCCTTTTGACTACTGCCAACAATACTGAAAGAACCATTGTTCTGAGACATGGTATTGTCTTGATCTATTTTGCTAAACTCTGTTGTGGTTTCCCCTGTTTCATTACCAGACTTATCAACTTTACGCACATACAGCTTTTGATATGTATCATTAGACTTAGAATAATTCAAGCCATCATCTGCTGTGGACTTGAAACTATTTGTGATAGTAGTCTGGGTATCCTTAACAGTATAGGTAGTGGTTTCACCAGCAGAATTATATACCGTGAGTTTATCCTTAGTTCCACCATAAGAATTAGTTCCACTAGCTAACCCACCGGTAGCAGTACCAGTTTTAGCAATAGCTTCAGTTTGGGTAAAAGATTTTGTGGTTTTATTGCTAGAAACCATTAAACCGTTTTGGTCGCTTGTTACCTTGCCTGTAGAACTAGATACGCTGCCATTGTTTGCACTATTATAGCCACTATTGCTACCTGCATTAACACCAACACTATTAATAGAGTCTGCATTTGTATATTTGGTTGTAGAAACACTATCATATACAATTTGCGTACCATCATGACCACTATAGCCATCTATAGCAGCTTGGAAAGCAGCGCTGTCATAGCCAGTCCCAGTGTTTGTGTTGTAGGTCTTGCTACTTGTTAAACCATTGTTTGCGGTAATAGCACCATTATTAGCTATAGTGGTACCTCCAGCAGTTATGCTACCCTTAACATTTAAATTACCGGTATTGCTGACATTTAAAAGTTGAGTTGTACCATTCTTCAAGGTCATTGAGCCGTTAGTACCTACAATAACGTTGCTACCATTGATAGCAACGGTACCATTCTGATTAGCTTTAACATAGGTAGCAGTATTAGCACCATAAAGTGCTGCACCATTTACATCTACAGCTACCTTACCAGTTTGTACACCATCTTTGTAAAAAATATCGCTAATGCCAGTTGTAGAATTAGTAGATACAGCTTTTGTTGTATTGTTTTGAGCGGTTGCACTTAAAGCTGTTTTAGTACCTGTTGCTCCTGTATCTACCATCTTAGCAGTTAAGCCACTATTAGCTGTAATAAGGCCGTTAGCAGTTAAATTACCGGTACTGCTTACACTTAAAA
>JAUNWI010000013.1:39660-47724 GCA_030540395.1 Phascolarctobacterium sp.
ATGGTTTTTTTTGAACTTAAGCCACTGTTAGCTGTAATAAGGCCGTTAGCAGTTATAGTATTAACGCTGGAAATATTACCTGCGTTTATAGCGACACCAGCTATAGTGATCTTACTGATATCATGATCATTAACTTGCATATTCCCAGAATTACTATAACTTCCAGGAACAGTGACATTACCTCCGGCCAACACAGGAGCAGCATAAATGCCAGCTAAGGTAGTAGCGCATAACAAAGACGCTAAAACTCTTGATTTTCTACTTTTACTCATAATTAACACCCCTTTGTATTTTTTAATAATATATTTAATGACAAATGTCATTACCAAAGGCTACTTAGATATAAGCAGTAAAGCTTGTATTAATTCATAAACAGTAAATTTTGAATTAAGTATCTTAGAATTCAATATTGCACTTGTATTTACGCACTCGTTAGTTTCATCAATATCTTTGAAAATCTCAGATATTGGAACCTGTAAAGTGTCATGCAATGCTAATAGGTTCTCCATTGTAATATTACTATATCCTCTCTCCATATTACTCATGTGAGCCAGAGACACTCCAATTCTTTTGGCGATTTCCCTTTGGCTTAATCCTCTTTGTGTACGTAAATACTTTATACGACTACCTATTAATATCGAACGTTCGGACACAAAATCACCCTCTAACTTTTTGTGAACTTTACAAAGCTTTCATTAGGTCCGATAATTGTTTTTATAATTAAATCCTATTATATAACCATTGTAGCACAGAAGTCCCCCCCCGCAAGACTTTTTTTTGCTGAAAGCAATTCAAAAAAATAGAAATACCACTTTTCCATAAGTAGCATTTCTAGTATAAAAAAAGACTCATCCCCAGCAAGATGAGTCCGAAAAATATATAAAGTTTACAAAGGGACTTTTTATTGATGCAATAAAGCCTCACAGAAAAGTATATTCATTATTATTTTTTACTTAAAACGATTTTATTTAGCCGCAGGAATACCTTCAGCGGTTTTAATATTGCGGCGTACATCGTCGCAGCAAATATGGAATTGAGCTTTTTCTGCCTCAGTTAAAGGCAGCTCCATGATTTGCTCAATACCATTTTTGCCAATCAGGCAGGGCACACCCACGAACACTTCGTGTTCGCCATATTCCCCATCCAGCAAAGTGCTGGCGGGCATAATGCGCTTTTCGTCATTCAAAATGCAGCGCACCATGCGAGCAGCAGTGGAGCATATGCCATATTCGGTGCAGCCCTTACCACTATAGGTAACCCAGCCACCACCAATGGCCTGCTTTTGCAGCTCCGGCTTATCAAAGCCAAATTTCTCCGGCATCTGCTTTTCCAAGACGCTCAAGGGCACGCCACCAAAACTTACGCAGCTCCAAGCCGCCATTTGGCTCGCACCATGCTCGCCAATCATATAAGCGCTAATGGATTGATGGGCAACACCAGTTTGCAGAGAAAGCTTAGAAACCAAGCGGGAGGTGTCGAGGCCAGTGCCCGTACCAAAAACCTTATGCTTAGGCAGACCGCTTTCCTTCCAGATTAAATCGGTAATAACATCACAGGGATTGGTGATATTAACAATATATCCGTTAAAGCCGCTGGCCATAACCTTTTTCACATAGCTCTTTACTTGCGCCACGGTAAAGCTCATTTCATCCAAGCGATTGTTGCTAGCACACAAAGTGATGTCACCTATGCAGTTCACGATTACATCACAGTCGCCTAAATCTGCATAGGTACCAGGATTAACCTCTACCTTATGAGGCGCATACATTTGTGCATCTCGCAAATCCTGCACCTCGCTGGCCACTTTGCTCTCCTTAAGGTCCACCAGCACCAGCTCGGAGACAATGCCTTGAATAATCAGGCTATAAGCAACATGAGCGCCTACATGGCCCAAACCCAATACGCCAACCTTTCTCATTTTCATAAATATTCCTCCTCATTTCCTAAAATCAAAAAGGGCAAGCGCCAAAGTAGTAAGTGGCATCCTTGGCACTTGCTCTAAAAACTATTTATCCAAAATGGGCAAGGTTGCAGAGGCATGACCCATAATAGTTATAGTGTAATCCTCCTTGCCCTGTTTAGCCAACTTAGCTTGCGCCAAATCCCAAGCCTCCTGCAGGGAAGTACAAGGTACATGACCGGTTTTGCGGACAAAGTCAAAATTCTCCGGTCTAGTAACCAAATAAGCAGTCACATCATTGACGATACAACGGGATTTGAAGGCCACAAAAGCAGGAATGGTAAAGTTGGCACGAATATCCTTTTCAAATTGCTCCATATCGTTGCGGCTGAAGCAATCGGTAAAGATAGCAGGCTCCTTGATGTCCGGGCAATCCAGGGTAAAGATCATGATGCCACCCTTCTTCACCGCAAATTGTGCATTCATGTGGCATTTTGTTGCCTGGTACAGATTCAAATCCTTGGGATAACCACCGGCAGAAGCAATAACTACGTCGGCCAATTCTTTGATATGCACGCCGCTCATGGCCAGCAAATCCTTGCAGCCCTTTTCCCAAGCCTCATACCAATGACCGGCCACAATCTCGCTGATTTCGCCATCAGGAGTGAAAACAGTGTTCAGCAAAAAGTCCGGATCTAACAAAGCTGCACTTTCCTTCATATCCTGATGAATGGGGTTACCCTCTAAAAGGCTAGCATCGCAGGCTTTATTGCAGCCACCACCCTCAATAGGAGACATGGTCATGCAGTGGTTCAGCATAATGCTGTCATAGGCTGCTACACCGGGCATTACCGCCTTGCGCCCGCCGCCAAAGCCAGCGAAGGGATGCAACGTTACAGCACCGGTTAAGATAACTCTATCAGCATTGGCAACATATTTATTAATAGCCACCTCATTACCAAAGGAGGTTTTACCCAACGTTACCATGTCCTCTTTTTTACGACTATCATGCTGAATAATACGCAAACGACGCACCATGTCCTCGCCGCAAACAGTAATATCCTCTTCAGGAGTGTGACCGCGGTGGGTGCCAGTTGCCACAACAACAGTAATATCCTCATCCTGCACGCCCACACTGTTGAGCTCCTCCACGATTACGGGCAGGAATTCCTTGGTGCCGCACAAACGAGTAATATCACTAATAACGATAGCTACACTTTCGCCTGCATGTACAATTTCACGCAGGGGCTTGGTGCCAATGGGATTGCGAATGGCTTCCCTAGCGGCAGCAACAACATCTTGACAAACAGTGGCAGCATTACCATGTATATCATAAATTACATGCTCCTCCGGCAACGATACCTCTTCCTGGCGTTGGCCGATGGGTAAAAAATATTTCTTCATGCTTAAACCTCCAAAAAATATATACTTCATTATACATTAATTAGGGCAAAAATAAAAGGAGAATATCTAAAAAAGATACTCTCCTTTACAGTTTTAGTTCAAAAACAAACCTCTACCAGCGTTTACTGTTACGCCAATACTCACTGCGCAGCAGGGCAAGGGCAGTAAACAGCTCCAAGCGCCCCAAAAGCATGGCCAAGGCCATGGCGATTTTGGCACCGGCGGGCAGCTCCGTATAGGTGCCGGTGGCGCCAATACTGCCAAAGGCAGGGCCCACGGAGGCCAAACAGGAAGCAACGCCAAAGATGGCTTCTTCAGGCAGCACGCCGCTGGCAGTTGTAACCAAGGTCAACAAAGCCACGATAAAAATATACATGAAGAAGAAGCGGCCAATATTGGTCACGGTGCCCGTAGACAAGCGTACCTTGCTGTAATAAACGCTCAAAAGCATTTGTGGATGCAATGTGCGGCGTAGCTCCGCAGCAACGGTTTTTACCAGCACAATCAAGCGGCAGATTTTGATGCCGCCGGCGGTGGAGCCAGCGCAGCCGCCGGTGAAGAACATCACAGCCAGCATCATGCGGGCGAAGGAGGGCCACTTGTCATAATCATCGGCCACAAAACCGGTGGTGCTGGCAAAGGAAGCCACATGGAACAGTGCCGAGCGAAAGCCACCCTCTACAGAATAACCATTGAACAGCACGATATTTATTGCAATGGCCACCGTAAAGCACAGCACCATCACCACATAAACCTTAAATTCCAAGTCCTCCCACAGGGCCTTCACCCCATTTTGGGTCACCTGGTAGTACACCGCAAAGTTACCTGCGGCCAGCACCATGAAGATGCTTAAGGCATACTCAATCATGGGGCTTTTGAAATGAGCCACGCTGGTGTTATAATCCGAAAAGCCACCGGTCGCTATACAGGAGCAGGCGTGATAAACAGCGTCATAAACGCTCATGCCCATACCCCGCAAAATGCCGGTGAGAATAATGGTCAATAACAGATAAATATAAAATAAGGCTATCGCCGTGGTGCGGATACGCGGTAAAATACGGCTGTTAGAAAAGCCCGTTACCTCTGCATTATACAGATACACAGCAGTACCGGACATGGAGGGCAGCAAGGCCACAAAGATAACGATAATGCCAATGCCGCCAATCCAGTGATTCATAGCGCGCCAAAAGAGCAAGCTTTTGGGAAGCACCTCCAAATCGCTAATAGAGGTTGCGCCAGTAGTTGTCAGGCCGGACATCGCCTCAAAGTACGCACTAACAGGATCTAAAACTCCCATGAGAACAAAAGGAATGCCTGCTAAACCAGCTGCCAGAAGCCATGCAAAGAAAACAGTACCAATACCCTCCCGCACGGAAATCTCTTTTTGCGACACGTCTCGACCATAGTACTGTAGCCCATATCCCAAGGCAACAGCAAAAACCATGGATAGCAAAAAATCCATGTAGCAATCCTCGCCATAATAGAAGGCCAAGCCTAGATTAATTACCTGTGCTAAACCCATAAGCACTGCTATTTTGCCTAAAAGATAAGAAATAACTCTTGTATTCATGCATTATCCTCCAAACAAATTACCAGTTTTGCTTATCGCGCCAAAAATCAGGACGCATAATGGCCAGCAAGGTAAAAATCTCCAAACGGCCCAATAGCATGGCTACCACACTGATAAAGCGTGCCCAGTCCGGCAAATTAGCATAGGTAGAAGTTGGTCCAACTATACCAAAGGCCGGTCCCACACTGCTCATGCAGGCAGCTACAATGCCAAAGGATTCCAGCACAGAAATGCCAGAAATACTGATGAGCACCGATAGAATCATGAAAACGAAAATATACAAAAAGAAAAAACGAGTAATATTACCCACAATTACAGGGTCAATATCACGCTTACCCATTTTTACAGAATAGACAATTCTGGGGTGCAGCGTGCGTAAAAGCTCTGCCCAGCCAGCCTTCAGCAAAATCACCATACGGGAAATTTTGATACCACCGGCAGTGGAGCCACTACAGCCACCCACGAACATCAGCATCAAGAGCAAATAGCGACTAAAGCTGGGCCAATTATTGAAGTCATCGGAGGCAAAGCCCGTAGTGCTGGCAATGGATACTGCTTGGAAAAAGCCATGCCGCAGGGATTGAGCAAAATCCAAATAATCATGCATATATAAGTCACCACAAATCAAAGCAGTAGCAACTACAATAAGCGCCAAATAATAGCGATGCTCACTATCCTGCTTTACTGACTGCCAGTCTCCCCGCCAGATTTTATAGTACAGGGAAAAATTCATACTGGAAATAAGCATAAAGACAATAGCAATAATTTCTACTGCCACATTGTGAAAGGAAATCAAGCTGTCGTGATAGTAGGAAAAGCCACCTGTAGCCATGGTAGCCAGCGCCAGGTTAAAGGCTTGATAAAAGGGCAAGCCTGATAGCATCAAAAGCCCTATTTCCACCCATGTCAAGGTAAAATAGATGGCGAGAATCAAAGCTGCAGAGGCCTTTATTTTCGGCAGAGTCCGCTCTGCAACAGCGCCAGGCAGCTCCGCATTAAATAAATAACTGGTGCCGCCATTCATCCGGGGCATAATAATTATGAAAAGCATAATTACCCCAATGCCACCTGTCCAATGGGTCAAACAACGCCAAACAAGAATACTAGGCGGAAAATCATTAAAGGACCTAGCCGTAGTTACACCTGTAGTGGTGAAGCCTGAAACGCTTTCAAAAACGGCAGCTAAAGGGTCCGCCGGATTAAAGAGAATATAAGGAATTGCACCTAAAAAGCAAACCAAAAGCCAACCGCAGCCAACCACGGCAATGGCTTCCCTCACCCGCAAGCGTTGGCGGGAGCGATTACTAGAATATAAATTTAGAAAAGAAGCAACCGTCACAGCTGTGATTAGACTAAAAGCAAATATCCACACATGCTCTTGGTCCACAGTCAAAGCAGCCAAAAGGGGAATTACTAACACGCCGCAGAAAGCTAAGGTTAGCTTGGCCAAAAGACGGTTGACAAGTTTAAAATCCATAATACTTAGCCTCGGCCTTCAAAGATTGGAACAGTACTCTTGGATAATTCACTCTTGATGAAGAGGATAATACGGTCGTTGGCCTGTAGCACCGTATTACCATTAGGAATATAAGCCTCATTATTGCGCACAATTGCGCAAATCAAGCATTCCTTGGGCAGTTTAACATTACGTACAGCTACTCCATCGACGTCGCTACCACGACCGACAATAATTTCCAGAGCTTCAGCCTGCGCTCCCTCTAGCAAGGAAACAGATACAATACCGCCCTTACGCACAAAGCGCAGCACTTCACCGGCGCTCAACAGACGAGAGGATAAAACTATATCGACGCCCACCTTTTCCATGAGTTCTATATACTCATTACGAGCAACACGCACAATAGTTTTTTGGGCACCTAAATGCTTAGCGAGCTGAGCCAACAATAAATTTAGCTTATCGTCCTCAGTCAGGCAAATGACAACATCTGCTTCAGCTACGCCCTCTTCCATCAGTAGATCAATATCGGTACCATCACCGCAAAGTACTAAACCACTGTGCAGCATGGAAGCCAACATTTGACAGCGTTCCTTATTTTTCTCGATAACCTTAACCTGAATGCCTTGTGCTTCTAGCATGGGAGCTAAAAAGCGGCCTGTGCGACCCGCACCGATAATAAGAACCTTTTCCAGCTTGTCATAGGTATTACCAAAGGAATTTTCAAATTCGCGAATAGCTTCATGCTTACCCACAAAATAGACATTGTCCCCAGGCATTACATAGTCATTACCACGAGGAATAATCATTTTGTGACGACGGAAAACCATGGCCATCAGGATATCCTTAGGAATTTGCAAATCCTTCAAGGGAATGTTAACTAACGGCGAATCCTCTTTGATTTTGGCCTCAAACATACGCACCTTTCCCTCGGCAAACTCATCCACATTCAAAGCAGAGGGAGTCATGAGAATATGGTCAATTTCCACGGCAGTAATGCGCTCAGGATTAATGACCAAATCAATTTTCATGTCATTATTGAGCATTTCCGGGGCATGAACTGCGTAATCTACGTTACGAATACGGGCAACAGTGTGCTTAATACCATTCTTTTTGGCTAAAAGACAGGTTACCATATTAACCTCGTCACTGTCGGTACAAGCAATGATAACATCCGCGTCACGCACATCCGGATCTGCAAAAATAATTGGACTGCAGGAATTGCCTTCGATGGCAAGCACATCTAGAGAGTTTTGCACAACCTCTTTTCGCTTTGGGTCAATTTCTACAACCACTACATCAAATTGATCCTCCGCTAGAAGCTGTGCAATACTAAAGCCCAGCTTGCCGGCGCCTGCTATAATAATTCGCATTGTAAGCGCTCCTTTTTCATCTTATAGTTCCCTATATTATAGCATAAAACAACCACAATTGCTAATTACTGTTTTCATATATTATTCTGTAAATGAGCAATTAGTAATTAGAATGCGAGCTGTGATTTTTAGCAAATGAGTGGCTTGGTACAATGGCCTCAAGGGTTCGAAAACGTATATTGTTTTGCGAGACAAATAGTACCCCGCAGAGGCCAATTGAACCCCACGAAATTTGCGTTAAGAAAATCACCGCGAACAGGATAATTACTAATTGCCATTTTAATCATAAAAAAATACACCATATCTTTGGATATGGTGTATTTTCTAACCGGCAGCTATCTATCCTCCCAGGCCGCTTCCAGCC
>JAUNWI010000014.1 GCA_030540395.1 Phascolarctobacterium sp.
TGGTATAATAAATTGCTATACTAGTATCACGAGCTATAATGCTTGGGTAGTGCCAAGAACTTGTAGGACTTTAATTATGCAGAGTTTGCCTTAGAGAATATTGGCATTGCAAGCTTAGGGAGTATTGCTATCCTTCGCCGAATTTGGCAAGGGTGGCAGAGAAATAGACGGAGGTTTTCTTGAAGATGATAGATACATTGCAAGGCTTGAATAAGGAGCAGGCGGAGGCCGTGCGCACCATTAACGGACCTATGCTGATTTTGGCAGGTGCCGGCAGCGGCAAAACCAAGGTTTTGACCTGCCGTGTGGCCCATTTGCTGCAGCAGGGTGTGCGTCCTTACCGCATCCTAGCCATCACCTTTACCAATAAAGCCGCAGCAGAAATGCGGGAGCGTGTGGATAAAATGGCCGGTCCTGCGGCCAAGGATGTGTGGCTTTTTACCTTCCATGCCTTTTGTGCAAGAGTGTTGCGCCGGGATATCGATAAGCTGGGCCAATATAGCAATAATTTTGCTATTTACGATACCACTGATACGAAAAATTTGATTAAACAGATTCTCAAGGAAATGAATCTGGATGAAAAGCGTTTCCAGCCTGCTGGTATTATCGGTCGCATTAGCAATGCGAAAAATGAGCTGTTGGGCGTGAAGGAATTCGCTGCGCAAGCGGGGGATTTTTACGAGGAAAAGGTGGCGCAGATTTACGAAGCCTACGAGGGCAAGCTGCGGGCCAATAATGCGGTGGATTTTGATGATTTACTGCTCCTGACACTGCGCCTGCTGCAGGAGGTTCCCGAAGCAAGGGAAAAATATCAGGACAAATTTGATTACATCATGGTTGACGAGTACCAGGATACCAACCATGTGCAATATCTTCTGACCAAGCTTTTGGCGGGCAAGCACCACAATCTTTGCGTGGTGGGTGATGCGGACCAAAGCATTTACGGCTGGCGTGGCGCGGATATCCGCAACATTTTGGACTTTGAAAAGGATTATCCTGAAGCCAAGCTGGTGAAGCTGGAGCAAAACTATCGCAGCACGCAGGTGATTTTAGACGCCGCCAATGCGGTGATTGAAAATAATACTGGGCGCAAGCCGAAGAATTTGTGGACTAATAATGGTATGGGTACGGAAATTACCTATTACCAGGCGGTGGACGAAAGGGACGAGGCTCGCTTTGTCATTGAGCGGATGCAGGAGCTGCAGCTCAAGGAGGGCGCGAAATTGGGAGATATGGCCGTTCTGTATCGTACCAATACTCAGTCCCGTGTATTTGAAGAAATGCTCATTAAAAGTGGCATGGCCTACACCATGGTGGGCGGCACTAAATTTTATGAGCGCAAGGAAATCAAGGACATTATCGCATATCTGCGCTTGATTTGTAATCCCCATGATGGCTTAAGCTTGGAGCGTATTATCAATGTGCCCCGTCGAGGTATTGGTGATGCGACCTTGGCGCGTTTGCAGAGCTATGCCACTGAAACTAACCAAAGCATGTTTGATGTAATTTCCAATGCCAGCGAGGTGCCGGGACTGTCTGCTCGCTTTGTGAGCAAGCTGGATGAGCTGGCAGGCATCCTCTTTGATTTCATGGGTGAGGCGCCGGATATGAGCGTGAAGGATTTGATTGTGGAAGTAATGCAGCGTACGGGCTATCAGGAGGAGCTGGAGCTGGGACGCAGTGCTCAGGACCAAAGCCGCTTGGAGAATCTGCAGGAGCTCTTGAGCGTGGCCGAGGACTTTGCCGAAAAGGCTGCTCGCAATGGGGACGAGGCTTCCTTAGAGAACTTCCTCAGCGAGGTAGCACTGGTTTCAGATATTGACGATGCAGAGTTGGGCGAGGAAGCAGTGACACTGATGACGCTGCACAGCGCCAAGGGCTTGGAATTCCCCACGGTTTTTTTGGTGGGCATGGAAGAGGGCATTTTTCCCCATGCACGCACGCTTTTGGACGAGGAAGAAATTGAGGAGGAGCGCCGCATTTGCTATGTGGGCATCACCAGAGCGGAGAAGCGCTTGTACTTGAGTAATGCGAAAATGCGCATGATTTATGGTCATACCTTGAGCTACCCGCCCTCCCGCTTTTTGCAGGAGGTGCCGCGGAATTTGCTTCACGAGTATCGCAGACCCATCCAGCAAAGGGTGGTGCTGCGGGATGTGCCGCGTCAGCAGGATTACCAGCCTAGAACAAGCAATTGGTTCTTACAAAATAAGAGCAGCTTTGTACCCAAGGAAAGCAGCAGTAGTGCCAGCTTCAAGGCGGGGGACAGAGTGAATCACAAAAAATGGGGCCTAGGCACCATTGTGGCTGTAAAGGATACGGAGGATGGTCAAGAGGTGAAGGTGGCCTTTAATGGGGGCGGCATTCGCAGCTTGCTCACGAAGTATGCGGTGCTGCAGAAGATGTAAAACCCCTCAGTCAGCTCGTAAACTCGCTGCCAGCTCCCCTTGAAAGGGGAGCCAAAGTGGAAGGAAGTTTTTATTATGAACGAACTAGATTTATTTGCGGACGAAAAGGAGCAGCTGCTAGCGGAAGCCAGCAGCCTGCGCCAAGAAATTCGCCATCATGAATATTTATATTATGTGCTGGATGCGCCGGAAATCACTGACAGCGAATACGATCGTTTGATGGTGCGTCTGCGGGAAATCGAAGCAACGTATCCCGAAGAGGTGCCGGACGATTCGCCAACCCGACGGGTTGGCGGTCGGGCGGACACCCAGTTCGCCGAGGTGCGCCATTTGGAGCCCATGCTGAGCCTGTCCAACGCCTTTAGCGAGACTGAGCTGCGTGCCTTTGACGAGCGCGTCAAAGGCGGCTTGCCCGCAGGCAGCAAGGTGGAATACGTCATGGAGCCCAAGATTGACGGCCTTGCCTGCAGCCTGATTTACGAGAACGGACGCTTAGTGCGCGCCGCCACCAGAGGTGACGGCGTAGTGGGTGAAAATGTGACGGCCAACGTGCGCACGATTCGCAGCATTCCGCTGGTGCTGAAAGCACCAGCTGGCGAGACCTTGCCGGAGCTTTTGGACGTGCGGGGCGAAGTGTACATGCCGCGTCATGCCTTCATGGAGCTCAACGAGAGACGAGCGGAGCGAGGCGAGAGCGAGTTCGCCAATCCCCGCAATGCAGCAGCAGGAAGCCTGCGCCAGCTGGACCCGCAGGTGACAGCGAGTCGCAGCCTGAGCTTTTTCGCTTACTACATCGTGGGCGAAGGTGCACAGCCTAAGCACAGCGAAAATTTAGCCAAGCTGACGGCTTATGGCTTTAAGGTCAGCGAAAATTATCGGGTGGTGCAAAGCATTGACGAGGCCATTGAATTTATTGCGGAATTTGACAAGAAACGTAGTACTTTAGCCTACGATACCGATGGCGCGGTCATCAAGGTCAATGCGGTGGCGCAGCAAAATGCTTTGGGTGCCACCGGCAAGGACCCGCGCTGGGCCATCGCCTTCAAATATCCGCCTGAACAGGCGGAAACAACACTGGAGGACATTGACTGGCGCGTAGGCCGCACGGGCGTGCTGACGCCCACGGCCATGCTGACGCCCGTGCGGCTCAGCGGCAGTGTTATCAGCCGTGCCACATTGCATAACGAGGATTTCATCAAGGCTAAGGATATTCGCATTGGTGACCGGGTTGTGATTAACAAGGCGGGGGAAATTATTCCGGAAGTGCTGCGCGTGGTGATTGATAAGCGCACCGGCGAGGAAAAGCCGGTGGAGATTCCCTCCGTGTGTCCCGAATGTGGTTGGAGCGTGGAGCGACAGGGGGCGGAGGCGGCTATTCGCTGCACCAATCCCCACTGTCCCGCTTTAGGACGCGAGGGGCTTATCCACTTTGTCAGCCGTGATGCTATGAATATCGAGGGCTGTGGACCATCAGTAATTAATCAGCTGATAGATTCAGGTCTGGTGCGGGACGCAGCGGATTTATATACCCTGACCAAGGAGCAGCTTGTGACCTTGGAGCGCATGGGCGAGAAATCGGCGGATAATCTTTTAGCGGCTATTGCCGCCAGCAAGGAAAATGAGCTGGATAAGCTGCTGTTTGCCCTTGGTATTCGCCATGTGGGCGCCAAGGTGGCAAGAACCTTGGCCAGCATTTATGGCAGTATGGACGAGCTTTTGAACACGGGCATGCTGGAGCTGGCCAAGATTAGCGAGTACAAAAAAGAGGCCAAGGAAAACAAGACCGAGGATAAATTTAAGGATATGGGCGAGAAGATTGCCGAAAGCGTGGTAACCTGGCTTAGCGTGCCTGCCAATCAGGATTTAATCGAGAGACTTAAGGCGGCTGGGCTAAAGCTGACCTTTACTGCCCCTGCCAGCAAGGAGGATAATCCCTTCTTTGGCAAAACGCTGGTGTTCACGGGCACGCTGCCTACCTTGGGGCGTGCGGAAGCCAAAACTATGGCTCAGGATGTGGGTGCGAAGGTTAGTGGCAGCGTGAGCAAGAAGACGGATTATGTGATTGCGGGCGAGGAAGCGGGAAGTAAGCTCGACAAAGCGGTTCAGCTTGGAGTAAAGGTAATAAACGAGGAAGAGTTCATTAAATTAATAAATGGCTAAGGAGTTCTTTATGAAAAGACTAATAACGTTAATAATTATGGCTTTTGTAATGTGTTTCTCCCTTACTGCTTTTGCCGCGCAGGAGGAAATTAGCTCCATTGATGCCCTGGATAAGGGTGTTGCCGACACGGGCGAAACCCATTTCACCAAGAGCGATGTAAAACTGACCGAATGCACCCTGCCCTACACCGTGGCCGTGCTTCCCTATGTGGATACCTCTGGCCTCGAAGGTCGCAGCCGGGAAATGGCAGTGGGTGCCATCAAGGACACCTTGAAGAAAAAGTATCCTGCCAAAAAGACTAGCGTGACAAAAATCGTTAGCAATAACATGGTGCAACGGGCGCTGCTGGATAATCCCATGGAAAACCCTGAGGTGCCTACTCTGGCAGAGCTGGTTGCCATTGGCGAAGCCTGCGGTGCGGATAGAGTGATTTTCGTAAGCATTTTGCCGGCTCGCGAAAAGGAAACGGGCTTTATGGTGATTGCCGGTACCCAAACCTACAGCGCTACGGTGATGATGAAGCTGAAGTGCGTGGATGTAAACGAGGAAAAATTCCTCTTTAACCAAAATGTGGAGGGCATTGGCTCCTCTACTTCCGTAAACTTTTGGAAAATTGGTCAGCCTAGCCGTGCCAAGGCGGTGAAGCGTGGGGTGACCGATTGCATGGAGTTCTTTTTGACCAGCTTTGATTAATTAGGGAGGTGTCGTTATGGAACAAGCCGAGTGGAATGAATATGTACACAAAGTGGCAACTTGGGATGTGCCCTTGCCGCTGCACATGGTGAATAATTATGATGATTGGAAATGCCGCAGCATTGTGGGCCGTTGCCTGCTGATGATGAAGGACGTGGAGGGCGCTATGAATGTGCTGGCCACTGTGCGCGATATTAAGCCCAATCTGGATGACGCTCCGGAGTTTGGCTTTAGCGAGGCGGAGCACAAGGCACTGTGCCTGCGTGATTTGGCAGAAATCATTTGGATGATTACCGGCACTGGCGACGCGCCTGTGTTTTATCTGAACGAGGCCTATAAGCTGTGCCGCGCTTATCAGCATGTGTTTAAGGCTGCGGATAGGGGCAAGATTTGGGTGCGCAAGCTGGAAATCATGCGCTCCTGCGGCCTGGAGGACAAGGCTTTGGCAGAGGCTCACGCTATGCTGGAGGCAGAAAAGGCCAACGAGGGCATCAATCCTTATCGTTTCCGCGCGCTAGTATTTATGGGTGAGAGCATGGCGGCTAAGGGTGATTATCTCAAGGGCTCTCTTTTAATTGCGGAGGCTTATAAATCCTATCCCTGCACCGAGGCTACGGAAAAGGATTTGGCAGAGGCTGCGGCGACTGCTGAGCCTAAGGAGCGTTACGAAAAGTATCTGCACTGCACTGAAATTCCTTATCAACCCTGGGAGCGGGATAATATCCCCACCTTGGAGGATGTGCACCGTTTGCAGGAGGAAAATTACGCCAAGCGCGAGGCTGCCAAAGCTGGCGGTGGCGCGGAAAGCGTAGCCGAGATTATGAAGCAGTTCCAAAAGAAAGCAGAATAAGTGGTAGCTATAAAGCTGGTGTGAGCGGTGCTTGCACCAGCTTTTTAAATACTCGATTAAAACGAGTGATTAACGATTTTTATACCCAGGTACTAAAAATTCTGATAAAATAGAGAACAGATTGAATTAACTATACTGTTTGATAAATTTATGACGAAGGGATGTATGAAGGGTATGAAAAAGAAGGTTCTTGCTTTTGCTGCTGCGGCAGTTTTGATGGCTCCCCAAATGGTGGGCGCTGAAGGCTTTGCGATTTATGAATGGTCTGCTGAAGGTATGGGTATGGCTGGCGCCCGCATGTTTGCGGAAAACGATGCTGCTAACTTGGCTTATAACCCGGCTTCTATTACTAAGGTGAAGGGTGAGGCATTTAAGGTGTCTGCTACTTATTTGAGCCCTCATGGAAAGTACGATACTAAAGGTAATCCTGCGTTGGGAGGCCAAGACGAGTCTGGTCACAATCGTGTTCATCCTGCTTGGGCTCCTGGCATGTACTATGTAAAGCAGATCAACGATAAAGAATGGTTCGGCATGGGTACTTGGAGTCGTTTTGGCATGGTATCTCAGTTTGAGCGCAATACTTCTGCTGCTTCTAATTCCTTTAGTGCCAAAATGAATGGTATTACTTTGGGTGCGAACTATGCGCGCAAAATGGATAAGAAGTGGACTGCGTCTTTAGGTGCTGAAATAAACTATGTTGGCTTACAATTAGATAAAAATCTTTGGTCTGGTAGTATGGAAATTCCTGCAAATGCTATTCACATGGAGGGCGAAACCTATGCACTGGGATGGAATGCAGCTGCAAATTATGCATTTGACGAAAAGAATGAAGTAGGTGTTGTATATCGTAGTGCAATTAATCACTCTATGGATGCTGACTACGATTATCATGGTTATTTTGCTGGACCCAATGGTGCATATGGTGATGCATATGCATGTGTAACTTTGCCTGAAAGTATTACTTTAGGCTATAATCATAAGTTTGATGATAAAACTCGCGTTGAGTTGAACTATACTTGGACTCGTTGGGAGCGTTACGATGCTCTGAATATTTCTGTAAACCCACCTATTAATACACCTCTTGGTCCTGTAGATGCTATGAATGTAGATAAAGACTGGACTAACGGCAAACGTTTTGCTATTGGCTTAGAGCATAAGTTTAGCGATAAATATTCTGGCCTGCTGGGTTATGCTTTTGACCATTCCAACATTCCCTATGATGGTGGCGATTTTATGATTCCTACTGGAACCCGTACCACCTATTCTGTTGGTGCTCAATACCATGACAAGAAGCAAACTTTAGCGTTTTCTATCGGATTTATGAATGTTGGTAGTTTGGATTTTAAAGGTAATGGTAAAACTGACACCTTTGCTTCCGCTCACACCCGCGACAGCTACACCAAGATGGCTTCCATCTCCTATCAACGCAATTTCTAATTTCATATTTAAAAAGGCTCTCTCCGCTTGGGGAGGGCCTTTTTTATTAAGGCGTTATCGCTCAAAGGTATACCTGAGAAGTGCTCCGGTCTGCGCATGCTTGATGCAATGTTCACATAGAGCGCTTAATCCGTCAAGAGCAAAACCTCCTATAGCGTGACGAGGCGCTTCGCGAACATGCGAGCCTGTCCATTGCTATCGTATTTCGATTATTCATCTAATTGCTAGCGCAGTCGCATTCTTGCCTACGCCACTTCCCAGGTATACGCTTTTCGCTTGCGAAGTAATCACAGCTCCCTTGCTGATTACTCATTGCTCAATTCTGCTTTTCAAGAAGTATTTTTGGGTTCTATACTACAAACTACAAGACAAATTGACAAATTTATACTATAATAAAAAGTTAGATATAGTATGAAATTGAAGGTGACAATTATGTCCGTAATCTTTTATTTTAGTGGCACGGGCAACTGCCTGGACGTGGCCAAGCAAGCGGCCGCCGTCCTGAAGGACTGCCGTTTGGAGCCCATTGCGCGCTATATAGCTAAACCCTATAAGGTGGAAGATGAAGTGGTGGGTATTGTGAGCCCCGTATTCAGCGCCAGTCTGCCTCCTTATGTGCAGGAGTTTTTGGCCAAGCTGGAGGCAACGCCGGAGTATACCTTTGGCATCGTGACCATGGGCGGCATGCAGGGCAGAGCTTTAAAGTGTATGCAGGAGCTTTTGCTCAAGCGTGATATTACGCTGAACTACGCCGCTACGGTGCTGATGCCGGATAATATCTTTAACACACCGGAGCTGAAGGCTTCCCAAATGCTGACGGCAGCGGACCGAGCACTGGCGAAAATCGTGAGCGATATTCATGCTGGCAAGCAGGATGTACAGCTGTGCCAAGAGAGCTACTTGTGGAAGTACGGTGGCATCAGCCTGTGCTGGTGGTATCTGCGTACATTTTTAAAGATTGGGCAGTTCAAGGTGGACTGCGATGCCTGTGTAAGCTGCGGTCAATGCGCCAAAATCTGCCCTGTAGGCAATATCAAAATGGTTAATGGTCGCCCTGCCTTTGGGAACAACTGCACCACCTGCTTGGCTTGTGTGCATTGGTGTCCCAAGCATGCCATCCAAATGGGTAGCGTGAACAAAATGGGCAGCAAGCGTTATGTAAATCCTAATATCAAAATACAAGAAATGTTTAATCAGGAGGGGAAATAATGACTACTTATAATCCTGTCAGCCCGGAATTTTTGGCTGAAGTAGAAGCCGTAATTGGCAAAGAAAATGTCTTTACTGATCCCGACAAGCTGGATATGTACAAAACCGACGAGGAATATGATCCCCGTCGCTTTCGTGTGCCCGAAGCAGTGGTGCGTCCCGGCAATGCCGAGGAAATCGCTGCCATCGTAAAGCTGTGCAACAAATACATGGTGCCCATCACCGTGCGCAGCGGCGGCACCAGCCTTGCTGACGGCGTCATCGCTGTCTGCGGCGGTATCATCCTGTTAATGGAACGCCTGAACAAGATTATCGAAATGAATACCGAGGGTATGTATGTTGTGGCCGAAGCAGGCGTGCGCACCGTGGACATTCAAAAAATGGCCAATGATGCGGGCTTCCTTTATGCCGGCGATCCCTGCAGTGCCGAATCCTGCATGATTGGTGCGAATCTGGCAACTAACGCCGGTGGCAACAAGGCAGTGCGCTATGGCGTAACCCGCAATCAGGTCTATGGCTTGGAAATGGTCACCCCTGAGGGCGAAATTGTGGAGGTGGGTGCTCGCCTCAAAAAATGCTCCACTGGCTACTGCATGGAGCAGCTGGTTATGGGCAGTGAGGGTACCTTGGGCATCATCACCAAGGTATGCTTGAAGCTCCTCCCCATGCCTCCGTATCGCTTCGATGTGCTGGCTGTTTTCGAGGACCCCCATATGGCCTTGAGCCTGGTAGCTAAAATCAATAAGGCTGGCATCAACCCCACCAGCATCGAATATATGGACAATTCCTATGTGCGTGCTACAGCGGATTACATCGAGTTCAAGGGTGCGCCCCATTATGAAACCGGCATTTATGTCATTATCACTGTGGAAACCTTCACCGAGGAAGAGCTGGATAGCAAAATGGAGCAGCTCAATGATTTGTGCGAGGAAGCAGGCGCTGTGGATGTTTTGGAGGCCGATGACCGCATTTGGTCCATGCGCCGCAATTGCCAAGAGTCCATCTCCTTGGTTAGCAAGGTTTCCTTGACCGATGACGTGGTTGTACCCGTGGATAAAATCGCTAGCACCATTAAAGAAATCATGCAAATCGGCGAAAAATATCCCTTCCCCATTCCGGTTAAGGTCAATGCGCACATTGGCGATGGCAACCTGCATCTGGTGCTGTGCAAATGCGATATGACTGACGAGGATTGGGAAAAATATGTGCATGAGTTCCATGAAGAGGTTTATGCTTATGCCTACGCTCAGGGCGGCCGTTTGGCTGGTGAGCATGGCATTGGCGCTAAAAAGCTGGCCTACATGGAAGAGTTCACTCCTGCAGGCGAGCTGGAGCTGATGCGCAAGATTAAACGTGCGTGGGATCCCAATAATATCTTAAATCCTGGCAAAATCTTTAACGCATAAGGAAGTTCAACATGACTGAGTATAATAAAGTAACCCCAGAGTTTATCGACAAGCTGCGGGCCATCGTAGGCGCGCAGCACGTCTACACCGATGGAGAAACCTTGGACAAATATAAAACTGATGAGGAAACGGATGAGCGTTGCTTTCATCTGCCGGATGTGGTGATTGCCCCCGCTAATGCTGAGGAAATCGCCGCCGTGATGAAGCTGTGCAACGAGTACCTGATTCCTGTGACCGTGCGTGGTGGCGGCAGCGGCATCGTAGATGGCGCCATCGCCACTCAAGGTGGTCTCATCATCCTCATGGAGCGCCTGAATAAAATCATCGAGCTGAACAAGGAGGGCATGTACCTCATTGCGCAGGCCGGTGTGCGCACCATTGATATTCAAAAAATGGCCAACGAGGCGGGCTTTTTATACGCAGGTGACCCCTGCAGCGCCGAAAGCTGCCAAATTGGTGGCAATCTTGCCACCAATGCCGGCGGCAATAAGGCGGTGCGCTACGGTGTGACCCGTAACCAGGTTTACGCTGTGCAAATCGTTACTCCGGAAGGGGAAATTGTGGATTTGGGTGCACCGCTGAAAAAGTGCTCCACAGGCTATTGCATGGAGCAGCTGGTCATTGGCAGCGAGGGCACGCTGGGCATCATTACCCAAGTGACGCTGAAGCTGCAGCCCCTGCCTCCTTATCGCTTAGATATGCTGGCAATCTTCACCGATGCGGTGCAGGCCATGAGCGTGGTGCCTAAGGTGGCCAAGGCAGGCATTACACCTACCAGCATCGAATACATGGATAACCCCAACGTACGCACCACCAGCCAGTTTTTGGAATTCCCTGGTGCGCCCCATGTTGAGGACGGCATTTACGTCATCTTCACCATCGAGACCTTCACCGAGGACGAGCTGGATATGAAGATGGAGCAGCTTAACGATATTTGCGAGGAATGCGGTGCCATTGAGGTACTGGAGGCGGACGACCGTATTTGGGCTATGCGGCGCAACTGCTTGGAGTCCGTGCGCCTGGTAAGCCTCGTTTGCACCACCGATGACGTGGTTGTGCCCGTGGACCAAATGAGTGACACTGTCAAGCACATTATTGCCACAGTGAAAAAGTATCCCTTCCCCCTGCGCATTAATGCCCACATCGGCGACGGCAATCTGCACATTGTGCTGTGTAAGATGGACTTGACCGATGAGGAATGGGAAGAGAATTTGGCTCGCTTTACTAAGGAAATTTACACCTATGTTTACGCTCATGGTGGACGCTTGAGCGGCGAGCATGGTATTGGTGCTAAAAAGAGCGGCTTTATGGAGGAGTTCACTCCGGCCGGCGAGCTAGCTCTAATGCGTAAAATAAAAAAAGCTTGGGACCCCAAGAATATTTTGAATCCCGGTAAGGTATTCTCTGTATAAAAAATAAACCTACAAAGTAGTAAGGTAGAATGGAAAGGATTGAAGTAAATGACAAAGTTTAACCCCGTAACCGAAGAAGTATTAGCTGAATTGCGTGCCATCGTTGGCGCTGAGTTCGTAAAAAATGACGCCGAAACCTTGGAGCGCTACAAGACCGACGAGGAGCCGGACCCGCATTACCATCATCTGCCGGAGGTAGTTGTACTGCCGGGCAGCACTGAAGAAGTAGCAGCTATTATGAAGCTGGCTAACAAATATTTAGTGCCTGTTACTCCCCGCAGTGCCGGCACCAGCGTATCCTGCGGTGCTATCCCCGTGTGCGGCGGCATCGTGCTTTTGATGGAGCGCATGGACAAGATCATCGAAATGAACACCGATGCTATGTACATGGTTGTAGAAGCAGGTGCGCGCACTGTGGAAATCCAAAAGATGGCCAACGATGCTGGCTTGCTCTATGCAGGTGACCCCTGCAGTGCTGACAGCTGCTTGATTGGTGGCAATATTGCTACTAACGCCGGTGGCAACAAAGCTGTACGCTATGGCACCACTCGTCATCAGGTGTTCTCCATTGAAGTTGTTACCCCCACCGGCGAAATTGTTGAGCTGGGTAACCGCTTGAAGAAATGCTCCACTGGCTACTGCCTGAACCAATTGGTAATGGGCAGTGAGGGTACCCTGGGTATTATCACCAAAGCGACCTTGAAGCTGCTGCCCCTGTGCCCATATCGGCTGGATATTCTCGCCATCTTCACCGATGTGCAGAAGGCAGTTGACCTTGTGCCTGCATTGATTAAGGCTGGCTTGAACCCCACCAGCGTGGAATTTATGGATAACGGCTTTGTGCGCGCTGCCAGCGATTATGCCGAGCTGCGTCTGCCTCATTACGAGGATGGCAGCTACGTTATCGTTACTGTGGAAACCTTTAGTGAGGACGAGCTGGATATGAAGATGGAGCAGTTGGACGAGATTTGCACTGCCTGCGGCGCTACCGATGTAGTAGAGGCTGATGAGCGTGTGTGGAAGGTACGCCGTAGCTGCTTAGAAGGCTCCAAGGCCTTGAGCAAGGTATCCACCTCTGACGATTTAGTTGTGCCCGTGGATAAGATTGCTGTATGCTTGAACCATCTGATGGAGGTTTCCAAGAACTATGATTTCGAATGCATGTGCCTGGCCCATGCCGGTGATGGCAATCTGCATTTTAACGTCCTGAAGATGGATATGAGCGACGAGGAATGGGAGAAGCAGGTGGCTGAATTCCATAAGATTTGCTATGCTTATGTTTATAGCATTGGCGGTCGCCTAAGCGGCGAGCACGGCATTGGCGCTAAAAAGCTGCATGCTTTGGCCGAATACTGCGACCCTGTAGAAATGTCCATTATGAAAACCATTAAGCGTGCCATGGACCCCAACAACGTGCTGAACCCCGGCAAGCTCATTGATGCTCAATAAATTTAAAAATAGACGAGCCAAGGAAGCCTATTAACAAGAGTGTGGCAGAATTTTTATTACGTTTCTTCATTTTTCACCAATCGGTAAATATTTGTGTATGTGCAATGCTTGCTAAGAGCAGAATGATGTGTTATAATTTCAATAACCATTCATATAGAATCAAAAAGTGTGCATGTACTTGAAAATATACTGAAGGGGTGTTGAGGATGACAGAAGATTACAATAAGATGATAGGGACGAGAGTAAAGATGCTCCGCATTACTAAGGGGATTTCCCAAACGGAACTGGCTAAACAAATTGGTGTGACCCAAACCCATTTAAGCAATATTGAAAATGGTCGTGCAGGTCTGACCATTCCTAACCTGATTAAGCTGCATGAAGCTTTGCATACTCCTATTAGCAGCTTCTTTGAGGATATCGAAGGCAAGCAGGAAGAGGAAAAGAAGAGCGAGGTTACTCTGGAGGATTTGACCGAGCTGCTGCGTCTTTTGAAGGCTGGCAAAAGCTAAATAGCATTTTTGAAGCAGGAACTCTAGATGAGTTCCTGTTTTTTTATGCATTAAAGTGCACTGATAGTATACTTTTGTATAATTTTGCTTGCAGTTCACGCTGAAAAACTGCAATTCACGCTGTAGCTCTTGCAATGTGTTTTGGGTTTGATATAATGACAATGGAGGGGAATGTAATTACCTCTTATGTATATTGTATAAATCAAAATACTTAATTATTATTTAATATAGGTTTTTTAATAGTATAGAGCACAAAGGAGCAAGCTTATGAGCACCAAAAGAAAAGCATTGCGTTATGGCCTGAAGAAGCAGGAAGAAAATTTATTCAATAAAAGAAAGGGAATCGCCACCAACATGAAGCTGTTACGCTCCGTGCTGGCGGTGGGCTTTGCCATGACTCCGTGGCTGGGTGGCGATGCCTTAGCTGCAGGGCAGGGCATCGTGCGCGTTGATGGCGCTACCGGTGTGCCCCAAAGCTACCTGCAGAATGGTGCAAATACTGCCGAAATCTTTGCAGAACAAGCGAGCAAAAACACTGGTTTAAACCGTTTTAAGTACTTTGACGTTGGTGCTGGTCAAATTGCTAATTTATATTTCCAAAAACAAGGTGATAATACTGCTCTCAATACATTAGTGAATACTGTTGAAAATCAAATCAGCATTAGTGGTACTGTTAATGCTGTGCGTAATAATAAAATTGGTGGTAATCTGTACTTTTTGAGCCCCAAGGGCATGGTTGTTGGTGCTGAAGGTGTGATTAACGCGGGTGCCTTGACTGTGATTACTTCGGATGCCACCTTTGATAAACCAGAGGATGCTGCTGCCAAAATTCTTGAGAATAAATGGAGCTTGGACCCGAAAGCTAAAATAGAAATTAACGGAAAAATAAATACTGCCACCGGCATTGATTTGCGAGCAGCGTATATTGATTTGGTTAAGGCCAATGACGCTGTTGCTGCGCCTTCCTTGAAGACGGGCGTGGTTTTCAAAAGTATTGTTAACATGCCTGATGGTGGTACCATAGACTACACAGCAGACGGAAGATTAACTGCTACGAAGGATAGCAATGGCAATATTGTTATTTTGGATCCTTCTAGCGATACAAGTAATAACCTGTTTGGCGATGGCAGCATTAAGCTTATTGCCAGCTCTAATAAAAACAATGCTGAAACTGAGCTTTGGGGCAAGCGCTGTGATAATACTGTCGAGGCCATTGTTAACATAGGTCAGGGGGCCAAGGTTGATGCTCTGGGCAACGTGAATGTTAGCGCCACTGCTACCAGAGATAATAATAATACTGTGGTAGAGTTTTGGGATATGATGGCCTTCTCCAGAGCGAATGTAAATATTGATGGAGATATTACTGGTAATAATGTCAATGTTTCTGCTAACGCTACCTCCTATTACGAGGCCCATAATGCCAAGGATATCTTTGTTGCCGGAAGTCGTTTGGTTAACAGGGCAGGGGAAGTTGTTCTGGGGGACGCTGCAGACGTTATTAATATTAATGAGGGCCTGGCCACTGCTTTATATGATAAACTTTTAGAGTCCGGTGTTATCAGTGGGAAAAGAGAGCATATTACTAATTTTTCCAATTTCTTTGAGCAGTTATACATGCCCTTTGCTTATGCCGATGCCAAGGCTACCATTACTCAAGGCGCAAATTCTACTATTACTGCTTCAGCAGATGCTAACTTTAGTGCTATAAGCACTGCGACCAATAAAGAGACGATTAGTCTGCAGCCGCATTTGGCAGGCGGACAGCAAAATCCCTTGGACCATTTTGGTGGTGGTCTTGTTTATGCAGATACTACCAGCAATGCTGCCATTAAGCTAAAGGGAAATGTGCATGCTACAGGTAATTTAATTACTACCTCTAAGGCTGTCAACACCAGCGTGGGCAGTCTCGTTTTGAAGTTCCCCAAAGTAGTTGTGCCTGATAGTAGCGGTAGTGGGGATAATAAAAATAATAATGGTGGCAATAACGCCGAAAACAACACAACTAATACTACGAAATCGACTAATACGCCTAATTTAACTACTACTACCACTGGCTCTCCTTATGTGGCAGCGGCTATCGTAGTCAATTTGCAGGATACCGATGCTGTGGTCGAGTTTGGCACGAAGGACGAGCCTGCTAGCGCAGCTCCAAAAATTACAGCTGGAGGCGGTCTCGTAGCTACAGCTGCCAGCGTTAATACTCTAAATAGCAGTGCTGTGATTGCAGAAAAGGATGACACGGCGGTGAATACTGCTGTCAATGTTGGCGTTACTAGTGGCAATGCCAATGTTAATGTCTATACTAGCCTGCAGGGTGGCAAGGTGCAGCTTAATTCGCAAAATGTCTTAAATAGCCTTTCTATGACCACCGATGCCTCTAGTGGTGTGGAGGCCAGCGGCTTGGACTGGACGATTAGTCAGACTCCTATCAAGAACCAAGTACAAAGCATCGGCGAATTTCTTGGTGCCTTTAAGGATGGAGGCAAAACCGAGGGACAAGCAAATAAGGGTATGAAAAAGCCTGAATGGTATGAGGCCTTTAATGTTGGTGCCAGCTTATCTGTTGCTGTGGCCGATAATAAGGCTCTGACCAATGTGGCTAGCAATGCAAAGCTCATTTCTTATACTGATTTGGATGTTTTGGCTAGCTCAACTGTAGGCGACACTGTTATTTCTACTAAAAATCTTTATAATAACATGGGGCGGCCGGAATATGTGGCTGTTTCCACTGCCGTGGGCATTGAGGTTTTAGAAAACACGGCGGAGGTAAATATCGCGGACGCAGCTTCAAGCGCTGCGGGTGCAGTGAGCAGCGGAGGCAATGTAAATATTTCAGCTACGGCGGATAACGCCTATCATAGAGTGGATAAGCTTATCGCCGCTGTAGAAAGCGGTTGGGCTGATTTTTTGGCCCATTGGGCTGATTGGGATGATGACGGCGTTGCCGAAAAGGTACAGGATTTACAGGAGATTGTGGCCGATATTCTGGCCATGCGCGCCAACGACCCTGCTTTAAGGTTTGCCGATAGTAAACAATATCTTGTTAAATCCAAGGCTGCTATTGACCTTGTGACCCAGCTCACGGGCACGGATAAGCTCAAGTCTGCTTTGGAAGCTTTGTGCAACGCAGCTAATTATGCCAATATGTATGTTTCTGCTTCCACCGATAAGGCTGCTCCCAAGATTGGGGATGCAGCAACGGTTGCAACTGCTGCCATTGGTGTGCAGTACTTAGAGAATAATGCCAAGGTGAATATTGGGGCCAACAGAAGTATTGTGGGCGGCAATGATGATGCCGTGAAGATTAGTGCCAAGGTGATTGAGCAGGATGCTAATTTGATTGGCAAATGGTCCTTCATTCCCGATATGTTCAATACTAATGCGGGTGCAACTGGCATAGGCGGCAGCGTGAATGTGCAAACTGCCTATAATACCAGTGAGGTTATCGTCAATAAGGGCGTTACTATTAGTGCTGGCGATGTCAATATTGCTACGGATAATGATGTTGTTAATATTGGCCTCGTTATGGGCGGTGCCAAAACCAGCGCCCAAGGCATCACGGGCATGGGTAATTACATGGGCGGCAGCTCTCATGCACAGACGTTGGTGGATGATGATGTGACCCTCACTGCTCAAAAAATTTGGGGTAGCATCACCGAAAAGGATGAAAATGGCAACGATGTAACCCACCAAGACTATGTGACCAAGGGCGAGGTTAATATTACTGCTGATAATAATGCAGTGGTAGTTAATCTTGTGGGCGATGTGGGCTATTCCGAGGGCTCTGCTGTGGGCGTGAGTCTGGGTGTGACGGATTACAATATCAAAACCTTGGCTCAGCTGCAGAATTTGGAGGAAAGTGATACTGACGGCAAGGGCAGCATCAGCGCCAATAGCGTGAATGTTAATGCGTATACCGATGGTGTGATTAATACTCTGACTGTTGCTGGTAGTGCTAGCTCTAAGGAAAAAGAAGATGGTACTGTTGTAGAAACTAACAACGCTAATAAGGATGCCGGCGGCATCGAAATGAAAACCGAAGGTGGCAAAGGCCAAGCGGGCGTTGCCAAAGAGGGCCAAGAGCTCAAAGCAGACACAGAAAAAAGCAATGCGGAGGATAAATCCGAGGGCAATAATACAGATAATAGCAATACAGAAAATGGGGCTATTTTAACTGCGGAGCAGGGCGATACTTCTAGTGCTAACGACAAAAAGCCTGCTGCAGCTAAGAAGAAGGAAAGCAGCTTCAGGGTGGACCTTGCGGGCAGCGTATCTTGGAACTATGTGGTGGATGAGACTAAGGCTAGCTTAGACAATGTGAACATCACTTTGACCAGACCCTCCGGGGGCACCGATGTGACCACGGGCGTTAGCGTTCTGGCCGAGGATAGCTCCTATAGTGGCTCCTATAGTGGCGCGGCAGCTATTAGCAAAATTGACACTACGGATAAGAGCAAATTTAGCGGCTCCTTGAGCGGCGCCATTGCTGTTAACGATATTTATAAGACAACGGAAGCAAAGCTTAATAACACGACCATTACCAACGCCGACAACGTAAATAATAAGGCGCAAAACAGTGGCGCCCAGGTTGCTGTGGGCCTGTCCACGGGCTTGGCTATAGGTCAGCGTGGTAATGGGGTGGATATTAATTTGGGTGGCTCCGGCTCGGCTAATTATGTGGATAGCACGGTGATGGCCAGCATGAGCGGCAACACCATGACCGAAGGTGCGCTGAATGTGAATAACACTGCCTACGACAAGGATGTGCAGGTGGGCGGAGGCGTAAGCTTTGAGCTGGCCAAGGGCGATGCAGTAGCTGGTGCAGCAATTTCCATCAACGATGTGGATAATGATATCCAGGCCTTGATGCAGGGCAATACTATTGGCAATGCCAGCAAAAAGGCGGGCAAGGTCAATAATTTGGCTGTGAGCAACTTAGTGCAGGTGGGCACCGCTACCTCCGTGGGCGTGCTTATGAATAGCGGCTATGCTATGGCGGACGTGGCTATTGCTGTGAATATGGTGGACAACCAGGTTAAGGCTCAGTCCGACAATGATGCTATTTATGCTAGCAGCTTTGCCAACGCAGCGCGGGATGGCAAGCTGGAGACCGGTGAACTAGATAATGAATATATTGATGTAATCAACTCCACTCAAAATAATGGTATTCAGGTGGAGCTGGGTAGCTATACCTCAACTACTGGCGAAAGCTTTGTCATCAATGTGGATGGAGAATACGTTTATAGTGATCCTTCCTATGAAAAATATGGGGAAATTGTGCCTGAGGATGATAGACCGGATAGCTTGAGCATTTCTATAAACCAAGGCAAATATTATGTGTTGAACGAGAATGGCGAAAAGCAGTATTTGCAAGCTAGTGGCAGCGCCTATGTTTATGAGGATGATGACAGTGCAGCTAATTTAGTGAATTTAGCATTAAATGACAAGCTGGCTTATGATGAAGCAACGGGCAAGTATTATGATAAGACTGACCCTAACAATACTAGGGCCATAGTACTTAACACCCAAAGGACGCATACCTTGAATGGCGAAGAGGTGGATGCTACTGCCACCGTTGCTGCTAATATTGTAGATTTGAACGCTGATGCAGCCTTGGCTAATGCAAACGGCAGCACGGGCGCGGACTTTGCTCTCAATATAAAGGCTGATGGCAGCGTCAATGAGGACAAGCATTACAGTAGTAGCGAAGTTTATGTAAGTCCCCGTGGTAACGTCATTGTTGGCAGTGCTATTGGCGTAGCGGTGAAGGCTGGTGGCGAAACCACTAGCGTGGGCGCGGCGGCGGCCACCAATGTGAACGATGTAACCAATAACTTTGATGCCAGCGTATCCGGTGGTATTATCAATGTTAGCGGCACCGAGGGCGTTAGCGTTAAGGCGGAAAGCAATACTGTCATGGTGGCAGTGGCTGCAGGCTCTGCTGTTTCCGTAAGCAGTGGGGGCCTGGTCACTGTTGATGTGGCCGGCAGCGGCGTGGCCAACACTATTGATAATGACACCGTTGCCAAGGTGGAAAACAGCACTATCACTGCGTCCAAATTGGATGTGGATGCAGCTACCAGCTCGATCTTGGTAAGTGTAGCAGGTCAATTAGGCGTAGCCGTTACCAGCAGTTATGGCGGCGTAGCAGGCCTTACCTGGGCTCAAAACAGCTTTGACAATATCACCGGTGCTTATGTGCGCGGTGTTAGCTTAAATGGTTATGACAATGGCAATACTGCGCTTAATGTGCATGCGGACAA
The DNA here is from genome assembly GCA_030540395.1 of Phascolarctobacterium sp. GTDB lineage: Bacteria > Bacillota > Negativicutes > Acidaminococcales > Acidaminococcaceae > Phascolarctobacterium_A. The sequence continues at coordinate 19,798 of JAUNWI010000014.1, forward strand.
TAACAGTGATATGTACACTATTGGCGCAGGCGTTAGTGCAGCTGTTGCCAATGGCGCAGCAGCTGGCGCTTACGCAGCTAATTATGGCAACAATAGCACCGAGGCAGTGGTAGAGAAATATGCTGCCGGAACTGCTGATGCGAAGGATAATGTAATCAACAAGGCAAGCAGCATTGCTGTACAGGCCGAGGATGATTCTGATGTTGTTACTGTGGCAGGCTCCTTGGAGATGGCGGTGAGCCCCAGCTCTGCAGCGGTAACAGTGGGCGGCGCCGTGGCCAATACTAATATTGGCACCAGCGATAACAAGCAAAGCGTGCGCGCAGCGCTGAACGATGCGACAATTACTATGAGCGGCAGCGCTGACGCAAGCGATGCTGCCAGCGTTAGCGTGCAAGCGCTTAACGACGCCAACGTGGTTAATTTGGCCTTAGGTGGCGGCGTTGCTGTCAGCACCAGCTTAGTGGGCGTGTCCGCCGAGGGTAGCGTTTCTGTAGCCGATGTGCATAGTGGAACGCTGGCTACCATGAATAATGTAAATTTGACTGCTGACTCCAAAAACGTGGAAGTACTGGCACGGACTGATGGGGATATTGTTTCCAGCGCCGATGCCTTCAATGCTGTGTGGGGTAGCACGGCTGAAGTGGGTGCGGGGGCTACAGTTTCCGTGCTCAATAGTGATGTGGATACCAAGGCCAATGTAAACGGTGGCTCTTGGTCTATTAAGTCTGCCCAAATAGATGCTAGGGGCATCAACAGCCTCTATGATATAGCCATGGGCTTTAATGCCGGGGGCAGTACTGTGGCTGCTGTCAACGCTCAAGGAAATATAGCAGTTAATACCTTGTGCAATGATGTGGAAGCACTAGTCCATAATGCCAATATTACTGCCTCTGGCGATGTTTCTGTGGAGGCGGATAGCGATGAAACCTTGCATAATTATGCAGGTCTCTTGGCTGGAGCCGGCTCTGCTACCGCCAGCGTGGGCCTTGGTGCTACCGTAGTTGTGAACACCATTAATGGCAATACTGTGGCCGAAATTCAAAACGGCGCCTTGCAAGCGGATGATGTGGATGTATATGCCCACAATATGCGACGCGTAAATAGTAGTCAGACAGGCATCGGTGTTGCGGCCTCTGCGGAGGGTGCAGGTACTGTTGTGGGCTCTGTGTCCGTCCATGATTTAGAGGGCACAACTAAAGCCTTGGCACATAATGTAAACGGTAGCGTTCATAGCTTGGATGTGAAGGCTGAGCGTGATAATGATATTGATACCTACAATAATGGCTTTGCTTTAAGTGGCGCTATTGGTAGCGCCTCTGTGGGCGCAGGCGTCACTGTGCTGAATGATAAGAGTGCTACCTTGGCTACCTTGAGCAGTTCTAAACTTACTGCTAGTGGTAGCAAGGATGCTACGAATAAGGTGCAGGTGACTGCAGATAATAATACTGATGTACACACCGAGGTGTCTACCAACGCCTTGGCAGTTTCGCTGGGCGCAGCCTTGGGCGTAACAGTGGAGGTTGTGAATCTGGATGCGCAAACCAGCACTAATGTAATTGGTTCAGAGCTGGGTACGGCTTCTAGGGGCTTTGCCGGCTTTGATGCAACTGCTACTAATGTAGTGGCCAGCTCCTTTGAAAATGCGGAGACTGCCATCAGTACCGCTGTTGGCATTGGTGTGGGCGTGGGTGTGCTCAATATCAACACCCAAACCACAACGGTTGTAGATAATGCAAAGGCCTATGCAGATAATATTAATATTGCTGCTGACGAAACTAGAAATGTGCAGACTGCTTTAGCTGGCGTGAATGCTGGCGCAGGCAATGTTGGTGTCAATTTGATGTACACCAATATTGGTGGGCAGCTGCAGGATGTTTATAGCTATGATTATGGCGATGGCAAGACGCAAAAGGAATACTGTACAACTAAGACTGATGATAGCGGCTTAGCTTTGTCTGCCAATGTGCAAGGGCTTGCTAATGATGCTTTGGCTACCACTAAGGCTGATGTCCATAAGCTGGAGAGCAATGGGCTGGTAGCCAGTGGCAGCTCTGGCAATGCTATTCTGCAAGCAGTGAATAAGGGCAGTGGCGCCGGTAAGGTGGAAACCAGGATTACCGGCGGCAGTGAGCTGCATGCTGCCCAAAGCTTGGCTGTCGAAGCTCAGACCACTAATAATGTAACCGGCGGAGTGTACCAAGGGGCGGTGGCTGCGGTCAATGTGGGGGTTATGGCCAATCGTATTGACGTGCAGGAAAACCAGCAGGTGGTGCTGGATAACTCTACCCTGATTGCTAATAAAGTAAATGTTGATGCGGATGTTTTAGGCTATGTTAATAGTACTATGGGTATGGGCGTTGTGGGTGCCGTTGGGTATAGCGATGTTGTAGCCGAGGTACAGCACAGCGGTACTAATAGTATTAATATAACTGGCTCCTCCATCAGCGCTACGGGACAAGGCAGCACTGCAAGTGGCGACCCGCTGCAAATCAATGCTTCCAATAGCATGGCAATAGATAATCAAGCTGTAGTTGTGGGTGCAGAGTCTTTGAAATTGGGGCGCACTGTACTCAAGGGCAGCGATAATTTGGCAGTGAATGTAGCGCTGGGAAGTGCTAATAGTCAGCTGGCGAATAGCTTTACTGCGGAGAGCATTGCGCTTAAGGGCTTGAATGCTCCCAATGTTAAAAATCATATTGGCGCAGGGGTAAATATTGGCTTGGTGACTGGTCAAGGGACCATTGTTGAGTCCGACTTTGGTGGCAGCGTGGGCGTGAGTGCCACTAGCCACAATACTTTTGCTATCCAAAAGCTGGCGCTTATAGGTCAGGTTGGCGAGAGCATAGATCCTGATGCTTCTGTAACAAATAGAGAATATACTATCCAAGCCGATAATTTGGCAGTGAATGTGGCCGGAGAGGATATATCCGTCAACAAGGCTATTACCGCCAATAATGCCCAGCTCACTATGAATGTGGGAGCGATTGGTCTAACTAATGGGCAAGCGGCTCCTGATGTAGAAATTAGTGCGCTTAATTATGCGACCAGTAAGGCCAATGTCGAGGCTTATAGTATAACTGGAATTGCATCTATTGGCACTAACTTTGCCGAAACTGAGGATAATAGCACCATTAGCCTCACTGTTGATGGCGGAGCTACGGGCTTGAAAGCGCACAATTTGCTGGTACAGGCAGAGAAGAACACGGAGGTCTACTCCAATGCCTATGGCGCTACCTCCGGTCTCATTGATATATCTCCCTATGCAGCAGCGGTGGACCATGCCAGCGCTAGTGATATTACAGTAAATATCGAGGGTAATGTTTCTACCACTGGTGCTCTTAACGTACAGGCCAATGGTAACGACAGAGTAAATCTGAAGGCCGATGCGCTTACTGTAACCGGCGCAGGCGAAGGCGATGCCCATGTTGATACCAGTATTACCAGCAATACCATTATCAATGTTAAGGATGCAAGCTTGACCAGTAACGGCGAGCTTGCAGTAGTAGCCAATAATAAGATCAGCCTAAACAAGGGCGAGAGCAAGTCTCAGACGATTACAGATAGTGACAATATAGATTTAGATGACAATAATAAATATTCCGAGATGCTCTGGGGCCAAGGCTATGGCCTGGGCGTTTTAGGCCTGTCCGGCATTAATAATACTGTTTCTTCCACGGCCAAGGTACGCTTGAATAATGCTAGCTTGCTGAGCAATGGCGGCAATATCAACGTAGCGGGCTATACCAACGAGGATTTGTTGGTCAATGGCTATTTATTCAGTGTGGGCCTTTTGGGCAATGGCAGCAAAACCACTGTCATTAATACGATTACTAATGATGATGCTGTGGAGCTAGAGGGCAGCAGCATTATGACCCATAGCCCTGGTAAGGCGCTTGCCTTATCCGCTGCGGATGACCTCAAGCTCTTTACCTATGCTCTGACAGAGGCTCCTGCAGGCGCAATAGGCGGAACTGGCGTTGACCTCAAGGACACAATCACGCGTACAAATAAGGTTACCCTTAAAGATGCCAATAATAGCCTGTATAGTACCCAAGATATCAATCTCTATGCTGGCAAAAAGCTAGATGGCAATGTGGCTGTGTTTGATTTGGATGCTGAGGCCAAGACCTTTAACGGCAATGTTATTCCTAGCACATGGGAGCCTAATCTGGAAAATATAGTAGAACAGAATAATATTGTGACTATTGGTGCCAATAGCACCAGTAACAGTGTGCGTCATACCAATATTTATGGGGATGCTGGTCAAGAACTGACTCGCGTATTGTCCGCTCGCAACACTGGCTATGGTGGCAGCTCCAATGGCGGCTATGTTACTGAGGCTGATGGCGATGAAAAATACGAAAAGACCAGCAATAATAAAGTTGATATCAATGGCTCTGTAACTGCGGGCTCTGGCAATGTGATTCACATTACCATTGGCGACCCTGGGAATATTGCAATTTTTGATGCCAATGATAGAGCTGCTTTGACAGGTAAAACAGCCTTGGATGAGGATGAGCTGAAGGACAAGATTACTATTGAGGCTGATCCCATAACCGGCATTACCTTGGATAGCATTAATTTGGGCAGAGCTAACTATAGCGTGATTTTAGCAAATCGCTATAACGAAGTAATGAAGCTGATGAATGAGTACGCCAAGGATGGCACCAACAGTGCTGCGTACTTGGGCTACAAGGCGGAAGCAGATCGCCTGATGCAGGAAATGCTCGCTTATGGCAGTGTATATCAGGATAATAACGGCCAGTATCACATGACTGCCAGCAATTATGTTGATTATGTAGAGCTGCCGCAGCTGATTGCTTCTGGTGGTAATATTAATATTCAAACTGATACTGTTCACAGCAGCTCTGGCAAGGGCAGCATGCAGGCTAACGGCAGTGCGGATATTAATATCGTCAATAATACAAACCTGCTGCTGAAGCTGGACCAAATTACTGTCGATTCCGATGGCGGCAAGATTGTTTACAATAATCAGGTTGTTTCTCCCAATAGTGATACCACTGCAAGCTTTAATGAGAAGCTAAGTGCTCTCAATACAAATGGTACTAAAGCCTCCTTTGTGCAAATAGATGCCAAGGCGGGTGCTGGCAGCAGCATTACTGTTTTAGGCAATTATGCCGGCACTTCTCTAAATTACAAATATTTGGATGGCAATACCTGGGTTACGGGCCAATACAAGCCCATGGCCGATATTTGGGTAGAAGGGAATATTCTGAACCAAAGTGGTGCTGTGACCATCACCAGTGCCCATAATAATATTCGTATTGCAGCGGAAAATCCAGAAGATTCCGTTGCTGTTTTGGGTACCACTGTGGCCTTGACTGCTGGCGGCAGCATCTCCCAAAACTATACTGCTGGTATCGTTAATGTTGGTGGCAATGTGAAGGATGACTACAAAAATGAATACCAACAGATGATCAACAGCAAGACGGATGTCACTGTATCCGTACCTAAGGAATGGGCTCCTAGTCCTGACAGCAAGGCAACAGGTAGCTATATTGCCGGTGGCTCCATTTACATCAATGCAACGGATATCAATATTAACGGCGTTATCCAAAGTGGCTATGGTGATTATTATCTTGATTTAAGCAGCGGTAGCAAGGATTACACTGCTGTAAATACTGCTATTGCACAAATAAAGCAAAGCTATACTGCAACGGGTAGTCCCGTGCTCTCCGATGATGCTGTCAAAGGCGTGGAGGCCTATAAGGTAGTGGATGGCGGTGCTTATTGGGATAGCAGTAGTGCCTGCTATAAATATAAGCTCAATGCTTATTACAATCCTTCTACGGATAAAATTATCGTAGAGGATGTGGATGCCAGCGGTGGCAAGGTATATCTCACAGGGCGCATTGTCAATACTGGCTACGGCAACATTGTGTGCCTTGATGGTGCTAGCAATATTACCATTACTAATTCCACTCAACATAGACTACAGGTGGACGATTTGCTGACTCATGATGTGGAGGGCATCATCAGCATTACTGATACTGCTGCCTATACCGTGAAGCAAAATGGCAAGGACACTTCCGTAGCATTGGTAACCACCATTAAAAATGGCAGCACCCAGGTGCAATATTTGGATGCTAATGGCGAATACATTACTCCTGACGCAGGCAGCCAAATTAATCGTGTGCAGGAATCAACTGCAAAAAATTACGACTATACCTATGCACCGAAGACCGGCCTGCGTTATACCTGGACCAGCGGTAAGGAATCTACGCAATATAAACGCTACGAAGAAAAGCAAGTGGATGGCGCTTGGGGCCTTTGGAGCAGGGATGATTTAAATACTTCGGAAGTCGTAAAGGAATGGTCTGAGGATAAAACTCCGATAGAGACTGGTACAAACGAGAATGCAGACAGACCTTGTGGCGCAGTAATTAAGGACAGCAATAATAATGGCAGCACCGTTATGGACTATACCCATACGGAAACCACAGAGCATGTTTATACTGTGGAAAGCGATACCGTTGATCACTCAGGCGTTTTCGGCTGTCATGAAAACCATCATGTTATTTGGACCGAAACCTGGGGCGAGCTGGAAACCTATTATGCCGATGTCAAAGCGGACCAGTATATTAATATTTCCTTTGTGGGCAATGATGCTAATACTGCTAAAATCGATATCACGTCACCCTTTGGCGTGGATATTACCGGCAATATTGGTAACACTCAGGTCTACAAAAACGAGGGAGCAGTGACGGAAAAGGGCCTTATTGGTATCAAGGCAGGCATGAGCTCCATTGTTCAAAATAGTGGCAATCTCTACGGCTCCGGTATTGAATTGCGTGCTAACCAGGGCATCAAGGATATTAACATCGTTGCCGGTGATAATGTAGCTTTGTTGCTTCTGAATATGGGTAGCGAATATGTAGCTGATGCCAATATTACTGTGAATAGCGCCGTGGGTGCCAAGGGTAATTTGCTCTTGCTAACTAGTGATAGTGATGTTGGTCAAATAGGTTCTAAGGCTTGGAAAAATTTGGATATAACCAATAATTCCAACCAAGGCGATATTATAAGCAAGTCTAATAACATTAATGCCAAAAGAGTGAACTTGAACACCAACAATGGTAGTATTTATGGCATTGATGGAGGAGGACAAAAAGCGGCATTTTTGGTTAATGTGGGACAACTTCCTTCCACTGGCGCTAGTCTCAGTGCGTCCTTAAATGCGAGCGCCTATGGTGATATCAATATTAAGCAGGCTAATGGTGACCTGAGCCTTGGCAGAGTATACTCCAAGACTGGTGATGTGACGCTTGAAGCAACTACTGGCAGCCTTGTTGACGCTTTGCCTACAGAGGTTAGCAATAAGGGCACCATAGAGGAACGTGTTGCCCGTTGGAAGAGCCTGGGTATGATTGATGGCGAGGGCAACAATACTGTTTTGCTGAATATCAAAAAGAGACTTACCGAAGCTCAAGGTCTGGCTTCCTACGAGGGCTATGATGAAAATGCACTGCTCTACACTGTTGCCGAAAGCATTGTGAACCCCAGTGGCAGCAATTTGACCAAGACCTCCAGCAAGGACCCCAATATTATTGGTCATAATATTACTTTGATTGCTGGCGATAGCATCGGCTATAACAGTGGCAAGACTAAGGAATTCCAGCTCAATGGCATTTTGAAGAAGACCAATGGTGCTTATGAGACTGGTGCTTTAGATAATTTGCAGGCTTTGAGCAATGCAGATATTACCAATGTGAGCATTAAGACCGATGCACAGGGTAATACCATTGCCTTTGTGCAGGACAAGCAGGCCGTGGGTATTCAGCAAATTACCAGCCTTAATAATCCTACCAATGGTAAGCTGACCGTAACTGCCAGTGGCGGCGACAGCAAGGGTCATATTTTGCTGGAAGGTCGCACGGAGGTTGGCAACGACAGCTTCCTGGCCCTTGATAATAAGGGTAACTTTGTTGATATTTATGTAGATAGCATTAGCTCCAGCACAGGTGAGGTTAACCTGACCAGCTTGGGCAGCATCTTTAATAATGGTGGCAGCGATGCTAATATCAAGGGCAAGAGCCTGTATGTGACTGCAGTGGGCGCCCTTGGCACGGCGAGCAAAATGCTCACTACGGATATCTTTGGTACAAGTAAGACTGCGGATGGCTTAAGCTCTGTGGCTGGCGGCGATATCTATTTGAACCAAACCAGCGACAATAATCTGATTTTGCGCAACATTTCCTCCAGCGCGGATGCTAAGCAGGGCAATATTTATATTGGTGCTAACAAATCCATCCTCATGGGAACCAATGGTACTGAGGAGGATTATTACCTGCGGGCTGATGGGGTCGAACTGACTATTGAAGCTCACGGTGGCAGTATTGGTGCAGCTGTAAGCGACAATTCCGGTATTAGCCACACTGATAATGATGGGGTGCGCATTAAGAATGCGGACGCAGCTGACACCGCCAGCAAGGTTATGCTCAAGGCGAAGGACAATGTTTATGTGAAGGGTGTTACTAGCTCTAGCACGGGCGAAGCAGCTCAAGGCGTGTTGAATCTTGAGGTGGACCCGGTGAGTGGGGCTACCCTACAAAACATTGGTATTGTGGTGGATGGCAATTTGCATTTGCTGGATGCTTTAAATAGCAGCAGCTCTGCAAGTGTTTATACCACTATAGATTTGCTGCTTGATAATAATATCGAAGCAATTAATTCTAAGGATATTTATTTGGGCAGTGCCGTAGATGTCACTGTGGCTGGCACGCAGCAAATCAATGGCACTAATAGCGTTACTGTACAGGCAGGTAATAATGTTCTGCTAGAAACGGGCTATCTGGCAAGCAAGATAGTAAATTTGCAGGCTGATGCCGGAAAGATCGATGGGAATAAGGGCTTTGTACTGTATACGCCTACCTTAAATGCAAACGCTAAAGGCGATATCCTTTTGGATAGTGAAGTGAACCAGCTGCAGCAGGTGAATGTGGCCAACACTAAGGGCCGCATTGCTGTGGGCAATGGCAATGTGACCAATGCTGATTTGAGTATTGCTATTACTACCCCTAATGCTATTGTGGGTGGTGACTTAACTGTTCACAATTATGCTAAGGGCGAGGCGAATAATATTGTTTTGGCTGACAAGCTGCAGGCAACGGGCAATATCAGCATTATCAATGAAGAGTCCCATGTGGGCGTGAGCGCAAATGCTGATATTAGCGCGCAGAATATCACCCTGCAGGCTGTTAATCACAATGTTGTAGTAGCTGGCGGCAAGCTCAATGCCGCGGACAAGGTGCTGCTGGACGGCGTGAATGTTACCGTAAGCGGTGGCGCTATTACAGCGGCTCAGGCAGTGCTTGAGGCGGATAACGCGATTGCTATGAGCGGTGGCAGCATTGTAGCAAATGCAACTAGCATGACTGCTGGGGCTGGCATTAGCTTAGACAGTGGTTCTATTGTGGCAGATACTGCTGTTTTGACTGCTAACAATGGTGCAATTCTTGAGGGCAGCAGCTTTGTGCTGGATGCTGTGGATTTGCAGGCTGAGGCTACGGGTGCTATTAGCTTGGCAAGTCAAAGCAACCAGCTGGCCAATGTCCAAGTTGGCAATACCAAGGGTGACATCATTGTCTATAATGGGAATACTAGTGGTGAGGCTTTGCATATTGGCCTGCTTAACGAGGGCGCTAAGGTCAATGGCAGCTTGACAATACATAATTTTGATGAAGCCAATGGTGCAGCCAATGCTATTGTCCTGAATAAGGAGTTAGCTGCTACTGGTAATATCAGCTTGATTAACGATGAGGCGGATGTGACCGTGGGCGAGGGTGCAAGCATTGAAGCGCAAAACATTACGCTGCAGGCTGATAAGAATGCAATTGCAGTAAACGGTGGTACTATTGCTGCTAGCGGCACTGCTACCCTCAAGGGACAAAGCGTCAGCGTAAGTGGTGGCGAGCTTAGTGCAGCAAGTGCAGCTTTAACTGCTTCGACTGAAAATATTGCTTTGAATAGTGGTAGCATTGCTGCCAATGAAGTAACGCTCACTGCGACCAAGGGAGCCATTAGTGAAGTTGATGGCTTCGCTCTGTCTGCACCTGTGCTGAATACTTCCGCAGCTGGAGCTACTACTTTATTAAGCAAAGCGAACCAATTAGAGCAAGTGAATATTACCGAGGCTGGCGGTTCTGTAACTATTGGCAGTGCTAACAGCAAGAATAGCAATGCTTTACAGGTTATTACAGATGAGCAAATTAATGGTGATTTGACCGTTACCAATTATGATGACGAATCTGGTGAAAATAATGCAATTTTGGTATCTAAGTCCCTGCAGGCAGCTGGAGATGTTATTCTGATTAATGAGGAAGCAGCTATCACTGTTAATAGCGGCGCTGCCTTAGCATGTTATGATGTTGCGTTGGGTGCTAAGACTGCTATGACTATCAATGGTAGTGTAAATGCTACCCGTGATGCAAGCTTGAGCTCTGGTGCTGGAATGACAATCAACGGCAATGTAAGTGCTACTCGTGATGCAAGCTTGAAATCTAGCGCAGGCATGAGCATCATTGGCGATGTAACTGCGGGCAACGATGCAAGCTTGACTGCGGGCCAAGACTTTATCCAAAATGCAGGCACAATTGCTGCTAGTGATGTTGCTATTACGGCACAGCGCAATGTGTTGCTCAATGGTGGCAGCATGGCGGCCAACAATAATGCGGAATTGGTAGCACAAACTGGTGCTATTACTGAAAATAATGCTTATACTATTGATGCTCCTGCTCTTAGAGTAAATGCAGGTAGCTATATTAGCTTAGGTAGCAAGGCTAACCAATTGGTAAATGTAGATGTTGAACATGCAGGTGGCAATGTGACCATCGGCAGCGGCAACAGCAAGAGCGATGCTGCCTTGGCAGTAAAAACTGCCGAGACCGTAAAGGGTAACCTAGTTATTACGAACTATGCTAGCGCTAACGATAGCAAGAAGAATGCTATCGTGGTAGCTGACAATCTGAAAGCAAATGGTGACATTACGATTACCAACCAAGAGGCGGATATTAGCGTTAATGATAATGCAGTAGTGGCTGCTGCTAATATTAAGCTACAGGCCGATGGTAATGCAGTAAATGTAAATGGTAGCAAACTGACTGCTAATGATAAGTTAGATGCAATCGCTAAGAATATTAGCGTAAATGGCGGTGAGCTGCAGGCTGCAAACGCTACGTTGGATGCAACTACCAATGTGGTTGTCGGTGGTGGCAGCATTAACGCAAGCAGTGCTACTCTGTCCGCAGGTGAGGATATTACTCACAGTGCAGGCAGTATCATTGCTACAACAGCGACTTTGACTGCAGGTCAAGACATTGCGCAAAATGGCGGCAGTGTTAGCGCAACAACAACTACTCTGTCCGCAGGTCAAGACATTGCGCAAAATGGCGGCAGTGTTTCTGCTACCACTGCTAACCTGACTGCAGGTGGAGCAATTAGTCAAACGGCAGGTAGCATCACTGCAACAAACGCTAATTTGACTGCTGGAACAAGCATTAGCCAAGGCGCAGCTGGTAGCATAGTTGTAACTAACACCGTAGCTAAGGCCGGTGCTGATTTGAGCTTGGCAAGCAATGCCAATAAGCTGCAAAATGTAAGCGTTGATGCACAAAAAGGCAACGCAACCATCGTTAGCGGTAATGACGTGGCTGGAGAGCTGAATGTCCAAACCGTTGGCGAAGTAGGTAACAATTTAATCATTACCAACGTAGCTAATGGCGAAAAGAATGAGATTAAAGTAAATAAGAACTTCAAGGCTAAGGGCGATATTACCATCACCAATGCAGAGGCGGCTATCAATGTAACTCAAGGCGCAAGCGTGAGTGGTAAGAATATTAATCTTACTGCAACTGCTGCTGATGTAGTTGTGAATGGTGGCACCATTACTGCAAAATTGGTTGGCGTGAAAGCGCCTGAAATGCTGGTAAGCGGCGGCACAATTAATGCAACAACTGTGCAGGCAAATAATGCTATGACTATGGCTGGTGGTACGATTACGGCAACAAGGGTTGCTAGTGATGGCTCAATGACCTTGGCTGGTGGCACTGTGAACGCAGCAAATGTAATTGCAAATGGCGTAATGAACATTGCTGGCAGCACCATTAACACTGGTACTGGTGAAGGCTGTGTTGAGGCTGCAAGCATTAACATGAGTGCAGGCCAAGTAACTGGCAACACTATTAATATGACTGCAACAGGCGATTTCACCCAAAGTGGTGGTAGCATAAATGCAACGAATGCAAGCCTCAATGCTAATGCTATTGCGCTTAATGGTGGCAGCATTGTAGCTAATGAAGCAACGCTTACTGCGACCAATGGAGCTATTACTGAAGAAGAAGGCTTTGCCTTGGAAACTCCTGTGCTGAATACTTCTGCGGCTGGAGTTAGCAATTTACTAAGTCATAGTAACCAACTGGAGCAAGTGAATATTACCAAGGCTGGCAGTGCTGTAAATATTGGCAGTGCTAACCGCAAGAATAGCAATGCTTTGCAGATTAATACAGCAGAGCAAATCAAGGGCGACTTGACCGTCACCAATTATGATGATAAGTCCGGCAATAATAACGCTATTGTAGTGCCTAATGTTTTGCAGGCAGCTGGCAATATTACGCTCACTAACGAAGAAGCAGGTATTACAGTTGATAGTGATGCATCTTTGAGTGGTGTTAATGTTACTTTGAACTCTATAAAGGCATTGAATATTAATGGCAATGTGCATGCAACAAACGATGCAATATTGACTTCTGGCGAGAGCATAAGCGTCAATGGTAGTGTAACTGCAAGTCATGATGCAAGCTTGACTTCCGGCGAGAGCATGAGCGTCAATGGTAGTGTAACTGCAAGTCACGACGCAAGCTTGAGTTCTGGTGCAGACTTGACTGTGTCTGGTAGCGTGGATGCAGGCAACGATGCAAGCTTAACTGCTAATGAAGCACTTAATATAGCTAAAGCTGGTGTTGTCAATGCTGCTAATATAGCAACACTGTCCGCAGATACAATTACGGTAGCTGGTAATGTCACTGCACACAATGCGATCGATATGAATTCTCATGCTATTACAGTAGACGGCATTGTGGAGACTACTAATGGCACGACCACATTAACCTCCACAGGCGATTTGACCTTGAGCGGCGCAGGCTTTGTGAAGGGCAATGCTGTAAAAGTTGAAGCTGGGAACACCTTTACCCAAGCTGGTAGCACTATTGAAACTGATGCAGTAACCATTGATGCGCAAGGCAATATTCTTCTCAATGCAGGTAGCCTGCATGCGGATAACGCAAAGCTGTTAGCAGGCGGATATATCGACGAGGATGCTAGCGACTATGATTTGCAGGTTGCCCAGCAATTGCAGCTTAGCGCTGGCGGTAGCAACGAGGCTGGCGTAGCCATCAGTTTGGATAGCACGCAAAACAAGCTTTATGATGTGCTTTTAGGCGATGCTCAAGGCGATGTGCTGATTGGCAATGGCTCTAGTGGCAACGGCAGATTGAGCATTCAGGCCTTGGCTAACACCAATATCACTGGCAAGCTGGTGGTCCATAACTATAACAATCTTAGCGGCGACGACATTGGCAACAATTTGCGGGTTATTGGCTCCTTGCAGGCACGTGATGGCATCGAGCTTATCAACGACGAGCGCGATATCACTATGGGTAGCTTGACAGCAACGGATATCATTACCTCTGACGGTGATATTGTGATTCAGGCTGCCAATAATATCCGTAATGCTGCGGATATTAAATCGAGTGGTGGCGATGTTAAGATTCTCGCTACCTATGATGTGATCAATGATGGTATTGTGGAAACCGCTAGTGGCGATATCACTCTCCGCAGCACCAAGGGCATTGTCTTCAATGATGATAATGCGGACCTTTTGAGCAGCAATGGCAGCGTTACTCTAAGAGCTAGCGCTCCTGCTACAGGCACAGGTGCGGATTATTTCTACTACACTGTTTATAACGAAACAACAGGTGAAGTTGATAAGTATACTGTTGCGGCCGATGCTGTTATTAATACGGAAACAGCGGGTGCGCAAAAGGGTAGAAAATATGTAGTGGTTAACGGCGTGAAGCATTATATTTTCCACAATGGTTCCGTTTACAACGCCGGCGATATCATTGCCATGAATGGCACCATTACCCTGCAATCCGACGAGGGCAATGTGGCTAACTTCAATGATTTCAAAGCCTTCACCCAGCATACTGTGTTTGGAGACCATGGTTACCAAGACAAGGATATCACCAATGGCAGCATTATCATGTCCGCGGCGAAGGGCGAGCTAATTAACAATGTGAACCTTGAAGCGGGACAGGATGTGAAGCTGACTGCTAAGGAGGGCTTGGCTAGCTTTGGTTATGAGATTTACGCAGGTGAGGATATTATCTTAACGGCAACCGCTGGCAATTTGGTTAATATCTCTACGCTGGAATCCGTGAAGGGCGATATTACTTTGCTGGCGGAGCATGGCAATGTAACCAATGGCACGGCTACTACAGGACGCACAGGTGATATTATTACCTTGGGTGGCACAGTTACCTTAAAGGCTGGCTTGAGTGCTGAGGAAGCAGCAGCTAAGGGACAAAGCGTTGATACTACAGCTTATAACATTACCAACTATGGCGATATTATTGCTGTGAATAAATACAACAGCACTGATACTAACGCGGGCAGCATCATTTTGAAGTCCGAGTATGGCAATGTCTATAATTACGACGATTTCAATGAGTATAGTAAGGCTGCAGCAGGTACCAATGCTTATGAGTACAAATTGGCTACTGCTAACCATAAGAGCGCTGGCTTGAGTGGTGACATCGGTTATAATGTGGCCAATAATAATGTTACTCTGTCCGCAGTGAACGGCTCCATCATCAGTGATAAGGACTATATCGTGGCTTTGGGCAATGTGACCTTGGAAGCTCAAGAGGGCATTGACAGCGCTGGTAAAGTTATTTTGGCAGGTGGCAATATTAACCTCACCGACACAGAGGGCGACATTGCGAATACGTCTCAACTGATTTCCGTCAATGGCGATATTACGCTACTTGCTCAAACTGGTTCTGTTAAGAATCTTGATGCTGGCAATATCTTTGCTCTCAACGGTAATGTTCGTCTGGAAGCACAGGGTGTAAATGGCAACGTTGTGAATAATGGCGACCTGGTCGCTCTCAATGGCAATAATGTTGCTGACAAGGGTGGCATTGAGCTTGTAAGCAAGCACGGTAATGTAGAGAATTATGATGAGTTCAAGGAAGTGGATGGACAAAGAACTATCACATTTTTCGGTAAGAGCGGTTATGGTCAAGCCAAATTTAATCCTGATACTGATTATTTTGTTGATCGTAGCTACGTGCTAACGGATGCAGACCTTTTGATGAGTGCTGAAAACGGCTCACTCTATAACACTATGGAAATGAATGTAGCCGGTGATATTAGCCTCATCAGCGGCAAAGACTTAGTGGTAGGCGTGAACGTGAAGAGCATCAACGCCGGCGGCAGTGTAGTGTTGGAGTCTAAGCAGGGCAACGTAGGTGTAGAAAATAGTAGTGTTACTTCTAAGGGCGACTTAATAGTTGTAGCCCAACAAGATGCTACGGCTGAAAATACCAAGCTAGAGTCTCTTAACGGCTCCTTGAGCGTAGTAGCTAAGTATGGTCAAGTCAATGTGGACGAGCTGGCAGCTGCGGATATGGTGGCTGCAGGCAGTGGCAATGGCGATGTGGTTATTGGCTCCGTTGACGGCAAGAGCGTGGTGCTTTACACCGAGGGCCAAGGCAAGAAAATAACCGCTGACAGCATCAAGGTTGAGCAAGCACTGGTTCTCCAAGGCGACAATATAACTGCTCTAAATGTGGACCGTAGCGCCAATAATGGTCAGCTGTTAGTTGATCTGACGGGCTCTGCCGGCGGCGCCATGAAGGGCAAGCTTGACTTGGAAGTGGATGGTGATGTACGCTTCACCACTACCAGCGTAACTGACGCAACCATTACTATTGATGGCACAGCAAGCTTTGATAAGTTGCATAGCGAAGGCAAATTGGAGATTGTAGCTCCCAATATGGTGACCGCGGTTTATGGCAAGGCCCCCTACCATGATGACAGCAATTACCTGTATTACGATTTGGGTGGCACCAATACTAGCTCCAGTGGTCATGAGCAAATCAGGGATGAGTACTTTGGTGTTAACAACGCTTTGCATAGCATCGATGTTATCAAGGATAGAATTGAAGGCGCTGCTAATGGCAGTGGTCCGGCAAGCCTTGAAAACGGCGGTTGGATGTATCTCTACATTGATTCTCCTACTTATCAACGCAGCAATGGCCTCCTGTTGCACATCGATACTGGCTATAGAGCGGCTAACCAGCGCTGGACTGCAGAAGACTTGAGTGGTAAGCTGGCAGATTTTAAATCCCATGATGCGTTTATAGCACATTATGGTAATATGGCTGGCATCTTTGGGCGTTATGGCTTGATTGACTTTGCTCCACGAAGTGTTGGACAAATTGTGCAGGATGTTCAAGCTCAAAAGGTTACTTTGCAGCAGTCCAATGGTCAATTGCGGATTGCAGCCGTGCAGAAGGAGCAGGATGAAGATAATGAACGCGAAAAGCGCTCTGCTGCCAATGAATAGAAACATATGTTTCGAGTAACGAATCGTTACAGGAGTCTAAAATGAACCAATAGTCTGATGTCAATAGACGCAAGTGGGTAACAAAGAAAAAAGCGTCAACCTCTTTAGCTAATTCGTTAAGGAGGTTGGCGCTTTTTGTACGAGGGAGTGCTAGACAAATTTCGTGCCCTTTAGTATAATAGGGGCGCAGACAGTTCGAAACCATCCTGTCTATAAACAAAACTACGGGCGTTTTTAATTGTATTTGAGTTGTGAAAGCTTCGTCTGTAGTGGGCGGAGCTTTTTCTTTTGAATAATGAGGAGGAATTGGATATGAAAGCGTTGGTTTTACTAAGCGGCGGGGTGGATAGCTCCACCTGCTTGGCTTTGGCGAAGGAGAAATATGGGGACGAGGTTTTGGCTCTTTCCATGAGCTATGGGCAGAAGCATAGCCGTGAGGTGGATTCCGCTCGTGCTATTGCGGCATTCTATAAAGTGGAGCTTTTAGAAATGGACTTGTCCCAGATTTTTGCCCATAGCGATTGCAGCCTGCTCAAGGGCTCTACGGAGGAGGTGCCTCATGCCTCCTATGCGGAGCAGCTCAAGGAGCGTAAGGGTGAAGCAGTAACAACCTATGTTCCCTTCCGCAATGGCCTTTTTTTGGCAACCGCTGCCAGCATTGCGCTAGAATTTGGCTGCGATGTAATTTATTATGGACCTCATGCGGATGATGCTGCTGGCAACGCTTATCCTGATTGCAGCCATGAGTTCAACGAGGCCATAAACCAAGCAGTATACTTGGGCAGTGGTAAAAAGGTGCGCTTGGTAGCTCCCTTTGTGGATAAAACAAAGAAGGATATTGTAGCTGAAGGCTTGCGCCTGGGTGTACCATATGAGCTCACTTGGTCCTGCTATGACGGCGGCGAGGCTCCTTGCCATGAATGTGGTACCTGTCGCGACAGAGAAGCTGCATTTGCTGCTAATGGCGTGGTGGATCCGCTGAGTAAGTGTTGAGTAAGGAACCCTTTTTTGCTTATAGTAAATAAAAAATCTCTATCTACACAGTATTAGAGTGAAGAAAATCTTGCTTAAGAATGTGTAGATAGAGGTTTTTAATTTTATTTTTTAATTTTGTCAATGTGAAATGTTTGTGAAATCTTAAAATACAAAAAGCAGGGTAACTAAGATGGACAAAATATGGATATGTCGTGTGATATAATAAAAACAAAAAAACTTGCCGAAGCAAGTTTTAAAGTCCACACACCGTGGGGTCTTCCTAAGAAGACGATTTGAATGAATCATGATTTTTGAACTCGTGATGTAACTTCTGATGGTACTCAAAAGCCACCTCTATTTTATGTCACTTAAGGAGGTTTGTCAAGATGAATAAAGCTAAAAAACACAATTTTGGAGAATGGTATTTGGGGCTTGATATGGGAACAAGCTCTGTAGGATGGGCCGTAACAGATACGAACTATAATGTTTTAAAATTTAATGGCAAGGCTTTATGGGGTGTTAGGTTGTTTGAAGAGGCAAAAACTGCGGAACAAACTAGAGGCTTTAGGGCACAACGTCGTCGTTTGGGACGTTTGAAATGGCGTATTAAAATGCTGCAAGAAATCTTTTCTTCTGAGATTGCCAAGGTGGACCCCGGGTTTTTTATGCGCATTAGAGAAAGTAGATTACAAGTATGTGACAAAAAGGAAACTGTAAAATATAACTTGTTTGCTGACAATAATTACACTGATGTTGATTTTCATAGGGATTATCCGACCATGTATCACCTTCGCAACGCATTGGCTACTCAGGATGGCCCATTTGATGTGAGATTGGTATATTTAGCTATTCAGCATATTGCTAAGCATAGAGGACATTTTTTATACGCTGGCTTGGATGCTAAGAAAATTTCTGATTTTAGAAGTGTTTTTGAATTGTTTGAGGCATATGTACAAGATGAACTTGGTATTTCTGGGTGGACTACTCAAAGTGAAGATGAGTTAAGGTCACTTTTAAGTGATAATACTTTATCTATTACTGCAAAAAAGAAGGGGATGGAACGCTTGCTTCCCCATGGTGATAAAAAGCAGAAAGCAATAATTGCATTTTTAAGCGGTGGTAAGGGAAAGTTAAGTGACTTATTTGGTGACGAGCTAGAAGAGCTAAAAGAGTGTGAAAAAAATAGCTTTAGCTTCAAAGAAGATGATTTTGATACAATTAGCCCTATTATAGAAGCTGCATTAGGGGACAGGTTTGATGGTGTTTTATTACTCAAATCCATTTATGATTGGAGTGTATTGGCTAAAATTCTAGGTGCTAATGATACTCTAAAGAAAGATGATGAATTTGGCCTAATTTCCAGTAGTAAGGTTGCCGTTTATAATCAGCATGCTGAAGATTTAGCAGTTTTAAAATCTATGCTAAAGGGATCTACTTGGTATAATAACATTTTAAGAAAAGATGGAGATGCCACCTACGCTGCTTACATTTCTGGAGCAAAGGCACAAACCAATGAAGACTTTTGCAAGATAGTAAAAAAGGCGTTAGACGCTAAAGCCGCTTATAAAAGCAAAATGCAACAATTAACCAGCATTGACCAAGCTAAGAGTGCTGAGGATAAGCTGTTGTTTAGAGTAAATAATGGACTTGCATTTCCTAAACAGACGACAAAGGAGAATAGTATTATTCCGTATCAGGTTAATATGTCTGAATTAGAAGCGATATTAGAACGTGCTTCAAAATATTTACCCTTCTTGAACGAAAAGGACAACAATGGCTATATTACCAGCGATAAAATTAAGAGTATTGTTCAGTTCAGAATTCCTTATTACGTTGGACCCTTGGCTGGGACAGAACGGACTAGAAAAATTGGTCGTTGTTGGATTGTAAGAGATAAGGAAAAGCTTTATCCTTGGAATTTTGCAAAGGTTGTTAGTTTAGAAGCTAGTGCGGAAAAATTTATTACAAATATGACTGCGAAATGCACATATCTGGTTGGAGAAGATGTTTTACCAAAGAATTCCTTGTTATATACTGAATTTATGCTCCGAAATGAGTTAAACAATCTTACAGTTGATGGCGAACGCCTGCCTAGTGATTTAATCAATAAATTATATAATCATATTGCAGACATGAATGGAAATGCAAGGATTAATAAGAAGAGAATTAAAGATTTTTTTAGCACCTTGGGGATTAGTTGTAGTGATATTGGCGGAATTGATGATTATATTCATTCTAATCTGAAGTCATATAAGGATTTTTGTAGAATTTTTGGCAAAAAATATGTTATGTTTCATCGTGAACAGATTGAAAATATTATTCGTTGGATAACTTTATTTTGCGATGAAAAGCAAATGTTAGTGAAGAAAATCCAGAAAGAATATCCAGACATTACCCAGGTTCATTTAAGTGCAATCAAGAAGCTAAAATATAAGGATTGGGGTAGGCTATCTGCTACATTGCTTGATAGCGCTAAAATAGCTTTTGTTGATGATAGTACTGGAGAAGTAATTACTATCATAAGTGCTATGAGACATACCAATAAAAATTTTATGGAGCTTTTAAGTGGAGGTTGTATTTACGGATTTGCTAGTAAAATTAGTGAGTTCAATCATCAGGATACTGAAAAGCAGGGGATTATAACTTATAGTGATGTCGAAAGCTTATATGTTTCGCCTGCAGTAAAACGTAGTATTTGGCAAACCTTATCCATTGTAAAAGAGCTACAAGAAATAATTGGTCATGCTCCCAAACGTGTATTTTTGGAAATGGCTAGAGAAAAACAGGAAAGCAAGCGAACAGTAAGCCGCTTTAATCGCTTAAAAGAACTATATGAAGAAAGTAGGGTGGAGGATATTGATTTAAAACAGAGCTTGGTAATAAAATCCGATGAAGAGTTACGCAGTGATAGATTGTATCTATACTATACCCAGTTAGGTAAATGTATGTATACTGGTGAGCGTATTGAAATTAGTGAGCTTTATAATAACAATATTTATGATATTGATCATATTTATCCACAATCTAAGACAAAGGATGATAGTATAGATAATCGTGTTTTAGTACGTAAAGAGGTTAATAGTGTCAAAAGTGACATCTATCCACTAAAGGAAGAAATTCGTTCTAAAATGCATGATTTTTGGAAGATGCTCTATGGAAAAGGTCTTATCAGCCAAAAGAAATATGAGCGGCTTATTCGCGTGAATCCTTTAACGGATGATGAGCTTGCAGGATTTGTCAATAGGCAATTGGTAGAGACTAGACAGTCCACTAAGGCTGTAGCTAATGTTTTGCAGAGTTATTTTGGGAATGATAAGGTTGTGTTTAGTAAAGCTGGTAATGTAGCTGATTTTAGACAGAAATTTGATTTTGTTAAATCTCGTGATGTAAATGATTTGCATCATGCTAAGGATGCTTATTTGAATATTGTAGTAGGCAATGCATTCTATATGAAGTTTACGCATAATCCTTTACTATACATTAAAAATAAGTCATTTAAATATACCTTGAATCCTGATAAATTCTATAATTGGAAAATTGAACGCAACGGAGAAATCGCATGGGTTCCCGGTGAAGAGGGAACTATCGCTACGGTTAAGCATTTCATGAATAAAAACAATATTTTATTCACGCGCATGGCTATTGAGGGAAAAGGTCAATACTTTGATCAAAATCCTGTTGCTGCTGCAACTGAAAAGTGGCCGCTGAAGAGGAATCTTCCTACAGAGATATATGGTGGATATAACACGTTAGCAACATCATATTTTACATTAGTGGAATCTAAGGACAAGAAGGGGAAACTTCAACGTACAATTGAAGCAGTTCCGGTAATTATGGCGAATAAATCAGAGAAAGATTTACTTGAGTATTATAGTGGGCACTGTCAAATGGTGGAACCAAGAATTATTTTGCCTAAAATTAAGAAGTACTCTTTGTTTTATATCAATGGTTTTCCCATGCATATCTCCGGTACAACTGGAAAGCAGTTGATTTTCTATTGTGCTGCACAGCTGGTGTTGTCCAATAACGTAGTGGCTTATTTAAAGCATGCATTTGCTAATATCGAAAAGATAGAATATAACGAGAATGTTGTATATGATAATAAGATTAATGCATATGAAAAGGAACTAGCTGTTAATAGACTAAGATTTTATGACGATAGATACGGCATTAATAAAAATAGTAACATTCATGTATATAATATTCTGCTAGAAAAGTGTTCTAGTAAGTTGTATTCTATTAGGCCTGCTTCACAGACAAAAACTTTACAAGAAGGAGCTGGCAGATTTGCAAAATTAAAGCTTTATGAACAGATACAGGTTTTACGTCAGATCTTGAATTTATTTAAATGTGGTAGCAGTATGGCAAACTTTAAATTATTAGGTAAAGGTGCTTCTTGCGGAATTATGAAGACCAATAATAGTGTAACAGGTAAGACTTCTACTGAAATTATAAATCAATCAGTAACCGGTGTGTTTGAACAGAAAGTAGATTTATTAAAGATATGAGTTGGCGAACTATTGTTATTGGAACAAGGGCAAAGCTAGATCTTCAATTAGGATATATGGTGGTTCGTGGTGAACGAACCACCAAGGTCCATATAAGTGAAATGTCTGTGCTTATAATAGAATCAACTGAGGTTTCATTAACTAGTGCATTGTTGGCAGAATTAGTTTCCAATAAAATAAAAATTATTTTTTGTGATGCTAAGCGTAATCCTTGCTCAGAGTTACTTCCCTACTATGGATCCTATGATGTAAGTGCCAAGATTAAGCAGCAAATAGCATGGAATGATAAAGTCAAAGGAGAAATAGGGACAGCAATCATATTCAATAAAATAATCATGCAGTCTCTTGTGTTGAAAAAATTAGGTTTTGATACTGCCGAAATGCTAGATGTTTATGCACATCAATTGGAGTACCGAGACGCAACTAATAGGGAGGGGCATGCAGCGAAGGTATATTTTAATAGTATTTTTGGTCAAAGCTTTACTAGAGCAGAAGATAACGTCTCTAACTCGGCATTAAACTATGGATATAGCATACTTTTGTCAGCTTGCAATAGAGAGATTGTGGCGAATGGTTATTTAACACAAATAGGGTTAATCCATGATAATATTTTTAATAGTTTTAATCTAGGTTCTGATATCATGGAACCTTTGAGACCATTTGTTGATTTTGTGGTGCATGATATGCTTATAAATAGAGAATTGGAGGATTTTACAACAGAAGAAAAGCATAAACTCTTATCATTTCTGAACATGGATGTTCAGATTGAAGATAAGAAATATGTATTAAACTACGCAATCAAACTGTATTGTAAGAGTGTCTTTGATGCAATTAATGGCAATGATGTGAGCTTAATAAAATGGTGTAAGTTTATTTGATAAGCAATTATGAGTTATAGGTTTATGAGAGTATTAGTGTTTTTTGATTTGCCGGTTACAACTTTAGAAAATAGGAGGGAATACAATAGATTCAGAAAATATTTATTGAGAAATGGTTTTATGATGTTGCAGGAATCCGTGTATTGTAAGCTTGCTTTAAATGCTGTAGTTGCAGGGGCCGTAATCAGTAATGTGAAACTGAATCTACCGAGAGAAGGCTTAGTTGAACTGCTCACTGTTACAGAACGGCAATTCTCTCGTATGGAGGTTCTTTTAGGGGAAGCACATGATGAAGTTCTGAATAGTGATGAAAGGCTAGTGTTTTTATGAATTTGGCATATCTTGATTTATTTAATCATGTTGAGTTAAATGAAAATACTGTAAATGTCTTGGTTATAGAAAATAAGAAGCTATTTAGGGAAATGATTCAGCAGTTTATGCAATCATTACTGGGATTAGAAAGCAAGTGGGTGTTATCTGATAAGGGGAAGCTGGTAAGCTTAAATAAAGTAGCTATTTTAGTAAATGATCCGTTAAACCTAGATATGAATGAACGTAAGCTTTTAGATGGATTATATAATGAAATGGCTTCAATAGGGATGAGTGAAGTTCATTATATGGACACTATCCAGATACAGAATGCTTTACAAGCATATATTAATAACGTAATTCATGATGTAGATTTTCCATTTCTAGAATTAGGTGATATGTCTTTAACAAATTTATTTAAACTGGCCAACGTGCATTTTGAGGATTACTCGAGCGAACCATTAGAGAAAATATCTAATTATTGTTCATTGTGCTCTCGTTTTAAAAAATGTAGGCTAATAGTTTTTGTTAATCTAAAAACTTATTTTTCTGATGAAGAGCTGAAAGAATTCTATAAAGATATGGCTTATAAGAAAATATCATTACTTCTCGTAGAGAATAGGGAGTTTTGTGAGCTAGATAATGAAATAACAACGACAATAGATAGTGATTTATGTATTGTGAAGTGTTAAAATGTTATAAAGAGACATGAGTACCAACGGAATTACGATACAGTGATGGTGTTTTCACTCAGCGACAACTAATTTGAGGTTTGAGAGTGATGTAACTTCTGATGGTACTCAAACCAAGCTTGCAAAATTATTTGTGCCCATCGGGTTTGAGAGTGATGTAACTTCTGATGGTACTCAAACCGGGGTGATTATATGATGGATGATTTTTATGTTTGAGAGTGATGTAACTTCTGATGGTACTCAAACCCAAAAACAGCCCATAAAGGAAAAGATGCGGTTTGAGAGTGATGTAACTTCTGATGGTACTCAAACTGTAAGTAGTGCTGGAAGCGCATACCTTCGGTTTGAGAGTGATGTAACTTCTGATGGTACTCAAACACCTTTTTATCATCGTCATTGCCCTGGCAAGTTTGAGAGTGATGTAACTTCTGATGGTACTCAAACACTTTCTGATATTATTATACCAGATGGAGAGTTTGAGAGTGATGTAACTTCTGATGGTACTCAAACCCCTTACTGGCGATCTGACCGGTAAGCTTCGTTTGAGAGTGATGTAACTTCTGATGGTACTCAAACACTAGTTGGCCACTTAATAGAAGCTCTTCGGTTTGAGAGTGATGTAACTTCTGATGGTACTCAAACCAAAAAGAATTATTGAGCGAAGCGGTCAGTGTTTGAGAGTGATGTAACTTCTGATGGTACTCAAACACATACGGAATTGCATTGAACCAACGCGCTGTTTGAGAGTGATGTAACTTCTGATGGTACTCAAACCCTTCATTGCGTCCGCTTTGGTCGCTGCTTGTTTGAGAGTGATGTAACTTCTGATGGTACTCAAACAGCAGAACGAGCTATATTGAATGACTCTTGGTTTGAGAGTGATGTAACTTCTGATGGTACTCAAACCCGTAACTGAATAATAATGCTAGGAGGTAAGTTTGAGAGTGATGTAACTTCTGATGGTACTCAAACGTTGGCCACAGGCAATGTTGCCCAAAACTTGTTTGAGAGTGATGTAACTTCTGATGGTACTCAAACTACACACATGACTTAACCGAAACACAAATCGTTTGAGAGTGATGTAACTTGTAGTAGAGATCAACATCGACGTTTTACTGAATTACGAGTATAATAAACTAAAGGATGTAAACAACGTTGCTGATACATTTGAAAGCATTTATACTTATGTAGTGTAAATTTGGGAGGACTATATGCAAAAGTCACTTGTTAATCCAATCATGACAATAGAATACTTGACTACTGCAAAAGAGGGTAAACATTTTGACAGAAAATCTGCTCAGAAGAAACCATCAGATTTAGCATGTCTGGTATCGGCTTTTGCTAATGCTGAAGGTGGTACAATTGCTATAGGAATCGAGGATAAAAATTGTATTATCGAAGGATTTAATGGTTGTGCTGCTGGTAGGATCAATGCTTTTATAAGTATGCCTAAAGACTGTTGCCAGCCTATGCCACAGTATAGGGAAGAAATCCTTGATGTGGTTAATTTTAGGGGTGAGCAGGATCATGTTCTTTTGCTGCATATAGAGCCTAGTGTTGATCAAATTATTAGGACTAGCAATGATTCTACATATTTAAGAATTGGTGATCAAACGAAAGAAATTAAGGGTGATGATCTTCGAAACCTAGAGTATAGCAAGAATGTAAGGCATTACGAGGATGAGTTGAATTACGATGCTAGTGTGGAAGATTTGGATAAGGATTTGCTGAAACAATATAAGTCGCATATTGGTGCAGATGATTTAGATACATATCAAGTTCTGAGAGCTAGAGGCTTTTTGAAAAGAAAAGATGGCAGAGAATATCTTACCAATGCAGCGGTGCTTTTGTTTGCACAAAACATAATGCAGTTTTATACGAATTGTCGAGTAAGGTTTATTCGTTACGAAGGAAATAGCATGCAGGTTGGAGCTAATATCAACATAATAAAAGACATAAGTCTGGACGAGCCTATATTGAGACTTGTAGAAAAAACAAAAGAATGTGTTAAATCCCAGCTTCGTGAATTTACAGTTTTAGATAAGAAAAGTGGAAAGTTTGGTATGGTGCCTGAGTATCCAGAGTTTGCTTGGTTTGAGGGTATTGTAAATGCAATTTGTCATAGGAATTATGCCATGGCTGGTGCATATATTAAAGTATCCATGTTTGATGACAGGTTAGAAATAGTAAGCCCTGGTGGTTTGCCTAATATTGTGACATTAGCAAATATTAAGGAGACAAGGTACTCAAGAAATACTAAAATTGCTCGTGTAATGACGGAGTTTGGTTGGGTACGTGAGCTGAATGAGGGTGTAAAGCGTATTTATAAAGAGATGGAAGAATTCTTTTTAGAGGATCCTGAGTATAGCGAAGATACTAATGGTGTGAAGTTGGTTTTAAAGAATAATATTGTAATGCGGAGAATGAGGCAGAAAGAACAGGCGATAAGGATTGTAGGTAATTATAATTGGCTTGAATTTGATGACTTAGAAAGAGAGATTATTACATATCTTTCTGCTAAAAAGTGTCTCACAACTATAGAAATAGCTAATTATGCTCGAGTATCGCAGACAACTATTAGAACTAGATTAGCTAAGCTCATTAATAAGGATATCATTAAAAGAAATGGAACTAGAAATAGTCCTAGACAAACTTATAGCCTAAATATCCTATAATGGTGTTGAGTAGCCGTT
>JAUNWI010000015.1 GCA_030540395.1 Phascolarctobacterium sp.
AGGTAAAGCGTTTACCGATTTGTGCGAAAACATTCTTGACGCTTTGCATATTCAGACCATCAGCAAAAAGAGATGGCTCGGTGGATTTGTCATATACATATTCGCCGGGCTCAGCGCAAATATCCACTACCTTGCCGCTTTCCACAATGATCATGCATTGACCATCATTGACGGCGATAGTGGAGCCGTTGCTGATGATGTTATCCTCGGCGCTGGTGTTAGAGCTGCGGCCACGGCTGGAAACACGCTTTTGGCCCTTGGATACGAGCACATCGGGCTTTAGGCTTTCGCAGTAGATAAACTCTTTCCATTGGTCGCCTAATACGCCGCCAATAGCGCCCATGCCTGCTTTAATTAATCCCATAGTAAAATCCTCCTTTTTATATTGAGCTGCTCATTTTTTATCTTTGTTGTTACTGCTACTATTTACAGGTGCATACACTATCATTGTATAGTATGAATGCATTTATGTACAGTACTTAATTGTTTTTTTACAAGAACGGCAAAAGCTTCTTTATTTGGGGATACTGTGCACATCCTATCATTATCCTTCTCTTGCTCTTGCTCTTTTATCTCATCTAACCAAATTTATCTGGAGAGCCGATAAAAGATTGAATTCCTAGCGGAATAATAGTAAAATAGTGTCTATGAGAAAGGTTGTGAAAGCATGAAAATTTCTACCAAAGGACGCTATGCTCTTAGGTTGATGCTGGATTTGGCCATGAATCATGGCGGAGGCTTCATTCCGCTGAAGACTGTGGCTCAACGGCAGGAAATTTCCGATAAATATTTGGAGCAAATTATTCACCGTCTGAATCGAGAAGGCTTGGTGGAAAGTGCTCGCGGTGCCCAGGGAGGCTATCGCCTTGCTCGCAAGGCGGAGGACTATTCCGTAGGCGAGATTTTGCGCACGGTGGAGGGCAGTCTGGCTCCTGTTTCCTGCTTGGATTGCAAGACTCCCTGCGATAAATTTGATTCCTGCCTGACTATCGGGCTATATAAAAAAATTCAGGATGCTATTGATGGTGTGGTGGACCACACCTCTTTGGCGGATATTATTAATGAATACCGCGCTAAGCATACCGAATCATGAAGGAGAGATAAGAATGTTAACTAGAGAAGAAGCTTGGAATTTACTCAGAGAATATAATAAGGAGCCCTTTCATCTGCGTCATGCGCTGACTGTGGAAGGTATTATGCGCTATTTTGCCAAGGAATTGGGCTATGCTGATGAGGTGGAATATTGGGGTATTGTAGGCCTTTTACATGACCTTGATTTTGAACAATATCCTGAAGAACACTGCGTGAAGAGTCAGGAGCTCATGCGCCAGCATGGCGTGGACGAAAGCATTATCCGTTCCACTGCCAGCCACGGCTGGGGACTTTCCGGCGCCAACATTAAGCCGGAGCACCAAATGGAAAAGGTTTTGTTTGCTATTGACGAGCTGTCCGGCCTGATTGGTGCTGCAGCCTTGATGCGTCCTAGTAAGAGCGTGCAGGATATGGAGCTGAAGTCCCTGAAGAAGAAATTTAAGGATAAAAAATTCGCTGCCGGCTGCAGCCGCGATGTTATCAAGACCGGTGCTGAGGAGCTGGGCTGGGAGCTGGACGAGCTGCTGGAAAAGACCATGATTGCTATGCGTGTGGATGAAGAGGCAATCAACAAGGCTTGCGAAGCATTATAAAGAGAATAACAATACACAAAAGCTTCGGTTGAACGCTGCATTAGGCGTTCGGTCGAAGCTTTTTGTGTCGTTTATGAAGAAAAAAATTGCCCGCGCAGGAGCAAAATATGATACAATATACTAGACTAATTATGACTAGAGGTGAAGCGAAGTGGTAAAGGTAATTGCTATGGCCAACCAAAAGGGTGGCGTAGGCAAAACGACTACAGCGGTTAATCTTGCTGCCTGCCTGGCTGCTTTGGGCCGCAAGGTGCTTTTGATTGACAGCGACCCCCAGGGCAATGCCACCAGCGGCTTTGGCTTTGATAAACGTGATATAAAGCAATGTATTTATGATGCGATTATTAATGATGTTCCCATGCAGGAGGTTATCAAGCACACAGCCTATGATAGACTGGATATTGTGCCGGCGACCATTCAACTGGCAGGCGCAGAAATCGAGCTAGTATCCTTGATGAACCGCGAAGGTCGCTTGAAGAACTCCCTGGAAAGGGTGAAGCACAATTATGATTACGTTTTGATTGATTGTCCGCCTTCCTTGGGATTGCTAACTATTAACGGCCTGACGGCTGCCAGCAGCGTGCTGATTCCCATCCAGTGCGAGTTTTACGCCTTGGAGGGCGTAACCATGCTGATGAATACTATTCAGCTGGTACAGCGCAATTTGAACCCTGCGCTGAAGCTGGAGGGTGTGCTGATGACCATGTACGACAGCCGCACCAATCTTTCCCAAGAGGTTGTGGAGGAAGTACAAAAATATTTCAAGGCGAAGATGTACAACACCATCATTCCCCGCAATGTACGCTTGAGCGAGGCTCCCAGCCACGGCCAGCCGGTTATTGATTATGATGCCAAATCCAAGGGTGCTCAGGTGTATATGGAATTGGCCAACGAGGTATTAGAAGATGAGTAAAAGGGGCGGCTTAGGCAAGGGCTTGGGTGCAATTTTTGGCGAAAATCCCAGTCCCGTTCCGGAGTCTGTAAAGGAAGAACAAGTAAATGTAAAGCCCACGGAGCTAGAGCTAAGCGCTATTAAGGCGAATCCGTACCAGCCTCGTCGGGTTTTTGATGAAGAAAAGCTGCAGGAGCTGGCTGCCTCCATTAAGGAGTTTGGGGTAGTGCAGCCCTTGGTAGTGCGCAAAAAGGGCAAGGGCTATGAGCTGGTGGCAGGCGAGCGCCGTCTGCGCGCGGCCAAGCTGGCCGGGCTGACCAGCGTGCCTGCCATCATCAAGGAATATGATGATATAAAGATGATGGAAATTGCGCTGGTAGAAAATATTCAGCGGCATGACCTGAATCCCATTGAAGAGGCCCAGGGTCTACGCCGTTTGATGGCGGAATGCAAGCTGACTCAGGAGCAGGCAGCGGAAAAGGTGGGGCGCAGCCGTGTGGCTGTAACCAATATTTTGCGCCTGTTGAACCTGCCGGAGGCTATTCAGGGCTTCATTGTCGAGGGTAAGCTGAATATGGGTCAGGCTAAGCAGATTTTGGGACTGCCCAAGCAGGAGCAGCAGCTGGAGGTGGCCAAGGCCATTATGGAAAATGGCTGGAGCTCCCGTATGACCGAGCAGGTGGTGCGCCTTCTAAAGGAAGGCAAGCAGCTGAAGATTGTGCGGGAAATCGTGGAGGAGCAGGCTCCTAAGGCCAAGGAAAAGCCAGCTAATAAGCGTGTACCCAGCGCCAACGATGTTTTCTGCCGTGATTTTGAGCAGCGCTTAGTGGAGCTGTTGGGCACCAAGGTAAAGGTACAGCCCAAGCCTGAGGAGGATGGTCGCCAAGGCGGCACCATTCAAATAGAATATTATTCTGCCGAGGATTTGGAGCGCATTTATGAGGTGCTGCAGCAGGGTCATGAGGACGAGCTGCCGGCGCCTAAAACCATGCGTCGCCTGCATGTATGAGGGCGTACTAAGCTTAGGCATTAGATTGGAGACGATATAGTGGAGGGAGCAAATTTGGCTCTCAGCAATAATCTGGCAGTGATTATTGCTGTTTTAGGATTAGTAATTGTGGTGCTGGCCGCCCTGCTTTTTAGTGTTAAGGGCAAGCTTAATGCTTTGCAGGCCAAGTACGATTTTTTTACCCAGGGTGAGGAAGCCAATATTGATACAGTATTGACGCAAACCTTAAACGAGCTGCACAAAACTCAGGCAGAGCTGGCTGAGCTGCAGGGCAAGCATGCCAAGCTGCAGGAGCAGGTGCAGGGCTGCCTACAAAATGTGAAGCTGATTCGTTACGATGCCTTCGACGCCATGGGCGGCGAAATGAGCTATTCCATTTTGCTGACGGATGCCAAGAAGGATGGTCTTTTGCTCACCAGCATTTATGGTCGTGACGAAAGCCGCTGCTATGCTAAGGATATCAAGGGAGGAAAGTCTTCTTATCCTTTGGCCGAAGAGGAGCAGAAGCTGTTATAAATGTGTTTTGTATACATGGGTCAAGGCCCTTGTGGAGAAGCTCAAAAAGTACTATAATGAAATCATAAAAAAGCTATGCAGTGGTGCATTACCAAAGCATAGCTTTTTGTGTTATATAAGATTGTTAGTTTTTGTTATCAATGACCCTCAAAAAGCTTCAGAAGAATGAACATGGTCTCGCCAAAGGTCAGATAACGGAACCAGATGCGGGGATAAACAAAGCCCTTGGCATCCACCTCGTAGGTACCGATGATGCGGGCATGAATGGCCACGCTTTCCATAGCGGCGATGGTGAGCAGCAAAAAGCCCGGTATCCAGGTGGTATCGTGGAGCATAAGCCAAATGCAGTATAACATGTAGAGCACATCGCTGATGAAATACATGATGAAAATGGAAGCAGTGCCATCCACTAAAATGACGTGCTTGCGCTCTGGATGTCTACGCTTTTCCTCGAGCAGCTTGGCAAAGCTCTGCAGGAAAAAATAGATGCGTTGGGTATGAATAAAGTGAAACATGCGCATGCATATAAAAAATAAGGGTAAAAAGTTCATGAGAATACCTCGATTTCAGATTCATTCTATTATACACCATTTGTTTGAATTCTGCCAATAGGACACAACACCGGAAAGGTACATGTTAAAAGAACAAACATCCTTAAAATACGCACAGAAAAATGAAATTCATAAAAAATGTATCAATTTTTCATATCTGACACCAAGTATACAGAAAACATGAAAAATATCGTTGACAAAAGTGTAGTGTTGTAGCTATAATGAGTAGCATAAGTTATTAGGATAAGCGATAGAACGTAGGCCTGCTCCTAATAAGCTGTATTTACAAGGGAAAAGGAGAAATCAAAAATGAAAAAATGGAAAAAAATCGCCACTGCGGCATTGGCTGCAATGGTATTCGCATCCGTACTGAGCGGTTGCGGTGGAGACAAAAAGAAAGCTGCTGACACTGGTAACACCATTAAGGTTGGCGCATCCTTCGAATTGACCGGTAACGTTGCTAACTATGGTAAATCCATTCTGTCCGGCTTCAAAATGGCTGCAGACGAAGCTAATAAGACCGGCATCAATGGCAAAAAGATTGAGGTTATCGAAAGCGATAACAAATCCGAGCCTTCCGAATCCGGCAACTCTATTACCAAGCTGGTAACCCAAAACAAGGTTATTGCTGTTGTTGGTCCTGCAACCAGCGGCTGCGTAGCAGCAGGTGCTCCCATTACCGCTGCTAACAAGATTCCTCACATTGCTCCGGCTGCAACTGCACCTGGCATCACCGTTGACAATGGCAAGGTAAGAGAATTCATGTTCCGTGCTTGCTTCATCGACCCGTTCCAAGGCCAAGTAATGGCAACCTTTGCTAGCAACACCCTGAAGGTTAAGAACGTAGCTATTCTGTTCGACTCCTCCAGCGATTATTCCAAAGGTCTGGCTTCTGTATTCCAACAAACCCTGGAAGGCAAGGGCGGCAAGATTGTTGCTAAAGAAGCTTTCCTGTCCAAGGACGTTGACTTCAAGGCTTCTCTGACCAAGATTAAAGCAACCAATCCGGAAGCAATTTATGTTCCTGGTTACTATGAAGAAGTTTCCAAGATTATTAAACAAGCTCGTGAAATCGGTATCACCGTTCCCATGTTGGGTTCTGACGGTTGGGAAAGCCCGAAACTGGCTGAAATCGCTGGTAAAGATGCTCTGAAGGGCTGCTACTATGTATCCGCCTTCTCCGCACAGGACAAGGATCCTTCCGTACAAAAATTCATTGCTGACTACAAAGCTAAATATCAAAAAGATCCTGATATTTTCGCAATGCAAGGCTACAACGCTGGCTTAGTTCTGTTTGATGCAATCAAACGCGCTGGCACCACCGATGGCACTAAATTGGCTAAGGCTATTGCCGAAACCAAGGACCTGCCGGTTGCAAGCGGCAAGATGACCTTCGATGCTAACCATAACCCGATTATGCCGGCATTGATTATCAGCCTGGAAGGCGGCGTTCCGACTCTGAAAGAGAAGATCGCTCTGTAATCCAAGCATAAGTTTAAAAATTTCATAAAGTAATTAGTTAGTGTTCCTTATCCACGGTTTATTTAGTAAGTTAAAAAGGGGCTTGGCTAAATCCACAAGCCCCACTATATATTATTTATTTTTGAGGGGGAATAAACCATGAAAAGATTAACTAAATTAATGTCAGTTTTCGCAGCAGGTGCATTGTTTATGGGCGCTTTGGCAGGCTGTGGCGGCTCCAAGGATGCCGGCAAAGCAGGCGATACCATTAAGGTTGGCGCTTTGCTGGAAATGACCGGCGGCAGTGCTTCCTTCGGTATTTCTTCTAAGAATGGTATTGACCTTGCTTTGAAGAAAATCAACGAAAAAGGCGTTTTGGGCGGCAAAAAGCTCTCCTTGGTTGTAGCTGATACCAAATCCGAGGCCTCTGAAGCAACTAACGGTATGCAAAAGCTGGTTTCTCAAGATAAGGTTGTAGCAGTTATTGGTCCTAACCAGTCCTCCGCTGTTATCGCAGCAGGCGCAATTAACAACGGCTCCAAGGTTTTGGGTATCACTCCCATGGGCACCAACCCGGACGTAACTGTGGACCCGAAAACCAAGAAAACCAAAGAATATAACTTCCGTGCATGCTTCATTGACCCGTTCCAAGGCACTGTAATGGCAAACTATGCATTCAAAGAGCTGAAGGTTAAGAAAGCAGCTATCCTGGTAGATAACACCTCTGACTACGCAAAAGGCCTGACTCAATTCTTCAAAGAAAACTTTGTAAAACTGGGTGGCGAAGTAGTAGCTGAAGAAGCTTATCTGCAAAAGGATACCGACTTCAAAGCAACCCTGACCAAGATTAAAGCAGCTGCTCCTGACTTCATCTACATTCCTGGCTACTATCAAGAGGTTGGCCTGATCGTTAAACAAGCTCGTGAAATGGGCATCACCGTTACCATGGCCGGTGGCGATGGTTGGGACTCCGCAAAACTGCCGGAAATCGCTGGCAAAGCTGCTCTGAACAACACCATTTTCTCCAGCCTGTATTCTCCTGATGACGCATCCGATTTGAACAAATCCTTCGTTGCTGAATACAAGAAAGCTTACAATGGTAACCCGGACGTATTCGCAGCTCTGGCTTATGACTCCACTCTGCTGGTAGCTAAAGCTATGGAAGATGCAAAATCCGCTGAACCTGCAAAGATTGCTGCTGCAATGGCAAAAATTGCTGGCTTCAAGGGTGTATCCGGCGAAGTAACCTTCAACGAACAACACAACCCCATTAAGAGCGCAGTTATCATCGAGCACAAAGATGGTGTTCAAACCTTCAAAGCTAAAGTTAATCCCTGATAGGTAACACAAGTAGTCTTAATTAGTTCAATTCAACGAGGCTGTTGTTTTGTGTGACAACAGCCTCTTTTTATCAAGAAGCGTGTCCCGCTTAGGCAAATTTAAATCTCTAGGGAGGAAAAATTATGGAGTCCTTTATGCATCAGTTCTTTCAGCAGCTGATCAATGGTGTATCATTGGGTAGTATCTACGCATTGATCGCCTTAGGTTATACCATGATATACGGTATCATCAAGCTCATCAACTTCGCTCATGGTGATATCTATATGCTGGGTGCCTATTTTGGCTTCTATGCTACTACTACTTTGGGATTGCCTTTCATTCCGGCAATCATCTTTTCCATGGCCTGCGCTGCAATCGCAGGCATCATCATCGAGCGCATTGCATATCGCCCCATGCGTAATGCACCGCGTATCGCAATCTTAATCACTGCAATCGGCGTATCCTTCTTCTTGGAATACGGCATGATTCTTTTAGTATCCCCGCAACCCCGTACCTTCCCCGCAGTATTCAATGCTACTGTTTATAACATGGGTCCCTTGGTTGCTAACAGCCAACAGCTGGTTATTCTTTTGAACTCCATCATTTTGATGGCAGTGCTCACCTACATCGTAAATAAAACCAAAGCCGGCAAGGCAATGCGCGCTGTATCCTTTGATGCTGATGCTGCAAGATTGATGGGCATCAACATTGACCGCGTTATTTCCACCACCTTTGCTCTGGGCAGCGCCCTGGCAGCAGCAGGCGGCGTGCTGGTAGGCGTTTACTATAACTCCATTGACCCGCTGATGGGCATGATGCCCGGCCTGAAGGCCTTCGTTGCCGCAGTACTGGGCGGCATCGGCATTATCCCCGGTGCTATGATTGGCGGCATCATTTTGGGCGTTGTGGAAGCTATGGTAAGTGGCTTTTTGTCCTCCACCTTCCGTGATGCAGCGGCCTTTGGTATTTTGATTCTTATTCTTCTCTATAAGCCCTCTGGCTTGTTAGGCAAGAATGTTCGTGAGAAAGTGTGAGGTGCTTAGTATGAATCCGATTAGAAAATTTGATTTAAAAGCCCTTATCGCTTCTGTAATTATCTTTGCCGTTGTTCAAGGCCTGATTTTGGCTGAGGTTATCGGTCCCTTCTGGGAATTGAACATCATCCTGATTTGTATCAATATTATTTTGGCAGTCAGCCTGAACCTGATTAACGGCTATACCGGCCAGTTCTCCATTGGTCATGCAGGCTTTATGGCCGTCGGTGCCTATACAGGCGCCATCATCACTGTAAAGCTGGGGCTGCCCTTTGAGCTGGGCCTCGTTGTAGCAACTGTGTGCGCAGGCTTCTTGGGCTTCCTCATTGGTCTGCCTACTCTGCGCCTTGATGGTGACTATCTTGCTATCGCAACCTTAGGCCTTGGCGAAATCATCCGTATCTGCATTCTCAACATCGACTATGTGGGCGGTGCTTCCGGTTTGATGGGCATTCCCCGTATGACCACCTTCGCTTATACCTTCTGGATTATGACAGCCATCATCTTCTTTATTAAGAACTTCAAAAACTCCGCTCTGGGTCGCTGCTGCCTAGCTATTCGTGAAAACGAAATCGCAGCCGATACCATGGGCATTAACACTACTAAATATAAGGTAATGGCCTTCACTCTGGGCGCCTCCTTTGCAGGCACCGCAGGCTGCCTCTTCAGCCATTACTTCTTCCTGGCCCATCCCGCATCCTTCACCTTCATGCGTTCCTTTGATATTTTGACCATGGTCGTTTTGGGTGGCTTGGGCTCCATGACCGGTGCTATCACTGGCGCAACTCTCTTGACCTTCATTTCCGCTTATTTGTCCGACTATCCGGAATGGCGTATGGTTATCTATTCTGTAACCATGATCGTCTTGATGCTGCGTCGTCCGCAAGGCTTGTTTGGTAGCGAAGAGCTGAGCCGCAAGATGTTTAAGTTTGGAGGTAAGAACAATGGCAGAGCTGCTGAAGGTAGATAATGTTTCCATGATTTTCGGTGGTCTGCGCGCCGTATCCAACCTTTCCATGTACATTAACAAGGGAGAGCTGATTGGTCTTATCGGTCCGAACGGTGCTGGCAAAACTACCGCTTTCAATATGATTACCGGTGTATATACTCCCAGTGAGGGCGATGTATATTTTAATGGTGTAAAGAGCAGTGGTAAGAAATCCTACCAGGTTACCCAATTGGGTATGGCTCGTACCTTCCAAAATATTCGTCTCTTCTCCGAGCTGAGCGTAATCGATAACGTAAAAATTGCTTATAATATGCACGTAACCTATAATCTGGTGGATGCTATTATTCGTGACAAAAAATATATTTCCGAGGAAGAGTATATTACTAAAAAAGCTATGGATTTGCTGGAGATCTTCCACCTGGAGGGCGAAGCTAATGAAGTAGCTAAAAACCTGCCCTATGGCAAGCAACGTCGTTTGGAGATTGCCCGTGCTTTGGCTACCGAGCCTAAGCTGCTGCTCTTGGACGAGCCTGCCGCTGGTATGAACCCGCAGGAAACCCACGAGCTGATGGAAATGATTCGTTGGATTCGTGATAAATTTGATTTGACCATTCTCTTGATCGAGCACGATATGAGCTTGGTTATGGGCGTGTGCGAACGCATCTATGTACTTGAATATGGTATGAAAATTGCTGAAGGCACTCCGGAAGAGATTAAACACAACAGCCGTGTAATTGAAGCATATCTGGGCGAGGAGGTTATCAACTAATGTTAAGAGTTGAAGATATTAATGTCTATTACGGCGCTATCCACGCCATTAAAGGCATCAGCCTCGATGTTCCCGATGGTGAAATTGTAGCGCTGATTGGTTCCAACGGTGCAGGTAAATCCACAACCCTGCGCACTATTTCCGGTCTGATGAAACCCAAAACTGGTAAAATCCTGTATGAAGGTAATGATATTGCTGGTGTACCTGCTCATAAAATCGTGGGCATGGGCCTGTGTCAGGTGCCCGAAGGTCGTCACGTTTTCGCAAACATGACTGTTTTGGAAAACCTGGAGCTGGGCGCCTATCTGCGTAATGACAAAGAAGGCATTGCTAAGGATATGCAGGATGTTTTTGAAAAATTCCCGCGCTTGTTAGAGCGTAAGGACCAGATCGCCGGTACTCTTTCCGGTGGCGAGCAGCAAATGCTGGCTATGGGCCGCGCTTTGATGAGCCGTCCGAAATTATTATTGCTGGATGAGCCCTCCATGGGTCTTGCCCCCTTGCTGGTTAAGGAAATTTTTAATATAATAAAAGAAATCAATGCTGGCGGCACTACCATCCTGTTGGTAGAGCAAAACGCTAATATGGCATTGTCCATTGCTGATAAAGCTTATGTTCTGGAAACCGGCCGTATTACCCTGAGCGGTACTGCCCAAGAGCTGGCAAGCAGCGAGGAAGTACGCAAGGCATATTTGGGCGGCTAACAAGAGGAGGTCATTTCATGTTAGTTAAGGATTTTATGACTAAAGACGTTATTACCGTGCGCGAGGATCAATCCATGCTGGAAGCGCGTGAGGTTATGCGCAGCAAAAAGCTGTACAGCCTGCCGGTAGTGGACGATATTTCCCGCGTTCGTGGTATCATCACTGTGGATGATATCGGCAAGGCATCTCCTAGCGACAGCTCCACTCTGTCCCGCTATGAGGCTAACTATCTTTTAGGTCGACTCAAGGTTAAGGACGTTATGAGCCGTACTGTGGTTACCGTGGACAGCGAGGATACCATTGAATACGTTGCTTATAATCTGTACAAGCATAAAATCAATGCATTGCCCGTATTGGGTCGTGATGGCAAGCTCTGCGGCATCATTTCCCGTAGCGATATGTTCCGCTCCTTTGTAGAAATGATGGGCGTAAACCAAAGCTGCACTCGCTTTACCGTTATTGCTCCCGATAAGGTTGGCGTTGTTGCTGAAATTACCAGCATTATGAAGGAGGATGGCATCAACATCATCTCCTTGGCTACCTTGCAAAACGGCAATGGTACTGCAGAAATCACTATCCGCTGCCGTCTGAACAATAACGGCTTGGATATTATTGAGCAAATTCGCGAAGCTGGCTACGAAGTTACCGACATTATGTCCTTGGATGGTCTGGAATAATGCTTTCCGGAGCCTCTGTACACGTTGGTGATGTGGTAAAAATGAAAAAGGCTCATCCCTGTGGCAGCAGTGAGTGGGAAATTACCCGTACTGGCGTGGATTTTGTGCTCAAATGCTGTGGATGTGGTCGTTTCGTGATGCTAAATCGCAGTAAATTCGAAAAGGCTGCCAAAGCTGTGGTCTATAGCAAGGAGCAGCCCACAACCTAACATTGTTATCCCTATATCTCCTTTCCCTAGAGATAAAGAAAACCGCTACGATGTTTGCAGGCGTCGTGGCGGTTTTTCGTTCCCTAGAAAGCTTTTTCATATGTAAATTGGAGCAAAAAAGTCGTTTTAAGACAACTATAGGCTGCAATAGGTGCCAATCTGTGATTTAGGTGAAAAAATTGCAAACTCCTCAAAAAATGACGATTTTCTTTAATTTTGCTATTGTACTTTCCTGCGATTGTGGTAAAATCTAAGCAAAGAATAAATGCTATGGCAAGGGGAGAGTGGGCATGAAAAAAGAAAAGTATTTTCAATTAAGCCAAGCTGCTGTAGAAAAGCTGGCAGCTGAATTTGGTACACCGCTATTAGTGCTTTCTTTGAAGGAAGTCAAAAAAAGTTATAATGTATTAAGAAAATATCTACCTCGAGTCAAGGTGCATTATGCAATCAAGGCTAATCCTCACCCGGAAATTTTGCGGGTAATGGCCGAATTGGGCTCCTGCTTCGATGTGGCCTCCGATGGTGAAATCCATACTCTGCACGATATGGGTGTGGCAGGCTCCCGCATGATTTATGCCAACCCAGTAAAGCTGGGTGTGGGCTTAGAGGCTTGTCGTCAATGCGGCGTCAGCAAAATGACCTTTGACAGTGCTAGTGAAATAGAAAAAATTAAAAATAAATTGCCCCATGCCACCGTGCTTTTGCGCTTGCGGATTGATAATTCTTCAGCTCATGTGGATTTGAATAAGAAATTTGGCGCTTCCCGTGAAAATGCCTTGGAGTTGATGCTCAAGGCCAAGGAAGCAGGACTGGATATGGCTGGCATCGCCTTTCATGTGGGCAGCCAAACTGTCAGCTCCGACCCTTATCTTTATGCTATGGATATAGCTAGAGAGTTATTCGAAGAAGCTGCGGCAGCAGGTTTACACCTGCGCATTTTGGATATCGGCGGCGGCTTCCCCATTCCTGAGCCCAAGGTGAAGTTTAATCTGCCGGAGATGCTGAAGCAGATAGCGGCTCGTCTGGATGAAGATTTTCCGGAGACGGAAATTTGGGCGGAGCCGGGACGCTATATTTGCGGCACGGCGGTGAATTTGATTACCAGCGTGGTAGGCGTTACTGAGCGCGGCGGTCAGCCCTGGTATTTCCTGGACGAGGGCCTGTATGGCACCTTTTCCGGTGTGCTCTTTGACCAGTGGGACTTCAAGCTGATTAGCTTCCGCGAGAGTGATGAAAAGGTGGCGGCAACCTTTGCTGGCCCTAGCTGCGATAGCTTGGATATCATGTTCCGCGGACGTATGACTGCTCCCTTAGAGGTAGGCGACCTTTTGCTGGTGCCTTCCTGTGGTGCTTATACTTCTGCATCTGCCACCACTTTCAACGGCTTTAGCAAGGCGCGTTTTGTGGTTTGGGAAAAGGTGCAGGACATTGCAGGAGAACAGCCTACATTAGCAAAATGACAAGTTTTTCATAATAATTAAGCCGCTCTCTGATGTCAGAGAGCGGCTAGTGTTTTTGAAGCACCTCATTAAAGAATAACTAAGGTTATTAGCATAAAAAACTAAAAATGCAAAAATATAGGAAGTGTTATATTGATTAAGCATATTACTATTTCTCCAAAGGATGCGTTAGAAAAGCTAAAAGAAGGAAACCGTAAGTATATTACATCTGAATTTAATTCAAGTGATATTTCGCAGTCAAAAAGGGCTGATGCTTTAGCTAATGGGCAGGTTCCGTATGCCATTATTATCACCTGCTCTGATTCAAGGGT
Source organism: Phascolarctobacterium sp. (assembly GCA_030540395.1). Taxonomy (GTDB): domain Bacteria; phylum Bacillota; class Negativicutes; order Acidaminococcales; family Acidaminococcaceae; genus Phascolarctobacterium_A. The sequence continues at coordinate 13,548 of JAUNWI010000015.1, forward strand.
AATTCCTGAGAATATTTTTATGACTGGCATTGGCGAGCTTTTTGTTATCCGTATTGCCGGAAATGTAATTGATGAGCATCAGCTGGGAAGCATTGAGTATGCGGCAAGCCATTTAGGCGCGCCACTCATTGTAGTAATGGGGCATACTCATTGTGGGGCAGTGGATGCTGCTATAAATCATGATCCTGAAGGGTATATTAAGTTTATCACCGATAAAATCAAGGCAGCCATTGGCGATGAAACGGATCCTTATAAAGCTGCCTGCATGAATGTGAAAGAATGCGAAAAAGAGATTGAAGCTAGCCTTGAGATACAGGAGGTAGAGCACTTAGAAGGCCTTAAAGTAATAGGTGCTATGTATCACTTGGAAAATGGCGTAGTGGATTTTCTGCTTTGAGAATATAGATAATAAATCCATATAAAAAGAGCCTTGTTACTGAAGCATAAGGAATTGGAAGTGGATGCTTTTTATGTAACAAGGCTCTTTTTAGTTAAGTTCTGGTATTGGCACTATACTTTATTTCTTGATTTTAGCAATACCAAATCCGGTATAACCGAAGATGATTGCAAAAACGAAGCTGCTGTAGCAGAGGATGGTCCAAGGCAGGTAGCTTAAGGTGGGTACGCCTAAGGTTGCTGCCATATAGGTGCCAGCAACGGACCAGGGAACCAGAGGTACTGCGCAGGTGCCTGCATCCTCCAAGGTACGGGAGAGGTTTTTAGACTCAAGATTGAATTTCTTATACAAATCCTTGAACATTTCACCGGGGATAAGGATTGCAAGGTAAGAGCTGCCGGTTACGATGCTCATAAAGAGGGTGGAGCCGACGGTTGCAGTAACAAGTTGGCCAACGGACTTAATGGATTTGATAAATCTTTCTAGTACAACTTCGATGCAGCCGGCTTTACTGAAGATACCTGCAAATGCAAATGCGCAGAATACCAAAAGTACAGTGCCCATCATGCCCATGAGACCGCCGCGGGTAAGCAGGGAAACAATGGGTTTAACAACTTTTACATTAGCTGCGCCGGGAATCATGGCAACCTTAAAGCCACCAACAAATGCCTGGAGAGCGGTTTTCAGAGCAAAGCCTTGGAATACCATGCCCATGATAATAGCAATTACAGATGCCAAAAGCAGCATAGGAATGGTCGGCTTTTTAGTGTAAGCGCCCCAGAAAATCAGAACAGGGGGTAAAAGCAATAGCGGATTGAAGGTATAGAGGGTTTCAAGATTGGACAGAATAGCAGTTACAGTTTCCGGATTGGTCATTTTGGAGACATCCATAGTCATGCCGATGCCGGTGTAGGCAATAATGCAGAGGATGGTAGCGCTGCCAGTGGTATAGAGCATATGCTTGATATGGTCATAAAGCTCACTGCCTGCGGCAATAGGAGCCAGCATAGTAGTATCGGAAAGAGGGGAGAGCTTGTCGCCAAATACCGCACCAGAGATTACAGCGCCAGCTGCAATTTCAAGTGGTACACCAAGTGCAATAGCAATGCCCATGATAGCAACACCCGCTGTGCCTGCGCTGCCAAAGGAAGTACCGGTGAAGGTAGAAATAACAGCGGTAACAAAGAAGGCTGTTACAAAGAGGAACTGAGGATCAATAATCTTGATGCCATAATAAATCATCATGGGGATAGTACCGGAAACCATCCAGCTTGCAATCATTGCACCTACACATACCATGACAAGCAGGGACGGCAGGCTGCTGGTGATTTTTTCAGCAATGCCTTTAATCATATCATCCCAGGTATAGCCACAGCGTTTAGCGATAATAGCCGCTAAAAATGCTGCAACAATCAAAAGGAATTGGATTGGCAGACCATATTTGCCATAGCCGATACCTAAAAGGAGGACCATGCCTAGAAGAGGAACGAGCGCTTCACTAAATGTAGGTTTTCTAGTAATTTTTTTCTCTTTCATCATCAACACTCCAAAGTTAACTAGTTTTCTTTTTTGCGGGTGATAGTCATAGCGCAGCCATGGCCTTCACCATCAGCGATTGTAGTCGGAAAATCAATATTTACATGAACAAAGGGTTCACAGATTGCGTAGTCACAGTGTCCCAGCATATCGCGGCAGAACATTTTGATTTCCTCTTTGCTGAGGCCGAGTTCAGTCAGTGCCTCAACATGGGGGCAGCAGTGGAAAATCTTAACAGCTTTGTCATCCTCAAGCTGTTCGATAGTCTGCTCAAATACGAGTAGGCCGCCACGAGAAGTTTGGCCAAGCAGAGCCTCTTTAGGCCCAACATTTTCGCCTCCACCATATTTGGCAGCGATTTTATTGCCCTGGTATAGGCCAAAATCATAGCTGCCCTCACGGATAACGCGATTGGCATCTACTTCAGGATAAAGCTCCTTGAGTTTTCTCCAGATAAAATAAACCTGTCTTGTTCTGTCTTTATAGGCATCCTTAACAGCCTGATGGAATTCCTCCACTGTTGCAGGCTGATCGATTTTGGATTGTGCTATAAAGCTTTTAATTTCTTCGGCACTCATGAAAATTTCCTCCCTAAAATCATAGTGATTAAGTATATTATACACTGATTACCAGTGATTTACCATAGTAAACCGAAAAAGCGGGTGTTTTATATGGTTTAGTTTTAGCTGAAGTTTTTTGTTTGTGAAAAGCTGGCGCGTATGATAAAATAATAAGATATAGTGGGATACTATGTATTCTTGGAGGCTATAGGATAAATGAGTTTGGATAAACAAGGCGTGGCCATGCCATTGGTAGAGGCCATGTTAAAATATAAAAATGAGGATGTATATCCAATGCACACGCCGGGCCACAAGGGTGGGCGCGGTATAGAAGCGCTGTTGCATCAGGAAATGGGCGCAAGTGTGCGCATGGATGTGTCGCTGATGAGCGAGCTGGACGATATCCACGAGCCGGAAAGCTACATCAAGGAGGCGCAGGAGCTCGCGGCGAGGACTTATGGAAGCGACGCCTGCTTTTGGTGCGTGAATGGCACCAGCCAGGCCATTCACGCCATGCTGATGACGGCGCTAAATCCGGGCGAGAAGCTGCTTTTGCCGCGCAACGCTCATCGGAGCGTTGCTGGTGGCTTGATTTTGGGCGGCATTGAGGCAGTTTATTTGCAGCCAGAATACAGCGAAGGGTTCGGCCTCATGCTGCAGGTTGCACCTGCAGCAATAGAGGCCGCTCTTGCGGCGGACAGCAGCATCAAAGCGGTGCTTTTGACTAGTCCCAATTATTACGGCGTAGCGGCAGATGTGCAAGCCATTGCTGAGATATGCCATACTCATGGGGCGGTTCTTTTGGTGGATGAAGCCCATGGACCCCATTTGGGCTTTAGCGAGGCGTTGCTGCCTTCTGCTTTGCAGGGCGGTGCTGATGCGTGCGCCCAAAGCACCCACAAAATCCTTGGCGCGATGACCCAATGCAGTATGCTGCAGGTGCAGGGCGCACGCCTTGATTTGCAGCGAGCCGCCGATGTGATGAGTGTTTTGACTACGACCAGTCCTAATTACCTATTGATGGCAAGCCTTGATGCGGCACGGGCTCAAGTGCAGGCCTATGGCCGCCAGATGGCGGAGCAGGCAGTAGCCGCAGCTGAGAAGCTGAGGGCGTTGTGCCGTGCGCATGCTGGGCTCAAGGTTTTGGAGGAAGCTGACTGTGGCGGCTTGCGTTTGGATTCAACCAAAGTGACGGTCAATTTTGCGAACTGGGGCTACACTGGCGTGGAGGTGGGCGAGGCGCTGCGCCGAGCCCGTGTGGCTGTGGAGCTGGTGGATGCGCAGAATGTGCTGTTTTTGGTGACGTATGCTGATGTTACTAGTGATTATGATGAGGCTTTGGCTAGAATAGATGCGGTGCTGAGCGAGCTGGAGCGGCATAAGCGAGAGCCGCAAAAGGCGGCGACTGTGGGCGCTGTGCCGGTGACGAGCTCTGCCATGAAGCTGCGTGATGTGTTTTACGCAAGCAAGCAGGCTGTGAGCCTGGACGCAGCCGTAGGCTGCGTGTGCGGCGAACAGGTGAGCTTTTATCCGCCGGGGATTCCGGTGTTATTGCCGGGGGAGGTTATTACCCGGGAAATAGTGGAGTATTGTAAGGCGATGAAGGCGCTGGGCTTGCCTGTGAGCGGGCCGGCTGATAGCGAATTGAAGAGTATTAGAGTTGTTAGTGAATAAGTTAGCGCTCAAAGGTATACCTGTGAAGTGCTCCGGTCTGCGCATGCTTGATGCAATGTTCACATAGAGCGCTTAATCCGTCAAGAGAAAAACCTCCTATAACGTGACGAGGCGCTTCGCGAACATGCGAGCCTGTCCATGGCAATCGTAATTCGATTATTCATCGCAATGCTGCTGTAGTCGCATGCTTGCCTCCGCCACTTCCCAGGTATACGCTTTTCGCTTGCGTAGTTTTAAGCAATAATGAAATTGAGTAATAAGTAAGCAGCAGACGAGCTGTGATTTTTAGCAAATGAGTGGCTGGAACAATAGAAGCAAGAGTTTCGAAAACCTAAAGCTTTCTTCGAACAGATTGGACACCGCAGCTTCGTGATTGTTCCCCACGAAATTTGCGTCTATATTTCAAGCGGACAGCTTCATTTTTGAACTTTGCTGCATGCGAGGTAGTTACTTTAGTAACGCTTTCGAAAAATCACCGCGAGCATGATGCTTACTTATTACGAAATTCCAGATTCAAATAAAAATCAAAAGGCCATAAATTGATGACACGAAGGATACTAATCATGAAAGGTAAATTTATTACATTCGAAGGTGCGGATGGCGGCGGCAAGAGCACGCAGGTGCAGCTTGCTGCGGAGTGGTTGCGTAAGCAGGGTTATGATGTTATAACAACTCGTGAGCCCGGAGGCACAGTGCTAGCCGAAAAGGTGCGGGAGCTGGTGCTGGACCCAGCTTTGCCCTTGAATACCACTTCCCAAAGTCTGCTGTATTTGGCAGCGCGCAGTGAGCATGTGGAGAAGGTTATTAGGCCAGCTCTGGATGCGGGGAAGGTTGTGCTCTGCGACCGCTTTAGCGATTCCACCTTGGTGTATCAGGGCTTGTCCTTAGGCAAAGAGCTGGCGGAATTAACAGTACTGCGTCAGCTGTGCAGCTTTGCTACCGCAGGCTTGGAGCCTGATTTGACGCTGGTTTTGGATGGGCGGCCTGAGGAATTGGCGAAGCGGCGCGAGCTGCGCGGTGTAACCGACCGCTATGAGCAGCAGGGCTTGGATTTTCAGCATAGACTGCGCGATGGCTTTTTGACTCTGGCCAAGGCGGAGCCTGCGCGGATAAAGGTGCTTAATGCAGAGGGCAGCATGGAAGAGGTCGCAGAGGCTGTGCAAAAAGCTTTGGACAACCTCTTGCAAGAGGCAGAATAAATGTGGGATAATATTTTAGGACATGCAAAGCAAAAGGAGTTTTTGCAGCGCTATTTGCAGGCGCAGGAGCGACCCCATGCGTTACTCTTTGTGGGTGCGGAGGGGCTTGGCAAAAAGCAATTGGCTTTGGCCTTTGCTAAAGCGCTTCTATGTGCCAATCATACAGGTAGTGACCACTGTGAAGCTTGTCGTCTGATGAATCTCGAAGACGGCAATTTAAGCCATCCAGATTTTCTCTTGGTACAGCGGGAGCAGGATGAAAAAACAGGACGCTACAAGGACATCAGCAAAGACCAGATTGCCGAATTGATTAGCAAATCCGCCTTTGCTCCGGTGATGTCGGATACTAAGGTGTGCATCATCGAGGATGTGGATAGAATGTCCTTGGTAGCGGCCAACAGCTTTTTGAAGCTTTTGGAGGAGCCACCCGTGGGCTGGGTCATGGTGCTTTTGGCAACGGATGAAAACAAGCTGCTTTCTACCATTATGTCCAGAGTGGTGTGCCTGCGTTTTCAGCCCGTACCAGTGGGGAATGTTGCTAAAATGGTGGAGATGAGGGGAGTCGAACCCCAAAGAGCGGAGGTACTGGCGCGTATTAGTGAGGGCTCCGTAGGTGTGGCCTTGAACTTAGCTGAGCAAAATGCTCTGGAGCTACGGCAACAGGCAGTAGCTTTTTTGGAGGCTTTGCCCTTAAACATGCCTTTAAACTATCTAGCAGGGCGCGCTTGGCAGCAAAAGAATTTTGAGCGGCCAGAGGCGCTTTTGTTAGTGAAAATGTTGCAGCTTTTGTTGCGTGATTTAATCATGTGCAAGCTGCATTTACAGGATAAAATTTATAATTGCGATTTGCAAAGCGAGCTGGCTTCTTTAGCTGAAAAATGGCAGCTTAGTAGTCTGAAGTCAGCATCGCAAGATGTGCAGGATGCTTATGCAGCCTTGGAAAACAGCGTGGGCGTGCGTCTGGTGCTGGAGGCCATGGCTTTAAAAATAGATCAAGTATATAAGGAGTGAGAAAAGTGCCGACAGTTGTAGGTATTAGATTTAAAAAGGCCTGTAAGATATATTATTTTGACCCGGCGGCTAGTGGCGTAGCTAAGGGTGATCATGCCATCGTCGAAACTGCCCGTGGCGTGGAATATGGCGAGGTTGTAATTGGCCCCCGTGAGGTGGACGAAAGCAGCATTGTGCCGCCATTGAAGCCCGTAATGCGTAAGGCAACCGCAGAGGATGATTTGAAGCTGGCCGAAAACAAAATTCGTGAGAAGGAAGCCTTTAACATCTGCTTGCGCAAGATTAAAAATCACGAGCTGCCCATGCGCCTTATTGATGTGGAATTTACCTTTGACGTGAATAAGATTATTTTCTATTTCACTGCCGATGGTCGTATCGACTTCCGTGAGCTGGTAAAGGACTTGGCTTCTGTGTTCCGCACTCGCATTGAGCTGCGCCAGATTGGCGTGCGTGATGAGGCCAAGATGCTGGGCGGTATTGGCAGCTGTGGCCGCCCCCTGTGCTGTGCTACCTTCTTAGGCGATTTTGAGCCTGTGTCCATTCGTATGGCAAAGGACCAAAACCTGTCCCTGAATCCTACGAAAATTTCCGGTATTTGTGGTCGTTTGATGTGCTGTCTGAAGTACGAAAACCATATGTATTGCAAGGGCTGTGGCAACGGCAATAAGCGCGAGCGTGTGGAAATTCCTAAAATGGGTGCTTTAGTGGCTACTCCTTTGGGCGAGGGCAAGGTTGTGGGGATTAACCGCGGCCAACACACTGCCTCCGTAAAGCTGGCACCGGATAATATTATTCAAGTGGAATGGGATGAGATCGTGGATGCATCCCAGGCAGACAATGTGTGAGGAAAAAAGCAGCCTGCGCTGTGATTATGTGCCGGGCTGCTGGTATAAAATTTGGCAGGATGCCAAGGAATTTTGCTTCACTACGGATGCCGTGTTCCTGGGCAACTTCCCCCATGTGGTGAACAAAGCCAAGGTGCTGGAGCTGGGCTGTGGCACGGGCGCCATCAGCATGCTGCTGGAAAGTCGAGGTGCTGCTAAGGTAACGGCTATTGACTGCAATCCCCGCATCACGGAGCTGTTGCGGCGCAGTGTGGCCGATAATGGCTTGGAGGAAAAGTTCACCGTTGTAGATGGTGATATCCGCCAATATAAGCAGCTTTTACAGCCCGAGAGCATGGATTTGGTAGCGGCCAATCCACCCTATCGCAACAGTGGCAATCAGCGCCAAATAGGCACTGCTGCCTGCCACGAGGTCACCTCGACATTGGAGGATTTTTTCAGGGCGGCGGCCTTCGCCGTCCGCTATCGCGGCCGTTTTGCCCTGGTACAGCTGCCTGAGCGTTTTGCTGAAAGCATGCAGTTAGCCTTTAAATATGGTCTGCAGCCCAAGCGTTTGCAGTGGGTGCATTCTGCCATTGATAAGCCTGCTTGGATTTTCCTCATGGAAATGGTCAAGGGCGGAAGCTTCGGTATGGAGGTTTTGCCTCCCCTCATCATGTATGAGAAGGATGGAGGTTACACCCAGCTGGTCAAGCGTTTTTATGCTCCCAAACCGGAATAAAATAAAGCCTCTTCACTATTTAGGTGAAGAGGTTTACTTTTTGTGCATATAAATTAAGCTTTGTAAAAGCTTATAAGAGCCTGTAAAGGGGCAAATTTGACGTCTTCGCCCTTTCTATGTTAAAATAATAGCATATTAAGGAGGACGTGTATGTGGAATAAAAAGAGCAAGCTTCATTTGAACTGCCTGATGTTGGCTGTTTTCGTTATTGTTTTGACGCCTTTTTTGACTGGCTTTGATATTGTGCGACATGTCTCCATTGAGGTGGATGGCAAAACCCAAGAGGTACGTACCAATACTGCAACTCCCCAACAGATTCTGAAGGATGCCGGTGTGGTGCTGAATCCGGGTGATGGTTGGCGCATCAAAGGTGCTAATAAGCGTATTCAGGATGGCAGTGTTATTCAAGTGGTGCGAGGCATTCCCTTTACTGTAATTCGGGGAGAGGAAGCCAAGGAATATAAAAGTGCCAAGGCAACGGTTGGTGAGGCTTTAAAGGATATTGGCATTTCCTATCGTAAGGAAAGGGTTTATCCTGAGCAGAATGCAGCATTGGAAGCAGGCATGAAAATCTTCGTTTTAGGTAAGGGCGAGGAGCTGGAGTTTAGCGAGGATAGCGTAGAGATTCCTGTAAAGTATGAGGAAGACCATAGTGTAATGTTTGGCGATGAAAAGGTCGCTCATCCCGGCAAGGAGGGCAAGCAGACGGTAGTTTCCAAAAAGGTAAAGAACAAGGACGGTAGCCATGCTGTGAAGGAGCTCACTCGTCATGTGACCTTGGAGCCTGAAACTAAAATTATACGCAAGGGCATGGCTATGAGTGTTTATACTCCAGAGGGCTATAAGCGCTACACGAAAAAAATTACGGCTGAATCGACTGCTTATGTGGCGACTGGCAACCGTACCTCCATTGGCTTGGTGCCGTATGAGGGGATTGTGGCCGTGGACCCGCGCTTTATTCCCTATTATACAAAGATGTATATTCCCGGCTACGGGTTTGCCATGGCCGGTGACACCGGTGGTGACATGGTACACCATCGCATAGATTTATTCTTCAATAGCTACAACAGGGCCATCCAATGGGGTAGACGCCATGTTGAGGTGTATATTTTGGCTGAATGAGGTAGTTTTACATGTTAAAGGAAGTTTTGGTTGTGGAAGGCAAAATGGATACAGTTGCCATCCGCAAGGCCTTGGAGGCCGATACCATAGAAACAGGGGGCTTTACGCTGGCACCCTACACACTGCGTCAGATTGAAGCTGCCTATAAAAAGCGGGGCATCATTATCCTGACAGACCCGGACGGGGCGGGGGAGCGTATTCGTAAATTTTTGACGGAGCGTTTTCCTGATGCGGGGCAGGCCTTCATCCCTAAGGTGCAGGCCACTGCCAACAATGATGTGGGCGTGGAGCAGGCTCAACCGGAGGCAATTTTGGCGGCACTGGCCAAGGTGCGTCATCACGAGTATCGTCCGCAGGCAGAGTTTACGCATATGGATTTGTTTAAGTATGATTTGAATGGCAGTCCTAGGGCTTCCTCCCGCCGCGACGCGCTGGGCGCGGAGCTGGGGATTGGTTATGGGAACGCCAAGCGTTTTTTGGAGCGCTTGAATCATTATGGGGTGAGCCGCGAAGAATTTTTGGCGGCGTTGGCAAAAATAGGAGAGTGAATCTTGGATAAACCGATTATTGCGTCGCCGCAGGTGACGCAGCATATTTTAAATCGCTTCAAGCTGCGTGCGGATAAAAAGCTGGGGCAGAACTTTTTGATTGATGAAAATGTGGTGCGCCAAATCGTGGAGGCCGCCGAGCTGAGTGAGGCGGACACTGTTTTGGAGGTTGGCCCCGGCATCGGCACACTGACACAGGGCCTGGCTGAAAGCAAGGCGCAGGTGGTGGCAGTGGAGCTGGACACCAGACTGCTGCCGGTGTTGGCAACTACACTGGAGGGCTACGACAACGTGCGCGTGGTGCACGGCGATATCCTAAAGGTGAATATTATGGAGGAGGTAGGTGCGCCTGAATTTAAGGTGTGCGCTAATCTACCCTACTATATCACAACGCCCATTATCTTTGCGCTGCTGGAAAAGCGCCTGCCCATGGAGCGTTTGGTGGCCATGGTGCAAAAGGAAGTGGCAGAGCGCATGGCTGCTCAGCCCGGTGGCAAGGAGTATGGCGCTCTTTCCGTGGCTATCCAGTATTACACGGAGCCGGAAATCGCCTTTATCGTACCGCCCACATCCTTTATTCCTGCACCGGCAGTGGATTCCGCTGTTATCGTGTGCAAGCGGCGGGCTAAGCCCCCTGTAGAGGTGTGCGATGAAGCGCTGTTCTTCCGCGTGGTAAAGGCGGCTTTTTCCCTGCGCCGCAAGATGCTCAGTAATTCCTTGAAGAACATGGGCATTAAGGGCGAGCAGGTGGCCAAGTGGCTGGAGCTGGCCGGCGTAGACGGCAAGCGTCGTGCGGAAACCCTAAGCTTGGAGGATTTCGCAAAATTAACCAATAGCTTTAACGAAGCTGTAAAGTAAAAGATTTTTGAGAGCTGTACCATTATTTTATGGTATAGCTCTTTTTATTAGCCATTTTTAGGCGCAGCGCTAGTTATTTAAGCCTAAGTATGTGTGTTAACTATTGCAAATGCTCTTGCCAAAAAGCACAGAACGTAGTATAGTAAACGTATGTTAAAACTTTAGAAAAGAGGTGTAGCATATGCCGTTGGAACAGATTTTGTTGCTTGTAATTTTGGCTATTACTATAGTGCTTGCTTTGTTAGTAGTGATGCTTTGGAGTAAATTGAATCGTTTAGAGCAGCGTGGCTCGCAGGACGCTCTGCGGCGTGAGCTAGAGCAGCAGCTCTTTGGCTTAAAGCAGGATGTTGGCGCAGGGATTCAGAGCTTGGGCAGCAGCAATGTGCAAGCTATAGGGCAATTAAGTGAGCTTTTGAAGGATAATCAAAGAATGGCCATGGAGGCGCAAAGGCAGCAGCTGGAGCAGCTAGAAAAAAGCTTGCGCACCAAGCAGGAAAACATGCTCTTCATCGTCAAGGAGCAGCTTGAACAGATTCGCGGCACGGTGGACGAAAAGCTGCAAACTACTTTAGAAAAGCGCATCAGCGAGTCCTTTAAAACTGTAAGCCAGCAGCTGGAGCAGGTGTACAAGGGCTTGGGTGAGATGCAAAGCTTGGCCAATGATGTGGGTGGTTTGAAAAAGATTATGAGCGGTGTGAAAACCCGTGGTAATTTGGGTGAGTACCAATTGGCAGGTATTTTAGCGGAGATTTTGGCACCGGAGCAATACGACATCAACGTGGCCACCGTGCCGAAAAGCAGCGAGCGGGTGGAGTTTGCAGTGAAGCTGCCCCATGAGGATGGTACTGTGTATCTGCCCATCGACTCGAAGTTTCCTGCTGAAACCTATTTGCAGCTGCGGGATGCCCAAGAAAGCGGTGACCGCAAGGCCGTGGAGGCTGCCTATAAAAATTTGGAGACCGTCATCAAAAGTGAGGCCAAGGACATTCGCACGAAGTATGTGGCCGTGCCCTATACCACCAATTTCGCCATTATGTTTCTGCCCGCAGAGGGGCTTTATGCAGAGGTTGTGAGCCGTGGTATGGTGGAAACGCTGCAGCGGGATTACCAAGTGAATGTGGCGGGGCCCAGTACTATGGCAGCCATTTTGAATAGCTTGCAAATGGGCTTCAAAACCTTAGCTATCCAGCAAAAGTCCAATTATGCTTGGGAGGTTTTGGGGGCAGTAAAAACAGAATTTGAAAAATTTGGTGAGGGCCTGAAAAAGATGCAGTCACATCTGGATATGACGAGCAAGGATTTGGATGCTTTGATTACGACGCGCTCTAACCAAATGCAACGCAAGCTGCGGGAGGTGGAACGCTTGGATGACTTAAAGGCAGCCCAGCTTTTAGAGCTTGCAGATAAGAATATTAACAGGAAATAGGCATAAAATTTTATGGGTCAGCTTTTTGCAGAGCTGACCCTAAATTTTTTGACAAAAAATAATAGTTAGTCATTGACAACTGCACGAAAAAATAGTATAGTGTTCTTGAACAGGAACAATATTAGAAGAGCTGAATGAGGGACTATGAATCTTATTGAAGGACTAACCAATTTTAACTTAACCAAGCAGGAAGCAACGCTCTACGTGCTGCTCTTAAAAGCAGGCCAGTTGACCGGCTACGAAGCAGCCAAGCAAACAGGTATCTCCCGCTCCAATACATACACTGCGCTGGCAGGACTGGTAGAAAAGGGAGCTGCTTACGTGCTGGAGGAGGGCAAGGTGACCCGCTACACCCCGGTGGCTCCGGAGGAGTTTTGCAGCAACAAAATCAGCAGACTAGAAGAAATAAAGCAGGATATTCTGCAACAAATGCCGGTTTTAGCAAGCGATGCCGAAGGCTACATTACCATCAAGGGTGAGCAGGAAATCATCAACAAGCTGCGCAACACTGTGCGTCAGGCCAAGGAACGTATTTATGTTTCCGGCAATCTGCGCCTGTTGGAGCTCTTAAGGACGGAGCTTGAGGATGCTCTTCATCGTGGCCTAAAGGTGGTTATTATTGGCGATAAAGCCTATCAGCTGGCGGGTGCCATTTGCTATGGAACGACCAAGCAAAGCGAACAAATTCGCCTGATTGCAGATTCGCGCACGGTTTTGACCGGCGATTTGGAGGATGCAGAGGATTCCAGCTGTTTATATTCCTGTAAACGCAATCTCGTTGATTTGTTTAAAGAGGCATTAAAAAACGAGATTGCCTTAATTAAATTAACGGAAAGGTGATATACATGTCTAAGAAAGTACCCTTCGTAACAAAGGATCAACTGGAAAAAATCGTTGCTCAATATCCCACTCCCTTCCATCTGTATGATGAGGCTGGCATTCGTCGCACTGCGCGTTTGCTGTACAAGGCCTTCTCATGGAACAAGGGCTTTAAAGAATATTTCGCAGTTAAAGCAACTCCCAACCCCTACCTGCTGCAAATTCTGCGCGAAGAGGGCTGCGGTGCTGACTGCTCCTCCTATACCGAGCTTTTGATGAGCGATGCCGTGGGTTTCAAGGAAAGCGAAATTATGTTCTCCTCCAATGCTACCCCGGCAGAAGACTTCCAGCTGGCTCGCAAGCTGAATGTAACCATTAACCTGGATGATATTACCCATATTGACTTTTTGGAAAAGGTGGCCGATATTCCTGATACTGTAAGCTGTCGCTATAACCCCGGCGGACATTTCGCCATTGCCAACAATATTATGGATAACCCTGGCGATGCAAAATACGGCATGACCCATGAGCAAATTATCGAGGCTTACAAGCGCCTTTTGGCTAAGGGTGTTAAGCATTTCGGTATGCATGCTTTCTTGGCCTCCAATACTGTTACCAATGATTACTATCCTGAGCTGGCTCGCATCCTCTTTAAGGTGGCTGTGGAGCTGAAGGAAAAGACCGGCGCGCATATCGAGTTCATCAACCTTTCCGGCGGTATTGGCGTTGCTTATCGCCCCGAGCAACAGGATAACGACCTTTTAGTGATTGGTGAAGGCGTACGCAAGGTGTATGAAGAGATTTTGGTACCTGCAGGCATGGGCGACGTGAAGATTTTCACTGAGCTGGGCCGTTTCATGCTGGCTCCCAATGGTGGCTTAGTAACTAAGGCTATCCACGAAAAGCACACCTACAAGGAATATATTGGCTGCGATGCTTGTGCTGCCAACCTGATGCGTCCTGCTATTTATGGAGCATATCATCATATCACTGTTATGGGCAAGGAGAACGAGCCCTGCGATTATAAATACGATGTAACCGGCGGTCTGTGCGAAAACAGCGACAAATTCGCTGTGGACAGAATGTTGCCTAAGATTGAGATTGGTGACTTGCTTTTCATTCACGACGCTGGTGCACATGGCTATTCCATGGGCTACAACTACAATGGCAAGCTGCGTAGCGCAGAAATCCTGCTGCAGGAGGATGGCAGTGCGAAAATGATTCGTCGTGCTGAAACTCCCGCTGATTATTTTGCAACCTTCGACTTCAGCCCTGAATTTGGTGCAAAACTGGCTGAAGAAGCTAAGGTAAAAATGCCTGCGAGCAAATAAGATATAAATTTAGACTTCCTTTTGTACGTAATATGGCTAAAACACTACCTGAGTCATCAATCGACTTGGGTAGTGTTTTTTATGCGCAGTTTTGGGTAGGATTGGAAAATCACAAAAAAGCTACTTGACTTGATGTGTACTTGAGGTAGTATACTAAAGCTATAGGAATTGGGTTAGTACAAGTAAAGGAGATCATTTATGGAGAAGAATTTACTTATGGCAGAAGAAAAATATAACAAGCTACTCAGCATTTTGCAGGAGATGGGCAGGATTGTGGTGGCCTTTAGTGGCGGCGTGGACTCCACCTTTTTGCTTTTTGCTGCCAAGCAGGCGGTGGGCGAGAAGGCTTTGGGTGTGACCTTGCGCTCAGGCGTAGTGCCTCGTCGGGATTTGGATGAGGGCGCAGCCTTTTGTGAGCAGCATAATATCAGACATGAGTATCTTGACTTTGACGAGCTGGCAGTGCCGGGCTTTGCGGAAAATCCTCCTGACCGCTGCTATATATGCAAAAAGACATTGTTTACGAAGCTTTTAGCTGTAGCCGCAAGGGAGCAGGCCGTGCTCTGCGAGGGCTCCAACATGGATGATTTGGGCGACTATCGTCCGGGCTTGCGCGCTCTGCGGGAGCTTGCTGTGCGCAGTCCCTTGCAGGAGGCAGGCTTAACTAAAGCAGAAATTCGTTTGCTCTCGCACAAACTTGGCTTGCCAACCTGGGCCAAGCCTGCTAGCGCTTGCCTCGCTTCTCGCTTTGCCTATGGCGAAAAAATAACCGCCAGCAAGATGCTGGCGGTGGATGAGGCGGAGCAGCTGCTGTTCGATTTGGGCTTTACCCAGTTTCGCGTGCGTGTGCACGGCGAAGCAGAGCGCAGCCTTTTGGCGAGGATTGAGGTACTGCCGGAGGAGTTGGCTAAGGCCTTGCAGGCTGAGCTTCGTGAGGAAATCATCACGAAATTCAAAGGCTTCGGCTTCGCCTATGTAACCCTTGATTTGCTAGGCTATCGCACAGGCAGCATGAACGAGGTACTGAAGCAAACAAAATGAGTTCCCAGAGCTCAAGCCCGTGAATGCTGTTCCAACAAATAAACTATTCCCTCATTTTTTGTGTTGCTTTCTTTTTTATTCGCTCATTTTTTTGTAAGGTTACCCGCATTATTCCCTCATTTTTTTGTAAAAGCCTTGCCGAAAGTGGCATTCGTAATTATGACGAAGCAAGCATTGGCTGGATTAATTTTATCAAAATGCGCAACGAAATCAAGGATATTAATTGGAACGAGTAATAAGAAAAATAATTTTAGAAAAAGCTCTTGATTTAGAGTTTACTCCAAGGATTAGTATAAAGATACAGATCTGGCTGTGAGCATTTATATACTATATTATCAGTTTACACGAACCTAAGTGGCGATAATAGTGTATAATAACTTATAAGTTAAATGTTTGCAGGTGAAGAAATGAAAAGGATTCTTGTTTTGATCATATTCGTTTGCATAGTACTATTATCGGCAGGCTGCGGCATCGGACAAAAGGATGTAGCTGGAAGCGACAGCTCCGTAGGCGTAAAATTTGTGCGCCAAATTGTGGCCGAGGATAATAGCACCAGTCGCACTATTATGTGGCAGAGCGATGTGCGAAAGGCATATAGTGTAGAGTACAGGCTGAGCGACTTAGCAGAGGGTGACACACAGCAAAAAACTAATGCAAAATCCAGTAGTGGTGCGGGCGTAGCGGATATAAAAAAAGAGCAGATCTCTGTACAAAAATCTGGTAGAGGAGCAGGGGGAATTTTGACTCAAGCGGCCATTGAATGCTCTTTTAAAGAGGGCAAGGGCGATTATATCCAATACCAAGCTCAGCTGCAGAGCCTCCAACCTAACAGCATATATGAATATCGCATTGTCACTGAGAAAAATAAGGGTACTTGGCATAGCTTACAAACTGATGGCGGTGATAGCTTTACTGCTCTAATATTTCCCGACTCCCAGAGCAGTGATTATAGCGGCTGGGAAAGCTTGGTGCGTGCTGCGCAAAAAAGGCACCCAGCTGCGGAGCTGTTCATCAATATGGGCGATTTAGTGGACAATGGCCAGGACGCGAGCCAGTGGCGAGCGTGGCTGGGGAGTGTGGAGCCCTTTAGCTCAGAGCTGGCCTTTGCGCCTGTGATTGGCAACCATGAGGCTTATAGTCTAGAGTGGAAAATGACGCCGCCCAAGGCGTATACGCAGCTGTTTGCGGTACCGGAAAATGGTTTACCTAAGTATAAGCGCCAGTTTTATAGCTTTGATTATGGGCCTGTGCATTTTACAGTGCTGGATACCAATTTTCATGAAGCGCAGGGCTGGCAACCGCATTTGCTCGCGGATGAGCTGCGTTGGCTGGAGCAGGATTTGGCCAAGAGTAAGGCGCGTTGGAAAATCGTGCTGCAGCATCGGGATGTCTTCATGTACGCCTTTAGCAAGGAGTCTGGCAGACCGGAGCGAGCAACCTTTTTCCTTGATTTCAGTCGCCAGCTCATGCCTCTTTACGAAAAATATAATGTGGATGCGGTGCTCAGCGCCCATCTGCACACCTATCGTCGCCGCTTGCCCTTACGCAATTTTGCGCCTGCCGAAGATGGCATCACCTACATTCTCACAGGCGTGGCAGGCAATGTGCGCTATCCCAAGCTGTGGGGCGATTTTGCCTGGGATGCAGCTCGTGCGCCCCAGCCGGAGACTGCCAATTATATGACTATGGAAGTGGATGAAAACAGGCTGCTCTTCAAGGCCTTTTTGCCCGATGGCAAGCAATTTGACGAGATTGAAATCAAAAAATAGCATAAAAAATAAGCTGACTCACCGAAGCGGGGCAGCTTTTTACACGAAGCAAGAGCTTCTAATCTAGATTTGTATAATCGTGATTAGAAGCTCTTTTTATTAAAACGCACTCATTAAAAACTTGATGCCTGTGAGGCACACTAGCACGCTGGAAAACTTTAACAGATAAGAAGACTTAAGCTTTTGCGCAATTTGCACACCAATTTGCGCACCGACAAAAGCACCCACGCCAATGCCCAAGCCCGTAGTCCACACAATGTGTCCCAGGAAAGCATGACTGAGCATCCCTGACAAGGACGACACTGCCAAAATGCAGGTAGAGGTCGCAATGGCCACATGCACAGGAAACTGCAAAATATAGGCCATAAAGGGCACGTGCACAATGCCACCACCAATGCCCAAAATGCTGGCCAAAAAGCCCACGAAGATGCTGCACAGCACGCCTAGTTGCCAGTTATAATGCTCCGGCACCCTTGCATTAGCACCGCTGGTACCATCCTTTTTGCTAGCTTTTGTATACATATTATAGGCTACACAGAGGAAAAAGATGCCAAAAACTCCGTAAAAGGGTCTGCCCTGTAAATATTCCGCTGCATAGCTGCCCAAAAAGGCTCCGGGTACGGTGGCTATGGCAAATTTAATGGCCGCATCCACGCATACCTGCTTTTTACGCATATAACCAAGCGTACCGGAAATGGAATTTAGCAGCACCACCAGCACCGAGGTGCCAATTGCCACCTGCGGTTCATAGCCCCAGGCAAAGACCAAAAGCGGCACGATAACCACGCCACCGCCAATGCCTAAAAGTGAACCTAAAATGCCCACAAAAACACCAACGATTAAAAATGTAAGTATCTCCATTCGTATCCCTCTATCACTCAATCTCTCTCACAAATGGAAGAAAAGTATTCTACTTCACCAGAATCTCGGCGTACTCGCTGCCCTCCAGCTCCAGCTCGATAGGCATATTCAAATGCTCCGTGAGCCAAGCCTCGGCCTCAGCCTTTTGGTTATCCTGCATTTTGAGGATAATTTTGGCTCGCAGATTGTATTCTACATCAGCAATTTCAAACAGATCCTGCTGGTAGAGGATGTTTAAAATGCGGCCTACGCTGTTCACGTCGTACAAAAAGCTGAAGCGACTCATGAGGATTTTTTCTGCCAACCCGCATTCCTTCAGCGCCCCCGCTACACTGCCGCTGTAGGCGCGCACTAAACCGCCCGCCCCCAGCTTGATGCCGCCGAAATAGCGCGTTACCACTGCCGCGGTGCCAACCAGCTTGTTCTTGCGCAGCACCTCCAGCATGGGAATACCTGCTGTGCCGCTAGGCTCGCCGTCATCGCTGGAGCGTTGCGCCAAATCATCCACGATATAAGCGGAGCAATTATGGGTTGCATCCCAAAACTCCTTTTTGGTGGCTTTGATGAATTCCTGCGCTTCGGCTTCACTAGCCACCTTTTTTAAGGTACAGATAAAGCGCGACTTTTCGATGACTATTTCGTTGCGATAATCCCTGCTGATAGTATACAAGTGGTGTACCTCCGTCCGCATTTTTGCCTAATTATATTACTATTATAACACATTTTACCATTTTCACAATTTCCCAACGCGATTTTACCATTTTCACTTTATTTCTCAGCGCAATTTTGTTATAATAATGGACGCTTGATATACAAAGGGAGAGGCTTGTGATTATCAAGGATTCTTCCAATGGGTTAACGCCCAACATTATTTTATTTAAGGGAAAGAGGTAATTCCAATGAAACAAATCTGTGCAATGATCGGTAAGTTTTTTGGCGTCATCGCCATTGTCTTCCTGATTCTCGGTATGACCATGCCCCAAAATTTCCTGTGGGTATTGGGTAAAGTTGGTGGCGTCAGCGTGCTCAGCTGCTTGCTTGGCGTTGTAATGTTTGGTATGGGTACCACCTTGAACCTCAAGGACTTTGCTCTTGTTTTAAAGCGTCCTGCTGATGTGCTGGTTGGTGCTTGCGCCCAATTCTTGATTATGCCCGGCTTGGCTTACATTTTGGCCACTGCCTTTGGCCTGGACCCGGCTCTGACTGCCGGCGTTGTTTTGGTTGGCACCTGCCCCGGCGGCACCTCCTCCAACGTCATCACCTTTATGTCCAAGGGTGATGTGGCTCTGTCCGTAACCATGACCAGTGTTTCTACCGTGCTGAGCCCGATTTTGACTCCCTTCATTACCTATATGATTATCGGTCAAAAAATCGCCTTCGACCCCGTGGGCATGTTTTTCTCCATCGTGCAAATCGTAATCCTGCCCATTTGCTTAGGCTTGGCTGTAAAATCCTTCCTGCCGAAGCTGGCCGAAACTGCTGTGGACTATCTGCCCGCAGTTTCCAGTATCGCCATCTCTCTGATTATCGCCGGTGTTATCGGTGCAAGCCGCGATTTAATTTTGAAGACCTCCGGTCTGATTATGCTGGTCGTAATCCTGCATAACTGCTGCGGCTATGCGCTGGGCTTTGGCATCGCTCGTCTGTGCGGCATGAGCTGGAAAAAGGCTGTGGCTCTGTCCGTTGAAGTTGGCATGCAAAACTCCGGCCTTGCAACTGGTCTGGCTAAGGCACACTTCTCCGCTATGCCCGCTGCCACTGTTCCCGGTGCAGTCTTCTCCGCTTGGCACAATATCTCCGGTGCCGTGCTGGCTTGGCTCTTCCAAAACTATCTGAATCCTAAGTTCGACCCCGAATATGGCAAGGACGAAGCTAAGGCTTAAGCAAATATATAGTTGTTTACTTGCTCCCCTGATGTGAAATCGGGGGAGTTTTTATTTTTTATCATGATATTACTACGACTTTTGTGCTATAATGGTGGTGGATTTTTATAAATGTAGCTTGATTGGGGAGTAGCATATGAAGGATAGAAAACAAATTATGGGTACCTATAAATCCATTAGTGATTGGCACCATTTTCGCCTGCGCCTCTTTTTAGAGGGCATTTTGACAGGTATTTTCGCAGGCCTTGTCATTAGCCTTTTTCGTTGGGGGTTGACTGTAGCGGAAGAATGGCGAGTTGATTTTTATAAGGAGCTTGTGCAAAAGGATTGGTCCGCCACAGCACTATGGTTTGTGGCACTGCTTTTTATCAGCGCAGTACTCTATAAGCTGACCCGCATTGAGCCCATGGCTGCGGGCAGCGGTATCCCGCAGGTAAAGGGCGCTCTTTTGGGCCTTATCAAAATGCGTTGGTTCCATATTATGTGGGTAAAGCTTACGGCAGGCATTATCGGCATCGGCGCAGGTCTTTCCCTTGGTCGCGAAGGCCCTTCTATTCAGCTAGGTGCTGTGGCAGCCCAGGGTGTGAGCCGCCTTTTGGGACGCACGCGCATGGAGGAGCGCTATTTGATGACCAGTGGTGCTAGCGCAGGCCTGGCTGCTGCCTTCAACGCTCCCTTAGCTGGTGTTATCTTCGCACTGGAGGAGCTGCACCGCAATTTTTCCATCATGGTGCTGCTGCCCTCCATGGCCGCTGCCATGACCGCAACAGTTATCTCCCGTGCTCTGTTCGGCCGCGAAACAGTCTTTGTTTTCAAGGACTTGCAGCTTTTCCCCTTGCAGCATTATGGCATTATCATCATTGTCGCCTTGGTAGCAGGTTTAGCGGGTGTCGTTTTTAATAAGGGACTATTAAATATCGGTCGTTTTTATAGCTTGCCCATCTTTAAAAATCAACTGCACAAGATTATTTTTGCTTTACTGACTGCTGGCGTTTTGGGCTTTTATCTGCCCGAGGTGCTGGGTGGTGGCAATAATTTGATTAACCATTTGGCGAACACGCCCGTATCCTTGCAGCTCTTGTTGCTGTTTTTAGCTGGCAAATTTCTCTTTACGCTTGTCAGCTACGGCTGCGGTGTACCTGGCGGCTTCTTTTTACCCATGCTGGTTATTGGCGCGTTGACTGGCAGCATTTGTGCCAATGTACTGATTAGTTTGGGTCTCATCGAAGCCATGTATGCAGCGAACATCGTGGTTATCGCCATGACGGCGCTCTTTTCTTCCTCCGTGCGTGCGCCGATTACGGGTACAGTGCTGATTATGGAAATGACTGCCTCCTACCAACAGCTTTTGACCTTGGCAATTGCTGCTATGGTAGCCTTCGTCATTGCGGAGCTCTTCCACTCCAAGCCCATTTATGAAGAGCTTTTAACTCGCATGCTGCAAAAGGATAAACCTGCCCACGAAACCTTAGAACAGCGCAACGTGGTGGAAATTGCTGTTTGCAGTGGCAGCTCCATTGCCAACAAGCTTATCAAGGATATCAAATGGCCCCATAACACGCTTTTGGTTGATATTAAACGGGGCGAGGAGCAAATCACTCCCACTGGCGATACACGGCTTATGGCCGGGGACTTTATCTACGTGCTCACCGAAAACGAGTATGTGGAGGAGCTTCAGGCCATGGCTAGCGGCGAAGAATAAATCAAAAACAGGAGCTTCTAATCACGATTATACAAATCTAGATTAGAAGCTCTTATATTTTAGCAGTAAAAGCTGCCTCGTTTTATACCAGTCGGCTTATTTTTATATCTTCAAATAGGGTAAAAGTGCACCGAAAAGTTTATCCAGCGCCGGGTAGAGGCGCTCGTCCTCAATGCCGGTGTAATTCATAAGCAGGGTGTGGCTGTTGTCGCTAAGCTTGTGGTGGTAGTAGTCCGAAAGGAATTTGATTTGCAGTCCTTCCTTGAGGGCTACCTCCCGCAGCTGGCTGTCGCCAGCTGCGGTGGCCAAGTGCAGCAAAAAGTGCAGGCCGCTGTCTTCGCCCTCGACCTGGAGCGCTTTGGCAGCGGGGCAAGCGGCGAGGTATTGCAGCAGATGGTCCCGCTTATTGCGATAATAGGTACGCATGCGGTTGATGTGGCGCTCAAAATAACCATCTTCGATAAACTTTGCCAGCGTAAATTGCTCAAAATTAGACACTGTGCAGGAATAAAAGCCCAGTTTTGCATAAAAAAGTGAGGCCAGATGGGGCGGCAGCACCATGTAGCTGATGCGAAAGGTGGGGGCTAGGGTTTTAGAAAAGGTGTTGATATAAATGACCTTCTCCGCCTTATCAATGCTTTGCAGGGGCGGAATGGGCTTGCCAAAAAGGCGGAACTCGCAGTCGTAATCATCCTCGATGATGTAACGGCTGCTTTTTTGACTGGCCCAATGCAAAAGCTCGTAGCGGCGTTTCACTGGCATGGTGATGCCGGTGGGGAACTGGTGGGAGGGCGTGATGTGCAAAATATCAGCACCGCTGCTTTCTAAAACTTCGGCCTGAATGCCCTGCTCATCCATGGGCAAATAGCGGCAAAAGACATCGTTGGTGCGATAAATGGCAGCCAGCTGGGGATAGCCTGGGTCCTCCAAGGCATATATATGACTGCGCCCCAAAAGCTGTACGATAAGATTATAAAGCGTCTGGGTACCGGAACCGATAATGATTTGCTCCGGGGCGACATTTAAGCCGCGAAATTGGTATAAATGCTTGGCTAAGGCCTTGCGCAGGGGTAACACGCCGCCGGTGGCAGTGTCGCTGATAAGGGCATGCTCATCAGCGCTGGTTAAGGTGTTGCGCAAAAGGCGGGCCCAGGTGTTATAGGGAAAGGTGTCGGGGGGCACGCTGCTTTTGGCAAAGCTTAAGAGAGGCGGCACCTCTTGAGCAGGCTGCTTAGGCGTTAGCAAAGGTTGGGGCTGCTTGGTAGCGGGCGCCTGCTGCAGGGTAGAGACAAAATAACCACGACGGGGCTCGGAATAGATATATCCCTCCACTGCCAGCTGGGCATAGGCGTTTTCCACCGTAATCAGGCTGATGCCCAAGTTCTTGGCCAGCATGCGCTTGGAGGGCAGTTTTTCCTGGGCCTTTAGGGTGCCCTCTAAAATATCCTGGCGAATGCACTTGTATAAATGGATGTAGATGCTTTCTCCTTGTAGATTGGCAAAGCTATAGGTGAGCATGATTATCCTCCAACTGGTATTATAATCTTCACGTAAAATGAGTATATGCATATAATCAGATAGCATTATAATACTACGTAATAGCAGTGGAGTAAAGTAAAAAGCATGTAAAGCTACTGCAATTATTGTAATGGAGGGATTTTTGATGAACGAAAGATACAAATTAAATGCACAGCTGGCCCAAATGCTGAAGGGCGGCGTAATTATGGATGTTACTAATCCGGAGCAGGCACGCATTGCCGAGGCAGCTGGCGCCTGCGCTGTTATGGCTTTGGAAAAGATTCCGGCGGATATTCGTGCAGCGGGCGGCGTAGCGCGCATGAGTGACCCCAAGCTGATCAAGGAGATTCAAAACGCTGTGTCCATTCCTGTGATGGCAAAATGCCGCATTGGTCATTTTGTGGAGGCGCAGATTTTGGAGGCCTTGGAAATAGATTACATCGATGAAAGTGAAGTGCTGTCCCCGGCGGATGATGTTTACCATATTGATAAGACCCAATTCAAGGTACCCTTTGTTTGTGGTGCTCGCGACTTGGGCGAAGCCCTGCGCCGCATCAACGAGGGCGCAGCCATGATTCGCACCAAGGGCGAGCCGGGCACGGGCGACGTGGTGCAGGCGGTGCGTCATATGCGCAAAATGAATCAGCAGATTGCGCAGCTGGCGGCACTGGAGCCTAACGAGCTCTTCAATGCGGCCAAGGAGCTGCAGGTACCCTATGATTTAGTTGTTTATGTACACGAGCACAAGCGCTTGCCTGTAGTAAATTTTGCCGCCGGCGGCGTAGCAACTCCTGCGGACGCTGCCCTGATGATGCAGCTGGGTGCTGAGGGCGTTTTTGTAGGCTCCGGCATTTTCAAATCCGGCGACCCTGCTAAGCGTGCGCAAGCCATCGTCAAGGCTGTGACCAACTTCCGCGATGCCAAAATGCTGGCCGAGCTGAGCGAGGATTTGGGCGAGGCCATGGTGGGCATCAACGAGCAGGAAATTGAGCTTTTGATGGCGGAGCGTGGTAAATAATGGACGCAAAAATTGGCGTTTTGGCAGTGCAGGGGGCCTTTATTGAACATATTCAGGCCTTGACTGCGCTAGGAGCGGAGTGCGTGGAGCTGCGCCAGGCAGCGGATTTACAGCAAGAATTGGCTGGCTGGGTGCTGCCTGGTGGCGAGAGCACGGTGCAGGGCAAGCTGCTGCGAGATTTGGGGATGTACGATGGGCTGCGAGCTAAAATCGCGGCCGGTATGCCTGTTTTGGCTACCTGCGCCGGCATGATTTTGCTGGCGGAAAAGCTCAGTAATGACGATAAGGTGCATTTTGCCACCATGCCCATCACCGTGCGTCGCAATGCCTACGGGCGTCAGCTGGGCAGCTTTCGTACCCATGCGGACTTTGGCGCTTTGGGCACCATTCCCATGACCTTTATCCGTGCGCCTTATATTGAAAAAGTCGGCGAGGGAGTGCAGGTTTTGGCCCAGGTCGATGGCAAAATCGTTGCTGCCCAATATGGCAACCAGCTGGCGCTGGCCTTTCACCCGGAGCTGGATACCTTTGAAAGCACTGCTGTGCATGAGTACTTTTTGAAGATGTGCGAGGATAAATAATATACTGCGAACATTCTTTTCGGTATATTTTTAGGTAGGATAAAAATTCAGTACTTTTGTTGCTGCATAGTGTATATGCAATCGCCCTGCGCGAGCCACTCTTGTTGAAAAATCTTGATTTGTGTAGAAAATGGCTGTTGAAAAATCTTGATTTGTGTAGAAAACGGCTGTTAAAAAATCGCGATTTGTGTAAGGGCCCTTGCAAAGCGTATATAGATGACAAAAACAGCTAGTCGCAGTACCTTCGTACCACAGCTAGCTGTTTTTAGAGGTAGGGGTTATTGCATTGACCAGATAATTTCTGCAGCCAGTTCGCCACACTTTTTGAAATCATCCAGATAGAGATGTTCATTGGGAGTGTGGTTTTTAAAGTAGCCAGGAGCAATACCGATGGCCTGAATACCATTATTATTAAAATGGTTGCCATCCATACCACCACCGCCACGAGCATAAACAGGCTCTAAGCCCAGCTTCTGCATTGCATTAGCGGCGATTTGGACAATAGTATCTTCCTTTTCAACCTTAAAGGTCTTGTAAAGCACGTTGGGAGTATATTCTATTTTAACGCCATACTCCTTTTCAATAGCGGCAATGGGTTCCGCAAATTTAGCCAAGATGGCCTCGAACTCAGCATTGTCAGTGCTACGGGCTTCAGCTAGAACCTCCACATAATCACAAACCACGTTGGTGGCATTTGTGCCAGCATGAATGGTGGAAATATTAGTTGTGGTGTACGGAGTGATGCGGCTGTCGGGAATTGCCAAGATTAATGCTGCAGCAGCGCGAATAGCATTGATACCTTTTTCCGGTTCATTGCCGGCATGAGCACTTTTGCCATAGATTTTATAGATTAGCTTTGCTTTAGAAGGAGCTTGCAGGACAATCTTGCCAATGTGACCAGGTGCATCAAATACAAAGGCTTTTTTTGACTTAAAGCTAGCGAAATCAAAATACTTTGAGCCTAAAACGCCAGCCTCTTCGCACACTGAGAAAGCCACCTCAATATCACCATGTGGTTTATCAGAAGCAACTACTCTACGCAAAGCATCGAGAGTAACGCAAATACCTGAAACATCATCAGCGGCGAGGATGGTAACACCATCGGCACGGAGCACATTGGCTTCCGTATCTAAAACAGGAGAGATTTTTTCGTTGTTTTTCACCCTGTCCAAATGAGCAGAGAAAAGGATGGGTTCGATGCTCGGATCACCCTTGAGCAGGGCACGGATGTTGCCAGTGTTGCCACCCTCTATACAAATAGGGTCTTCAAAGACCTCTAAGCCCAAAGCCGTCAGCTTAGCCTTGACATTGTCGGCTATTTGGCGCTCGTTACGGCTTTGCACAGGGATTTTTACAAGCTCTAATAGATCTTGCACAATTTGTTCTTGCATTTTATATCACCTCATTGGAATTAAAACATTAAGAAAGCAGCTGCAGTGAGCAGGGAGGCAAACATGGCCCAACCATTATATTTGATGATATCCATGGGTTGGAGCTTGGCAATGCCTGCGCATAAAATCATGGCGGCGGAGAACATGGCCATGGAACGACCAATACCACCGGAAAGTACTACCATAGCACCCATATGCAGGGTATCCATACCGAATTGGGAAGCATGCACGCTGACTGCTTCGTTGAAGGCAATGGAAGCGGACTCGCCACTGCCGCAGATCAGGGTCATGATGAAGGGACCAAAAACTGCTGCCAATTTGGCGATGGAAGGAGAGGTGGTCATGAAGCCAATTAACATTTTAATGAAGCCAAGCTTGGTTAAGCCGGCAACGAAAATATTTACGCAAATCAAAAGACCGAAAACATTACCAAAGGCGGAACCCATGGCTTTGAAGAATTCTTTAGTAACATCTTGGGGGTTGGTGCGAGTTACGAGCATGCACAACAGGCAGCCGATAATCATAGCGTGGGGTACGGGCATTTTGAAGGCGGGAACAATTTTCAGATTGCCCAGGAGCAAAATAATAATGGGAACCAAGGGAAGAATTGCATAAAGGGGATTTACTTTAACAGTTTCAATCTCGCCGAAAGCAGCAGCTTGAGCAGCAAGCTCTTCCTTGCTGTATTTTTTGCGCATCCAGAAGGCCATACCGGTCAAAACGGTGGAGCTTGCAATTACGGATGCAACCAAAGCAGGAGCGGCTACGCGCACAAAGTCCATGCCTTCAACGCCTGCCAGATTAGCAACTATAGTGGGATGTACGTGGCCTGGATTCAGGTTGCCGCCATAAAGGCCGCACATGATGGCGCCGGCTGCCAGCGGTACGGGAATGCCGGAAGCTACCATCAAGGGGATGAAAACAGTGCCCATGGCTGCAGTTACGCCTGCTGCACTGGTAATGGAGGTGTTAACTACCATGGTGGCTAAGGCAACACCGATAATGAGGAAGGGACCAGCCTTCTTTAAAATTTTAGCAAATAGAGAAACAAGATGCTTATCAGCTTGGCACAGCTTTACTACAGCCGCAAAGCCCATGGAGGTAATAATGGTTTCAAAAACCTTGGCCTGCTTCATAGAGGCAGAAAAGGCTTTAAAGGTACCCATGACATCGCCTGCCAAAAGAATCATAATCATACCAGCAGCAAAAAGTAAGGTTTTGGGGTCCTTACGCTTTGCCATGAGATAAATCATTACTAATACTACAACTAGACCTAAAAACATTTGCATGATCGTCAGCTCCTTTTCCTATTTAATGTTGATATAGCCCTTACTGGCTTTGATTTCAGCTGCTTCAAAAATCTCTTTTAGAGCTAAGCAGCTTTTGTCTTGTCTTGGTAATCTTTGTGTTAACAAAGAATCACCGGTTGCAACAATAGAAAACTTCATCACATTTCACCCCTTAAAACATATAAGGACTATTAAAGGATATGTCCTTTATTAAAGAATATTATAGACCCGTGTTTCTGTCAATAAGGTAAGCTTATGTATACAAAATTCATAAAAAGAAAACGCCACTGTTTTCAAAATAGTAAAAACAGTGGCGTTTTTGAAGCATATTTACATTTTTATCTTGTAGATTTTGCGTGGACGACCTTTAATATCCAACATTTCTACGCCAATTTCCTCGGCGTAGCCATTTTCGGTAAGCGTGGTTAAAATGCGTCTGGCGCTGCGAGGCAGTATTTGCATCGTGTTGGCTAGCTCTTGAGCATTTAGTTCATTGCGCCCATAGACTTTGATAGCATGACAGATTTTGCTCAAGGTATTAATACTAAGAGCAGTTTTTTTGCTAATTTCCTCTAACGCAGGTGCAGCGACTTGATAATCGAGCTGCTCCGCACTGCCTAAGGGGCCGGAAATAGATTTATCATCCTTAACCACGTACCAGGTGCCCTTAGCGTCATTGCAGGCATGCTTCAAGGCTATAACGGCGTTAAACTCTGCTTCGCTGGCCGATTTGCCCAAGCCTATGCCACAGGCCCGTAAGTGCTTGTTTACCTCTTGTAATATGGGCAAATTAGGAACTTTTTTAAAGCCATTGGTCAGCTTTTCGAGGTTTCCTCGCGTGGTGAAGATATAGAAATTGCCACCAGTGGCAGATTTTAGAGAGCCATTGATGCTTTTGGCGTAGCTGAGAAGCTTTTGGGTAATGGTAATTTCCTTGCCATACAAATCATCCACAGAATAGATAGTGTCTTTTTCTGCCAATAAATTAAAGTCAAAAACCTGTACAGCGATTTGTGATTCCTGCACACGCCATATATGAAAATGGCTTAAGATTAGATTGAGAATGTTACGAACGGTAACGCGCATGGGCAAAATGCAGAAGGCCGGGATGCCGGACTGCTCGAGCAGGCTTTTTACATAATAGCTTTTGGTAATTGCCGCTTTAGTTATCCCTTGGGAGTAAAGCTGCTTATGAAAATTTAAATAGTCTTCAATGGTCATATGACCATCGTCTTCTATGGAGTGCAGCTTCGTGTAGGGGATGCCCATGTCTTCAAGGCCGCTAACTATATCATCGTAGGGAATAGTATCGATACTAACTTCATCTACACTTAATTTTTGATAGAGTACGGAGCACAACACCTTATAAAATGAGGCACCGCGATAAGGGATGTAGTAGATGGGCTTTTGCGATTGGCCCCAATTTTCTATTTTTAAATAGTTGGTTTGGTCGAAAACCAACCAAGCATTAACCTCTTCCTGATGCTCCGAGATAATCTTGATGGCTTGATTATCCTGTTCATCAAGAAAAACCTTTATGGAAATTTCATCGTATTCCTGAATAACTAAATTGAGGCTGGCGATAGCATGCTGTTCGCCAATAATGCCTAGCTTGATTTGCATGGAAAAGACTCCTTCTGACATTAGTAATCCTATTAGTATTATACACTACTCGACTGACATAGAACAATAATTACTATATAATTTGCAAAATTCAATTGAAAAATGTCATGTCATGTCTTGGTAATGCAGAAGGAGTCTTTTCCACATTTTAAATATGAAACATCCCTACCACTGCCAAAATCATGATGGCCGCTGCCAAAATGTTCCACTTTTTGCTCAAGGAATACATTGCCAAAATGCTGGGAAGAATGACGATTAAAGTTTGCTTAGTCAACATAATAACACCTCGTTTGCAAATTTTTAAAGGAGTTTTCCTTTGTTGGCTCCATTATATTACTTCAATCGTAGGGTGTATAATACCGCTTAAACTATAGATATATAACCAAAGTGTTATGATTTAGAAGGATTTTCTCCTTGAATTCATCATGTTTTGGTTATATAATTAGAAAAAATTAAGGAGAAAGAGGTATTGTCATGAATATTCATCAGATGGAATACTTTCATGTGCTTGCGGACATTGGTAACATGACCAAGGCGGCGGAATATTTGCAGATTGCCCAACCTGCTCTCTCTGCGGCCCTGTCCAGAATGAGTGAAGAGCTAGGCTATCCACTGTTTGTTAAGCAGGGGAGAAATATAGTACTTTCAAAATATGGAAAAATCTTTTTGCAGCATTGCGATAAAATTCTCGAGGAATACAATACTGCCTTATACGAAATGCAGGAAATCGATATGCAAAACAAAAAAACACTGCGCTTGGGGGTAACGGGCACCAGCTTTGCTCGCGGCTATCAAAAGCAATTTCACGAGGCATTTCCCCAAATCAGCATCAGCCAAACCCTAGTGCCCTCCTCTAAAATTGTATCCACTCTAAAAAATGATAAGGACTTGGACTTTATACTATGCAGCACAGAGGTTGATGACCCGGAGCTGGCTTCCATGATTATAGAATATGAGCCTTTATATCTAGTTGTATCCACTCAGCATCCCTTTGCTACTAAGCCAAGCATCGATTTGGCCGAAACCAAATACGAAAAGTTCATTTCTTTTCCCAGTGACTTTGTATCCCATAAGGTTTTTGTGGATTTGTGTCGCAAGGCAGGCTTCATTCCTGATATAGTCATGGAATGCTACGAGTCGCAGATTCCCAATCTTGTAGAGGATAACTTTGGTATCGCTATGATCAATAAAGCAGCCATCTTGTCGGGGATTTATAACAGGGGCTGTCGCGTGCTACCCATCGATAAGCCAAAATGCCAGCGTCCGATTATGCTGCTGTGGCTCAAAGAGAAGAAGATGAACGCTGTGGCTAAGCTGTTCCACGATTTCATTAAGGAGCATTGCTGCAAGAGCGGCCGTAAATAAAAAGATATTTTTTTCAAAAATATTGGTAAAAAGGTAAGCGTCAAATAAACCACCGGCTTAATCGGCACCCAATTTAATAGTATACTA
>JAUNWI010000016.1 GCA_030540395.1 Phascolarctobacterium sp.
TTTTGGACATGGCCAGAAGGGCCAAATGTGACCACGAGCGTACTATTTTTTTACACTACACCTGGGGCGCATACGGTGACATCTACGACGAATTCCACTTGTGCATCGACAAGAACGGCGACATTTACCGCCCCCTGCTCAATCTTGATGACCGCATTAATGACTGGGGCTTTTTGAGCGATAGCATGCACATTGCATTGTGCTGTGGCAAAAATTTGCGCTACAGCAACAGCGGCTACCAATACGACAAGCAGCGCCGCGTCCTCTGCGGCGACTACCCCACGGAGCTGCAAATTGCCCAACTGGCCATCGTTGTTGCGATTATCTGTCGCGGCTTGGAGCAGGAAATTTGCTACCGCAATGTGAAGACGCTTTATGAGCATCAATTCGCGAATATTTACCGCACCCACAATGAGGAAATCTCCCGTGATTTGATGTGGCTTCCCCACCAGGAGCACTCCAAGGACCTTGACTGCGGCGGCGTCACCATCCGCACCAGAGCTTTAGAGTATCTCAAAACCTTTACCGACCAAAAGCTTTTGGCGCCGAAAATGTTACCGCCAGTTGTGCAAACCCTTTTTGCCGAAGCTGGATAGAAAAGCCTTTCTTCTACAGTAGATTAGTAGGAATGCCTCCCCTAGGGGGGAGGTGGCAGTCGCGCAGTAACTTTCGCTAGGACGGCTCGTGAAATGCGACTGACGGAGAGGGGTGACTGCAAAACCCCAAAGGAACTGCACACCCCTCTCAGTCATCCGCATTTACTGTATTCTGCAATATCAGTTACTGCGCGGTATGACAGCTCCCCGACGCAAAGACCCACGTTGTCACAAGCGCAGCGCAGTGAGAACGTGTTGGTCGTGCTAATACCCGGAGGGGTGCCTAGGGGAGCCATTCCTACTACCGTTTGTTATAGGAGGAACAAGCATGGAACTACAACTAATTCAAAACGACCAATTCAAAGTGCGCAAGACCGAATACAACGGCCAGACCTGGTTTGTAGGCAGGGATGTGGCTGACATCTTGGGCTATAAAAACGCTAATAATGCCGTCACCGCCCATGTGGAAGAAGACGATCGTCTAACCACGGAAGTAAATACTCCCAAAGGCATCCGCAGCACAACCATCATCAATGAAATCGGCGTTTATTCCCTCGTCCTAGGCAGTAAATTACCACAAGCCAAGGCATTTAAGCGCTGGATTTGCGGCGAAGTTATTCCCTCCATTCGCAGGACTGGCGCTTACATGACGGACGAAACCTTGACGAAGGTGCAGACCGACCCCGCCGCCCTTAAGGAGCTCACCGCCAAGCTGGAGGAGGAGCGGGCCAAGCACATTGAAACGTTGAAATTGGTAGGCCAACATGAGCAGACCATTAAAGAAAAAGACGCTTTGATTGAACGCAAAAACGCCTATTTTGAGCGCAACAAGCCCCGTATAGACTTCGCCAAGGCAGTGTACGAAAATAAAACAGCTATTTTAGTAGGCGAAATGGCCAAGCTGCTCAACCAAAACGGTATCGAAATCGGCCAAAACCGCTTCTTCCAATGGCTGCGGGAAAATGGCTACCTGCAAAGCAAAGAAGGCCAAATGTGGAATGTACCTTACCAAAGGTGCATGGAAAGTGGTTTGTTCATCATCAAAGAAAGCATTGCCAAGGCTAAGGATGGCAGCGAAATCATCAGCCGCACCCCTATGGTCACGGGCAAGGGGCAAAGATATTTCATCAGCAAATTCTTGGAGACCAAGGACCAAGAGGCCTTAGCCGCCATTACAGAAGAAGAGCTCAAATTGCAGTCCGAAACAAACCTTTTCGCGGAGGACTTTAAGCCCCAACTCACCGCAGATGAGCTCAATGCACTGGATGCAGAGGCCCAGGAAGTAAGCCAAAATTTGCAGGCAGGCTCTAGCATGCAGGACGCCCCCACGGACAACGATGCAGCTGATGAACTCGGCCCCATCGATGAAACTGCCGACGACCTCGGCCCCATCGAAGATGCTGCCGATGAGCTGGAAAGCATTGTGGAAGCTAACGAACTAGAAAGCATTGAATAAAGGAGGAAATCATGAAAATAGTACAAATCTTAGAATTCTTAACCTTCATCGCGAGGAAAGTGATGTTTTGGAAAAACAATAAACAAACAAAAGAGGCTGATAACCATGAAAAATAAGCTTTACGCCATGACGCTCACCATCCTGACCCTCTTTTTTGCCACCTTCGCCTACTGCTTTGCCCAAGCAGGCAATTACAACGGCATCTGCGTGCATGTCATAGATGGCGACACCGTGGATGTGGTAGACGATGGACAAAACCTACACCGCATACAATGAAAATAGTCCCCCGACCACAGTCGAGGGATTTTGTTTTACGATGATAAAAAATACCTTCTGTTCTCACCACGACCTTGGACATCTAAGAAGCCTTTATCCAACATTTCTTTGGCAATTAAATAGGCTCTGGTTCGCTTTACACCCAGCAATGCCTGCAACTCTTCAGCGGAGGCCTGCCCATGCTCCTGCAAATATGCAATAACCTGTCTTTGCTGTGCATTGGCATACTTGCGATTTTCAACTTTTTCTGCAACGAAAGGAGCAGATGGCTTCTGCAAAGTATGCACATTCCAAAGCTTCATGGTAAAGGTATGCGGAGTAATGGAAATACGAGGGTTACCATAGTAGTTTTTATATAAGGCAAAGATTCTTCTTATTCCTGTTCCATACGATTCTATGTAGTTTAGTCTATGAAAAACTTCAGCTAGCTTCATATTTCGAGGCTGGGAGATACCGCTTTGGATGTCTTCGGGTGATAAGCCTGGCAATAACCCACCCAAGGAAATAAACTCCATGCAAGTATTATTCACATTTATGATGATGCTACCACTATAGCTATAATCTCGATGAACAATGGCATTGAGCAAAGCTTCCCTAATCGCTTCTTCAGGATAATCCCAGGTATCAACACGAGTTAAACCATTAAAGCTAGACCTGTTTTTATTGCAGAGCATCAAGAACTCAAAGGACTTTTCTAATTGCTCAAACAACGAACCTTTAAATTCCCTATGTGTTTTGAAAACTGTATTCTCATTATCTTCGAACACAGCAATTTTTATGGAATGCTGACATTGATCGGATAATAAAAAAGCTAAATTAGTATACAAGCCATCAACCAAATTACGCAAACCAAGGGCGTAGTACTTTCTTTCATCGAAAGCAACTCCCTCCTTGGCAAAGATTTGCGTAGCGGCTTTAAAGGTTAAATTTTGCTCAAGAGAACGCATCCCTTCAAAAATATCGCCATCCGCTTCTTTGATAAATTGACGAATTTGTTCAAGTGAAGCCGGAACTGAAGAGGCCCCCTGTCTTACAAAGACACCTGCCGGCTTCAAGCCCTTAGCTTTCAAATAATATGGCTTTGCTGTTCCTTCTCCAATCTCAAGGCAGATTGCTTTTTCGTTTACTATGCTATATCTAACGAACATAGTGACATCAGGTATTATAGAATCTCGAATCATATTAGTGATTTTCGTATAGGTATTATCCATGTCATCCAAGCCAAGAACACTACCATCATCATTGATTCCTATATATAGTTTACCACCTTGAGAATTAGCAAAAGCTATGACACTTTTGCACAGCTCAGGTGTCACTTCTCGTTTGAGCTCTATGTTTTCACTTTCATGTAGCAAGCCATTCACCTTCTTTATACTTTTATTCACTATATTCATTTTATTCACTTTTATGGTGAATGTCAAGTGAAAAATGCAACAGCGCCCCAAGTGTATTAAAACACCGGGCGCTGTCGTTGAGTTCGCATCCCCGCGATTGCTGAAAAACAGCTTGCGCAGGGCGTTATTTTTTACTTTTTATACACTGTACAGCAACAAAGGTACTGAATTTTTATCCTACCTGAAACGCGCTAGGAAGCAAAACGCTAAAGAAATTACTCTTTCAGCCCCTGCTCCATCTCCTCCCGCCGCTCCAAAGCAGCCTTTCCGGAGGCCTTCAAAGTGAAGCCGCGGCCAAAAACGTCGTTCACATCGTGGATAATCATAAAAGCATCCGGGTCAATGGCCTTACAAATGGCGCGAATCTTCGCCAGCTGGGTCAGCTTGGCCACCACAAACAGCACCTCCCGATGCTGATGGGTAAAGGCACCCTCGCCATGGAGATAGGTCACACCGCGGCCAACCACCTTAATAATCTCCTCGGCGATTTCGTGGTGATAATTGCTGATGATAATGATATTCTTCTTATAATCAAAGCCCGTAGTGAAGGCATTACAGGTTTTGGTCATCACAAAGAAGGTCAACAGGGTGTACAGCACCGGCTCGATGCCAAAGAAAAAGACGCTGACAAAGAGCAAGCCAAGATTAAAAATAAAACCAGTGGTGCTAATACTAATAGAATAATGCTTTTGGATAATGGCACCGATGATATCCGTGCCACCGCTGGAGCCACCCACCCGATACATGCAGGCCGCACCAATGCCATACAGCACACCACCCGCAATGCAGGCCAACAGCTTATCATGGACCACCTGATAATTGGACAAAAAATGAAAGGCATCCAAGGAAATAGAAAAGGCCACAATGCCGTACAGCGCGCCGATGGTGTACTGCCTATCCATATATTTATAGGCCAGGAAAAACAAGGGCACGTTGCACATTAAGCTGGTGGCGCCCATGGGCAGGCCGCCCAAATAATAGGCCAGCACAGCCACGCCACCAATGCCGCCGCTCAGCATTTTGTTAGGCATATAAAAAACATTCAAGGCAACACCCATAATGATGCAGGCCAAGGTAACCATAAAATATTGATAGAGAGTTTGTTTCCAGTTGATATGCATAAAATGACTCCTTATAGTTTGTCTTTCATAGTATAGTACCATCTTTTACCAAAAAAGCAACCTTAATTTACAAAATTTTTGATTTATTTTACGTTTTCCGCTTGAGAGCCAAACCAAAAATAGAATGAAAATGCCTATTATCTTGATAATGTTCGAAAAAAAACTTGCAGGGAAGCCTAAAGAAGTATACAATAATACTGGATACATATGTAGGCAGGTGGGCTGTAAATGAAACAAATTACTGAAGTTGCTTATGCTAAAATTAATTTAGGCTTGGATATCCTGGGACGCCGGGAGGACGGATACCATGAGGTGAGCATGATCATGCAAAGCGTTGGTCTTTGCGATGAAATCACCATCTCCCCCGGTAGTGGCGAGGGTAAAATCGAGCTATCTACAAATATCCCAGGGCTTAGCTGTGGCAGTGATAACCTTGCTTATCGGGCGGCAGCGCTTCTGGCGCAGCACGCAGGAATAATTCCGAACGTTCACATCGCCTTGAACAAAAAAATTTTTTTAGCCGCAGGTCTGGCCGGAGGCAGTGCTGATGCTGCCGCGGTGCTGCGCGGTCTGAACAAATACTGGCAGCTGCATTTAGAAAACCACGAGCTGGAAAGATTGGCCGCACTCCTTGGCAGCGATATCCCCTTCTGCATCGAAGGCGGCACCATGCTGGCCACCGGTCGCGGCGAAATCCTGACCAAGCTGGCGGACTTGCCCAAAGCCATCGTAGTTTTGGCCAAGCCCCGCAGGCTGGAGGTTTCCACTGCTTGGGTTTATAAGCATTATAACAAGGGTCGCGTGGTGCACGCGCCTTGTATTTGGCAGCTGCAGGATCGTCTGGCAGAGGGTGCTCCCGCACTTGTACCCTACATGGGCAATGTGCTGGAAACGGTTACCATTCCTGCCCATCCGCTTATCGCATCTATGAAAGCCGCCATGCTCAGTGCCGGTGCCTATTATGCACTGATGAGCGGCAGCGGCCCTACAGTTTTCGCTTTAGCCCACGATGAGGACACTGCGAAACAAATAGTTGCAGCCTTGGCTGATTTCGATGTAGAAACAGCCATTACTACTACCGTAGGGAGGATTTACTAATATGTCTGGACATTTGCAACCTATAAAACTCGACAGCTACAAGCCCTTGCGGGAGCTGGTTTGTGAAAATATTCGTCAGGCCATTATTGACGGCACCTTTAGTCCCGGCGAGCGCCTGATGGAAATCCAGCTGGCCGACGAAATGGGCGTCAGCCGCACCCCCGTCCGCGAAGCCATTCGCAAGCTGGAGCTGGAGGGCTTCGTGGTGATGATTCCCCGCCGCGGCACCTATGTGGCGGATATTTCCATTAAGGATATCACGGAAATTTACGAAGTGCGCACCTGCCTGGATGTGCTGGCTGCAGGCCTTGCCGCCGAGCGCATCACCGATGAAGAGCTGGAGACCATGAATGATTACCTCCACGAAATCGGTCAGCACGTGGCCAACAGGGATATGAACAAAATCGTTGAGGTGGACACCGCCTTTCACGATGTTTTATACAATGCCAGCCGCAACGAGCGCCTGCGCAGCATCATCAACAACCTCAGAGAGCAGCTCACCGGTATTCGTGGTCGCTCCATGAGCTATCCCGGCCGTTTGGTGGAAACCATGGACGAGCACCGCAATCTGGTGGATGCCATTGCCTCCCGCGATGTAGAAAGAGCTCAGCATGCTGCCCGGGTCCACATCGAAAACGCTGAGCATACCCTGCTGCGCTCCATTGCCGAGCCCAAGAAGAAGGCGAGATAATGCAGCAATATGATGCCGTTATCCTAGCCGGTGGCCGTGCTCCCTGGCTCAAGGAGCTGTGCGGCACCGAGCACCGCTGCCTGGCACCCCTTGCCGGGCGCCGCATGATTGATTATATTATCGATGCTTTGCAAAAAAGCGGCAAAATTCGCCGCATGGTGATTGCCACTAACGCCGAGGCAATAGCCCTTTTAGAGGGCACCCTGCCTGCCGGTGTTACCACCTGCCTATCCGAGGGCGACATGCCCGCCACCGCTTACGCGGCGGCTATGGCCCTGGGGGAGGACTGCAGCCAAGGCATCCTTTTTGCCTGCGACGACATCCCCTTGCTGTCCAGCGCAGGCGTGCAGGACTTTTTACAGCAGTGCGAAGCCATCCCAGGCCAAGGCATCTATTATGCCATCATCCCCAAGGAGGCCTGCCTTGAGCGCTATCCCGACGCCCAAAGGACCTTTGGCCGCGTGACGGACGGGGTCTTTACCGGTGGCAATTTGATGCTCATCACCAAGGAAGTGGTCATTAACAGCCAGCAGCTGGGCCGCGAAATTTTTGCGCTGCGCAAATCACCCTTTGGCCTCGCCAATTGGCTGGGCTGGAGCTTTATTTTGAAGGCAGTTTTGCACCGCCTTTCCATCAGCGAAGCGGAACAACGCTTTTCGCACATTATGCACACACCCAGCAAGGCTATCATCACTAGCTATGCCGAAATCGGCATGGATGTTGACAAGCCTGCTGATTTAGAACTCATCAATAAATATTTAAGCAAGTAAATCTGTAAAGAATAGAGGGAAATGCCAAATGGGCAAAGCCAAAAGAATTGAACGTGTTGTAGCGTTAAGCAAGCTTTTAGCCGATCATCCCTATCGGTTGTTTTCATTTTCTTATTTCTGTAAAAAATTCGAAATCGCTAAATCCACTCTCAGTGAGGATGTTTTAGCCGTCAAGTCGGGCCTGGAAATGTATGGTCTGGGCAAGGTGGAAACCCTTTCCGGCGCCGCCGGAGGCGTGCGCTTTATTCCCGGCCACCTGCCCGAGGACGACCAAAGCTTTCTAGAGGAGCTGGCCGCACGGCTTACAGCCCCCGAGCGCATTTTGCCCGGCGGCATGCTGTATACCACGGACCTTTTGTGCCAACCCGACGTAGTAATGCGGCTTGGTGAAATTTTTATGGGCCGTCTCAAGGAGCTGGCCCCGGATTGCATTATGACTGTGGAAACCAGTGGTATTCCTCTGGCCATGGCAGTGGCCAGAGCCTTTAATGTGCCCCTGGTTATTGCCCGTCATACCAGCGATATTACGGAAGGCTCCACCGTCAACATCAATTACGTAAGCGGCAGCACCAAATCCATCCAAACCATGGCTATGCCTAAACGAGCCCTGCAGCCCAACAGCCGCGTGCTCATTGTGGACGATGTTATGAAGGGCGGCGGCACCGCCAAGGGCATGGTGGCCCTAGCCCAGGAGGTGGGCGCCCAGGTTGTGGGTATGGCCTTTTTGATGGACACGGCAACCCCTGAGCGCAAGCTGGTGGAGGATTATATCGCCTTCTTTACCCTGCACCATGCGGACGAAGAAAACCAGTGCGTCAAGGTGGAGCTGTCCCAAAACTAGTTTATTTTTCCTAATCAAGGAAGGGAGTTAATATATATGGCAAATTTAGTAGCTGTTATCCTTGCCGCAGGCAAGGGCACCCGTATGCGCAGCAAATACCCCAAGGTTTTGCACAAGGTGGGTGGCAAGCCCATGCTGCAGCATGTTATTGACGCCGCCACTGTAGCTGGCTGCGACGAAAAGGTTGTTATCGTAGGCCATGAGGCCGAATTAGTAGAAAAAATGGTGGGCAGCCAGGGCAAAATCGCCCTGCAGGCCGAGCAATTGGGTACCGGCCACGCTGTGATGCAAACTGCGGAGGCCCTAAAGGGCTTTACCGGCACTGCCTTGATTTTGTGCGGCGACACCCCGCTTTTGGAGGGCGAGGAGCTGAAAAAGTTCTGCGAAGCCCACAAGGCCAGCGGCGCTGCTGCTACTGTGCTCACCGCAGTGATGGATGACCCCTTTGGCTATGGCCGCATCGTGCGCGACGAGAAGGGCAACGTGCAGGCCATCGTGGAGCAAAAGGATGCCACCGAGGCGCAAAAGGCCATCAAGGAAATCAATACCGGCATTTACTGCATGGAATGCCCCCTGATGTTTGATGTTTTGGCAACTCTTACCAATGATAATGCTCAAGGCGAATATTACCTCACCGACGTGCTGGAAAAGCTGAACCAAGCAGGCCAAAAGGTGGGCGGCGTGGTTACGGAAGACAGCGATATGGTTATGGGCATCAACTCCCGCAAGCAGCTTTCCGTGGCAGAGGGCGTAATGCGTCAGCGTATTTTGGACAAGCTCATGGATAACGGCGTCACCATTATGGACCCGGCCAGCACCTTTATTGAGGGCAGCGTGAAAATCGGCCGCGACACCATTATTTATCCCTACACCTGGCTGGAGGGCACTACAGAAATCGGCGAGGACTGCGAAATCGGCCCCAATGCCCGCTTTACCAATGTGAAGATTGGCAACGACAATCATCTGCAGTTTATTTATGGCCATGACTGCGAGGTTAAAAACCACGTTACCGCCGGTCCTTATGTGCACCTGCGTCCTGATACTGTTATCAGCGATGGCGTAAAGATTGGCAACTACGTAGAGGTGAAAAACTCCAATGTGGGCGAAGGCACCAAGCTGCCCCATCTGACCTATATTGGCGACAGCGATATCGGCAGTGGCGTTAACATGGGCTGCGGCTGCATCACCGTAAACTATGATGGCAAAAAGAAGCACCGCACCATTATCGGCGACAATGCCTTTGTGGGCTGCAATACCAATCTGGTTGCTCCCGTTACCGTGCAGGCCAACACCTATATCGGCGCTGGCAGCACTATTACCAAGGAAGTACCCGAAAATGCTTTGGGTATTGCCCGTGCTAAACAAAAGAATATTGAAGGCTGGGCCGAAAAATACAGAAACAGTTAAAAAGCTTACAAATAACTTGTTAAGTTAGGAGCTTTTATAGTATAATTAAACTTAAGCTGAGGCTTTCGCAAGCAAAAATACTAATGGCGATTTTGGAGGGATTGGACATGTTGTCTGACGAGAATAAGTTAAGAATTTTTACCGGTAATGCAAACCCTGATTTGGCAAGAGAAATTGCTGCTTATCTGGGCACTACCGTAGGTGATTCTGTTGTAAACCGTTTCAACAACGGCGAAATCCAAGTAATGATTAACGAGAGCGTACGCGGCAAGGATATTTTCATCGTACAACCTACCTGCGGCCCCATTGTTAACGACAATGTGATGGAGCTCTTGATTATGGCTGATGCCTTCAAACGCGCCAGCGCTAACCATATTACCGCTGTAATTCCTTATTATGGCTATGCTCGTCAGGACCGCAAGGCTCGCGGCCGTGAGCCTATTACCGCAAAGCTGATGGCAGACCTTTTGGAAACCGCAGGCATTACCCGCGTGGTAACCATCGACCTGCATGCAGCTCAAATTCAAGGCTTCTTTAACATCCCCTTTGATCATATGCCCGGCGGCCCGCTGCTGGCTGAATACATCAAGGAAAAGAAATTGGACAACATGGTTGTTGTTTCCCCGGACCTGGGCGGTGTAAGCCGTGCTCGTGGCTTCGCAGAAATGCTGAATGCTCCCATGGCTATTATCGATAAGCGTCGTCCGGAACCTGGTGTTGCCGAGGTTATGAACCTGATTGGCAATGTTGAGGGCAAGAACTGCATTATGGTTGACGATATGGTTGATACCGCAGGCTCCCTCACCGAGGGTGCTCGTGCCTTGAAGAAATTTGGTGTTAACGAGATTTATGCTTGCTGCACTCACCCCATCCTGACCGACCCGGCTTTGAGCCGCATTGCTCAATCCGATATTACCGAGCTGGTTGTTACCAATACCATTCCTTTGGCTCCTAGCAAGAAGCATCCGAAGATTAAGGTATTGTCCATCGCTCCGATTTTGGCAGAAACCATTCTGCGCATTTACAATGATTGGTCCGTAAGCCAATTGTTTGACGTTAAGAAATAAGCTTAGGCTTATCACCCAATAAGTTTTTGTGAGGCTTGCCGAAGGCAAGCCTCTTATTTTGGTAATGCTACTGTAGAAATATTATGCGTGTTTTATATATCATCATCCTCTGTGCTCTGGCGAGCACAGCATTACTGTGGCTGGGCCGCTTGGGCAAGCTGCCCAAGCGCCACGCAGCGGCCGCTGCTCTTTTGAGCATGGTGCTGGCCAGCGCTTTGCTCTTACTGGCAGTGCTGCCGGGCAACAGCTTCTATGGCCCCGTGCTGACCCATGGCAGCACGGCCAAGAAGCAAATTGCCCTCACCTTTGACGACGGCCCTTACCCGCCCTATACCCAGCAGCTCTTGAAGGTACTTGCTGATAAGCAGGTGCACGCCACCTTTTTCATGGTGGGCGAAAACGCCGCCAAGCACCCGGAAATAGTTAAAGCGGTGCAGGCCGGAGGCCACGAAATCGCCCTGCATGCGGGTAAGCACCAGGACCTGCTCAAGCTTAATCAAGCGGAGCTGGCGGCGAATATTGCCTCCGGCAAAAGCACCTTAGAAAGCCTTACGGGGCAGAGGGTGCATTACATGCGCCCGCCCCACGGCTTTAAGGATTGGCAGGTGCTGGGAGCTATAGAGGCCGCAGGCCTCAAGGCGGTCAACTGGAGCGTTATCCCCCGGGATTGGACCAATCCCGGTGTGCAGCGCATTGTTGACCGCGTGTGCTACGCAGCGGAGCCGGGCGCCATCGTGCTGCTGCACGATGGGGACAGCCCGAAGAACGCCGCACCCCGGGAGCAGACCGTCGCCGCTGTGGGCCTCATCATCGACCAGCTGCGCGAAGAAAAATATCAATTTGTAACTATAAGTGAGCTAGAAAAGTAGTAATTGTGAAATTCGTAATAAGTAAGCATCATGCTCGCGGTGATTTTTCGAAAGCTTTACTTTTGCAACTGTCTCGCACGCTGCATAGCGCAAAAATGAAGTAGCTCAATTGGGGGCTAGACGCAAATTTCGTGGGGTACAATTGGCCTCTGCGGGGTACTATTTGTCTCGCAGAAGAATATACTTTCTCGAACCCTTGAGGCCATTGTACCAAGCCACTCATTTGCTAATCCTCCAGAGGACAGCTCCCTGCACAAATTATGCTGCGCGCAAGCACTTGCATAATTTGGCGACTCGCTTGAAATCACAGCTCACCTGCTGCTTACTTATTACTCAATTTCAGATGTTACATCGAAACTTCGCAAGTGAAAAGCGTATACCTGGGAAGTGGCGGAGGCAAGAATGCGACTATGATAGCAATTCGATGAATAATCGAATTACAATTGCCATGGACAGGCTCGCATGTCCGCGAAGCGCCTCGTCACGCTTTCGGAGGTTTTGCTCTTGACGGATTAAGCGCTCTATGTGGACATTGCATCAAGCATTCGCAGACCGGAGCACTTCACAGGTATACCTTTGAGCGATAACGTCTATGCTTATTACGAATTTCAACACCTATATATCTAAGTTTATCAAGGAGAAAACCATATGAAACTAATCGTCGGCCTGGGCAATATCGGCCGAGAATATGAAAACACCCGCCACAACATCGGCTTCATGGTTGTGGACGAGCTGGCCAAGCGCCTCGGCGTCGCCTTCGGCAAGGAAGACCGCAACGCCTACTGCGCCGAATACCGCGCCCCCGAAAAAATAATCATCATCAAGCCCACCACCTACATGAACCTTAGCGGCATCGCTGTCGGCGCCTATGCCAACTTCTACCACATCGACCCTGAAGACATCGCCGTCATCCAAGACGACATGGACCTGCCCGTAGGCCACCTGCGCATCCGCCGCAAGGGCAGCGCCGGCGGCCACAACGGCATCAAATCCATCACCCAGCACCTGGGCACCGAAGAATACCCCCGCTTTAAAATCGGCATCGGCCACCCCGAGCGCAACAACAAGGCCGTAGTCAACCATGTGCTGCACCAATTCCAGGGCGAGGACAAGGCCGCCATCGACACTGCCGTCAAGGCCATGGCCGAAGCGCTGGAGCTGTGGCTCAAGGAGGGCGATTTAAACGCCGTCATGACCAAATACAACACCAAAAAGGCCAAGAAGGAAAAACCGCCCAAAAAAGCTGCGGAGCAAACAGAGCAAGCTGCCCAAGTCAGCGTTGCGGAAAAGCAAGCCACAGAAACCCCTGCTCCCAAAAATGAACCTAGCCTGCTAGAAAAAGCTGTTAAATGGCTGAGCGAATAATAGGAACGCAAAAAAGCACTGTAATCATAACCAAAGCTATGACTACAGTGCTTTTCAATTTATAGCCTTACAACATACTACGCCAATGTCCAATCACAGCGCTAAAAACGCCTCCTTGCAGCTTATTTCTGCCGCAAAACCTCTGCCAGCACCTGCTTGAGCGCCTTCACATCAAAGGGCTTGTTCAGCATGCCATTCATGCCCGCTGTCACAATCTCCTGCTTCGTCTCGTTCATAGCGTTGGCAGTTAGGGCAATGATAAGGGTCTGGGCCGACTCTTTATCAGGCAGGCGGCGAATCAGCCTTGTGGCCTCGAGTCCATCCATCACCGGCATCATCAAATCCATCAGGATAAAATCAACCTTTTTGTCACAGGCTTGCGACATATAATCCACAGCCTCCTGGCCATTGACGCAGGTATCTACCTCACAGCCTGCTTTTTCCAGCATCATTTGGGCAATTTCCCGATTGAGCTCCACATCGTCCACCAAGAGTACGTGCTTACCCTTGAGCTCCAACTGTTCCTTGCCTGCTTCAGCAACTTCATCCTTGGGCGCCTCCGGCACCAGCTTCAGGCCCAAGTCCACATAAACAATGGTGCCCTTGCCAGCTTCACTTTCCACAAGAATCTTGCCGCCTAAAAGCTCCACAATATTTTTGGTAATGGTCAGGCCCAAGCCCGTGCCCTGAATGCCACTAGCTGTGGTATCCCGTTCTCTGGCGAAGGGCTCAAAAACCTTCTTTAAAAACTCCTTGCTCATGCCAATACCACTGTCGCTAATGCGGAAGCTAAACACAGCCTCGTCATTTACTGCAGGTCCCTTTTGCTCGGCCCGCAGGCTCACGATGCCCCCTGCATCAGTGTACTTAATGGAATTGCTCAGGCAGTTTAACAAAACCCGCTGCAAAAGCACTTTATCACAGAACACCTGCCGGGAGCCAATCCTGCTGGCATCCAGCAAAAATTGCAGCTGCTTTTCCTTAGCCGCCGGCTGCAAAATTTCGTGGATATTCTTCAGCAGCTCCGCCAAATCACAGCGCTCCTCGTGCACCTTCAGCTTGCCATTTTCAATGCTGCTCATGTCCAAAACATCGTTAATCAAGGACAAAAGACTCTTGCCCGACAGTAAAATTTTTTCCAAATACCTTCTGGTTTCAGGATTAACAGCCTGCTCCTCCGCCAGCTTGGCAAAACCCATAATCGCGTTCATGGGCGTGCGGATATCGTGGGAAACACTATTAAGGAAGACGGATTTCGCCTTGCTGCTTTCCTCCGCCTGCTCCAAAGCATGGCTCAACAGCTCCTGCTGCTCCTGGAGCTGCTCATTCTTTTTGCTGATAAGCTCCATGCTCTGCTCGCGAGCACGCAGCATAGCTACAAGGGAAATAACCGCTACGAGAACAAAGAGAATAGCAGCCATTGCCCAGGGGTCGTGGATAA
This sequence comes from Phascolarctobacterium sp., assembly GCA_030540395.1. Classification (GTDB taxonomy): domain Bacteria; phylum Bacillota; class Negativicutes; order Acidaminococcales; family Acidaminococcaceae; genus Phascolarctobacterium_A. Next base: position 14,393 of record JAUNWI010000016.1, read on the forward strand.
TCTCCTCCAACAGGGTAGGCCTAACCTGTACTAAAGAAGCCTCTTCAATAAGCTGCTCCAAATAATTGGCCTTGACGCTAGCCACGGACTTATTGACCATGGAGGCCAGCTGAGGCTTTGCCTGAGCGTTGATGCCCACGCAATAACGTAGCTGTACATTGGGCACAATGGCCATGGTCAGCCTTTGGCCAGCATCACTGGACACTGCGTCCTGAGCCTGAAAGGCGTACATATAGGTGGCATCATATTTTCCATCCAGCACCCCTTCGATGCATGCAGCAAAGGAATCCAGTCTAGTTATCTCTGCGTTTTGGGGAACAAAATCAGGCACTTGTCCATAATCATAAAGAGATTTGACCAAGGCTACCTTTTTGAACTTACCCTTTTGGCTACGCAGCTTCACAGCAAAGAGCGTAGTATTTAAAAGGGGCTCGGATAGCTTATAGCCTAGCTTTTCAGCCTGATAATTATTGCCGGGCATGTCCAGCACGATATCTGCCTGCTGAGTGCGCAAGGCCGCAAAATATTCATTGCGAGTCTGCACTGGTATATATTCGTATTTCACACCGCTACGCCGTGCCATTTCCTTAGCCAGCGCCGGAAAGATACCCTTAAACTCCCCATTTTCCAAATAGGAATAGGGTCTGCGGTCCGGATTCACCAGCACCTTGAGCCTTCTGTCGGAGGCATTGAGCAGCTCCCGATAGGCAAACTCATCGTCGGTCATGGGTAAAATATTACCCTTACGGGGCGTATAGTATTTGGTATATAGATCCTGTCGCCACATAGGATTAATATAATCCATCTTATATATGGCCTTATTAACCTCTGCCAGAAGCCTTTCATTGCCTTTTTTTACAATGGCATAAAGATAATCAGAATCAAATTGGTCCAGCACCCGCTCCGTTTCCATATAGCGCATGCTGGTTGTTAAAATCGCATCCACATCCTTTTGCACACGCAGGGCCTGAAGCAGCTCCGGCATATGCTCATAGTAGCGAATGGTATAATTAAAGCCCTTTTCCTTGGCATAGGCATCAAATTTAAGATTGGTTATGCTGCCAGCCAGCGCTCCCACACGCATGCCCTGGTAGGTTTTATAGTCGCCGGAGGCAAAGCGCAGGTCATCCTCCCGCACTACCAGCACCGAAGCACTGCGGCCAATGGGGTTGTTGCTGTAAGCAAACTTTTCTAGTCTGTCGGGAAACTTGCGCACGCCGGTAATAAGGTCAATTTCCCCGCGCTCCAGCATCTTAAAGCCCTCGTTCCACTTTTGCTCATAGCCAATATAATCATAGTGCCAATCGTTGTAAAGGCGCAATTTTTGCAGTAAATCATAGCCATAGCCCTGCAGGCGCCCCTGAGCATCAATTTCGTGGTAGCCTGTTAAATAAAAATAGCCCACCCTTACCGTGCGAGCCTCCTCTGCCTGAGCAGCAGGCATAGCTATGCTAAGAAAAATGCTCAGCGCCAACAGGATTTGGAGGGCCGCTTTAAAGCTAGCTTTGCCATAATTTTCAATTCTTTTCATGCTTATATCCCCTTATGCCAAGTATTTATAACAACTGTCTCAGCATACAAATTCATTTTAACATTAATATTTTAACTAATTACTATGCGTTTTGCAAGAAACATTTATGTGAAAATGCACCACAAAAAGTCTTTTCAGAACTCTCTTTTCTTGCTACAATAATAATAGCAATAAAATAACGAGGAGGTTATCCCCAATGAAAAAACTTATCCTTTGTATTCTGTGCCTTTTAGTTTGCTCCGTTTGTGCAGCAGCTGAGCCTGCCAAAAAGGTAGTTTTTTGGTACCAGGTTCCGGAAGTGATTTTGGAGGTGCAAAACCCTGAGCATGACGTGGAAAAGGGCAAGGTGGAATTTGAAGCCTTTCTCAAGGAAAAATATGGCAAGCGCTTTAACATCCAAATCTTCAAGTGTGCTCCGGAAAAGGAGCTGACCGTTGCCGATGTATCCTTGGTTACCCGTCCCAATTATGTGCCCGTGATTGTAAATATTGATTTGGCCGGCGTTGGCACTGGCGAAAAGCTGGTGGGCAAATATGCCACCGTTAAGGTTGCTCTGAAGGAAACTGTTGCCATTGACGGCAAATTCTACAGCTATGATTATGGCGTGAAGGAATACGACAGCAGCATGCTGCGTGTAGCCGGCTATGTGGTTGCCAGCGAGGACGACCCCCGCATCAACACCAAAAACGCTGTTAACGACTGCATCACCGATGCCTGCAAGCTGGACACCAAGGTAAATCGTTACGCTGACCCCGCTGCTTATGAAAAGGAGCAGGCTCGCTACAAGGGTGAATTCAACAAGCTGTAATTTGCAGGTTACAAGCTTAAAGCGAACGTTCTTTTCCTGCGCGTTTTGCTACCCATAAATTCAAATAAACATGCTTTTTGGTAGATTTTCCTACCCATAAAAATACGGCAGGGCTGTACTGAAAGCGTACAGCCCTGCCGTTGTTTTATTTTTTACTGCGATTAATGATATAAATGCCGCAGGCGACGATGATGGCTGCCACATAGTAGCGCAGCACAAAGGGCTCGCCCAGCAGCCAACCGGAGATAATCACGCCGGCAATGGGCATGAAGGAGCTAAATATAGCGATTTTACTGATGGGATTGTAGCTGAGCAGCTGATTATAAATGCAAAAGCTAAAGGCCGAAATGCCTACTAAAACAGCTGTAATCCAAATAGCAGTGCTGCTGGTGAAGGCAATGCTTCCTCCCGTTACCACGCCTATAAGCCAAATGATGCCGCCGCCAAAGAAAAGGCTGTAGGCCGTGGCCACCATCACGTCCATCTCCTTGGAAACAAATTTGGCCCAAATGCCGCCCCAGGCAATACAAAGGGTGTTGAGCAAAATCATGCCGTCCCCCATAAAAGTAATATCGGCTAAAAGGTCCTGCCCTGGCTGCCAGTTCATTACGAGCACGCCCGCGAAGCCCAAAGCGCAGCCTAAAAGCTTTGTCAGGGTGAGCTTGTCATCGGCAAAAAGCCAACAGGAAAGCATAATCATAATGAAGCTGCCCATGGTGTCAAGAATAACGCCCCGGGAGCTTGTAATATAGGCCAAGCCCACGTAGGAAAACAAGTAATGCAGAGTGATATTGATTAGCGTGAAGATACCTAAATTACGCCAGCAGCTGGCTGTGGGTACATTAAAGCTGCGTCCCAAAAGCTTGGCAAAGAGCATGGCCACCACACCGGCCAAGGTGAAGCGAATGCCTGCAAAAACCAGCTTATCGGCAATTTGGGGTAGCAGGATTTCCCGATAGCCCAATTTGATTAAAGGAAAGGCCCCGGCCCAAGCCAAGATGCACACCAGCGTAAGGATGGGTGCCAGCTTGGGATTGCCAAAAAATTCTTTTTGCGTCATAGCTTGCCGCCTCCCAAAGGAATAGATAAACACAACAGCTATATTATAGCACAAATTTTAGTCTAAGGGTTAATATCTAGCTAAAAACAACCTGCTGCTTATGGAGCGACTTTCCCTATTTGTAAAATCTCTTGCCCAAGTAATATGAAAATGTTATAATAAAAGTAATATTAAGATTGTTATACTAGAATATTCTTTGCTGTATTGAGATTGTTTGGGAAGGAGAACTACTTATGATCAAAAAATGCCTGGTCTGCCTGCTTGTTTTAGTGGCGCTTGTGGTAGCTGCCTGCGGAAGCAAGGAGTCCAAGCCCCGAGAGCGCCCCATTGTCGTGTCCTTGTTTACGGTGGAGCTGCTAAGGGAATACGCGCCGTTTATCCAATCCAAGCTGCCCGATGTGGAATTGCAATTTGTTGTTGGCAATAATGATTTAGAATACTACAAATTTCTTAAGGAGCAGGGTGCCTTACCGGACATCTTTACCAATCGGCGTTTTGCCCTGCATGATGCCGCCGACCTGCGGGAGCAGCTGCTGGACCTGTCCAGAACCAATGCTGCCGCCTCCATCTATGCAGGCTTTTTGGATAACTATAAAAATGAGGATGGCACCATCAATTGGTTGCCCCTGTGCGGCGAGCCTGATGGCTTCGTTGCCAACAAAGCGCTGTTTAAAAAGTATAATATTCCTCTGCCCCACGATTACGCCAGCTTCCGCTTTGCCTGTCAGGAATTTGCCAAGCACGGTATTCGCGGCTTTGTGAGTGATTTTCAATACGATTACACGCCCATGGAAATTTTGCAGGGCCTGTCCATTCCCCAGCTGCAGTCCTTTGAAGGACAAAAATGGCGTCTTGCTTACGAAAACCCCAAGGGTGACCAGCGCCCCGGTTTGGATAAAAAGATTTGGCCCCAGGCCTTTGAGCGCATGGAAGCCTTTATCAAGGATGCCAAGCTGCAGCCCGGCGATGTGGACTTTGAATATAATATCGTCATGAATTTGTTTATCCAGGAAAAGGCAGCCATGGCCCGCTTTACTGGCCCCTTAGCCTTGTATTATGCAACGCAATTTAATATGGATTTGGTATTCCTGCCCTATTTTGGTCAGGATGGCGGCAACGATTGGCTGCTTACCTATCCCTTCTGCCAGCTGGCACTGAATAAGGACTTAGAAAAGGATGCCAAACGCAAGGAGCAAGCCATGCGGGTGCTGAATGTGATGATGTCCGAGGAAGGGCAACGCATTATTGCCCAAAAGAACGACGTTATTGCCTATAGCCGCACCACCAAGCAGGAGCTTTCCCCTGTGCTGGAATCCATTCGTCCCTATATTGATGCCAATCTGCTATACATGCGCTTAGCCTCCAATGACTTCTTTGCCGCCTCCAAGCTGGTGGTGGACAAGATGCTGAAGCGGGAAATCACTGCCAAGCAGGCCTATGAAGAATTTGATGCTTACCTGCGCAGACCTAGGGCGAAAAAAGCAGATAGCATAGTTACTTTTACTAAGAAATATACCAATGATTTTGCTCGCGATGGCGGCAGCAAGGCTGGCTCTGCTTATACTAACACCCTGCGCAAGGTGTATGGTTCTGAAATCGTGCTTGCGGCAGGCTATAGCTTCACCAGTCCTTTGCAGGCAACGGGCTATTCTGCCAAAATGCTGCAGTATTTGATTATGCCCAACAGCCTTGAAAGCTTCACCAAGGAGATGAGCGGCGAGGAAATTACCAAACTGCTGCGCATTTATGTGGAGGGCTCTAAAAACGTGGAGCCTCACAGCCTCGTGCAGCCCTTTAATATGCGCCTATTACCCATTACTGCAGGTATGGAGTATATTGCAGAACAAAGCAAGCAGGGCTTTAAGCTGAAGAGCGTTACTCAAAAGGGTAAGCCCTTAGACCTACAAAAGAAGTACAAGGTGACTGTGCTGGACAAGGAAACCTACTTCCGCCATAAGGCAGAAGAGCTGCTCCCCGCCAAAGGCGAGTCCGCCTTTATCCGGGGCGAAGAATTTGTGCGTCCCAACTGGCTGCGCTACTTTAAGGCTGGCAAGCCCATGGAGGAGCCCACGGCTTACGTAAAGGTCGAATAAAACTGAATAAGAAAAAGGTAGAACAACAAATTTGCTGTTCTACCTTTTGTTTTTATGGGTAGGAAAATCTACCAAAAGAAACGTTTACTTAAATTTATGGGTAGCAAAACGCGCAGGAAAAGAACGTTCGCCTTAATTTTTACAGCTCTGCCCCATCCTTTTTCGCTTCCTGGCGAAAATACGCCAAAAAGGTTTCGGCGGCCAAGCTCATGGTGCGGTCCTTGTTCCAATAAAACATCTTATTAAATTCCAGCTGGGAGTCTTTAATGGGCTTCATTTCTAAGCCCTCTGCCAGCTTTTCGTTGGGCGTAGCCGCAATAATACCAATATTATTGCTGTTGCGCACCACAGTGAGGGTGGTGTGCAGGGTATTGGTCATAAAATGGGTTTGTAAACGGATGCCCTGCTTTTCGTAAAACCTCCTGAGCAGCGAAAACTGAGTGGAATAGCTGCACAGGGGCAGGCCCGCCAAATCCTTGATTTCAATAAAATCCCTGTCCACCCAAGGCACCTGCAAATCTTGGCGGTATACAGCAAAAAGTATCTCGCGTTCAAAATTGATCATACCGAACTCAGGATAGATTTTTATAGCTGCATTGGAAAAAGCAAAATCAATATTACCGGCGCGGATTTTATCCACCTGGTCAATGGTGAGCATCTCCTCAAACATAAAGGTGATGCGTGGATGCAGCTTGGTAAAGGGCATCAAATAGCGCTCGATAAAGTAGTGACTGCGCATGGGAGAAACCCCAAAGCGTATGGTGCCAAAAACACTGCCATCATATTTTTCCATGGCCAAGGCCAGCTCGTCTTCACTTTGGCACAGGGTGCGCACCTTACCGGCAAATTCGATGCCCGCCGCCGTGAGTTCGATATGCTTGCTACCCTTTTGCCGCTTCACCAGCTTTACGCCGTAATATTCCTCCAGCTTCGTAATTTGGCTGCTCAAGGCCGTTTGCACAATATTTAGTTTACGCGCAGCAGCGCTCATGGTGTTGGACTCCGCCAACACGAGAAAGTTGCGGTAGAAATCAAATTCCATTTTACTTCTCACTTTTCTTGCTAATTAATAGACTTTTTCTTCGTTTTACTTTATTATAGACTTAGTATATACTATAGTCAAGCAAGAGAGTGCGCGCATCTCCGGAAATTTAATATCAAAGGAGTGCAAAGATTATGACTAACACACAAGCTATTACCTCTACCATTTTTGTTATCCTGATGGCTGCTGCTTTTTTGGGCAAATAAAATGACATTTTCTTCGCCCGTTAATTGCCGTTTATCACAGGCCCGTTTATAGCACTAGTCATTAACTACAGGCCAGCAAGAGCTTTGAGCTTTTGCTGGTCTGTTTTTGTGTAAAAAAGTCTTTGAAATCTCCTTGATTTGGTGGTATAATAAGCAACATTGTAAAGCTTTGTACCTACTGTCCTAAATTTGCGGACGCTTATGCAAAATAGATTCTTGAAGGAGCGCTTATGTTATCATTAATTTTAGCTAAAAAAATCTTCTCCCTTTTCCTCATTATGCTTATGAGCATGTCCCTGGTGCGCTTAAAAATCGTCAAGGCCTCGGATAGCAAAATCATGTCCATTTTGCTGCTCTACCTTTTCTTTCCCTGCGTGATTATCGAATCCTTTCAGGTTGATTTTACCCCCGAAATCCAGCACGGTCTGCTGCTCAGCACCATTGCCGCGGTCATTGTGCAGGCCCTTTTGCTATTTTTGGGCATCTTTTGGCAGCGCGTTTTGAAGCTTAACGCCGTTGAGGTGTGCTCCGTCATTTATTCCAACGCGGGCAATCTCATTATTCCCCTCGTTATTGCTGTGCTGGGACCGGAATGGGTTATTTATTCCAGTACCTTTTTGGCGGTGCAGCTGGTGCTCTTTTGGACCCATATGAAGTCCACCATGGCTCGCGAAACCCACATGGACTGGAAGGCCGTCTTTACCAATGCCAATATGATCGCTATTTTTATCGGCCTGATTTTGCTCTTCACCGGCTGGCGCATGCCGGGCCCTGTCAACGACGCTTTTCATGCCTTGGGCCTAGTTATCGGCCCCTCTGCCATGATTATTGCCGGCATGCTTTTGGGCAATATGAGCTGGGAAAAAATCAAATCCTATAAGCGTGTGCCCCTGGTGGCCTTCCTGCGTTTAATCGTGATGCCGCTGATGGTGCTGGTCTTCGTAAAATACAGTGGCTTGGCCAGCTTTTCCCCCGATGGGGAAACCATTTTGCTCATCACCCTGCTGGCGACGGCTACCCCCTCGGCTACCACCTGCGTCAGCATGGCCTCCCTTTTTGATAACCAGCCTGAATATGCCAGCGTCATCAATGTGGTCACAGCCACCCTGTGCACCCTTACCATGCCCTTCATTGTCTGGATTTACCAGCTGTGATTTTATGGGTAGCAAAACGCGCAGGAAAAGAACGTTCGCAATAAAACAAACGGCAGAATTGAGTTCTCCTTGCTCAATTCTGCCGTTATTTTTATTGTTTTTTATATTCTTTACGGGAAATCCAGGTATAGAATTTAGCCTTTTTATCGGCTAATCTTGCCTCCGTCATCCTTTTGTTGATTTCCTTGAGGCATTGCTGCATATTCTCCCAGCTGGCCTCCTTGAAAAGCGTTTCTCGCTTAGGCACAACGCTGATAAAGTGTTCTGCACCCTCATGCTTCACGCTGACGCGTACTGCAGTGCCCGCTGGCAGGTTGCGGATGGCTTTATTGGCATAGCTTGCCATCAAAGACGCCGCCTCCGCTATCATGAAGGCATCCCAGGGCTTTTCGCTTCGCCCCACGGCCAAGGGACCCATGTCATCGGCAAGCTCCAGCACGATGTCGCTTGCCTTTTGGCAGGACTCCAAAAGCTCCGCATTGGCACTGGTTTTATTGATGGCCAAAATGTAACCATCGTGGTGAAAAAAGCGCCCTGCCTGAGTTAGGAGAAAATCTTCCCGGTTGGGATGCTCAAATTCGTTAAAAAGCACCCAAATACGTGTGCTGCTTTTGCGCTCCGTAAGGATGCAGCCACCGCCCGAGCCGGGAATTTCCGTAAAGCCATAGGCTTTAGCCAGCTGTAGCTGGTCCATGCGCCCGCGACCGTAAATGCCCAAAAGCTTGCTGCGGTCCACAAGGCCACTTTTTTCCACCTCGGTCGGCTCCAGCTTCAGGGCGGAAAGAGGTCTGAGCAATATGCCCTTAGCGTGGGAGTCACGATGGACAATATTCATGGCGTCCGGCCTTTGACTCATAGGTCTTTGCCACAAAACCTCGCCGGAAATAATGAACTTGGCATTGATAGCCTCCATGATTTCCCGCGCCTTGGTCGCCATCAGCGTGTGACAGTCGGTGCAGGGGTTGAGGCAGGAGCCAAAGCCATTCTTGGGTCCGTTTTTGATCAGGCGCAGCATGTCTTCAGAAATGTCGACAGCACGCACGTCCACACCATAAAGCTCCTTCCACTTGGGGATGGAATCCGGCTTGCCAAAGAAGGGCGAAACAAAATGCAGGCCCAAAACCTTCAAACCCTGGTCCATAATCACCCGCATGGCCAAAATGCTGTCCAAGCCGCCGCTAAAAAGGGCCACAGCATCATATTTGTTAAGTAAGTCTTTCATATTATCATCCTAAAATACGGCTATTTGCTGCCAAACACTGTCTTGTCTTAAAAGCTACAGCACGCTTTGCGAGCTCATACATTGGCAATAAGCAGCTAACAGGGCTTAGCCACGCAGTAATTTGATGCCAGGAACGGTACTCTTGACAGCCTTCCACAGCAGAACGGAAATGCTGCAGTCCACAAAGGAATGTACCACAGTACCCAAGCCGACCAAAACAACCACACTCATGATGAAGCCGCCATTCAGCTGCGCCGGGGTAAACATGTAGTCAGAGAAGAAGAAGGGAGATACCACCAAAACCTCGCTCAAGCCGTGAATTAAAGCCAGCACTGCATTTAAGGACAGGCAGGCCAGGGGCTTTTCCAAAATATCAGCATGATGCTTGATAATCAAGGCACCCACAAGCGCGAAAACGATGTGGGAAGCAGCGCGCATGGCGATGATAATGGGGGTGGTCATGAAAAAGCCCACGGTGGTGCCCAAAACCACGGCTGCTGCCACCTTGGGAGAGATGAACATAGCAAGGAAAATCGCCACATGGGAGCCTAGCGTGAAGGACATGGGCCCCAAAATCACCTTGGGCATGACCATGGGCACAACCAAGCCTATCGCACACAATATTCCTGCCAACACCAACTGATAAATACTTTTATGTTCCATTTTTGCAAAACATCCCCTTTGAAGTGTAATATTGCCAACTATTATACCACTATTGGGACGGGACGACAAAGGGTTTTTACCTAATATTGCAAAGCTCACATTCCAAACATGCTCTTGGCCAACGCTTTGCCACTGACAGTGCGGAAAATTTTTGCCACCGTGTGGGCAATGGCTTCCTCGCTCAAACCATCCTCATAAAAGTTGACCAAAAAATCTGCTTCTACTAAGATTTGGTAGTCCAAGCCATCAATATTGCTATAGGTGTGGTGATGACCTACTAAATAGCAAATGCGGTCTATGTTCTCATTCTCATAGCCAAGCTCGCTTAATATCCTTTGTGCCACTGCGGGGCCTTCTTCCTCCTGAATCTTGCCCGTGCAATGGCCCTTGCCATACTTGGCTTCACCGACTACAATACCGCAGTCATGAATAAAGCCTGCAGCTTCAACCAAATCTATTAATGCCTGGTCGGCACCTTCTAAAATGGCTATTTCCTTGGCCAAGCTGGCTACCTTTATGAAATGCTGGCACCGGCGCGGGTCCCCTGCAAAATGCTGCAGCATGGCCTTGTAAAGTAATATATTTTTATGCATGGATTTTGGCCTCCTCAATTTTTCTTGCGTACTTTCTTACGCACTATCTTGCGTACTTTCCTTCAATATTGTACACCAAAGCCCTTTACTTTTACAATATGATTGAATTGCAATAGAACTGAATTAAACACAAAAAGCTTCGGTCAAGCGCCACTTCTGCGCTCAACCGAAGCTTTATTTTTATAGATTTGTTAGCAGTGAACTTGCCTTACCAGTGATACTTCTCACCCCTGCTAATCTTAAAAGCACGGTAAATCTGCTCAATCAAAAGCAGGCGAATCATCTGGTGGGTGAAGGTCATTTTGGAGAAGCTCAAGGCAAAATCGGCCCGTTTGCGCAGAGCATCTGTGTAGCCAAAGGCACCACCGATAACGAAGGTGATATGGCTGTTGCCGGCCAAGGTCAGGCTGTCGATTTTTTCCGCTAGCTCAGGGCTGGAAATCTGCTTGCCAATAACATCCAACAAAATAACATAGGAATTTTCCGGAATGATAGCCATCAGGCGGGCCGTTTCCTTTTCCAGCACCTGCTGCTTCATGGCAGGACTGGGGTCCTCGGGCATACGCTCCTCGTTAATTGCTATGGTTTCCAGCTTGCAAAAGGGAGTAAGGCGCTTGGTGAACTCCGCAATGCCTGCATCCAAATACTTTTCTTTAATCTTGCCCACGCAAGCAATGGTTATTTTCACTTGCCATAGCCCTCAGGTACTTCTTCCAGAGTAATAGTCTTAGTCATGGTTTCGCCGCTGCGCATAATCACAACGTCCACAGCCTGGCCCACCTTGCATTCGGCAACCTTGGCGCTTAACTCGCCAGTGGTTTTTACTCTAGCACCATTAAAGTTTAAAATAATATCGGAGGAACGGATATCAGCCTTGGCAGCAGGTCCGTTAGGAATAACCTTCATGATGAAGATGCCATTGTGCAAATCCACATCAAAGCCAAAGCGGTCAGCAATAGCCTTATCAATCATGGAAATGCCCAAATAGGGACGAGCTACACGGCCACGCTCCTGCAGCTCCTTCAAAATAGGCTTAGCAGTATTGATGGGAATGGCAAAGCCAATGCCTTCTACGCCACCACGAGCAATTTTAGCACTGTTGATGCCCACAACCTCGCCATCGGCATTCACCAGCGCGCCACCACTGTTACCAGGGTTAATAGCTGCGTCAGTCTGAATCAGGTTGAATTTTCTATCGCCAATTTCGATGCTGCGATTCAAGGAGCTGATAACGCCCACGGTAACGCTACCACGGAATTCCAAGCCCAAGGGGTTACCAATGGCAATGGCGGGCTCGCCCACCTGCAGGGTATCGCTGTCACCAAATTCGGCCACAGTCAGGTCCTTAGCATCAATTTTCACTACGGCCAAATCGGTAGCCGGGTCCGCACCCAAAACCTTGCCCTTCACACTGCGACCATCGGAAAGGCTCACAATGATTTCGGAGGCACCCTCCACCACATGGTTATTGGTAGCGATATAGCCGGCCTTGTCATAAATCACGCCGCTGCCGGTGCCCTTGTCGGTAAAATAAACACGATTAAAAAAGTCGCGCACATAACCCTTATTGGTAATACCCACTACAGCGGGGCCCACCTTTTTGGCAGCTCTTACAATAGGGGTATTGCGAGCAGAGCTCAGCTGCTGCTCCTGCTTTGCAGCGGGCTTTTCAGCCACAGCCGCAGAGGTTTTGCTATCGCCACAGCCAGCGATCAGCACAGCTGCGCCCACTAAGCCACAGGCCAAAATATTCAATGCTTTTTTCCAAGTAGTCTTTTGCATCATCTTCACTCCTTGCATCAAAGTGTTCATCAAAATTAGTCTTCAAAAATATTATCATTAAAGCCTGGCAGAGCTGGCTGCCCTGTCAGAAAATCGGCCACAGGCTGGTGTTGGTTGGCCACCAGGAGCCTTGTTTCCTGCAGCCTTTTTTTGCTATCTAAGACATTTTTTACGGTATCCAAGGCCAGCTTGGGTAAATTGTTTTGCTCGCTTAAATGGGCCAAAAAGATGTGCTTAGGCATTTTTTCCAGCTGCAGCAAAAATTGTCCTGCCGTAAGATTGGATAAATGACCCCGTGTGCCTAAAATGCGCTGCTTCAGCTCGTAGGGATAGCTGCCGTTTTTCAGCATTTCCACATCATGATTGGCCTCTAAAACCAGCACATCGCTACCACGCACCGCCTCGCGCACGTCCGGCGTCACAAAGCCCGTATCCGTCACATAGGTGCATTTTGTCTCACCTGCACGCCAAAAGAAGCTGTAGCCCTGAGGCTGCGCCGCATCGTGGGAAATAGCAAAGCAGGCAACGCTCACATCACCCACCAAAAGGCGATTACCCGTCAAGCGGCAGTTGGCTCGGTTTAGCTGGGGATACCGACTAAAAACCGCACGCCAAGTGCCCTGGCTGGCATACAGAGGGACTTGGTATTTTTTGGCAAAGGTAACCAAGCCCTTCACATGGTCAACATGCTCGTGAGTCACAAACACCCCATCCAGCTCCTCGGGGGCAGCGCCCACCTGCTGCATGCGCTTCACCAGCTCACGACAGCTGATGCCCACATCCACTAAAAAACGTTGGCTGTCCGTGCTGATTAGGGCTGCATTCCCCTTGCTGCCACTGGCCAGCATTACAACCTGAAAATCTTTCGCCAAAATTGGCACACTCCTATCACTAAACGCTTATATTATAACAGAGAAATTTAACATTTTTGTGGCATTTTCGTAAAAATCATGCTACGAAAGCGAAAAAGGTGCACTAACCAACGAAGTCAGTACACCTTTGTCAAATCCATTAATGCAGCTTGAGACACTTTGGGCACAGACCATAGAAGTAAAATTGGCCCCCTGTAATGGCATAGCCACTTTGATCCTTCACTAAAGCTGTCAGCTGCTCACGCACTTCGTTGCTCATGGGCACATCATGAATATGACCGCACTCAGTGCAACAAAGATGGTAATGCTCTTGCATGTTGGCATCATAGCGATAGCTATCTTCACCAGCATTGAGAATTTGGATAGCCTTAATATCACGCAATATTTCCACCGTTTTATAAACAGTAGCAAAGCTCATGGCCGGATATTTCGGCTGCAGCTTGTTGTACAGCATTTCTGCATTGGGATGCCAAGGCTTTTCTGCCAAAGCCTCGTACACAGCTAAACGCTGTGGGGTTACCTTATAACCATGGTTTCGAAGTAGAGCAGTGAGCTCTTGACTAGTAAGCATGCTACATCACTCCATTGCTAATAACAGGGGATACAAAGGCTGTCCCCCATAAAATACTTCTACTTCCCAATCCTCATTAATCTCTTCCAGCTTTTCAGCCAAAGCACCGGCTGCTTCCTCATCCAGATCAGCACCATAATACAGGCTCAGCAGCTCATAATCCCCACCGCTCAGCATTTGCTCAAGCACCTCGTCGATGCTCTTGCCGGTGCACACAATTTTATCATTGAGTATGCCAAGATAATCGCCTTGGCGCACTTCAAGTCCATTTACTACGCTGTCGCGCACGGCCACGGTTACGCTGCCGCTGGCAGCTTCCTTGGCCTCCTTGGTCATCACCACAGTGTTCTCATCCAGGCTGCGGGTAGCATCAAAGTGCAAAAGAGCAGCCAGGCCCTGAGCCATATTGGTGGTGGGTACAAAGGATACCTTGGAGTTACCCAAAAGCTTGCGCACCTGCTCCGCTGCCAAAATAATATTCTTATTGTTCGGCAGGATAATATATTGCTCGCAGGTGCCATTTTCAATGGACTGCACAAAATCCTCCACCGGAGGATTCATGCTTTGGCCGCCGCTGATGATTTCGGCGGCGCCCATTTCATGCATAATGCGGGCAATGCCCTCGCCTGCGGCGACGGTGAGTACGCCCACGCCATGCTTCACAGGCTGGATATCTTCCGCAGTGAACAGACGGTTTTCGTGCTGGTCACGCATATTTTCGATTTTAATATCGTGGAGCGTACCCCATTGCTGGGCAGTGTTCAATGCGTTGCCGGGGTTCTTGGTATGAATATGTACCTTGACGATATCCTCCACCACGGCCACAATCATGGAATTGCCCAAGCCCTGCAGAGCTTCGCTCACGGTCTTTTTATCAACGCTGGCACCCTTGACGATGAATTCCGTGCAATAGGGATATTCCAAATCCAAGGGCTCTGCCACCAGCTTCACGCTGGTAGCACGGGGGGCAATCTCCAGCTCCTGGCAATCATGACCGCGCAGGCCGGCCAAGCAGCCTTCGAAGAAGGCGATGAGGCCTTGGCCACCGGCATCAACCACGCCAGCTGCCTTCAATGCAGGCAGCTTTTCCGGAGTCAGCGCCAGCTCCTCCTTGCCGGAACGAATGGCCGCCAAAAGCACATCCTCCAAGCTCACATTATCGCTACGCACTGCCTGATAAGCACCCTTGGCCATGCCACGGGCCACCGTCAAAATGGTGCCCTCCACAGGTTTGGCCACGCTTCTATAGGCATACAAAATGCCAAACTGAAAGGCTTTGCCGATTTCAGTATTATTCAAGGTTTTCTTGCCGGCCACACCCTTACCAATGCCTCTAAGCAATTGGGACAGAATGACGCCGGAATTACCACGGGCACCCATAATCGCACTGCGTGCAGCTGCGGCGCCAACCTCGCCTGCCTCCGCAGTATCGCTCATGGCACTGATTTCCCGAGCCACGGATGCCATGGTATGCATCATATTGGTACCAGTATCACCATCAGGAACAGGAAAAACATTCAGCTCGTTGATGGCCTCATAATTCTTCTCAAAGCTATGATAAGCTCCCAGCAGCATGTCCTTGACCTGCTTGCCGGTGATCTCCTTCATTAACTCCATCTCACTCCCACACCTTTCCTTTAGGCCTTACGGCGCACAAACACGCCAATCGCGCCAGGCCCAAGATGAGCTGCCAGCACAGTACCAATACTAGTTACCATCACCGGCACTCCGGGGTAACGCTCCTGCATTTCCGCAGCCAAAGCCTGCGCCTCATCGGGCACCACAGCGTGAGCTACAAAAATTGCCTCGATAGGGTCATGGGAGCAGGCCAGCTCCACCATGCGCTTCAAAATCTTTTTGCGAGTGCGGGCCTTATCCCCGACGAGCAGCTTGCCCTCCCTATCAAGATGAACAATGGGGCGAATGCCCAGTATATTGCCAACCAAAGCGCCTACCGCACCAATGCGGCCGCCCTTTTGCAGGTAATCTAAGGTTTTTACAGTAAAGTAGGTTTCGGTACGCAGGGCACAATCACGGGCGAAGGCCTCCAGCTGGTCCATATCCTCCACGCCAGAGTCCGCCAGACGTAAAACCTCCATGGCCATGCCGCTTAAGGGGCAGGCCGCAGTCAAACCATCCACAACGCGAATATCGGAGCCCTTGATTTCCTTCATCACCTGCTTAGCAACCATGCAGCAGGTTTGGTAGGTGCCGCTGAGTACACTATCCACAGCAATGTATATTATTTTTTTGCCCTCTTGAGCCAATTTACTGAAAAAGTCGTGAATATAGCCCACGGGCGGTTGGGAGGTGCCGGGCAGCTGGCCGGTTTTTTCCACCATAGCGAACATTTCCTCTAAGGAGCGGTCGCCATCCCACCATTCTTCGTTGCCATGGCGAGCAATCAGACGCAGCACATGACAGCGAGGGTCATCCTTCAAAGGGGTTTCATGGGATACTGCGATTGTATCCACAACTACATGTATTTTATCCTGCATATAAGCCTCCTGTAGGGTGTATTTATCAAAAAAAGTAAAATTTTCCGCACTTATTCCATGTTACCTTACATTGTACCATAATCTCAGCTTTTTTGCTACTACATCTGTGTCCATCCTGTTATCTTTTGCTAATTAAAAAGTGAAAACGCAAAAAGGCAAAAAAAAAAGCCCTTACGAAGAAGGGCCAAATGAGGGGCTGTTTTGATGATACTAGTATACCATTTTTGTATACAAAATGCAAGAGGTTTTTTGTAATTTTTCTAACAATTTTTCCGCACGAAGCAGATAGCGCCTTATAGTGCGTCTTGTTACTTAAAATCTGCGCCGAGCATGATTACTCCGTCACAATCCGCTGCACCGTCACGACTAATGCGTAGCTTGTGGGCAAAGGGAACAGTGGACAGGCGACCAACCACCGCACCATTATTAGTTGTGGATATTACGGTGGTCTGGGCCATCAGCTCGCCACTGCCACCGTTGATAACAGTAAAGCCAGCAGCCTTAAGCTTACTAATAGCGTTAGCTCCGGCAGTTTTGCTGCCACTGCAGTTCACGAAGCGCACCACAGTGCCACTGGACTTGGTAGCAGTTGGCTTGCTTGCAGCTTTACCTGCTTCCTCCTTGGCTTTATCCTTGGTCACTGCTGCCTTATCCTTAGCTGCCTTTTTCTTTTCGGCCAGCTCCTTTTCTTCCTTCACTGCTTCCTTATTTTCGCCGCTGTCATCACCTTTTTTGGCTTTTTCTACGGCTACGTTGGATTCGCGTTCCATAAGCTCAGCAGCGGACTTATAGGTTTCCGTCATGGTGGCACCCTGCATCTTTACCATTTGCTCGCGCAAATCGGTAATATCGGGCAGCCAATAGCTAATGCCATCAATATATTCCGGAGTGCCGGGAACTGTGGCCATGGCCAGGCCCTTGCTCTTTACCATAGCATGCAGGGCTCTGCCCAAATCAACCATGTCGGACAGGGGCAGGTCCGTCTTTACCATATTGGTCAGCTGCTTGGCCAGTCCTGGAATATGCAGCAGCATATTGGCCGAGGTAATGCGATCATAAACGGCCAGCATAAAATGCTGTTGGCGGCGGATGCGGCCAATGTCGCCATCCTCGTCACGATAACGCACATATTGAATAGCAGTTTTGCCATCCATATGCTGCATACCCTTTTTCAAATCGATTTTGAAGCCGTCCCATTCATCGTAATAATACATGTTTTTTTCAACATTAATATCCACGCCACCGATGGCATCTACTAGGCCTACAAAGCCCTTAAAATCCACCATGACGTAATTATTAATCTTGATGCCCAAAAGCTCCTCCGTGGTCTTTTGGGTCAGCTCACGACCACCATAAGCATAGGCATGGTTAATCTTGTCCCAGCCATGGCCCTTAATGCGTACCCTTGTATCACGAGGCACGGATAGCAAAGAGGCCGCCTTTTTATTCGTATCAAACATCACCACAAAAAGGGTGTCGCTTCTACCCACATCATATTCTTCAGGGCGCTCATCCACACCCATAACAATGATATTTTTCTTCAGGCTCAGCCTGTCCCCGGGCGCCAGATTATCCATGCCCTTTTCCGGGTTAAAATAACTAAAAAGCAGATAGGCAAAGGCACACACTGCGGCCACAATCCCTAAAACTTTCACCTCAAAAATACTTTTCATACTGCCATCCTCTCATAAAACATTAAACAAAAATACATCACGCTCTGTCTTCAGCTGTGGCCAAAAAAGCTTCCAGCACGGAACGACTGCGGTACAAAAAGGCGTGCAGCATGCGCGCCGTTAACCCCCAAATCACATGGTCACCACATTCATAAAAATACACATAATACTGCTTATGCTTGCGCCAGCCCCGCATACGATTGGGCACCAAATCGAAGGGAAAGTCCTCCCCCGGATGGTCCGCCAGCTCCATGGAGCAACGCTTGGGAGTCATGGTCAGCAGCTTGTGTAGGGGCACAGTGAACACGCACTCCACCTCGCTGGGGCTATAGGATATTTTGCTGATATCCTTAATCATGCCCACAAAGGGATGAATAATGGGTCCCATATGGGTCACTAGGGAATCCAACTCACCACAAATAGTGATATCCTCAGGAGTAAGCCCCAGTTCTTCGCAGGTTTCCCGCACTGCCGTTACAGCGAAGTTATTGGCATCGCTACACTCTACCTTGCCCCCGGGAAAGCAAATTTCTCCGGGCTGACGCCGCAAGCTGTGAGCACGCTCCTCAAAGAGCACGGCTATACCTTCTTCTGTCTGCACCAGGGGTAGCAGCACGGCCGCCTCCCACAATCTATCCAGCTTATCAATGCCGGGAGGACGCCGATGCAGACGCTCGTATAAAATTGCCTGTAGTTTTTCCATATTTCCCATAATAACTCCATATTATAACACTAGTCTTTACCAAACGCCAGTCACATTCGCATTTGTCACTAATTTATCAAACTATTCGTCACGAATAGACTTCTACAATCAAGGGTAGCTCTCCTGCCTAGCCACAAAAATTTTTCAAAGCATACTTTTTCAGGCAAAGGAAAAGCGCCGCCCGAAGGATTCAGGCGACGCCAAGGGAAAGGACGATATTAGTAGAGAGGCTCTTGGATGTTAGCGCGCTCGCTCTTGTCAATCAAAGCAGCAACGGTAGCGTCGCCAGTGATGTTAACAGCAGTACGCGGCATATCCAAAATACGGTCGATACCAGCGATCAATGCGGAGCCTTCCAAGGGCAGGCCCAAGGTGGTCAAAATCATGGTCAGCATGATGAAGCCAGCGCCGGGAACGCCTGCGGTACCAATGGAAGCCAGAGTACCGGTCAGGATAATGGTCAGATATTGAGCACCGGTCAATTCAATGCCGTACAGTTGGGCAATGAACAGTGCGCAAACGCCTTGGTAAGCAGCGGTGCCATCCATGTTAATGGTTGCACCCAAGGGCAGTACGAAGGAGGAAACCTCTTTGGAAACGCCCATCTTTTGTGCGCAGCTCATGGTCAGGGGCAGGGTGCCGCCGGAGGAGCAGGAGCTGAATGCCATCAGGAAGGCCGGGGAAATGCCTTTGAAGAATTGGAAAACACTAGTGCCGGCAACAAATTTCAGCAGAGCGCCATATACGACAACTGCATGTACCAAGCAAGCCAGATATACAGCCAGAACAACCTTCAGCAAGGGCAGCAGTACTGCGGGGCCGTTAGCAGCAACAACCGGAGTAATCAGGCCGAATACGCCGATAGGAGCAACGGACATGATGTAGCCTACCATTTTGTAGGATACTTCAGCCAAACCGTTGATGGTGTGCTTCAGATAATCAGCCTTTTCACCAACAGCGGTGATGCCAACGCCAGTAAACAGAGCAAAAACGATGATTTGCAGCATGTTTGCTTTAACCATTGCGCCCAGCGGGTTGGTGGGGAAAATGTCGATGATAACCTTCATCAGAGGAGGAGCAGCTTTAGCAGCTACCTTTACAGATTCAGCAGGCATGGACAGGCCAGCACCCGGTTGGAAAGCGGTACCGAAGCCCAAGCCGATGATGATTGCGAATGCGGTGGTAACCATGTACCAAGCAATGGTCTTGATACCGATACGGCCAACCTTTTTGATATCACCCAGGCTGCACACGCCGATTACCAGGCTGGAGAATACCAAAGGAACGATGACCATCTTGATCATGTTCATAAAAATGGTGCCCAAGGGTCCGATCCAGGTTTTAGCAAAAGCAGCACCTTCAGCACCAAGCTCTAAGCCGGCAATAATACCGAGAGCCAAACCAATGAGAATTTTGGTAGATAAGTTCACGATAAATAACCCCCTAAATATAATAAAAATATGATTACTACCATTATAGCAGAGGTTTCGCAAAAAATCTCATTGTATACAGTATTATTGGCTTGTATACAATATATTTCAAAATACAAGCCAGGTGTTAAGGCTTCACCCTAAAATGTCTGTGTGGTTTGTAGGCAAAAGAAAAATATCCCCTGCATTGCTACAGAGGATATTGCTTGTCCATCACTTTGCAAATAACTCGAATAAAATTACAGCCAAAGCACCGGGGATACCAAAAAAGCCGGCAATCAGGGCCTTCAAAATAGTAATCTTGAGACCAAAGCCCACAAAGGCACCCAAAACATTGACCAGCCACAATAAGATAGCTCCGCAAATGCCGTTCCACACCAGCTTAAAGGGCATGGATAAAAGCTTTACGATTACTAATAATAAAACTACACCCACCAGCATGGGTCCCAAGGAGCCCAAGGGGCCAAGACCCGCACTGGCTGCTAAACCTTCTAAAGTAGACATGAATACAAGCGCCTTCCTTTCCTTGCTTACATTGCGCGCCTGTTTTCCAAAGCCTTGGACAGAGTAACCTCATCGGCATACTCCAAATCACCGCCCATGGGTAGGCCGTGAGCAATGCGGCTCACTGTAATGCCTATGGGCTTTAATAGCTGCGCCAGATAAGTGGCAGTAGCCTCGCCCTCCACATCGGAATTGGTGGCAATAATTATTTCACTAATCGATTCACGCTGCAGCCGCTGAAAAAGCTCCCGAATTTTAAGCTTATCAGGTCCTATGCCATCCAAGGGGGAAAGGACTCCGTGCAGCACGTGGTAAAGGCCATTGTAGCCATGACTGCGCTCCATAGCGGCGATATCCTGGGGCTGCTCCACCACGCAAATAGTGAAGTTGTCCCGGGAGGGGTCACTGCAAATAGCGCATTTTTCGCCATCGGTCAAATTAAAGCACTGGCTGCAATAATGAATGCTTTTTTTAGCATTGCTTAAAGCCTCTGCCAGCTGCTGCACCTCTCCCTCCGGCATATCAATAATATGATAGGCCAGGCGCATGGCCGTTTTGGAGCCCACGCCGGGCAAACGGCGCAGCTGCTCATAAAGATTGGCCAAAGGCCTGATCATCCGGGCCATATTACATGCCGGGCAGCTTCATACCGCCGGTAATTTTAGCCATTTCCTTTTCGCTAACCTCTTCAACCTTTTTCAGGCCGTCGTTAACAGCGGTGAGGATCATATCCTCCAGCATTTCCATATCCTCTACGTCCACAGCCTCAGGATTGATTTTGATGGATTGCAGTTCTTTTTTACCGGAAACAACTACGGTTACGGCACCACCGCCCACAGAGGTTTCAAAGGTGCGCTTTTTCATGTCCTCTTGCATTTTTGCAATATCGGCTTGCATTTTTTGCACCTTTCTCATCATTGCTTGCATATTACCCATGCCACCAGGAAACATAATAAATCCTCCTTATTATCTAAATCAAAAATTATATTTATCTTGAGCTCCGCTACAGGCGAAACAACAATTCATTTAATCGAGCTTGGTAATGGTGCCGCCAAAGGCATGCATCGCCTTTTGCAGGCTTTCGGGCAGCTCACTCTGGGCTAAGCCCTGGGGCTGAGACGCAGGAGACGCTGCAGCCTTCGGTGCAGCGGCTTGTGGCTTGGCGCCACCGGACCGTTTTTTGAGTTCAGACTCTGCCTCGCACTGCAGGCGAATCGGCCTGCGAGCCAGGCGCAAAAGCACGCCCTCAAAGTACTCGCGAAAATCGGCCTTAGTCATGCGCTGGCTTTGAAATGCGCTCTTAAAGGCCACCACCAAAACATCGTTGGCAAAGCTGTAGACCCTGCCGCCCTTAGCGCAGGAAAACATGGACATTTTTTTCTCCGAGCGCACCAGCTCCAAGGTTTGCTGCCAAAAGTCTTCCCCGGCGGCGTAGTCGCCGCCGAATTCTTCGATGGACGCTGAGGTCGTAGCAGCGCTAGCGCTGCTAGCCGCTGGCGCCTTGGGCGCAGCAGCTGCCGAAGCGGCGGGCGGCGGCGCAGCAACGCCCTTGCTCGGTGCAGCAGCCCCGCCTGCTCTAGTCTTAGCCGCAGGCACGGCTTGTACAGGTGCTGGCGGCGGCGCAGCTGCTTGTTGCGGAGCTACGCTCGTCGCAGGCGGCGCAGCTGAAAGCTGCGCCAGCTCATCCGCAGAAGGAATTCCCTCATCCGGCTCCACAAAATACTCCTCAGGACCGGTGTAGAGCAAATGCTCCGGCACCGGCTTAGGCTGCGGTGCGGGTTTAGGCGCAGCCTGCTGCTCTGCAGACTTCGCTACTACTTGTACTGCGCTGGCACTGGGCTCGCATGTTGGCTGCGGCACAGACATATCTACTGTAGGAGCTGCGCTATGCATAGGCGGAGCTTGCTTTGCAGCGTTATACGCCGGCGCCTGCACCTGGCCGTAGGCAGGTGCGGATGCGCCAGCGGCCAGCTGCCGCTCCAGGCTTTCCACGCGAGCCGTCAGGCTCGCTAGGGCGCTGCCTTCGCGGCGGCACAAATCCAACAAGCACAGCTCCGCCGTAATGCGTTGGCGCATGGTGCCACGCAGCTCTACGAGAGCTGC
The DNA here is from genome assembly GCA_030540395.1 of Phascolarctobacterium sp. Classification (GTDB taxonomy): domain Bacteria; phylum Bacillota; class Negativicutes; order Acidaminococcales; family Acidaminococcaceae; genus Phascolarctobacterium_A. The sequence continues at coordinate 36,901 of JAUNWI010000016.1, forward strand.
GTGGAGGCGCTCCTCGGAAGCCATAATTCTATCCGTACTGTATAAGGCGGCCAGCTCGCTTAAGCCTTCCACCGTATCAGTCAAATAAACCTCGTTATATTGGGGCACTGCCTTAAAGAGCAACAAAGCACGTAAATACTCCACCAGCTCCGTCAAAATTTGGCGCACATCCTTGCCCTGCTCCAGCAAAGCGCTAAGCTGCGCCAAAGCAGCGGGAACATCCTGCTTGCCAATGGCTGCCACCAGCTCCCGCAGTGCCTCGCGCCCCACAATGCCCAAAACCTCGCGCACTGTGGCCGCCGTAATCTTTTTCGCCATAACGCCGCACTGGTCCAGCAGGCTCAGAGCGTCGCGCATGCCGCCCTCGGACTGAATAGCAATTAGGCGCAGAGCCTCTTCTTCAGCCTCCAAGCCACTGCCCTGCGCAACCATGGCCAAATGCTGCACAATCTCATCCACCGTAACCCGCCTAAAGTCAAAGCGCTGGCAGCGGGAATGGATGGTCGCAGGAATTTTATGGGGGTCCGTGGTCGCCAAAATAAAGATAACATGGCTGGGCGGTTCCTCCAAGGTTTTCAGCAGCGCATTGAAGGCCTCCGTGGTCAGCATATGCACTTCGTCGATAATATATACCTTATAACGGCAATCAACAGGAGTAAAGGCCAGCTGATCCCGCAAAGTCTTGATTTCATCAATGCCGCGATTAGAAGCAGCATCAATCTCAAAAACATCCATGGAGGAGCCTTCGGCAATGCGACGGCAATTGTCGCACTTACCGCAGGGATTGGGCGTAGGCCCCTGCTCGCAATTCAACGCCTTGGCTAAAATGCGGGCCGTACTGGTTTTGCCCGTGCCACGGGGGCCGGCAAACAGATAGGCATGAGCAATTCTGCCACTGGTAAGCGCATTGGTCAGCGCTTGCTTGACGGGCTGCTGTCCCACCAGAGTATCAAAATTTTGCGGCCGCCACTGGCGGTACAAAGCCACATATGCCATAGCCATACTCCCTCCACCATTGATTATACTGCTGTCTACATGCTTCGCTTAGACTCAAAGCTAACGCTGCGCACACAGCTTCAAGCTATATTATAGTATAATCCCCGCTCAGCCGCAAGAACAAAAAAAGCGCTGAGCAAAGCTCAGCGCTGATTACTTCCCTGTAGGGCCGCAAACCCGAGCACCCCCACGGCACATGAAAGTATCCGCTTAAGGCTGCTTCCTTCCGGACCTGACCTGGTTCACAGGCTCCCATTGCGCAGGACTCAAGCTTACGGTCCTACAGAGAAGCAATAAAAAAACCGCAACAGCGGCCGATTTTTAATGGCGGAGAGAGAGGGATTCGAACCCTCGGTACGGTATCCCGTACACACGCTTTCCAGGCGTGCACCTTCAACCACTCGGTCATCTCTCCAGGGTTGAAAACTAGAACAATTTTCAATTCCCGCACCCACTACAGGCACGCACAGTAAAACAACTGCGAATATTATTATACTGGGTTAAACGCAGTAAGTCAAGTGTTTTTTGTAAATTTTTTAATAAAATGAGCTATATTAATCGTCGTTTTCTTCGGCAGGCACTAACATTACAGCGCAGTCCACATTGAGGACCACATTCTCCGAGGTGCTGCCCAGCTCATCGCCATTGGTCATATCAGCACCGGTTTTAGCCATCATAATCAGGCTCACATTCTCGCGCTCGCAAATTGCTGCTATTTTTTTCGAAGCCACGCCATGAGCCACATGGTAATCGGCCTCGATGCCAAAAATCTTCATCTCGTCCACCAGCTCCTGTAAAAAGAGCACAGCACTATCGTGTTTTTCCTTATAGTCCTGCTTATTACGGCTGTGTTCGATGACGTGAACAAAAATTACCTTGCCTACGAACTCCCGGAGACTGCGGATGATGTTCAAAGCCTCCAATGATTTGCGAGAAAAATCCGTTGGCACCAAAATAGTCTGCAAAAGGTTTTCCTGCTCCTCGTGTACCTCGGCCTTATTAATCAAAAGCGGAATATTGGTCACACGAGCCAAATCAAAGGTTGTACTACCCATAAGGGCACGCTTAAAAAAGCCTTTGCGATGGGAGGCTACCAAAACTAAATCAGCATCATATTCTTCAGCCAGACCCTGAACAGTTTCACTGATATCGCCCGTGCGGGTAACAATGGAAATCTCTTCATAGCCTGCCTGCTCTATCTCATTTTTATAACCCTCTAAGCGGCTTTGAGTGCGTTTATAGCTACTACCGTCAGGGTCGGCGTCATCATCATCATCAAAAATGTGCGCCAAAACCACTTCCGTTTCCGTGTCGGGGCATAAGCTAAACAGACACTCAGTCAGCTTGTCGGCCTGCGGAGACAAATCCGTCGCCAGCAGCACCTTGGTGAATGTACTCATTTATCTGCTCCTTTAAACAAAGATATATAATGGTACTCTTTCGCCACGAAATGTAAAATTCCTGCTAATGTTGTAAATCTTGTTGGGGAAATTTAGGAGCTACTCAACGGCTACTCAGCGGCTACTTGACAGCTACTTGCTATTACTTGACAGCTACTTAGCAGTTACTCAGCGGCTGACAGCTACTCAACGGCTACTCAGC
>JAUNWI010000006.1 GCA_030540395.1 Phascolarctobacterium sp.
TAGTATACTATTAAATTGGGTGCCGATTAAGCCGGTGGTTTATTTGACGCTTACAGCCTAAATGAGGGCTGGGTAACATATGACATCATCTTTTATGCCTTGGCCCCTCAGGATGGCTTGCTGATTAAGCTGATTCTCAATGTGGAAGCACAAAACGATGCGAGCCCTGGGTATCCGCTGACCAAAAGAGCGCTATACTACTGCGGGCGTATGTTGTCGGCGCAGTATGGCCGGGAGTTTGTAAATGCGGAATACGAAAAGCTCAAGAAGGTGTACAGCATTTGGATTTGCACCGATGGGCCCTTGTATAAGCAAAATACGATTAACATATATTCTGTAAAAGAGGACAGCTTCATCGGCGAACATACTGAGCCTGTAAATAATTATGACTTGCTGACCGTTGTGATGATTTACACGGCGAAGGATTTTATGGATTTGCAGGACGATGTAATTAAAATGCTTTCGGTGCTTTTGAGCAGGAATTTGGACGCCCAAGAGCGAATGAATATCTTAGAAGATAGTTTTGGCATTGCGATGACCGAGGAAGTCAAGCAGGAGGTGGACCATATGTGCAATTTGAGTAAAGGTATAAGGGAAGAGGGCGAAGCCATCGGTATCGCAAAAGGCGAAGCGATAGGCGTTGCAAAAGGCGAATTGAAAGAGCGCCTAAAGAATGTTAAGGCATTAATGGATAGTTTAAAGGTGAGTGCTTTAGATGCGATGGAGATTTTGAAATTTTCTCCTGAAGAGCGGCAGAAGCTCTTGACCATGCTATAGAGCGGTGTGTTCGTGACAGTATAATATTGTAAATTATCAGCGCCTTAGTGCGGTGAGGATGAGATTGAGAGGAATCACATCTTTCGCTGCGCTGGGGCGCTGTTATTATACCAAACTTTTGCTCGGTTCTACCTTATTATAATAGGCTTATCGATACAAGTATTTTAAACTATCCTCATGAAATCTGCATAGCATGCATATTTTATCCTCATGAAATCTGCACTGATTGCATATTCTATGAGGATATGGTATTGGAGAACCTTCCTTTTACGTAAACTTCACAAAAAAGCTGAGGAAAAAGCCTCGGCTTTTTTGCATTTTCGGGCTGTTTCTGATATAATTTAAAATTAGGTGTATAGTCTTTTGTTACACATGAATTTAAGGAGTGATCGTTTTGCTCGATAGCATTTTAAAGAAAATTTTTGGTGACCCCAACGAGAAGGAATTAAAGAATATTCGCGTTATCGTTGATAAGATCAATAGCTTGGAAAAGAGCATGGAGAGCCTGAGCTCTGCTAATTTGGCTGCAAAAACTAGTGAATTCAAGGTTCGCCTGCAAAAGGGCGAAACACTGGATGATATTCTGCCCGAGGCCTTTGCCGTAGTGCGCGAGGCTTCTAAGCGTGTAACCGGCATGCGTCATTTTGATGTACAGCTCATCGGTGGCGTGGTGCTGCACCGGGGCAAAATCGCCGAAATGCGTACTGGCGAAGGTAAAACCTTGGTGGCAACCCTACCCGTATATTTGAATGCCTTGACTGGCAAGGGCGTACACGTTGTTACCGTCAACGATTATTTGGCTCGTCGCGACAGCGTGGACATGGGCCGCATTTATAAGGCCTTGGGCCTGAGCGTGGGCTTGATTGTTCATGATATGGATTATCCTGATCGCAAGGCTGCCTATGCTGCGGATGTAACCTACGGTACCAATAATGAGTTCGGCTTTGACTACCTGCGTGATAACATGGTAGTAAGCGAGGACCAAATGGTACAGCGGGAGTTGAACTACTGCATCGTCGACGAGGTGGACAGTATCTTAATCGACGAAGCTCGTACCCCATTGATCATCTCTGGTCCCGGCGAAAAATCCACCGACCTGTACCGCATTATGGCCCAGGTTGTGGACAAGATGACCGAGAATGAAGATTACACTGTTGACGAAAAGCAACGTCAGGTTGCTCCTACCGAGAAAGGTATTGCCAAGGCTGAAAAAATGCTGGGCATTAAAAACCTTTATGATAATGAGCATGGTGTGGACTATTCCCACCAGATTATGTGCGCCTTGAAGGCTAAGGCCTTGATGCATCGTGACCGGGATTACGTGGTGAAGGATGGTCAGGTTATCATTGTTGACGAGTTCACCGGCCGTTTGATGTTTGGTCGTCGCTTCTCTGAGGGCCTGCACCAAGCCATTGAGGCTAAAGAGGGCGTAAAGGTGGAGCGCGAAAGCCAAACTTTGGCAACCATCACCTTCCAAAACTACTTCCGTATGTACAAGAAGCTGGCTGGTATGACCGGTACTGCCAAGACCGAGGAGCAGGAATTTGTCAAGATTTACAACCTGCCCGTTGTGGTTATTCCTACCAATAAACCCATGATCCGTGTGGATGCTCCGGACGTAATCTACAAGACCCGTTTGGCTAAATATAAAGCAGCTGTGAAGGAAATCGAGGATTGCCATAAGGCTGGTCAGCCTGTTTTGGTTGGCACCACCTCCATTGCCCAATCCGAGGAGCTTAGCGCTATGCTGAAGCGTCGCGGTGTGCCTCACAATGTTTTGAACGCGAAATACCACGAAAAAGAAGCAGAAATTATCGCTTTGGCCGGCCAATATGGCGCTGTAACCATCGCCACCAACATGGCAGGCCGTGGCACCGATATCGTGCTGGGCGAGGGCGTGCCTGAATTGGGTGGCCTGCACATTATCGGCACCGAGCGCCATGAAAGCCGCCGCATCGATAACCAGCTGCGCGGTCGTTGCGCCCGTCAGGGCGACCCGGGTTCTTCCAAGTTCTTCCTGAGCTTGGAGGACGATTTGATGCGCCTCTTTGGCAGCGACAATATCGCTGGCATCATGGACAAGCTGGGCATGGAGGACGATGAGCCCATCGAGCACAGCTTGGTAACCAAGTCCATCGAAAACGCGCAAAAGAAGGTAGAAGCCCGCAACTTCAGCATTCGTAAGCACGTTTTGGAATATGACGATGTTATGAACCAACAGCGTGAGGTTATTTATGCACAACGCAAGAAGATTTTGCGTCAGGAGGATTTGAGCGGCAATATCAAGGAAATGGTGGAAAAGGTTGTGGACCGCACCATGGCCATGTATGCACCGCCCGAGGTTTATTCCGAGGATTGGGATTTGAAGGCCTTAATTCAATATGCCGAAGAGTTTTACGCACCTCGCGGCCTTTTGACTGTGGACTTTTTGCAAACCCTGAGCCGTGAGGAGCTGGACGAGCACCTGCACAAGGTGGCTGCGGACTGGTATCAGGCCCGTGAGGATTCCATTGGCTCCGAGCTCATGCGCGAGCTGGAAAACCTGGTTATGCTGAAGGTTGTGGACAACCACTGGATGGAGCATTTGGATGCTATGGACATGCTGCGTGAGGGCGTGGGCCTGCGCGCTTATGGCCAAAAGGATCCCTTGGTGGAATATAAATTTGAAGCCTACGACATGTTTGAGGCTATGATTGATGCTATTCAGGACGATGTAGTGCGTTACATTTACCATGTCAACGTAATTGCCCAATCTGCTGAAGATCATTTAGAAAATGCGCAAGAGCACGGCGCCGAAGAAGTATAAAATATCGCCCCTAAGCAGCCATCTACTTCGTCACGGCTCCTAGGAGTATTAACGATACGCCGTCGTACCCAAGGGTACAGCGCGACCAGCATGTGCTCACTGCACTACGCTTGTGACCACATGGGTCGTGGCTTGTCGCCGTTCCTCGTATCTGACTACTTATTGACGATATTTGGTTCCCTTTAAATAACTAATAATGCTTAATATGAAAGGTTGTGAATGAATTTTGTTGATCGAAGAGTACAAGCCTGAGATTGCCAACTTGCAAGCAAAATTAGAGGAAATGAGGGGATCTCTTTGACATCGCTGTCAAAGAGGACCGCATTGCCGAATTAGAGCATAAAATGGGCGACCCCACCTTTTGGGACGACCCGGAAAAGGCACAAAAAACTGCCCAGGACGTAAACGCGCTGAAGGAAGAGGTGGATGGCTTCCACAAGCTGTCCGACAGCGTGGACGAGCTGGAAATTATGCAGGAAATGGCTGCCGAAGAAAATGATGAAAGCTTGATTCCGGAAATGGATGAGCTGCTGAACAAATGCCGCGAAGAGCTGGAGCATTTGGAGCTGGGCATGCTGCTGAGTGGCGAATATGACGCCAACAACGCCATCATCACCCTGCACGCCGGTGCCGGCGGCACCGAGGCCCAGGACTGGACCAGCATGCTGCTGAGAATGTTCACCCGTTTTGCGGAGCAAAACGGCTTCGCGTTGGAAATGTTGGACTATCAGCCCGGTGATGAAGCGGGCGTGAAGAGCGCCACCTTCCAGGTGAACGGCCACAATGCCTACGGCTTCTTGAAGTCCGAAAAGGGTGTACACCGTCTGGTGCGTATTTCCCCCTTCGACGCCAACGCACGCCGCCACACTTCGTTTGCGGCCTGCGACGTTATGCCCGAATTGGACGATAATGTGGATGTAAAAATTAACTGGGACGAAGTCCGTGTGGACACCTACCGCGCCAGCGGCGCCGGTGGCCAGCACGTTAACAAAACCTCCTCTGCTGTGCGCATGACTCACGAGCCCACCGGTATCGTGGTGCAATGCCAACAGGAGCGTTCCCAAATCCAAAACCGTGAAAAATGTACGCAAATGCTGCGTGCAAAATTATACGAATTTGAAAAGGCTAAGCAGGATGCCATTGTCAGCGATTTGGCCGGCGATTACCAAAACATCGAATGGGGCAGCCAAATCCGTTCCTATGTCTTCCAGCCCTATACTCTGGTCAAGGACCATCGTACCGGCTGCGAAACCGGCAACATTGGCGCTGTTATGGATGGCGATTTGATGCCCTTTGTGGAAGCATATCTGCGCAGCCAACAAAAGAAGATTTGATTATAAGTGCAGGTGACAATAATGAAGCATCGTTATAATCCTGTGCTGATTGCAGTGATTGTGTTAGGCCTTGTGTGCGCTTTGTGGCTCAACTGGACCCGCCACAAGGTGGAGCAGGCCAACAACACTGTAGAAATGGCCATGGAATACGAGGGCCTGCGCAAGCTGGCCACGCTGCAGGGCGTGAGCGAGGATAAGGTGCTGCGCGAGTTCCAGGCTGCGGGCATCAACTCCCTGATGCTTTTCGACACTACGCTGGAGCGCCTGACGAAAAAGGGCGAAATCTATAGCGCTACTACCGAGGAGCTGCGTAAGGCAGCGAGCCTTGGTGCGGATAGGGGCGTTTTTGCCGCCGTGCCGGAGGACAAGCTCACCTGTGACGCAGCCTTTGTGGCGGCGAGCAGTAATCCTGCTGTTATGCCCGATGTGCTGGAGGATCTTCAGCTGCGCTATGGCAAGGACCGGGTGGAAATCGTGAGCAGCGAACCGCAGATTATCCGCGTTGTGGGCAGCACGGAGCTTTTGCCGGAGGGCAAATACGACGAGCCCCACGGCCTTTTGCAGGCACCCCTGGGCCTTCCTGTGCGGGATATGCAAAAGCTGGCAGGCATGGGCTTTCAGCTGATTGTGCGTCCTCAAAACTATATCAATGTGCGGGAAGAGCAAATTGATAGCATTTTTAAACGCATTGCTAAGGCGGGCGTGAAGGTGCACGCCTTTATGCCCTGTGGCAAGGAAACCGTGGGCTATCCTGATAAGGTGGAATATTTGGGCAAAAAGCTGCGGGAGCACGACATGACTCTCGTGATGCTGGAGCATTACACCCAACTGCGCTTTGCCCAAATCGATGGACTCATTCCCTTGGCTGAATTTAATAATTATAAATCTGCCCGCTCCTATGTGATTGATGCCTTGGAGCAAAAGAAGATTTCCGTGGCTACGGCGCTGCATCGTTGGGCCTTGACCGACGAGGAGCGCAATATCCGCGTCAACTATATCCGTCCCTTCCTGCTGCCGGTGGAGGGCAAGGATATTATGCAAATTAACCTAAAATACGTGCGTGACATCAAGGCCAACGTGGAAGCACGTGGTTATACCATTGGCCAGGCAGGGGTCTTTGCCGATGTGACTAATGCACAGGGCTTTGCGCCTTATTTCCCTGCTAAAACCATGTGGCTGCCCATCGTGCTGGCAATTGTGGCCGGAGTGGTGCTCTTTGCCAGCCTGCTCTTTAATTTGAGCAGCAAAACAGAGCTGGTGCTGTGGGCAGTGCTGTCCGCAGTGGGCTGTGGCCTTTTAATGCTGGGGCGCGGACTCTTAACCCGCCAGCTGCTGGCCTTGGCGGCGGCCAGCGTTTTCCCGGTGCTTTCCATGAGCGTTATCATGAACATTTGGGATAAAAACACTACCAGCAATGGCTTGGTAAAAATCATTTGGCAGGCTATGTGGCAGTTGGCCTTGGCCATTGCTCTGTCCTTGGTTGGGGCAGCCTTTTTGTCAGCAATTTTGACCGATAGTCGCTTCCTTTTGGAAATCGATATTTATCGCGGCGTAAAATTGACCTTTATTCTGCCCGTGGTGCTCACCGCAGTGCTTTATTTGAAGCGCTACGATATGCTGCAGGTGGTGGGTAAGGGTGTAAAAAGCCTGCTAGAAAAGCTCAACAGCCTTTTGGATACGGGTCTGACCTTTAAACATGTGGCCGTGCTGTTTGTGTTTCTTTTCATTGCCTTCTATTTTGTAGGTCGCAGTGGTCATACTGGCGGTGTGCCGGTGCCGGCCATCGAGCTGAAGATGCGTGCCTTTTTAGAGCAGGTAATGTATGCCCGTCCCCGGGAAAAGGAATTTATGATTGGCCATCCGGCCTTCTTCCTGACGGTGATGGCTGTGTATAAATGTGCGCCCCGCTGGTGGCAGTTTGTACTCATTTGTGGCGCTGTTATTGGCCAGGGCAGCTTGGTGCAAACCTTCTGCCATATGCGTACCCCCGTGGTGATGAGCTTTGTGCGCGCCTTGGATGGTTATGCAGTGGGTGTTATTTTTGGTATTATCAGCATACTTGGCATGAGTGTGCTGCTTTATGTGGGTAAAAGGCTGCAAAGGAGATATATGGAGCAATGAGTAAGATCGTGATTTCCGGGTACTATGGATTTGCCAATGCCGGAGATGAGGCTATGTTGGCCGCGATCGTTAAAGCTTTGCGCAGCACAGAAAATTCTGTGGAGCTGACGGTAATTTCGGGCAATCCCCACTTTACGGCAGCTAAATATAGTGTATCTTCCATTCATCGTTTTAATCCATTAGAAATATTTTCGTCCCTGCGTGGCTGCGATTTGCTCTTGAGCGGCGGTGGCAGCCTGTTGCAGGATGTGACTAGCAAGCGAAGCTTGCTCTATTATTTGTCAATTTTAGCTATGGGACTTTTGCTGGGCAAAAAAGTGATGCTTTATGCTCAAGGCATCGGTCCTATTCACAGTGGCCTTATGCGCAAGCTGACTAAGGTTATCTGCAGCCATGTGGATTTGATTACCGTGCGGGACCAGGACTCCCTGTACGAGCTGCGCCACATCGGCATCCCGGCGGAAAAGGTGCAGCTGACGGCGGACGCCGTGCTGACACTGCCCCAGGAGGGCAAGGAGCAGGGGCGTAAGCTTTTGGATGAGCATGGCATTCCCCAAGACAAAATGCTTATCGCCATCTCCGTGCGTAAATGGCAGGATGATGACCGCTATCTTTTGGAGCTGGCCAAGGCGGCGGATATTTTGAGCCGCGAATACGACGCTCATGTGGTGATTTTGCCCCTGCAATATCCTGTGGACGTGGCTGCCTGCGACAGGCTGCAGCATTTTATGGTGCACAAGGAGCGCAGTACGGTGCTAAAGGCTGACTGCGATACGGAGCAGTTTTTGTCTCTAATGGGCAATTTTCAGCTGCTCATCGGCATGCGCCTGCATGCCTTGATTTTCGCGGCGGTTATGGAGCGCCCCTTTGTGGCTGTGTCCTATGACCCCAAGATTGATGGCTTTGTGAAGGATATTAACGGCGTTACCGCCGGAAGTGTAGAGAATTTGCAGTCCACCCAGGTGGTGGCTGCGGCGAAAAAGGCTTTGGCACCCGCAACCTATTGTCGGGGTAGGCTGGACAAGCTGCGGACAAAGGCCATGCTGAATGCCAAGCAGGCCTTGGCCCTGCTGACGAAAGGAGTTTGAAGGTAGTGCTGATTATGAGCGATGTAAGCAAGGTGTACCCCGGTGGGTCCATGGCCTTGCAGGACGTCAATGTACATATAGAGCCAGGCGAATTTGTCTTTGTTGTGGGACCAAGCGGCGCCGGTAAATCTACCTTTATCAAGATGCTGTTCCGAGAGGTTCTGCCTACTACGGGCAGCATTTTTGTCAATGGTGTGGATATTCTGTCCCTGACCCCCAAGGAAATCCCCTTTATGCGGCGACAGCTGGGCATCATTTTTCAGGATTATCGCCTTTTGCCCGACCGCACGGTGTACGAAAACGTGGCCTTTGCCATGCAGGTTATCGAAGCGCCCCACCGCAAAATTAAGCGCCAGGTAATGAATGTGCTTGATTTGGTAGGTCTGCGCCATCGTGCCAACGCTTATCCCAACGAGCTCAGCGGTGGTGAGCAGCAGCGCATCGCTATTGCCCGGGCAATAGTGAACGACCCTGTTTTTGTAATCGCCGATGAGCCCACGGGCAATTTGGACCCGGAGACCAGCTGGGATATTATGGAAATTTTTAAGGAAATCAATGCCACCGGCACCACCATCGTCATGGCTACTCATGATAAGGAAGTGGTGGATGCCATGGGCAAGCGTGTCATTGCCATCGAAAAGGGACGCATTGTCCGAGATGAAAAAGAAGGAGTTTATGGCTATGAGCTTTAGTACGAAGGAATATTTTGTCAAAGAAACCTATAAATCCATTCGTCGTAACGGCTTCATGAGCTTTGCTTCTATTTCCACAGTGGCAGTGTCCCTCTTGGTTTTGGGCATGTTCCTGATGATTTTTTTGAACACCAACAATCTGGCTCAATACCTAGAAAGCCAGGTGCAGGTTTCCGTGTATATGCAGGACAGCGCCACGGATAAGGAGCTGACTGCCGTCAAGGAAAAGCTAACGAAAATGCCCGGCGTAGTAAAGGTTACTCAGGTCAGCAAGCAGCAGGCGCTGGAGCGCTTTAAAAAGCGTTTGGGCGACCAGGAGCAGCTTTTGCACAGCTTGGGTAAGGAAAATCCCTTCCCCAACTCCTTTGAGGTGCAGGTGGATAACCCCGAGCGCATCAAGGTGCTGACGCCGCAAATCGGCCAATTGCCCAAGGTGGAAACGGCGAAATTTGGTCAGGAGGTGGTGGAGCATCTCTTTCAGCTGACCAAGATTTTGCGCTTTGGTGGCATTTTGCTAGTTATCTTTTTGGCTATGGCCACCTTGTTCATCATTAGTAATACGATTCGGTTGACTGTTTTTGCCCGGCGCAAGGAAGTCATCATTATGAAATATGTGGGCGCCACCGATTGGTTCATCCGTTGGCCCTTCCTTTTAGAGGGCATGACGCTGGGCTTTTTCGGCGCGGTGTTGGCTTCAGTTTTGATCAACAGCATTTATTCAGGCCTGCTAACTCGCATTCATGCAACGCTGGCCTTTTTACCCCTGTTGCCCACCTCGCCCCTGCTGATTTATGTGGATCTCTTCTTGCTCATTGCAGGTACTGGTATTGGTGCCTTGGGCAGCTATATCTCCCTGCGTAAGTTTTTGCGGGTGTAAGGGAGGCTAACAAGATGCTGAAAGGAAAGCTTATGGCTTTAGCCTTGGCCGCAGGCCTCGCCATTTTGCCCCTGTTCGCCGCCTTTGGCTTTGCCAGTGAGGCGGACGACAAGCGGGCGGAGCTCAATGAGGTGCAGTCCCAAATGCAAAAAATGCAGGACCGCAAGGAAAAGGCCCGCCAAAAGGCGGAGGCAGCCAGCGTAGGCTTGGAGGAAATTCAAACTAGCCTAAATGAGCTGCAATACCAGGCGCGGGAGCTGCAGGCTAAGAGCGATGCTCTGCAGGGCAAGATTGACGATAACCAAGCCAAGCTGGCCAAGAAAAAGGCCGAGGTGGAGCAGCGCAAGAAGATTTATAGCAAGCGCCTGCGTCAAATTTATATCAATGGCCAGATAAATTACTTAGACGTTTTGTTAGGTGCCAAGGATTTTGGCGATTTTTCCTCCCGCATGTATTTGCTGCAGAAGATTATCAGCAGTGATATTGCCATGCTGGAGCAGCTGCAAAAGGACGAGGCGGAAATCAAGTCCCGTCAGGAGCAGCTTGATTCCCAAATGAAGGAAATCAAGACGACTCAGGTGGCCTTGGAGGCCAAGCGTGCCCGTGCCAAAAGGCTGAAGGAGCAGCGTTCCTATATGCTGTACAAGGCCCAAGAGGAAGAACAGCAGAGCCAAAGCGAGTATGATCGTCTTTTGGCCATCAGCGAAAATATCACGGCCATGCTGCGTAATATGGAAAGCGGCGGCGGTGGTGCCAGCTCCGGTGGCGGCGGTACTGGACGCTTCATGTGGCCCTGTCGCGGCCCTATCACCTCGTATTTTGGCTGGCGTACCCATCCTGTTTTTGGTACTACTAAGTATCACAGCGGCATGGATATTGGCGTGGATTATGGCACGCCGATTATGGCGGCGGATTCTGGCACGGTCATTTATAGTGGCTGGCTGGGCGGCTATGGCTATGCCGTCATGATTGACCACGGCAGCGGTCTGGTAACACTTTATGCTCACAATCAAAGCTTAAATGTGTATGAGGGTCAATATGTGAATAAGGGCACCTGCATTGCCTACGCCGGTAGCACCGGTTATTCCACCGGTCCCCACTGCCATTTTGAGGTGCGTTTACATGGCGAGGTAACGGAGCCTTTGAATTATTTACCTTAATTATTCATGTTAGAGAAGAAGCAAGCGGAGGGGCGTTGAATGTTTAGTAAAAAGGCTTGGCAGTTAGCTGCCTGCTGTGTGGCCACAGCTTTATTGACCACGGTCACCATAGTGGGTGTGGAAGGCGTACTGCTGCAAAAATTAACAGGCAGCGCCTCGGAATCGGTGCGTTTTTTGCGCACTATGCATTTATTGAAGAATAATTATAATGGGGAAGTGGACAACCACACCCTGTTTGATGGTGCCATTAAGGGCATGGTGGAGTCCGTGGGCGACCCTTATACGGTGTATTTAAATCGCAAGGACTACAAGCAGCTCAGCGAAATGACCAATGGTACCTTTGGGGGCATCGGCATTGTTTTTGGTAAGCGCGGGGATGATTATGTGGTGATTTCCGCCTTGCCGGATAACCCCGGTGCGCTGGCAGGCATTAAAAGCGGTGATATTATCATGTCCGTGGATGATGTGCAAAGCCGCACGCTGAATATGGAGCAGATGGCCCAAAAGATTCGTGGCCAGCAGGGCACGGAGGTGCTGCTGGAGCTGAAGGGCAAGGATGGCAGCCTGCGCAAGGTGCGGGTAATTCGCAAGGAAATCAAGAATCCTTCTGTAGGCGGACAGTTTGTGCCCGATACTAAGATTGGTTATATTCGCATTGCCGTATTCAACGAAAGCACGGTGGAGGACTTTACCAAGGAGTACAAAAAGCTGGAGGAAAAGGGCATGGAGTCCCTGATTCTGGATTTGCGTGGTAATCCCGGCGGCATCTTGGATGCCGGCGTGGGTGTGGCCCGAATGCTGGTGCCCAAGGGACCCATTGTTTCCGTCATCGACAAGAATGGTAATAAATATGAAGAAACCTCTAGCTTGGAAAAGGTAAAATACCCCTTGGCCGTATTAGTGGACCATGGCAGTGCCAGCGCGGCAGAGATTGTGGCAGGCGCTATTAAGGATACCAAGGCGGGCAAGCTTTTTGGCGTTAAAACCTTTGGCAAGGGCAGTGTGCAGTCCGTTTATCGCCTTGATAACAGCACTGCGGTGAAGATCACCATCGCCAATTATTACACTCCTTCCGGCGTTTCCATTCATAATGTGGGCATTGAGCCGGACCAGGTGGTGGAGCTACCTGATACGGCAAGGAAGGATGTGCAGCTACAGGCTGCTGTAGAATATCTTAAGCAAATCAAATGATTCTATGGTATAATATAAAGCGGTCCCTGGAGGACCGCACTAAATTATAATATTATGTAATTGAGGGGAGTAAGACAAATGAGAATTGCAATTTATGGTTATGGTAATTTAGGTCGTGGTGTGGAGTCTGCTATTAGACAAAATGCTGATATGGAGCTTGTGGCAGTGTTCACCCGCCGTGACCCCGCTTCTGTAAAGGTTGCGACCGAGGGCGTTAAGGTGTATAACATCGCCGATGCTGAAGCTCACAAGGATGAGATTGATGTGTTGGTGCTGTGCGGTGGCTCTGCTACGGATTTGCCCGAGCAGACTCCGGCTATGGCTAAGCTTTTCAATGTTATCGACAGCTTTGATACCCATGCTCGCATTCCGGAGCATTTTGCCAATGTTGATAAGGTGGCTAAGGAAAATGGCCACATTGCGCTGATTTCCTGCGGCTGGGACCCGGGTATGTTTTCTTTAAATCGCCTGTATGCCAATGCAGTGCTGCCCCAGGGCAAGGATTACACCTTCTGGGGTAAGGGCGTCAGCCAAGGTCATTCCGATGCGATTCGTCGGGTGAAGGGCGTAAAAAATGGCAAGCAATATACCTGCCCTGTAGAAGCAGCCTTGGAGGCTGTACGCAGTGGCGCCAATCCGGAGCTGAGCACTCGCCAAATGCACACCCGCGTATGCTATATTGTGCCTGAGGAAGGTGCAGATTTGGCAGCCATTGAAAAGGAAATCAAAGAAATGCCCAACTATTTTGCTGATTATGATACTACTGTACATTTTATCAGCGAGGAAGAGTTTGCTAAGAACCACGCAGGCATTCCCCACGGTGGCTTTGTAATGCGCAGTGGTGTGACCGGCTTTAATGGCGAGAACAAGCATATTATTGAATATAACCTGAAGCTGGATTCCAATCCGGAGTTTACTTCCTCTGTGCTGTGCGCCTTTGCTCGTGCCATCAATCGTCTGCATCAGGAGGGCGTAAGCGGCTGCAAGACTGTGTTTGATATTGCGCCGGCTTATTTGTCTCCGCTTTCTGGGGAGGAGCTGCGCGCACATATGCTGTAAGCGCACTTTGCTCTAGCAGAAGGATCTAGCTAATCATCTTAAAATGAGGTGAAATTATGTTATTCGTTTGCTATGATAAATGCGGTACCTGCAAAAAGGCCGAGAAGTATTTGCTGGACAAGGGCTATACCTTGGAAAAGCGCGATATTAAAGGCGACAAGCCTTCTTTAGAGGAGCTCACTGCCTGGTATAAGGCTAGCGGCTTGCCCTTAAAGCGCTTTTATAACACCAGCGGCAAGCTGTATAAGGAACTGAATTTGAAGGACAAAATTCCCACCATGACGGAGGAGGAGCAGCTGGCGCTGCTGGCTTCCGACGGTATGCTCGTGAAGCGCCCCATCTTGGTCAATGGCGAGGACGTGCTCATCGGCTTTAAGCTGGCTGAGTATGAGGCCAAGGGATTGTAAAAAGGAAGCAAAAAACTCCCCAGCGATAGCTGGGGAGTTTGCTGTTTGTACACTTTTTACAGAGCAGGAGCGATAAATAAACATACAAGGATAAAAGAAAAATATACATGTATACAATTTGCAATTGGTTTAGGGCTGCTTTATAATTAAAATTACAGTTCTAGTATTTTTTTGAGTTTTACTGTGAGAGGGGAATGCTTATGAATACATCACTACCTGCCAAGCAGGGCTTATACGACCCTTGGTTTGAGCATGATGCCTGTGGTGTTGGCGTGGTCGCCAATATCAATGGCAAAAAGTCTAATAAAATCTTAAAGCAAGCACTCGTCGTGTTGCATAATATGGACCACCGCGGTGGTCAAGGTGCAGATGCTAACTCCGGTGACGGCGCCGGCGTACTGCTGCAAATTCCGCACAACTTCTTCGTCAAAGAATGTGCAAAATTAGACATCGACTTACCCGAGCCCGGCAAATACGCCGTGGGCTTCATCTTCCTGCCACCGGATATCGTAGAAAGAGAAAACGTAGAGCGCCACTTTGAGCGCATCGTGGAGGCCAATGGCCAAAGCGTGCTGGGCTGGCGTACTGTGCCCGTGCATCCCGAGGTTTTGGGCGAAAAATCCCGCCAAAGCATGCCTTATATGGCACAGGTATTTATCAAACCATCTGAAAATATCCTGGACCGCCTGGACATCGACGACAACGCCTTTGAGCGCAAGCTCTACAGCATTCGCCGTCAAGCCGAAAACTACATCCGCTATGGCAAGCTCCGGGGCGGCAAATACTTCTATGTTTCCAGCCTGTCCTCCCGCACTATCGTCTACAAGGGCATGCTCACCACCGAGCAGCTGCGCACCTTCTATGTGGACATGGAGGATAGCTCCGTAGAAACGGCACTGGCACTGGTTCACAGCCGTTTCAGCACCAACACCTTCCCCAGCTGGGAGCGTGCCCATCCCTATCGTTATTTGATGCATAATGGCGAAATCAACACCCTGCGTGGCAACATCAACTGGATGCGTGCCCGCCAAACTATGTGCGGCAACAGCCTGTGGGGTAACGATATCAGCAAAATTATGCCTATTATAGATGAAACCGGCTCCGACTCCGGCATGTTTGATAACTGCTTAGAATTCCTCGTCATGAGCGGTCGCAGCCTGCCCCATGCTGTCATGATGATGATTCCTGAGCCCTGGGGCAAAAATCCCCATTTGGACCCGGATTTGAAGGCCTTTTTTGAATACCACAACTCCCTCATCGAAGCCTGGGACGGTCCCGCCGCCATGGCCTTTACCGATGGTCGCACCATCTGCGCCGCTCTGGACCGCAATGGCCTGCGCCCCTCCCGTTACTATATTACGGAAGACAACACCATCGTGCTGGCCTCCGAGGTGGGCGTAGTGGACATTGATCCCTCCACCATCGTGAAAAAGGACCGCCTGCGCCCTGGTCGTATGCTGGTCATCGATACGGAGCAGGGCCGCATCATCGGCAACGACGAAATCAAGCACCAAATCGCTACCGAGCATCCCTATCGCGAATGGCTCAAGGAGCATTCCATTAAGCTGAAAAATATTCCGCTCAACAGCGAACTGCCCGTGCCAGACACCCAAACACTGCTGCAGCGTCAACGTGCCTTTGGCTATACTCTGGAGGATTTGACCAAGTTCCTGCGCCCAATGGCCACCAAGGGCATTGATCCTTTGGGAGCAATGGGCAATGACGCACCCTTGGCCGTGCTCAGCGAAAAGCCTCAGCTACTTTATAACTATTTCAAGCAGCTCTTTGCTCAGGTTACCAATCCGCCTATCGATGCTATCCGCGAGGAGGTCTTTACCGATACCACCAGCGGCATCGGCCCTGAACTGAACCTGATTGACCCGCAGCCGGAAAGCTGCCACCAAATCAGCGCCGAATCTCCGGTTTTGAGTAATATCGAGCTAGCTAAATTAAAGCACATCCCCAACTTTGAAGCCTGCACCATTCCCATGCTTTACAACGTGGCTGAAGGTGGCGCTGGATTGAAAAAGGCACTGGACGAAATCTTTGAGCTGGCCGATAAATACATCGAAGAGGGCAAGGTGATCCTCATCCTGTCCGACCGTGGTATTTCCAAGGACAAGGCTGCCATTCCGGCGCTCTTGGCCGGCGCAGGCCTGCACCACCATTTGATTAAGAAGGGCACCCGTCTGCGTGCTTCCATTATTATCGAATCCGCCGAGCCTCGTGAGGTGCATCATATGGCACTGCTCTTAGGCTATGGCGTCAGCGGTATCAACCCCTATTTGGCCTTTGAAACTTTGGAAAATATGTGCAGCACCGGCATGCTGGACATCAGCTTTGAAAAGGCTACGGAAAATTATATTAGCGCTTGCACCCATGGCATCGCTAAGATTCTCTCCAAGATGGGTATTTCCACCGTGCAATCCTACCGCGGTGCCCAAATCTTTGAAGCCATTGGCATCAGCAGCGCCGTTATTGATGAATACTTCACCGGCACTCCGTCCCGCTTAGAGGGCATTGGTCTGGACGAAATCGCCAAAGAAGTGTCCATGCGCCACGAGCCCGCCTTTGTGGAGGGGGATATCGATCTCTTTAGCTATGATTCCGGCTCCCATTACCAATACCGTGATCAGGGCGAAAAGCATATGATTAATCCGGAAACCATCGTGAAGCTGCAGCAGGCCTGCCGCACTGGTGATTACAAGCTGTTTAAGGAATTTTCCGAGCAGCTCAGCGGTAGTGAATTTGCCAACCAAAACCTGCGCAGTATGCTCACCTTCACGCCCCAGCGTCTGCCCATTGATATTGATGATGTGGAAAGCGTGGACAGCATTTGCCATCGCTTCAAGACCGGCGCCATGAGCTATGGCTCCTTGAGCCAGGAGGCTCATGAATGCCTGGCCATCGCCATGAACCGCATTGGCGGTCGCTCCAACACTGGCGAGGGTGGCGAGCACCCGAGCCGCTTTGCACCCATGCCCAATGGTGATAGCAAGCGCAGCTCCATTAAGCAGGTTGCTTCCGGTCGCTTTGGTGTTACCAGCAACTATTTAGTCAATGCGGACGAAATCCAAATCAAAATTGCCCAGGGCGCTAAGCCCGGCGAGGGCGGCCAGTTGCCCGGCGGCAAGGTTTATCCCTGGATTGCGGAATGCCGTGGCACCACCGCCGGCATCGGCCTCATTTCCCCGCCGCCCCATCATGATATTTACTCCATCGAGGATTTGGCCGAGCTCATCCACGATTTGAAAAATGCCAACCCCCGTGCCCGCATTAGCGTGAAGCTGGTTAGTGAGGTGGGCGTTGGCACCATCGCCGCAGGCGTTGTCAAGGCCTGCGCTGACGTTGTCCTCATCAGCGGCTACGACGGTGGCACTGGTGCCTCTCCCCGCACCTCCATCAACCACGCCGGTCTGCCTTGGGAGCTGGGTCTCATGGAAACTCACCAAACTTTGCTCCTCAACAACCTGCGTGACCGCGTAACCTTGGAAACCGATGGCAAGCTGCTCACCGGTCGCGATGTGATTATCGCCGCCCTCCTCGGTGCCGAGGAGTACGGCTTTGCCACTGCGCCCCTGATTGCCATTGGCTGCGTCATGATGCGCGTGTGCAATTTAAACACCTGCCCCATGGGCATTGCTACTCAGGACCCGGCACTGCGCAAAAACTTCCGCGGCAAGCCGGAATACATCGTCAACTACATGCGCTTTATCGCGCAAGAGGTGCGTGAATATATGGCCATGCTAGGCTTCCGCTCCATCGACGAGATGGTGGGGCGCACCGAGGTGCTCATTCCAAAGCCGGAAAAGGCCCGCAACTGGAAGAATAAGAATCTGGATTTGTCCCCGCTGCTCTATAAGCCCGAGGTGGAGCCCGGCGCTAGCCAGGTATGCACTAAAAAGCAGAATCACCAGCTGGAAAAATCCCTCGATATGCGTGAGCTGTTAGATATTTGCCACAGCAATCTGGACAACAAAAAGTCTGTGCGCATCACCCTGCCCATTAAGAATACGGACCGCGTCGTGGGCACCATTTTGGGCAGCGAAATCACCCGTCGTTATGGCTTAGAGGGTCTGCCTGCGGATACCATTAATCTGCACTTTAAGGGCAGCGCTGGTCAAAGCTTTGGCGCTTTCCTGCCCAAAGGCGTAACACTGGAGCTGGAGGGCGACGCCAACGACCATGTGGGCAAGGGCCTGTCCGGCGGCAAGATCATCATCTATCCTGATGGGGACTCCCGCTTCAATGCTCACGAAAACGTTATCATCGGCAACGTTGCCTTCTACGGCGGTACTAGCGGTGAGGCCTATATCCGTGGCATCGCCGGTGAACGCTTCTGCATCCGCAACAGTGGTGTCAACGCCGTTATCGAGGGCGTGGGCGACCATGGCTGCGAATACATGACCGGTGGTACTGTGGTCATTTTGGGCAAAACCGGCCGTAACTTTGCTGCCGGTATGAGCGGCGGTGTAGCCTATGTACTGGATTTGGAGGGCGACTTTGCCTCCTATTGCAATAAAGAAATCGTTTTGCTGGAGCCCCTGGAGGCCATTAACGACAGCCTCACCGTGAAGAAGATGATTTTAAATCATGCGGAATACACGGGCAGCAAGCTGGCCTTGGACATTTTGGACAACTGGAGCAAATACCAAAGCAAGTTTGTGAAGGTTATTCCCAAGGATTACAAAAAGGTTATGGAAAAGCTCAACGATTATCTGCAGCAGGGTATGGATATGGATACTGCTACCCTGAAAGTTTTTGAGGAGGTGAAGGCATAATGGGTAAGCCCACCGGATTTATGGATTATAAGCGCCAGGAGCTTAGCCTGCGGCCTTGCGCAGAGCGCATTCAGGATTGGGAGGAAATCAAGACCAGCAGCCTGGGACATGCTGAGGAGCTGCGCCGTCAGGCAGCCCGCTGCATGGACTGCGGCGTGCCCTTTTGCCACAGCGGCATGACGCTGAACGGCATGGTCAGCGGTTGCCCCCTGCACAATCTGATGCCCGAGTTTAACGATTTGGTATATCGTGGCATGGACGAAGCTGCCTATGCACGCTTGAATAAAACCAATAATTTCCCGGAGTTCACCTCCCATGTGTGCCCGGCGCCCTGCGAGGGCGCCTGCAACGCAGGTTTGGTGGCCGCTCCGGTAGCCATTAAAAATATCGAGCAATACATCATCGAAAACGCCTTCGCAAAGGGCCTCGTGAAGCCCAATATTCCGGCTAAGCGCAGCGGTAAAAGGGTGGCCGTGGTGGGCAGCGGCCCTGCAGGTCTGGCCTGTGCCGACCAGCTCAACAAGGCCGGTCACCTTGTGACCGTCTTTGAGCGGGCGGATAGGCCCGGCGGCCTGTTGATGTACGGCGTGCCCACCATGAAGCTGTCCAAGGACACGGTGCTGCGCCGCGTCAAGCTGCTGGAGGAGGCAGGGGTAACCTTCGTGCTGAACGCCGAGGTTGGCGCTAAAATTTCTTCTAGCACGCTGCTCGAGGAATTCGACGCCGTGGTGCTGTGCACCGGCGCTACCCAACCGCGAGATATCGATGTCAAGGGGCGTGAGCTAGAGGGCATTTATTTCGCTAAAGAATTTTTGCATAATGTGACCAAGAGCTATCTGGACAGCAATTACGAGGACGGACTTTTTGTGGACACCAAGGATAAGGACGTGGTCATCATTGGCGGTGGCGACACCGGCAATGATTGCATGGCCACGGTTATCCGGCAGGGATGCCGCAGCGTGAAACAGCTGCAGCACAATCCCTGCCTGCCCCACTCCCGCACGGAAAACAATCCCTGGCCGGAATTCCCAAAGGTTTTCACCACGGACTACGGCCAGGAGGAGGCCATTGCCAAATTTAAGGAGGACGCTCGCGAGTTCTGCGTTATGACCCAGGAATTTTTGGGCAAGGACGGTCATGTTACCGGTCTGCGCATTTGCCAAAACACCATGCAGGTCATTAACGGCAAGCGCGTAGAGGTGCCAATTCCGGGCACCGAGCGGATTATTCCTGCTCAGGTAGTACTGTTGGCTATGGGCTTTGCCGGCAGCGAGCAGCGTCTTGTGGACGAGTTCCATGTGGATAAAAATGCCCGTGGCTCCATTAAAGCCAGCGCTAAGGACTACCAAACCAGCGTGCCCGGCGTCTTCGCCGCCGGCGATGCCCGTCGTGGCCAAAGCCTTGTGGTGTGGGCTATTGCGGAGGGCCGAGGCGCAGCCGAGGCAGTGCATAAATATTTGACAGCTTTGTAAACTTTATTACATTTTAGTAACTAGAAAAAAGTCTGTAAAAAGCTTGTGAAAAAAGTGCTTTCCTTCCGCTTTCGGTCTATGCTATAATACAAGTGTACAATTGTATTTTTACAATTCGGCTATTAATTTAGGAAAGAGGCGAAGGAAATTATGAAGAAGTTTTTAGCTCTAATGATGATGATCGTTATGGCCTTGACTGTGGCTGCCTGTGGCGGCGGTGGCGACAAAAAAGCCGACAATAAGGCTGCAGCTGGCAAGGTAGATCGTAGTAAGGAATTTATCACTGTGCTGACCGGTCCTACCAGTGGTATTTATTTCCCCATTGGCGGCGCATTCTCCAAGGTTGTTGGTGAAATGGGCTACAAGACCTCTGCAACTGCAACCGGTGCAACTGCAGAAAACATCAACGCTATTTTGACTGGTAAAGGCGAAATGGCTATTGCCATGAGCGACTCCGTAATCCAAGCTGTTGAAGCCTTTGGCGCATATCAGGGCAAACCGAAAGCAGAAAACCTTCGTGCGATGATGGGTCTGTGGCCGAACGTTTGCCAAATCGTTACCACTAAAGACAGCGGCATCACCAAGTTCACCGATCTGAAGGGCAAACGCGTTGGCGTTGGCGCTCCTAACTCCGGCGTTGAGCTGAATGCTCGTATGATGTTCGAAGCTCACGGCATGACCTATAAGGATGCAAAGGTTGACTACCTCTCCTACGGCGAAGCTATTGACCAAATTAAGAACGGTCAATGTGACGTTGCTTTCGTAACCTCCGGTCTGGGTAATGCAACCATTAAAGAATTGGGCACTGCTAAAGAAATCGTATTCGTTCCCGTTGAAGGCGAAGCTCTGAAGAAATTAACTGCAAAATATCCCTTCTATGTAGAATGGAAGATTCCGAAGGAAACCTATGGCACCAAGGTTGACACCACCACTGCAGCTGTTATGAACATCATGCTGGTTAGCAAGAACCTGTCCGATGATGTTGTATACGACCTGCTGACCGGTATCTACTCTCAAAAGGGCTTGGAAACCATTGGCGCATCCCATGCAACTGCTAAGCGCGAAATTAAACCGGAAACCGCACTGCGCGGTATCAAGGGCACTTCCGTTAAGCTGCATCCCGGTGCTGAAAAGTACTACAAAGAGAAAGGCATGCTGAAATAATTCATGACCTTCATGTCAAAGAAGACATTTACCTTATTCCTATTGTTAAGCATCGTTGCTGCCGGCCTTTTTGGCTGGCAGCATCTATATTCTAAGGACAAAATCCTGCGCATCTATGATTATCAGACTAAAAAGGAGTACGTGCGCTATCCTGTGCAAACAGGTGATAAGCTCTTTTTTGGCTGGATTCACTCCTGGGAGCGCATATCCTGGCATGAGTATTATCATATTAACCAGGATAATACCTTGGAGCTGGATGCAATTTCTTTTCCAGCCTTTGGGGCAGGGATTCCTGAAAACAAGGGCAAGCGGACGAGAATAGAAAAGGGACGCATTTATATGGAAGAAATTGGCCAAATATTTCCACATTTTGTCTGGATTAATTCCCATTTGGCTACTCGGGAAATAAAGGTAAATGATGTTTTAGTCACCAGTGGGAGAATCTTACCCGAGCATACTCGTTTAGTTTTAGTAATTGAGAGGAGGGGACTTTTTGATGCAGAATACTAAAGATAAAGCTGCTGAGACCGAAGTGGCTATTAGTACCGAAGCTAGTGCGGAAATGCAGAGCAAATCTGAGGAGATTATTAAGAAGCTGGATAAGGAATCCACTACTAGAACCTTCTCCGGCGCTATGAAAAAAATCTTTTTCGTGCTGTGCATCCTCGTGTCCTGTTATCATCTGTATACGGCGACCTTTGGTCCGCCCCTGACTTTGATTCACCGTTCCATTCACGTTTCCATGATGCTGGTTTTAACCTTCCTCATGTATCCCATGTGCAAGAAATCCAGCTTCACCACACCGTCCATTCTGGACTGGATTTTGGTAGCTGCTTCTTTGGCAGCTCCCATCTATATTTCTACTGACTATCAGGGCTTTGTGGAAAGAGCAGGCAATGCCAATACCATGGATATGGTTATGGCAACTCTGCTTGTGGCTTTGGTTTTGGAGGCCTCCCGTCGCGTCAGCGGCAACGTGCTTTCCCTGCTGAGCCTGGTTTTTATAGCTTACGGCATTTTTGGTCGTTCCATGCCGGGCATGTTCATGCACCGCGGCTATGACTGGACCAGCCTGTCCAACCACTTCTTTGCTAATACGGAAGGTATTTATGGCACTTCTGTTAACGTTGCTGCCAGCTACATCTTCCTCTTCATTCTCTTTGGTGCCGTAATGAGCAAGTCTGGCATGGGCCAGTTGTTCAACGATTTGGCGCTGGCTTTGGCCGGTCATACCAAGGGCGGTCCGGCCAAGGTATCCGTTATCGCCTCCGGCTTTTTGGGCTCCATTAACGGCTCCGCCGTTGCTAACGTTGTAACCACCGGCGCCTTCACCATTCCTTTGATGAAGAAGACCGGTTATTCCAAAGAGTTTGCCGGCGCTGTTGAATCCGCTGCTTCTGTAGGCGGTCAGCTGCTGCCGCCCATTATGGGTGCTGCAGCCTTCATTATGGCGGAAATGTTGGGCGTAAAATACTCTAATATTATCGTGTGGGCTGCTATTCCGGCGCTGCTCTATTATTTGGGTATTATCATCCAAGTGCAGCTGCGTGCCTCTAAGGATGGCCTCGTTGGCTTACCGAAGGACCAGCTGCCTGTTTTGAAGACTGTGCTGAATGCTCGTGGCCATTTGCTGCTGCCGGTATTCTTCCTGCTGTACATGCTGTTCTTCTCCGGTACCACCGTTGTTTATTCTGCAGTGCTGACCATTGTGGTTACCATCGTGGTTGCGCAGCTGAAAAAGGACACCCGCATGAGTGTAAAGGATATGGTTGATGCCTTGGCTAATGGCGCCAAGCAGACTGTTTCCGTAGCTATCGCCTGCGCCTGCGTAGGTATCATCATCGGCGTTTGCTCCAAGACTGGCTTTGGCCTGACCATGGCGAACACCATTATCGCTCTGGGTGGTACCAGCATTCTCTTTACGCTGGTGTTCACCATGATTACCTGTATGATTTTGGGCATGGGCCTGCCCTCCATCCCGGCATACATCATTACTGCTGCCATTGCTGCTCCGGCATTGGCTAAGCTGGGTATCGCTCCGGCGGCTGCCCATATGTTCTCCTTCTATTATGCCATGTTTGCAAACCTGACTCCTCCTGTTGCCTTGGCTTCCTTTGCGGCAGCGGGTCTCAGTGGCGGCGACCCCATGAAGACGGGTGTTGCTTCTGTAAAGCTGGCTATTGCGGGCTTCATCGTGCCCTTTATGTTCGTGTTCTCTCCCCAATTGATGCTTATTAACACCACCTTGGCAGAGGGCGCTTGGACGGCTGTAACGGCTTGCATCGGCGTGTTTATGCTGGCAGTTGCTGTTGAAGGGTATTTCTGTGCGAAGGTTGCGGCTTGGCTGCGTCTGGTTATTTTGGTAGGCGCGCTTGGTCTTATGAACCCGGGCATGGTTACTGACGCTGTGGGTATTGCGTGCTGCGTAGTACTGTTCTTCATTCAGAAGAAGAAGGAAAAGGCCTTGAAGGCGGCATAAGTTTTATAGCTTTTAACCGTAGTATCGATGATTCGGTACTACGGTTTTTGTTTTTAATTTCGTAATAAGTAATCACCGCGAGCATGATGCTTGCTTATTACGAATTTCTTAATGTAAAGTTCTCTTTATGGTATAATATAACTAAAGGAGAACATATCATGTTGAAAAAAATTTTGTTACTATTAATGTGTATATTGTTATTATCAGGTTGCATGGGAACCAATGCGAAGAAGATGGATTTGGATGGTGAGCAGAAGGCTGCGGCTAAGGTTGTGCTGGGGATTGAAAGAGTGGCGGAGCCGGAGGTAAAGAAGCTGCTGGAGGGCAAGCGCTTGGGGCTTTTCACCAACCAGACGGGCGTAGATAGCAAGCTGCGCTCCAGCGTGGATATCTTGCGGACCCAGTATACTTTGAGCGCTATCTTCGTGCCGGAGCATGGCCTGTATGGCGCTGTGGAGGCAGGCAAAAAATTCGCCAACAGTGAGCATGAGGGCATTCCCGTGCTGAGCCTGTACGGCGCAAGCCGTCGTCCCAGTAAGGAAATGCTAGAGCACATCGATACCATGGTGGTGGATATTCAGGATGTGGGCGTGCGCCACTACACCTATTTTTCCTCCTTGGCTTACATCCTGGAGGCTTGCGCCAAATATAATAAGCAGGTTGTAGTGCTGGATAGACCCAACCCCTTGGGCGATAAAATGCAGGGGCCTGTGCTCAAGCCGGAATACGCCACCTTCATCGGCCTGTATCCCATTCCACTGCGCCATGGCCTTACCATCGGCGAATTTGCCCGTTATATCAATAAGGAAGAGGGCATCAACTGTGCCCTAGAGGTTGTGCCCATGCAAAACTATCGCGCTGGCATGGACTGGCAGGCCACCGGCCTGCCTTGGGTGCAAACCTCGCCCCGCATTCCCACCGCGGAATGTGCCTATTTGTATTGCATCACCGGCAGCTTAGGTAATGGCAATCTGTCCGTAGGCATCGGCACGGGCAAGCCCTTCCACTTCGTGGGGGCACCCTTTATGGAGGCGGCCAAGGTGAAACAGGCACTGGATGATAAAAAGTTGCCCGGCATGGGCTTTCGTGCCGCAGCCTTTACTCCGGAAGCAGGTGCCTACGCTGGCAAGGTAGTTCAGGGTGTGGAGGTCTATGTCTTAGACAAGAATAAGGCCAATTTGGCGGAATCAGGCTACGTGATTTTACAAACACTGCGCCAGCTTTATCCTGGCCTGCTCACCTTTAAGGAGCGTGGCTACGGACTCAAGGGCTACAAAATCGACACCAATTTGGGCGAAAGCAGTGCTCGGGAAAATTTACCTGCCCAGGAGGTGTTCTCCCGCTGGCAACAGGAAACAACTGATTTTAGTCATAAGGTAAAAAAATACAAGCTTTATCAATAAAACTTCAATTAATACATTTGTTATTTCTGTAATGATTGTTCAAAGCTCCCGCTGTAGCTGTGGGAGCTTTTTATATAGCTATGTTGCATATCCTTGCCATATGATGTAGAATATAAGATGAATAAATATTTGATTCAGTTACTAGATAATTTGATGCTATAAGAGGTGTAGGGGTTTGCGTAAATTTGCTTTTTTGTTGTTGACGGTGTTGTGTTTTCTTATTACCGCACTAACTCCATCTGACGCTCAGGCTGAAGCAGCTTCTAATCAACCTAAAAAGGTGAGAGCCGGTTATGTAATTTATAAAGGCTTTCAGGAAGGGCGAGGAGATCAGCCAAAGTCTGGTTATGGCTATGAGTATTTGCAACAATTGGCTTACTATGCTAATTGGTAATATGACTATGTATATGGTAATTTTGGGGAGCTCTTAGAAAAGCTGAAAAAGGGCGAAATTGATGTGATGGGTAATGTGTCCTATACTCCTAAGCGAGCCGAAAGCATTAGCTTTCCTCTAGAGGAGCAGGGCCGTGAATATTACTATCTATATGTGCGCGAAGGACGTACTGATATTAAGTTTGAAGACCCTGCAACTATTAGTGGCAAAACTATTGGTGTTAATAAGGGCAGCGTACAAGAGGAATATCTGCGCAAATGGTTACAGGAAAATCGGATTGAGGCGAATATTATATCTTATAGCAATGGTAATTTGCGCAATCAGGATGCAATTAATGGTGTGATTGATTTGAATGTTGCTCCTCCTGTTATGGATTCCAATAAAGTAAAGCAGCATTTACGTTCCATTGGCAAGATTGGTTTTTCTTCTTATTATGTGGCTGTAAATAAAAATCGTCCTGATTTGTTACAGGATTTGAATATGGCTCACAGCGAGATTTTACAAGCTGATCGCTTCTATAATGATAGGATTTATTTAAAGTATTATGGAGATACAGCAGTTACTCTGTCCGGTCTGGATAAGACGAATTTAACATGGCTTGAGTCAAAGAATAATCCGTTTACGGTGGGTTATGTAGAGGGGTTTCTACCTTATGCGGATTCGGATGATAATAAAAATGATTTAGTAGGTATATTGGCGGTGTATAGGGAGCATATGCGTCGTCGGTATGATATCGATATCCAAACAAAGGGCTATAGTGATTATGAAGAGATTCGCAAAGCTTTGGCCAAGGGTGAAGTGGATGCTATTTATCCCTTTTATTGCAATTATTGGACAGCAGAGAGTAATGGTTTGATGGTCACCGAACCCCTAACCGATGGTTTTTTAGTACTTTTATATAAGGATTTTTACGATGTGCATACCACAAACGTAATTGCCGTTTCTAAGCAAAGTCCTATGCAGAAGTATTATATCAGGGCTAATTATCCCAATGCCAAAGTTTATGAGGTTGACACTTTGGAGAATTGTATCAAGGCAGTTTTGGATGGTAAGGCAAATTGCACGGTCATGTCCTCGGATACATATTATGCTTATCGCAACACCTTAGATGGTATGGAGGATTTGAATATTATTACTACAGGCTTTGAGGTGCCGGTGGGCTTTGCTGTGCAAGGGGGCAATAGGGAGGCTTTCTCCTTTATACGCAAAAGCTTGACCGGATTGAGCTATAGCGATATTAGCAAATCTATGATTGAAGGTGGCTATGCCATTCCTGAACCTAGCCTTACTCATTTCCTGAGGCGACACATTTATATGGTGATGTTGAGCGGCTTTTTGTTGACCTTGCTCCTGGCAGGCTTTGGCATGCATTATGTGATGACCAAGCGCCGTGAGGCGACCCTGTGCCAATACAATCTGGAGCTGAACAAAAAGATTTACATTGACTTTGCTACGGGGCTGCCCAACAAGAACAAGTGCGAAGAAATGCTGGCTGCTGCCGGTCCCATCACCGAGCCCACCGCCTGCTTCATGTTTGACTTGAATGATTTAAAGGTGGTTAACGATACTCAGGGTCACGAAATGGGCGACATGATGATTTACAGCTTTGCCAATTTGCTGCGTCAGGTTGTGCCCTGTCAGTATTTTATCGGGCGCTTTGGTGGCGACGAGTTCATCATGATTGCCGAGCACATTAGCGGCAAGCGGGAAATCAAGGATTTGCTCCGTGATATAGATGAATTAATCAGCTTCTATAACAAGAACAATAAGGACTTTCAGCTGAGCTATTCCTCTGGATATGCCTTCAGCGAGGAGCACAAGGGTGCGACCTTGGCTGAGCTGCTGCATTTTGCGGACGATGCTATGTACGCCAATAAAAAAGCCTTTAAGGCTAAGCGCGACAAGGGGCACTAAGCTGTTACTGAATGTGCGCTATACTAGTGGGATAAACAAAACTACATAAAATAAAAAAGGCTACCACGCAGGTAGCCTTTTTTATATAGGGGTATATATAGAAGTATTGCAAGCAATTTCATAACCTTATGGTAATAAGGTTTTAGACAATCTTTTCACCGTGGTAGCTTTCGCCGCCGCCGTCAGGCAACAGACCATAGCGTTCGGTCCACAGAGTTTTATATTTAATAGCTTGAGCATGAATGGAGGCCAGGCCCTTTTCGTCCAAGGTCTTGATAACCTTTGCGGGGATGCCGGCAACCAGGGAGTTGGGCGGAACAATGGTGCCCTTGGTAACAACAGCACCGGCAGCTACAATGGAGCCCTTGCCAATAACGGCGCCGTCCAAAACGGTGGAATGCATGCCGATCAGGCAGTGGTCCTCAACAGTGCAGGCATGGAGCAGAGCGCAGTGACCTACGGTTACATAATCGCCTACGATGCAGGCATAATTGTCAGCAACGTGCAGCACGCTGTTGTCCTGAATATTACTATAGCGGCCAACCTCGATGCGGTTTACGTCGCCACGAATGGTAACGCCGGGCCATACGCTGGCATATTCTTTGATTTCTACCTTGCCGATGAGGGTTGCAGTATTAAAAGCATATGCTTTTTCGTCAATCTTCGGAGCTTGTCCTTCAAATTTGAAAATCATGTTCTTTCCCCACTTTCAAAAAAATCATGTCAAGACGTACACATATCTTAGGTACACCTTAATTATATATATTCAACAGATAAAGTCAAGTCTGTTCACATTTAAATCATAGCACTTCACAGGAATTTCGCAGATTGTGGCGCTATTGCTTGCATAGAGGGGGTAAAAAGTCTTATAATTAAGGCGGATAGAAAGGATTTTTATGAAAAGAGAAACTGTTTATTTATTGTTGCGGGTAGTGGCCTACCTGCTTTTGTTAAGCTTAGTGCTGTATGGGCTGTACATTTCGCCTTACAATCCCCATCCCCAGTCGGCGGAGGATATCCGGCGTTGGGTTATGGGCTTTGGTGTGTGGGCGCCGCTTATTTATGTGGGCGTGTATACCATTAGACCCCTGCTCTTTTTTCCTACGCTTCTGTTGAATTTGAGCGCGGGAGTGCTTTTTGGGCCCTGGCTGGGCATCGTCTTTTTGCTGCTGGGTGGCTTTGGCTGCGCCACGCTGTGCTACTTTTTGGGGCGCTTTGGGGGCGGCAACTGGCTGCTGCGCCATTTTGGGGGCAGCTGGGGCGAGCGGCTGACCAGCTATCTTGTGGGCGAGGGCAGCTTTACGAAAATGCTGTGGCTGCGCACCGTGCCTATTTTTCCCTATGACCCGGTGAGCATTATCGCCGGCAGCGTGCGCCTGCCCTTTAAGGTTTATGGCTGCGCCACGCTTTTGGGCATGCTTCCTGGTGCTATTGCCTATAATTTTTTGGCAGATTCCTTTGGCACCACGCGCTTTTATTTGGCCTTGGGTGTGACTTTGCTGGCCTTTGGGGTGCCCTTGGTGCTGTGGCAAAAAAGCGGTGCCGGTGGCAAGCTTTTGGATTTTAAGCGCTGGAAGCGCTTTCTGAAATAAAGTTTTAGCATAACAACAGAAAGGTTGTGAAGCAAATGGCAAAAAATACAGAGATTGAATTAAAGCTTGTAGTGAGCAAGGATAATTTGAAAAAGCTGTTGGCTCTGGACTGCGTGGCAGGAGCCTTGCGGGAGGGCAGCACCAAAAAGCGCAAGCTGGTGAGCAGCTATTATGATACGGAGGATTTAGACTTCAAGCGTCAGGGCATTGCCTACAGGGTGCGCTCCAAGGGGGATGGCACCTACGAGGCCACTGTGAAAACCAGCGTGCAGAATGGTGCTGGCCTGAGTGAGCGCATGGAGCTGAACCTGCCCCTAAATAGCCCTCGTCCCAAGCTGGAGGGCTTTGCAGAAATGGGCTTGGGTACGGAGCTCACGGAGCTGGCGCCGAACGGCGTCAGCAAGCTATTCACTGTCACCGTGCAGCGTACAACCTACATTCTTGATTTAAAGGGCGCAGTGGCGGAGCTGGCTGTGGACCATGGTAAAATTGTTGCCGGCAAGGACAATGTGGACCCCATTGATGAGGTAGAAATAGAGCTCCTGGAGGGCGACAAGGGCGCCCTGCTGCAATTGGCAGCGGATATCGCTGCCCAGGTGCCGCTTTTCGTCGAAAAGCGGAGCAAATTTGTGCGGGGCCTGGCCTTGCGCGGCATTATGGCTGATGAAGCTCCTGTTAAGGAAAAGCTGGGCACTGGCCTGGTGAAGGACGAGGTGCTGGCCGCTATCGCTGCTCATGGCGAGCAGCTGCTGGCGCTGCAGCAGGAGCTGCAGCAAAACATCAGCGAAAAGCTGCTCAAAAATCTTAAGCGTGAGCTTTTGATATTGCGTAGCTTGGCAGCTATGGCGGGAGCAGAAACCTGTGAGAGCATTGATTATATGCTGGAGCAAGTGGATGATGTGCGCAATTTGCTTGCTTTACAGGTGCTGTGGGAGCGTATTATGGCTAAGGGAAAGCTGGAGCGCAGCTCCCTACAAAAGAAGCTGGCTGCTGCTACAAAGGATTGCCTAACGCTTTTGCAAGCATTAGCTGCCGGGGGCCGTTTTACGGCTATAGTTTTCGCTTTGACTAGCATGGTTTATAAGGCTGAGCTATCCGAGGAAACAGTGGATGCAAGGGTTAAAGCTGCAGTGAAGGCATGGCAGCAGGAGCTGAGCGAGGATAACTTGACTGTCGCCGATAATATTTGTGCCCTAGCACGCTGCTGCGGTGTGAAAGCAGCTCTTAAGGCTAGCGAGGCAGTGAAAAAGCAGCGCCGCCAGCTGAACAAGCGGGCTGTTTTAGCTGCTTGGCAGGGACATTTGCAGGTTATTTGCGAAGCTAGCACCAGCAAGCTGCTCTATCGGGAGGCAGGCATGCTTTTAGGTTATTTGTTGGCTAAAAACTAAGCTGTAGGCTGTTATCTTTTCGCAGCATGGATTGTGTAAGGAGGGATGAAAATGTTAAATTTTCATCTGGTGCATTTACCTCATAAAAGTAAATATGGTGCAATAGGCACGGCGTGCTTTGGCTTGGAGCAAGCTAAGGCCGTGCGCCGCTTTCACCAAAGCTTTGATGAATATAGCGTGACGCCCTTGGTGGAGCTTAAGGACCTGGCCAAGGAGCTTGGAGTGAAGAATATTTTGGTCAAGGACGAAAGCTATCGCTTTGGCCTCAACGCCTTCAAGGTCTTGGGCGGCAGCTACGCCATTGCCCGGGAAATAGGCAGTCGGCTGGGCCTTAAGGGCGAGAAGCTCACGTTGGCGTGTCTGCTTGCCCCCGCTGTGAAGGAGCAGTTAGGCCAGCTGACCTTTGTTACTGCTACCGATGGCAACCATGGCCGGGGCGTGTCCTGGACGGCCCAGCGCCTGGGCCATAAGGCTGTAGTCTTTATGCCCAAGGGCACGGCAGCGGAGCGCTTGGAAAATATCCGCAAGCTGGGGGCGGAAGCCAGCATTACGGATTGTAATTACGATGACAGCGTGCGCTTAGCACGGCAGTATGCAGCGGAGCATGGGGGCATTGTAGTGCAGGATACCTCTTGGGAGGGTTATGATGATGTGCCACTGCACATCATGCAGGGCTACACCACCATGGGTGCCGAAATGGTGGACCAGCTGGCCGCCTGCGGCGGCCAGCGTCCCACACACGTTTTTTTGCAGGCGGGAGTGGGCGCCATGGCCGGGGCCATGGCGGGCTTCATTGCCGACTACTACAAGGAGGCGCGGCCAATTATTACCATCGTGGAGCCCAATGAGGCGGACTGCTTATACCGCACGGCATTGGCCAATGATGGCAAGCTGCATATCGTGGATGGTGCTCTCGACTCTATTATGGCGGGGCTTTGCTGCGGTGAGCCCTGCAGCATCGGCTGGCAGCAGCTAGCTGCCTACGCCGACAATTTCGTCGCCATGCCCGACAAGGCGGCCGCCTTGGGCATGCGCGTTTTGGGCAATCCCGTAGGCAGCGACGCTGCTGTGGTGAGTGGCGAAAGCGGCGCTGCAGGCCTTGGCCTGGCTGTGGCCGCGCTCAGAGAGCGCGAGCTGGCGCAGCTCAAGGCCAGCCTGCAGCTGGACGCTGAGTCCGTGATTTTGTGTATATCCACCGAGGGGGCCACGGATGTGGCCAATTATCGGCGGATAATGTGGGAAGGAGCATGGAGCTGGAAATAAAATGAAGGGGTTAGGGAGAAAACTGCTAGCTGTTTTGTTAGGAATTATGGTGCTTGTAATAGGGGCTTGGCTGTGGCTGCGTCACGATTATGCCAGCTACTGCGCCAGCGGCGGCTTTGTGTTGGAGTATCATGCTATCGGCAATCATCCGGACTGGCCCCAAGGCATGGTGGTAGCTCCGGCCACCTTTGACAGGCACTTGCAATATTTGCAGGAAAAGGGCTATCACATGGTGACTGTGGCGGAGCTGGCCGACAGGCTGGCCACGGGCAAAAGCATGGAGAAGTATATCGCCTTGAGCTTTGATGATGGCTATACGGATAACTATACCGAGGCCTTTCCACTGCTCAAAAAATATAACGCTAGGGGCACTTTTTCCATCATCAATAGCAAAATCGGCGGCAAGATTTACATGAATGCGGAGCAGCTCAAGGAGATGCAGCGAGCTGGCATGGAGATTGCTTCCCATACCTTCAGTCACAACCGCTTGGAGGACATCGATCCCGTTTATCTTAATTGGGAAATCGGCGTTTCCAAATATGATTTGGAAAAAAGACTGCTGCCCGCAGATGAGACTGTGTGCACCATGGCTTACCCTTGCGGTAGCTACAACGAGCAGTCCATTGCCAAGCTCAAGGAGTTTGGCTATAAGGCTGCTTTAACGGGCAACGAGTTTTTGAATACTCCGGAGCATTTTCAAAAGCATCCCATGGAAATGTATCGTTTGATTATTATGGATGATGGCAAAAATCCCTATACCTTCGCTGGCCTTTTGCACAAGGGCTATTGGCGCAGCTATTTGAAGGACAGGGGTATTGATATGCGCTTTGTGAGCTGGCTGCTATAACACAAGGGCGCAGCCTTGAGCTTTGAAGGGTAATACGTATAACAAGGAGAGTTAAGCATGCGTTTTTATACAGCGATAATCAACAATAAAGAAGAGCTTTTAGTGGGCTTTGCGGAGGGAGCAAGGGCCTATCGCCTGAGCCTGTTGGCTCGTTTAGTGCCTACGCTAGCATTTAGCGATATGAACGCACTGATTTGTGGTTGGAGCGAAGATATTAAGGCCGCTCTGGAGCATTTGGCTGCCAACGAGGATGTGCTCACTGGTGCAGCGGTGAATGTGGAAAAGCTGCAGCTGTGCGCTCCCATTGTGCATCCCCGGCAGGATGTAATTTGCCTAGGGATTAATTATGATGCTCATGCCCAGGAGGCAGGTCGTTTTTCCGACGAAGCCTTTGGTGGGGAGC
The DNA here is from genome assembly GCA_030540395.1 of Phascolarctobacterium sp. Classification (GTDB taxonomy): domain Bacteria; phylum Bacillota; class Negativicutes; order Acidaminococcales; family Acidaminococcaceae; genus Phascolarctobacterium_A. The sequence goes on from JAUNWI010000006.1 coordinate 32,613, forward strand.
GACCTTATACCATTTATTTTTCCAAGCGTGTTAGCCGTGCCACGGCTACTAACGAAGCGGTACCCTCCTATGTAGGTCTGGTGGATAGCCTGGATTATGAATGCGAGCTGGGCGTGGTGCTGGCACGGGACTGCAGGGCTGTGACCAAGGAGCAGGCTCGAAACTATATTTTTGGCTATACCATTATCAACGACATCAGCGCCCGGAATCTGCAAACACGGCACAAGCAATGGTATTTGGGCAAGAGCCTGGATGGCTTTACTCCCATGGGTCCCTGTCTGGTAACGGCGGATGAAATCGGCGATGAGCAGAACCTGGACATTAGCTGCACTGTAAATGGGGAGCTGCGCCAAAGCAGCAATACCAAGTACATGATCCAGACTGTATGCGGTGCCATCAGCGAGCTGAGCCAGGGCATGACACTACAGGCTGGTACGATTATTGCTACTGGTACTCCCGCCGGAGTGGGCATGGGTATGCAGCCGCCCACCTTCCTCAAGACTGGCGATGAAATAGTTTGCCGGATTGAAAAGATTGGCGCTTTGCGCAATGTGATTGATTAAAGTGGTTATTTACGCTCAAGGCATAGCTTAGCTTTGCTCTTACGGGTAATACTTTGATACTAAAAATAAATAGAAAGAAAATTTCAATGACGCGCTGAAAAACACTTGTCTTTTTTATGAAGATAGCATAAAATAAGAGTGTAAACCTATATGGTACTCAAAAGGAGGCAAGAAAATGGGCAAATTTGAAATTCTCCAAACAAAAACCGGTGTTAAATTCAATTTGAAGGCTGGCAATGGTGAGGTTATCGCGTCCTCCCAGGTTTATAAGGCAGAAAAGTATTGCCGTAAAGGTATTGCCAGCGTAATCGCCAATGCTCCTAAGGCTGCTATCGAGGACCAAACTGTTGAAGGTTATGAGGTAGCTAAGCATCCGAAATTCGAAATTTACAAGGATAAGGCTGGCGAGTTCCGTTTCCGTCTGAAGGCAACCAATGGTCAGATTATCGCTACTGGTGAAGGCTACAAGGCTATGGCTGGCTGCAAAAATGGCATTGAATCTATTAGAAAGAATGCCGTTGACGCTAAGATTGTGGTAGTTGAACCTAAGGAATAAAATTAATTATAGTATCCCCCAAATTAGTAAAGGATGCTGCTGTAAAGCGGCATCCTTTTTTGTACTTATTTTCCTGTGATTTCGATGATGACAATCTCCGGTGGCGCTTCGGTCCTGACCGGTGGGCCCCAAAAGCCATAGCCGGAGCTGGTGATGGCCGTAAGCTTGCCAAATTCCTGGCGTCCATAATCTAAGAGATACATGCGTTTCGTGATCTGTCGATTGGGGAAGAGCTGGCCCGTATGGGTGTGACCTGCAAGGTACAAATCGTAGCCTAAATGAGCTGCTCCCAGCATACGACGGGGCTGATGGTCCATGAGCACGCTGTAATACTTGTCGTTGTCCCAAGCCAAGGCTTGGATGGCCTTGGGGCTTTTGCCCTTGCTGTAGCGAAAATCGTTGAGGCCGGTGATTTTGAGCCTGCCATCTATAACTGTGCTTTCATCCCGCAGAACACGTATTCCTTGGGACTCCACCAGCTTGTGCCAGCGGGCGGGGTCGTCGATATACTCATGATTGCCAAAGGCCAGATAAACGCCCTTGGGGGCATTGATTTGAGCAAGAGCAGCCAGTGAGTTATCCTCCTCCACGTAAGCAATGCGTTCATCTACCAAGTCTCCCGCAATGAGCACAGCGTCGGGGGCAAGACTGTTCAAGCGTTGGGTCAGCTTTTCCGCATAGCTGCGCCCCAAAATGCGCCCTAAATGCACGTCGCTGATCAGCGCCAGGCGATAACTGGTGCCTGGAGCGAGCTTATTCGTCACAATGCTTTCGGTGCGTACCACGGGGGTAAAGGCGTTAAGGCTGCCAAAGATAACTGTAAGGCAGCTGGCTACCAGGGTGATTAAGGTGATTTTGGCAAAGGGTAGGGTGAAGGGGAGCAGCCTGCTCACCAGCCACAGCACCAGGTGGAGCAGGGCAAAGAGCAGGGTGTAATAGCCAAAGGCAACCCACAGCCCCTCCGCCCAAGCAGACAGCTTGACCAGAGCAAGGGGCAGTTGGGGCGAAAGCCCACGACTGCAAATGGCGTTTAGGGTGAAGGACAAATAAAGAATACTAAACCAGCTGCTGCGAGCCCAGGGCAGGTTGTGGCGATAATAAAGGTAACCGATGGTGCTGAGCAGCAAATCTACTATACCGATAAAAAAGATAATTTTCATGCAATGTCTCCTGTATTTTTTATATGTATATTATACTTCTTGGAGTACGCTTTAAGTCAAGAGTTTTATCCTAGCCACTACTCATTTATTAGTTAAAACTTTGCAGAATTTATTAGGCAAGAGTATGAATAAAGAGCATAACGCTGTACTAATTTTGCGAATTTAAGCTGAAAGTTGCCTAAGCTGTTGACAGTGGAAAAAGAGCGTGATATAATAACAAATCTTTGACAATTTTTGCCCGGGGTGGTACAATGTATGCATAAGGTTTAATTTCAGATGGAATTCGCAAATTTTACTTAGGAGGGTGGAAAATGTTTGCTGCAGGAGACCGTGTAGTTTATCCGCTGCATGGCGGTGCCATAGTGAAGGAAGTACAAGCGCGTGAGCAGAATGGTGAGAAGGTGGAATATTATATTCTTGCCATGCTGTTTGAAAGCATGACCGTTGCGCTACCGGTGGGTAGTGCCGAAAAGCTGGGCTTGCGCACTATTGGCGACGAAGGTACTCTGGCAACCATTGAAGCCGTGCTGCACGAAAATCCTGATGTGCAGGCCGTAAAAAGCATTTCCTGGAACCGTCGCTTCCAACTGTATATGGACAAAATTAAAAGCGGAAGCGTGGTAGAGGTGGCGAAAATTTTTAAGCTTTTGACCCTTTTAGAGCGCAATAAAAAAATCTCCGTAGGCGAGCGGCGTCTGCTGCACAATACCAAGCAAATTTTGCAGAGTGAGGTTATGCTGATTCGCAATATCGATGCTCAGGAGGCCGGAAATTGGCTGGACGCCTGCTGTGAATAATGGAAAGAAAAAGAATTCGAGGACTGTTCCTAAGGATGGAGCAGTCCCTTCTTTTTTTGGAGATATTTTACAATCTAGACAAATTTGTTGAGAATGATTACTTGTGTTTTTTGATATTCCGCAGTATTATATAATAGATAAACTAGTAGGCAGAAGCTAGCTATCAAATCTTGAGGAAAGGAGGAGTTTATATGCTGAGAAAAATTATTAGCCTATCTATTTCGTTGATGATTATTGTTACTGGACTCATACTTACAGATATCTTCTTACCATATATGTCGGAATACCTAGGCTACGATCTGCATGGCAACGGCGTTTTTGGCATTACCTTTGCCAACATGATTTTGGGCTTGCCGGGACTTTTTATTTTCTCCTGGCTGGCCTTGGTGCTGGCACCCTTTATTACTAACAGTCTTTTCAATTACGCAGAGCTGCTCACCACATCCTTATCCAAAATTCCCACCAGTGATATTCTGGTTATGATTTTTGGCATCGGCATCGGCCTGATTTTGGCGAATCTGATTGGTGGTCCCTTTTCCAGACTGCCCATTGTGGGACCCTATATTCCCATTCTTTTAAGCCTGGTGCTGAGCATCGTGGGCGCCAAGCTGGCATTGCGCAAGCACAATGATATTGTGGGCTTTTTTAATCGCATTCCCAGCCGCAAGGCCATTAAGCCGGAGGAAAAGCAGCAGGATACCATTTCCGGTCCCTTGAGCGACCGCCTTTACAGCTGCAACAAGCTCTTGGATACCAGCGTGATTATTGATGGACGCATTATGGATATTATGGCAGCGGGCTTTTTAGAGGGTCAGCTGGTGGTGCCCAACTTCGTTTTAGAGGAGCTGCAAAAGCTGTCCGATTCGTCGGATAATCTGAAGCGTGCCAAGGGGCGCCGTGGACTTGATTTGGTGCAGGATTTGCGCATTAGCTACAAGGAGCAGGTAGTGGTGGTGGACAGTGATTTTGACGACATCAGCGAGGTGGATGCCAAGCTGGTGCGTTTAGCCAAGCAGGCTCACGCTGCCATTATTACCAATGATTACAATTTGAACAAGGTGGCTGGCATTCAGGGCGTTAAGGTGCTGAATATTAACGAGCTGGCCAATGCCATTAAGCCCGTGGTTATTGCCGGGGAAGAGATGAATGTGTACCTGGTGAAGGAAGGCAAGGAGGCCAATCAGGCCATTGCTTATCTGGACGATGGTACCATGATTGTGGTGGAAAATGGTCGTAGTAGCATTGGCAGCAGCATTACTGTGGTGGTGACCTCCGTGCTGCAAACAGCGGCTGGCAGAATGATTTTTGCCAAGGCTGTGCGCTATTAAGGCCACAGGGTAGTTATATAATGAAGCTTTACAGACTGGGGTAGCATGCTCCAGTCTGTACTTAAATAGGGGCAAAATTTAGGGGAGGGGCTTATGGAAAAATTAGTGGCAATTGTGCCCGCAGCAGGCGCTGGTAAGCGCCTGGGGCTGGGGATTAACAAGGCTTTTGCAGTTTTGCGGGGAGCACCCCTCATCGTGCACTGTCTGCGCATGCTTGCGCAGACGGAGCTGGTGGCCGAAGCCATCGTGGTGCTGGCCCCGGCGGAGGTGGACGAGGGGCGCACGCTCTTAGCTAGCTATCAGTCGGAGTATTTTTCGACGCTGCCCATTAAGGTTGTAGCCGGGGGCAAGGAGCGTCAGGACAGCGTGGCCAACGCCCTGGCCGCCGTACCTGCCGACGCCGCCTACATCGCCGTGCACGATGGTGCGCGGCCCTTTGCGGGCCGCGCTGTGTTTGCGCGCACGCTGGCGGCGGCCAAGGAGCAGGGGGCGGCCATTGCTGCGGTGCCCGTGAAGAATACCATCAAAGTCGTGGACGCCAACGGCGTTGTCGTAGACACGCCTGTGCGCTCCACGCTGGTGGCGGTGCAGACGCCGCAGGTGTTTCGCGCCCAGCTGCTCAAGGATGCTTACGCTCATTTGGCTGCACACCCTGCGGCGGTCACCGACGATGCATCCGTAGTGGAGCTTGTGGGACATAAGGTGGTAGTGGCCGTAGGCCGCTACGAAAATATCAAGATTACCACGCCGGAGGATTTGGTGCTGGCGGAGCATTTCTTGGAAGAACTGCAGCAGGAGGAGCGTAATTATGGAAAATAAAGTGAAGCTGCCCGCCTTTAGAGTGGGCTGTGGCTATGATGTGCATAAGCTGGTGCCGGAGCGCAAGCTGATTTTGTGCGGTGTTCAGGTACCCTATGAGCTGGGGCTTTTGGGTCACAGTGATGCGGACGTGGCGCTCCATGCGCTGATGGACGCGCTGCTGGGCGCAGCAGCGCTGGGAGATATTGGCAAGCATTTTCCGGACACGGATGAGCGCTTTAAGGGTGCCGACAGCATGAAGCTGACGGAGCATGTGGTAGGGCTGCTGGCGGAGCGGGGCTGGCACATCAACAATGTTGATGTGACTATTATCGCGCAACGCCCCAAGCTGGCCAGCTATATTCCCGCGATGCGGACCAAGGTGGCCGCAGTGCTGGGGATTGACGAGGATGCAGTGAACGTGAAGGCCACCACCACCGAGAAGCTGGGCTTCACGGGCCGCGGCGAAGGCATCGCCTCTGAGGCCGTGGCGAGCTTAATAAAATAATAAAATCAACGCTCATGTATTCATGGGCGTTTTTTCTATATTTGTTGTTCCTTTTGCGGGCGCACTATGCTATAATATTAAGTTGACAGACTATGCAATTCTTGTTAACGCATTTAAGAGGAATGAGCCCGGCATAGTCTGCAAGACAAAGCTAATTAACCATAACAGGCCTGAAAAATCGCGTGCCTGAATAACTTTGGAGGGAGAATAAAAGATGTGTTGTTGTTGTAATAATGAAGAAGTAAGAGTAAGATTTGCACCGAGCCCCACCGGCCCGTTCCATATTGGCGGCGCTCGCAGCGCTCTGTTCAACTGGCTTTTGGCTCGCAAAACCGGCGGCAAGCTGATTCTGCGTGTTGAAGATACTGATAGAGAGCGTTCTACCCCGGAATCCGAGGAAAACATCAAGGCTGCTTTGAAGTGGCTGGGCATGGACTGGGATGAGGGCGTTGATGTGGGCGGCCCCAATGGTCCCTACCATCAAATGGAGCGTCTGGATATCTACAAAAAATATACCGACCAGCTGCTTGCTGAGGGCAAGGCTTACTACTGCTATTGCACCGATGAAGAGCTGGAGGAGGAGCGCCAATCCCTGATCAAGGCTGGCAAAATGCCCCGTTACATGGGCAAATGCCGCAACCTGACTGCAGAGCAAATCGCTCAGTTTGAGGCTGAAGGCCGCAAACCCACCGTGCGCTTCCGCGTGCCCGCTGACAAGCAAATTCTGGTGCGCGATATGGTGCGTGGCGATGTAGTTTTTGATTCCAACAATATCGGTGATTTTGTTATCGTAAAATCCGATGGCATTCCCACCTATAACTATGCCGTAGTAATTGACGATGCCCTGATGCACATTACCCATGTAATCCGTGCTGAGGAGCATTTGTCCAACACTCCGCGCCAATGCCTGATTTATGATGCACTGGGCTTTAAGCAACCCACCTTTGGTCACATTTCCCTGATTTTGGGCAAGGACCACACCAAGATGAGCAAGCGTCATGGTGCTACCAGTGTGGACCAATATCGTCAGCTGGGCTATCTGCCCGCCGGCATCAACAATTTCTTGGCTCTGTTGGGCTGGGCTCCCAATAGCGAGCAGGAAATCTTTAGTATGGAGGAGCTGATTAAGGAGTTCTCCATGGACCGCGTAGCTAAGAATCCGGCAGTTTTCGATATCGATAAGCTGAACTGGATTAACCAACACTATATGCGTCAGCTGGATGCAGAGGCCTTCTTTGAAGCTGCTAAGCCCCACATGATCGCCGCTGGCTACATGACCGGCGAGGAAGAGGGCGAAAAGCTGGCTTGGCTGAAGCGTGTTGTGGCTACTGCACAGGAGCATGTTTCCTATGCAGCACAAATTCCCGCTTGCGTAGAAATGTACTTCAATGATGAATTTGATTTTGAAAACGAGGAAGCAGAGGCTGTTTTGAAGGCTGAAACTGTGCCCACCGTTATCAACATGCTGCTGGAAGAGCTGCCCAAGGTAGAAAACCTTGACAATGCTGCTGTAAAGGCACTGTTCAAGCAAATTCAAAAGGGCACCAAGCTGAAGGGCAAGGATGTGTTTATGCCCATCCGCGTAGCTTTGACCGGCAATCAACATGGCCCCGAGCTGGCTGCCATGGTGCCGCTCTTAGGCGTGGAGCGTACTGCAGCCAGAATTAAAGCTTCTCTGGCTAAAGCTGGCGTAGAATTGTAAGAATTAACTCCCTCAGTCAGCTCGTAAACTCGCTGACAGCTCCCTCGAGGAGGGAGCACAAAAGTACGGAGTTTGACTATGGTTTGTTCTCCCTCTTGGAGGGAGGTGCCGAGCTTGCGAGGCGGAGGGAGTTTCGTAAAGGAGAGATTAACGTGACTATTCGCGTATATAACACCTTAAACAATAGAAAAGAAGAATTCGTTCCCATGACTCCTGGTAAGGCCAACATCTATGTGTGCGGCGTTACCCCCTACAACCATCCCCATATCGGCAATGCTCGTCCCTTCGTAACCTGGGACGTAATTCGCCGCTTCTTGGAGCACGAGGGCTATGATGTAACCCATGTGCAAAATTTCACCGATGTGGATGACAAAATCATCAACACCGCCAATAAAGAAGGCGTGCAATGGTTCGACATCTGCAACCGTTATATCGATTCCTATTTTGAGGTAATGGACAAGCTGAATGTGCGCCGCGCCCATGTTTATCCCCGTGTATCCGAGCATATCGAGGATATCATCGGCACCGTACAAAGCTTGATTGACAATGGCTATGCTTATGTAGTGGATGGCGACGTTTTCTACAGCGTAGAAAAATTCAAGCATTATGGCCAATTGTCCGGTCGCAATATTGAGGATATGATGGCAGGCGCCCGTGTGGACGTGGACGACCGCAAGCAAAACCCCATGGACTTTGCTCTGTGGAAATCTGCTAAGCCCGGCGAGCCCTCCTGGCCCAGCCCCTGGGGCAATGGTCGCCCGGGCTGGCATATTGAATGCTCCACCATGAGCATGAAATATTTGGGCAAGTCCTTTGACTTCCATGGCGGCGGCAGCGATTTGATTTTCCCCCATCACGAAAACGAAATCGCTCAATCCGAGGGCTGCACTGGCTGCCATCCCTTCGTACACTATTGGCTGCACAACGGCTTCATTACCGTGGATAACGAAAAAATGTCCAAATCCTTGGGCAATTTCTTCATGGTTATCGACATCTTAGAGCATTTTGAGCCGGAAACCCTGCGCTTCTTCATTGTTTCTACCCATTACCGCAGCCCGCTGGACTTTAGCGATGCTCGCCTGAAGGAAGCAGAAAAGAGCCTGGCACGTTTGCGCAGTGCTCAAGAAACATTGACCAATCTGGAAGCTATGATGAACGCCGGCCCCACCGAGGAAAGCATGGCTTTGCGCGCCAAGGTTGCCGAGCTGCGCGAGTCCTTCCTCGAAGCTATGCGTGACGACTTCAATACCGCTTTGGCCATCAGCTACTGGTTTGCTCTGGCTAAGGAAATTAATGTATATCACAAGGCCATTACCGACGCAGGCATTAAGCCCGACGGCAAGCTGGTAGCTGCCTTCGCTGCTGTTTTTGCGGAAATGGCTTCCATCATCGGCGTTTTGGAAAAGACTGCTGCTCCTGCAGCCGCTGAAGCTGGCGACAGCAAGGAAGCAGAGCTGGTGGAAATGCTGATTGCTATGCGTCAGGATGCACGTAAGGCTAAGAATTATGCTTTGGCTGATGAGCTGCGCAACAAGCTGGGTGCCATCGGCATCGTGCTGCAGGACACTCCACAAGGCGTAAAATGGTCTAAGCAATAATGAAATTTGCACAATACCAGTTGTTAAAGGAGCACGCTCTCGCCGCTTGTCAGGCCGAGGGCGCTGCTTCTCTCGATAAAATCGATGCTAAGCGGATGAATCCCATTGTGCTGGCTTATATAGGCGATGTGGTTTTTTCCATGTATGTGCGCCTAAGATTATTGCCCACCTCCGGTCATGTGCGGGTGCTCAACGATTTGGGCATGAAGTATGTGAGCGCGGTGTGCCAAGCCTTAGCCATGGAATATTTGGAGGCAGGCCTGACCGAGGAGGAAAGGCAGGTGTTCCACCGGGGACGCAATGCCAAATCTACTGTGCCCAAAAGTGCTTCCGTGCACCAATATCGCATGGCCACAGCCTTTGAGGCTCTTTTAGGCTACCTCTTTTTGGAGGAGCACGAGGAGCGCCTGGAGGAGCTTTTGGACGCTTCCTTTAAGGTGATTAGTGCCAGCTTAGCAAAATAAAGTTGATTATTCTTATTAAAAAAGCTGCCCTGGGCAGCGTGACTTGTTAAAGGAGGAGGCTTTGATGACAATGCAGGTTAAATTAGTGCGTTATACCCCCGAGCCCGAGCGCACCGTGGCTATGAGCGCTCGTCTGTGCTATTCTCCCATTGGCGCTGCCCAATTGGAGGAACGCATCAGTGATGAGCAGGCTGCCAAATTAGTACGTAAGCTGGTGAGCATGGGGCATTTTTCAACTTTGGAGCATGTGACCTTCACCTTTGCCATTGAAGGTATTTCCCGGGTTTTGACCCACCAATTGGTGCGTCACCGTATTGCCTCCTATTCCCAGCAATCCCAGCGTTATGTGAAGGAGCACGCCTTCGAAACCATTGTGCCCGCTTCCATTGCGAAAAATCCTGAAGCCAAGGCCAAATTTGACGCCCTGATGAGCGAAATTCAGGCCTTGTACAACGAATTTACCGAGGCAGGTGTTCCTGCCGAGGATGCTCGTTACATTTTGCCCAATGCTACGGAGACGAAAATCGTCTGCACCTTTAATGCTCGCTCCCTGCTGAATTTCTTCAGCCTGCGCTGCTGTACTAGAGCCCAATGGGAAATTCGCGCCTTGGCCAACGAAATGCTGCGCCAGGTTAAGGAGGTAGCGCCGGTTATTTTTGAAAACGCCGGTCCTACCTGCGTATCCGAGGGCGTATGCCACGAGGGTGAGATGAGCTGTGGTCGCCTGCAGGCTATTTTGGCCCAAAGGGCGAAGGCAGCTCAAGAAGGAGCAAAGCAATGAGAGAGGACATCCAGAAAAATGTTCGTTCCTTGCCCGCCAAGCAGTACCGTAAGCCGGAGGCAAAGGTAGAAAAGCCGGATACAGGTGATTTACTTGTTGGTCGCAACGCTGTGAGCGAAGCTTTAAAGGGACAGCGTCCCTTAAATAAGCTTCTGGTACAGGAGGGAGCCCACGGCGGCAGCCTGGGCGAGCTTTTGGCTCTCGCCAAAAGCAAGGGCGTGCCTGTGGAAACAGTCAAGGCTGAGCGCTTGGATAAGCTGGCACCGGGCCTGCGCCACCAAGGCGTGGCCGCCTTGGCAGCGCCCATTGCCTTCCAAACCCTGGATGACGTGTTCGCCAAGGCAGCAGCCAAGGGCGAGGAGCCCTTTTTGCTGCTGCTGGACGAGCTGCAGGACCCACAAAACGTGGGCGCTCTAATTCGCACCGCGGACGCCGCAGGCGTCCACGGTGTGCTCATGCCGCGCCGGCGCAGCTGCCCCTTGAATGCGGTGGTGGCAAAAATCTCGGCCGGTGCGGTGGAATATGTGCCGGTGGTGCAGATTGGCAATATTGCCCAAACCATGGAGGAGCTCAAGGCCCGAGGCTGCTGGCTGGTGGGAGCGGACATGGATGGCGTGGATTTTTACGCCGCCAATATGACGGGACCCATTGTGCTGGTCATCGGCGCCGAGGGCAAGGGCTTGGGACGCTTGGTGAAGCAAAAATGCGACGACATTGTTTCCTTACCCATGCACGGCGGTGTGAATTCCCTCAACGCCTCCAATGCAGGCGCAATTTTAATGTATGAGGTGGTGCGTCAGCGCCAGTTATTCGGTGGTCAATAAAGTGAGCTGTGTGCTCAACGGAGGTGAAGCATGGGCGAATACCTGCTTATCGATGGCTATAATGTAATCAATGCCTGGAAGGAATTTGCCCAGCTGCGCCAGACAAGCCTAGAGCATGCCCGGGAGCTTTTGGTGGCAGGGGTCAGCGAATATGCTGCCTTCAAGGGCTACAGAGCTATTGTGGTTTTTGATGCCCTGGAGGTGGCCGGTGCTGCGGCGGTGGAGACAATCCATGGTATTCAGGTGGTGTACACCGGCGAGGGCGAAACTGCCGACTCCTGGATTGAACGCCGGGCCTACGAGCTAGGCCACGGTCCCAATAAAGCCAAGGTTTTCGTGGTAACCAGCGACTATGCGGAGCAAATCAATGTTTTGGGCGCAGGCGCCTATCGCATCTCCGCCCGGGAGTTTCGCGAGGATTATAAAAAGACGAAAAAGCAAATTGATGAGCGTCTGCGTATTCCTCGTGGTGCTTTGAACCGTAACGAGCTGGGCGGTCGCATTAATGGCCATGTTTTAGAGCATTTAGAAAAAATACGTCGTCAGTGAGATTGACGGCAAGAGCTTGACAGGATATAATAAAAAGTATTCTTATTGCTATAACCCAAACGGAGGAAATGTACTTGATGACTACAGATACGGTGAAGAGAAACGATCCTTATGAAGCCTTTAACCAAATGACTGATGAGGAGATCGTTTTAGATGCCCAACTCCACGACAATGTCTTGGCGCAGGAGTATTTGCTGCATAAGTACAGAAATTTTGTCAGGGCTAAAGCGCGCAGCTATTTTCTCATCGGTGCTGAGCGGGAGGATATTATTCAGGAGGGCATGATTGGCCTATATAAGGCTATTCGTGATTTTAAGAATGATAAGCAGTCCTCCTTTCGAGCCTTTGCGGAGCTGTGTGTCACTAGGCAAATCATTACGGCTATCAAAACGGCTACTCGACAAAAGCATATCCCTTTGAATTCCTATGTTTCTCTCAACAAGCCCATTTACGAGGAGGATAGCGACAGGACCCTGCTGGATATTATCAGCGGTGTGCGGGTGGCTAACCCCGAGGATATGGTGATTAGCAGGGAGGAGTTCAGCGATATTGAGAATAAGATGAACGATATTCTCAGCGATCTGGAATGGAAGGTGCTGATGAGCTATTTGGACGGCAAGTCCTATCAGGAAATTGCTGTGGATTTGCATCGGCACATTAAGTCCATTGATAATGCTTTGCAGCGGGTAAAACGTAAATTAGAAAAATATATCATCAGCAAGGGGGATATTACGGACCTGCGCACGGTTTATAGTGGACTGCTGGCCATAGATCCCTACGAAAGATTTAAGGATAAAGATGCCAAAAATGACTAATTACTGCTAAATGTGTAACATTACAAGGCGTCGCAAGGAAATTTTCAGAATGGTGTATATTTTTTAGAGGAATTTAGAGAAGTTCAGCGAATATACTAGGTAACAATTTAAGTAACAATTTAAGTGAAATATTAACACTTCGGTGTCATAGGAGGTTTTTCAAATGAATCAAGTAGAAGAATTGTTGAAGGTTGTGGAAGCAGCTCAGGCTGACAAGGGCAATGTAGTTATCGTTACCGGCAAACCGGGCAGCGGCAAGAGCAAAGTTTTGCGCGAAGCAGCAGAGGTTAAAAAATGGACCTATGTTGATTGCCGTATGCTGATCAGCGAAGAGTTTTTGGCTATTCCTGCAGCTGACAGAGGCTTGTATGCTCCTGATATGTTTGCAGAAATTTTGTCTAGCTACAATGCTGACGTTATTATTTTGGATAGACTGCAAACCCTGTTTGTGCCTGTATTCCATATCAACACTGACAGCTTAATGCGTAAGCTGAGCAAAAAGTTCACCATCATCACTGCATGGCCTGGCTATATTGAAAATGGCAATCTGTGCTACGATAAATTCGATGGCACCGAAGCTATTCGTATTAGCCCGGACGGCTTCAAGATTTGGAACATAGAGGACTAATATTCTGCTCTTAATTAAAGCGGAGGTTAGGCATGACTGAGAAAAAACGTTGTTTCGCCGTGTTGACAGGTGGTGGCGACTGCCCCGGCCTGAATGCAGTTATTAGAGCTGTAGTAAAGACCTTTTTGCAAAATGGCTGTGATGTTTATGGCGTGCATAATGGCTTCAACGGCCTGGTGAACGACAATTTACAAAAAATGGATTATGCCAGTGTTTCAGGCATTCTTCCCCGTGGTGGCACGATTTTAGGCACCACTAACCGCGATAATCCCTTTAAATTTGCCATCGAACAAGAGGATGGATCTATTACCTACAAGGATATGCGGGAAAAGGTGCTGGAAAATCTGCGTAAGTATGATATAGAAGCCTTGGTTGTTATCGGTGGCGACGGTAGCCTTAATATTGGGGCGCAGTTGGCTAGAGAGTGTGGCATAAAGGTAGTGGGCTGTCCCAAGACCATTGATAATGATTTGCCGTGTACAGAGCGCACCTTCGGCTTTGACACAGCGATGGCCATGGCCACTGAGGCGTTGGACAGACTTCATACTACCGCTGAATCCCATCACAGGGTTATGGTTTTAGAGGTTATGGGTCGTTATGCAGGCTGGATTGCTCTGCATAGCGGTATTGCCGGCGGTGCAGATGTAATTCTGCTGCCGGAAATTCCTTACCAGCTTGATAGTGTCATTGCCAAAATCGAGCAGCGTAAGGCAGCAGGGAAAAATTTCAGCATTATTGTGGCAGCCGAGGGCGCAAAGCCAGCGGGCGGCGAGATGTCCGTTGCCCGTGTAGTCAAGGGCAGCTTTGAGCCTATTCGCTTAGGTGGTATTGGCGAGAAGGTAGCGAACGCAATTGAAGAGCGTACAGGTATTGAATCCAGATGTACGGTATTGGGTTATTTACAGCGTGGCGGCTCACCTTCAGCCTTCGACAGAGTTTTATCCACCCGTTACGGCGTCGCAGCAGCGGAGGCTTGCTTGCGCGGCGAGTATAATGTGATGGTTTCCTTGTACCATGACCAGATTGTTACTGTGTACATTCAAAAAGCGGCTGAAAAGCCGCGGCAGGTGCCCGTGGATAGCGAAATTATTCGCACTGGACGCCAGTTGGGCATTTGCTTTGGCGATTAAGCCTGACTAGTTAACCTTTGATTCATTTAAAACGTATATAATAAAGGACAGCTTCCTTCCTAGGGGCTGTCTTTTATTTTGTGAGCTAGATATTAGTGCTAGAAACAATTTCTCTTATTTACGCTTCCTTATTGTGTATTAGGCGAAAAAAGCGTATAATAAAGAAAATATGTACCCATGAAAGGATGTTAGAATGGACCAGTATCTAATTGCTGTTATTGTTGGTATTGTTGAGGGTTTGAGCGAGTTTTTGCCCGTTTCCTCCACCGGTCACATGATTATCGTGGGCCATGTACTGGGCTTTGAAGGACGCGTGGCAGATGTTTTCGATGTTTTCGTGCAATTGGGTGCGATTTTGTCCGTGATTTTTATCTATAAGGAGCGCTTTGCCCGCTTCTTCACCAAGGATGGCTGGGATATGCACAAGGGCCTGTCCGTGTGGCATATTGCTGCAGGCATCGTGCCGGTGATGGGCGTAGCCTATTTGTGCTATCCTTTGATTAAAAAATATCTCTTTTCTCCCTTCACCGTGGCCATCGGCCTGGTTTTGGGTGGCCTGCTGCTGATGTTTGCCGAGCACCAAACCAAGGGCAGGGAAGCAGAGCTAGTGGATGATGTGGACAAGATTTCTATGAAGCAGGCCGTGTGGGTTGGTATTTATCAGTTTTTGTCCCTGTGGCCGGGCTTTTCCCGCAGTGGCAGCACCATCGCCGGTGGTCTTTTGGTGGGCCTGTCCCGTCAGGCAGCTGCCAGCTACACCTTCCTGATTGCGGTGCCTTTGATGTTTGTGGCCTGCATTTATGATTTGCTCAAGAGCTTAAAGTATCTCACGGCCGATGATTTGACCATTTTGGGCATTGGCTTTGTGGTTTCCTTTATTGTGGCTTATTGGTCCGTACTGTGGTTCCTCAAATTCCTGCACAAGTACGATTTGACCAGCTTTGCCTGGTATCGTATTGCGCTGGCTTGTGTGACCTATTGGTATTTCTACATGTAAGCATATCCCGAACGCTTGTTTCGAGTAACGTTTCGTTACAGAAGTCCAAATCGAACTTTTTGTACACTGTTAATAGACAAAAACTCCAGCTGCTCTGCTAGCAGCTGGAGTAATTTTTTTGCCTTATTTAATTTTTCAATTTATAGCTTTAGTTGTCAGCCTCTATTTTGCCGCGCGATAAATGTTCGCCATGTCCTCTTCGGTGAGCACCCTGAACTGACCAATGGTGCGGGTGCCCATGAAGCTGCACTTATGAGCTAATTCCTTGATTTGCTCCTCGGTAAGCTCACTGCCGATCAGGTCATGAATGTTGGTGGGCATGCCGATGTGACGGAAGAAGCTTTCCATAGCGGCAATGCCCTCTAGGGCAGTGGCTTCCTCGTCGCGATAGTTGTAGGGCAGGCCGAAAACATCCACGGCCAGCTGGGCAAAGCGAGCCACATTTTCTTTATACACATAGCGTGCCCAGCTGCCCCACACGGCTGCCAGGCCTGCCCCGTGGGCTACGCCGAACATGCCGCTGAGCTCGTGCTCCAGCTGGTGGCAGGACCAGTCGCCCAAGGTTCTGTCGCCGGTGATGCCGTTGTGGGAAAGGGTGCCGCTCCACATGATTTCGGCCCGAGCATCGTAATTGTTGGGCTCCTTGAGAGCGATTTTAGCATTGCGCATCACGTTGCGCAGCAGCGTTGCCGCAATGTTGTCCACCAAGGTCAGCTGCTTAGTCTGCTTGCCGGTGAAGTAACGCTCCAGGGTGTGGACCATGATGTCGGTGCAGCCGCTGGCCGTTTGGTAGGCGGGCAGGGTATAGGTCAGCTCCGGATTCAGCAGGGAGAACTTAGCGTAGCAATAATCGGTGGTGAGACCGCGCTTGAGCATGCCCTCGTCCTTAGTGACCACGGAGGAGTTGCTCATTTCGCTGCCTGCGGCAGCGATGGTGAGCACGACGCCGATGGGAGCGCAGCCGGTAACGGCTTTTTTGCGCTCATAATAATCCCACACGTCGCCCTCGTTGGCTAAGCCATAGCCGATACCCTTGGCGCTGTCGATAACGCTGCCGCCGCCCACGGCGAGGATGAAATCCACGCCTTGGGCCCGGCACAGCTCCACGCCCTCCTTGATTTTGCTCAAAAGGGGATTGGGAACTACGCCACCCAAAAGCACGTATTGTAAGCCAGCCTCGGCGAGGCTGGCGCAGACTCTATCCAAAAGGCCGCTTTTTTTGGCGCTGTTGCCGCCAAAATGCACCAATACCTTGTGAGCGCCGTATTTTTTACACATAGCGCCTACCTTTGCTTCTACATTTTTGCCAAAGAGCACCTCGGAGGGTGCGAAAAATTGAAATTTATCCATGCTAAACATGCCTCCTTGGGGATAGCATTGCTGTCCCGGCGATTTTTTGCTACCACTATTGTAGCACGGCCAGTGTCTTTTGTAAAATGAAGGGCAGCTCTACTAGTTTTCCTATAAGCGTAACTTTTTCGTGACATAATCACATCCGCCTTGCTTTCAGCTAAGATTATTTGCTATAATTATCACAAATACTTACTTGGAGTGATGAGGATGGAATATATTGCCTGCTATGGCGACAGTCTGGTGCAGGGCTTTCCCTTTGGCACCAGGTATTCCTGGACGGCGCAGGTGGAAAATGCTTCGGGGCAAAAAATAAAAATGCTGAATTTGGGCCTGTGCGGTGATTGCTGTGATGATATTCTTTACCGCATGCGGCAATATCCATTGCCGGAGTATGTACACCATGTGCTTTTTTTAGGTGGTGCTAACGATATTTTGCAGGGGCGTCCTTTGGCAGCCATTATGGAGGATTACAAGCGCCTGCTGAGCTGGTGCGAGGAAAAGCAGTACCAGCTGTGCATTGTGCTACCCCTGCTCAGCTCCGAGGAGGGATTGAATCGACATTTGCTGAATCTGCGGCAGGCTGTGGAGCAGCTTTGCGCAGGTAGGGCACTGCTTTTGGATTTGCAGCCCGCTATAGGCGAGAACATTAAAACACGCAGCGCTGCTTATCTGGATGGTGTGCATCCCAAGGCCTCAACATACGAATCAATGGGGAATTATGCTGTAGAATATTTAGTAAATTGGTTAGACATTAAAAAGTGATTAAGTGAAATTTAGCGTTTTTTGCTTGTATATTTTGGGGCTTTGTGTTATAATGCATTCAAGATAGCTATTGCTTACTATTTTTCGCTGTGATTATGTAGTAAAATTTATATCACATGAGCCTAGAATATAGGCAATCAGATTATGATTAAGAGGAGTGTTCCAAAGATGAACGAAAGAATTCGCCTTGTGGGAAACAGACTGAAGCTGTTACGTATCCAGAAGGGCTTGGGCCAAAACGAGGTTGCAAGAATGATGGGCATTAGCCAAGCGCATTTGAGCAATATCGAGGGTGGACGCAGTAACATCACCCTGAGCAATCTGCTGAAGCTGCATGATGTGCTGGAGGTTTCCATGGCTGATTTATTCGTGGATGTTGATGGCGATGTGAAAAAACAGTCCGGTCATGAAGTGGATATCGAAGATGTTGTGAAGCTGTTTGCACTGCTGAAAAAGGTGAAGGAGTAATCCGAACCTTACGTAAGAAAGCCGCTGAGCTGTGTATGTGAAGGATACGCAGCTGAGCGGCTTTTAGCATTTTTATAAGGTTAAGGTAGCATGAGCTTACTTTTTGCTCCAGGGAAGCATTTCCGTGGGGATTTGGGCCAGCATAATGGCTGCAAAAACCAGCACGCAGCCCATGATTTCCCTGCTGCTCATGGCTTGTCCCAAAAGGAGCCAGCCACTTAACAGGGCAAAGGCAGATTCCAAGCTCATAATCATGCAGGCAAGCACGGGATTGCAATGCTTTTGGCCTACGATTTGCAGGGTGTAGGCCACGCCGCTGGACATAATGCCTGCATAGGCAATGGGAAGCCAGCCAAGGAGCACGCTGGTCAGGGAAGGTGCTTCGAAAATAAACATCAGCACACCGTTGAGCACGGTGCAGGTGGCAAATTGTACCAAGGAGAGGCGCACACCGTCCAGATTGGCAATAACCTTGTCCACGGCGATGATTTGCGCTGCAAAGCAAAAGGCACAGATGAGGGTGTAAAAATCCCCCTTGTTGATGGAAAAGCCTTCGTTGATGCAGATAAAATACATGCCTACCGCGGCGATAGCTACGCTGATGCATTGAACCAGGGTAATGCGGGTGCGATAGATGGCGTAGCTCAAAAAGGGCACCAGCACAATATATAGGGCGGTGATGAAGCCGCTTTTGCCAACGGTGGTGTACATAATGCCCAGCTGCTGCATAAAGCTGGCCAAGGTAAGGGCGATACCGCAGATAATGCCCCCTTTAATGGTGCGGTCCCGGCGCAGGGGGTCCTCTGTGCCTAAAACTCTAAAGGGATTGCCAGCCAGCTTGTCGAACAATAGGCAGCAGAGAAAGAGAAAAATGGTGGCCAAAAAGCTACGGGCACAATTGAAGGTTAGGGGCTCCGCATATTCTCCGCCCACGCTTTGGGCGATGAAGGCTGTGCCCCAGATAAAGGCACAAAGGGTGAGCATGAGCATGCCACTAAGGCTGTTTTTATTGGTAGAGGAATTTTCCATACACATAACACTCCTAATTCGAAACAATGTAACGCTATCTATTGTACCATTTTTTGGAGAGATATACAAAGGGGACAGGCTAAAATAAGGGCTTTTTGTGGACTTTTTTGGAGAAGCTTGTGCTGAACATTTTCTTAGGCGGGACGGCACTGTAAAGGCAGCGCTGGTTGCAGAAGGTTTTTGGTAAAAATGCAACAGGGCCTTGCTAAAACGTCTACCAAAGAAAAAGACTACATATTGTTTTTGTCTTTTGTTGACTACTACGACATATTGTGGTAAAATAAATTCGGAAGAAATCCGGACCTTGGTCTAACCAGAACCAGGGTGGGCTGCTGAAGAGAGTGTGTTTTTCTGTGGTGGCCCTTTTTAATGTATATTTTACCAATAATAGATAAAGCTTAACAAGAAGGGATGGAGGAGCATGAAGGTTATTAAGCGCGATGGCACCATCGTAGATTTTGATGGCAGTAAGATTGTGGTGGCTATTCAAAAGGCCAATGCGGCTGTGGAGCCTGAATATAGAATTGAAGAGGAAAAGATTCAAAAGATTGCCAAGCATGTGCAGGAGCGCAATCGTATGCGTCTTTTGGTAGAGGATATTCAGGATATGGTGGAGCATAGCCTGATGGATGAGGGTAAATTTGAGCTGGCTAAGGCTTACATCATTTACCGCTATCAGCGCGCCTTGGTGCGTAAGGCCAACACCACTGATGAATCCATCCTGTCCTTGATTCGCAATAGCAATAAGGACGTTATGGAGGAAAACTCCAATAAAAACGCTACCATGGCAGCTACCCAGCGCGACCTGATTGCTGGCGAGGTGTCCAAGGATTTGACCAAGCGTATTATGCTGCCGGAAAAAATTTCCAAGGCCCATGAAGAGGGCGTGCTGCATTTCCATGATGCAGATTATTTCATTCAGCCTATTTTCAACTGCTGCCTGATTAATATTGGCGATATGCTGGACAATGGCACTGTTATGAACGGCAAGCTCATCGAAAGCCCCAGAAGCTTCCAGGTAGCCTGCACCGTTATGACTCAAATCATTGCTTCCGTAGCCTCCAGCCAATATGGCGGTCAATCCGTTGATATTTGCCATTTGGGCAAGTATCTGCGTCGCAGCTATGATAAATTCAAAAAGAGCATTTTGGAGGCCAGCGAGGGCAATATTGATGCGGAAACCCTGGAGCGCTTGACCAATGAGCGCTTGCGCTACGAATTAAAGGGTGGCGTTCAGACCATTCAATACCAAATCAACACCTTGATGACCACCAATGGTCAATCCCCCTTCGTAACTCTGTTCCTGAACCTGCGTGAGGACGACCCCTATCTGAAGGAGAACGCTATGATCGTAGAAGAAATTCTGCGTCAACGCCTGCAGGGCATCAAAAATGACAAGGGTGTTTATGTAACCCCGGCCTTCCCCAAGCTGGTTTATGTTTTGGACGAGCTGAACTGCCTGAAGGGTGGCAAATATGATTATATTACCCGCTTGGCTGTAAAATGCAGTGCCAAGCGCATGTATCCTGACTATATCAGCGCTAAGAAAATGCGCGAAAACTATGAGGGCAATGTTTTCAGTCCCATGGGCTGCCGCAGCTTCCTTTCTCCCTGGAAGGACGAAAACGGCAATTACAAGTTCGAGGGTCGCTTCAATCAGGGCGTTGTTTCCCTGAACCTGCCCCAAATCGGCATTGTTGCCCAAGGGGACGAGCAAAAGTTCTGGCAGCTTTTGGATGAGCGCCTGGAGCTGTGCTACGAGGCTTTGATGTGCCGTCACAATGCCTTGAAGGGTGTGCGCAGCGATGTTAGCCCCGTGCATTGGCAGTATGGCGCTATTGCCCGCCTGCAAAAGGGCGAAACCATCGACAAATTCCTGGAGAATGGTTATTCCACCATTTCCTTGGGCTATATCGGCCTGTACGAGCTGACCAAGCTCATGAAGGGCGTAAGCCATACTACGCCGGAAGGCGAAGAATTCGCTCTGCGCGTTATGAACCGCCTGCGTGGTGCCTGCGAAAAATGGAAGGCTAAAACCGGCTTGGGCTTCGGCCTCTATGGTACTCCGGCTGAAAGCCTTTGCTACCGCTTTGCTCGCGTGGACAAGGCTCGCTTCGGCACCATTGAGGATGTTACCGACAAGGGCTATTACACCAACTCCTACCATGTTGATGTGCGCGAAAAGATTGACGCCTTCAGCAAGTTTAAATTTGAAAGCCAATTCCAAAAGATTTCCTCCGGCGGCGCCATTTCCTATGTAGAAATCCCCAACATGCGCCACAACACCGAGGCCTTGGAGGAGGTTGTGAAGTTCATCTACGACAATATTCAGTACGCTGAATTCAACACCAAATCCGACTACTGCCATGTGTGCGGCTTCGACGGGGAAATCACCATTAACGATGATAATGAGTGGGAATGCCCGGCCTGCCACAACAAGGACCATTCCAAGATGACCGTTATTCGCCGTACCTGCGGTTATTTGGGCGAAAATTTCTGGAATGTGGGCAAGACCAAGGAAATCAAAGCAAGGGTAATGCACCTGTAAAAGGGTGACAGCAAGAGGAAGGTGAACTCTCATGAATTATGCGGAGATTAAAAATCTAGATATTGCTAATGGCCCAGGCCTGAGAGTGTCCCTCTTTGTCAGTGGTTGTACCCATCACTGCAAGGGCTGCTTTAATCCTGAATCCTGGGATTTTAACTATGGTCAGCCCTTTACGGAAGAGACGGAGCAGGAGCTGCTGGACTTGTTGGCCAACGAGCATATCCGTGGCCTGAGCCTTTTGGGCGGTGAGCCCTTTGAGCCTGCCAATCAGGCAGTGCTGGCGCCCTTTTTGCAAAGGGTGAAGGCTAAGTTTCCCCACAAGGATATCTGGTGCTACAGTGGCTACAATTTTGAGCAGGATATGCTGACTGGTAATCTTGGCCCTTGGGAAATCACTGAGCAGATGCTGAGCTGCATTGATGTGCTGGTGGATGGTGAGTTCGTTATCGAGCTGAAGAATCCCAACCTGCGCTTTAGAGGCAGCGCCAACCAACGAGTAATCCTGGTGCAGGAATCCCTGAAGGAGGATGCAATCGTCCAATGGGATGATGGCGAAGGCTTAGAATTACACTAAATAATGGACTCCTATGCTTTTATGCATGGGAGTCTTTCTTTGTATTGACGACTTTGCCCATTGGTTTTATAATAGGAAGCATGACTAAGAGTAAATATAGTCCATGGACTTAATATAGGAGGTTCTACAAATGCAAAATTTTGCTCATCGCGGTTTTAGCGGCAAATATCCTGAAAACACCATGCTGGCCTTTCACAAGGCCTTGGAAGCAGGCGCAGATGGCATCGAGCTGGATGTGCAGCTGACTAAGAATGGTCAGGTTGTTATTATTCATGATGAAAAGGTGGATCGAACCACCAACGGCACAGGCAATGTGCGTGATTATACCCTGGAGGAGCTGCGCAAGCTGGATGCGTCCTACATTTATACCGGCCAAATGGGCTTTAATCCCATTCCTACCTTTGAGGAATACTGCCAGTGGGTGGCTGGTACCAATTTGGTAACCAATATCGAGCTGAAAACCGGCGTTTATCCCTATCCCGGCATTGAGGAAAAGGTGTGGGAGCTGCTGCAAAAATATCATCTGGAAGCAAAGGTCATCATTTCCAGCTTCAACCATTTCAGCGTGCTGCGCATGAAGGAGCTGGCCCCCGGCCTGAAATACGGCCTGCTGGAGGAAAGCTGGCTGTTGGCTCCCGGTGCCTATGTGGCCAGTGCCGGAGTGGCCTGCTATCATCCCTATCATGGCAGCCTGACGCCGGAAACCGTGGCTGAGGTAAAGAGCCATAACATCGAAATCAATACCTTTACTGTGAACGATGAAGAAAGCGTGAAGCGTTTGCGTGCTTTGGGCATTGATATTGTAATTGGCAATTTCCCGGATATGGTGAAGCAGGTTTTGGCAGAATAAAAAACACTCTCAACAATAATTTTGAGCTTCTTTGCGGTGCTAAATTTTAGTGCCGTGGGGGAGCTCTTTTTGTTTATGACTGTAATAATATGCATTTAAAAGGTATTTTTTGTTACCATGGGGTGGATTTTGTAGTGAAAAACTGCTAAAAAGTGACTTTCTTCGGAAAAACTCTTTGTGGAAGGATATTCTTTGCAAATAAGCTTAAGGTTAATAATTTTTTCTTGCATATATCTTTGCTAAGGTGTATGATATAAACAAGTATCAAACAAGTTCGGTTATCGGCATTTTTGCCATAAAAGAGTATCAATTTATTTTTATATATTCTTGCAGGAAAGGAGGAGCCTGCCGCCTGATTTTAGTAGGGAGAAAACTAGTTATATTTGCCGGACTATAAAGTCCATATGTTTAGGGTTCGGAATATTTATTACAGGAGATGAAGAGATGGCAAAGGAATTAAATTACAAGGAAATTGGCATGCGCATCAAAACTATGCGCCTGAAAAACAACATTTATCAAACAGTATTGGCCAAGGAAATTGGTGTTTCTCAAACCCATATGAGCAATATCGAAAGCGGCAGAGCTGGTCTGACACTGGAGAATTTGGTAAAAATGGTACGGATTTTTGATTGCAGCATTGATGAGCTTGTTTTTGGTGCAACAGAAGCCAAACAGGAGCAGGGCGTGGAGGTTTTAAAGAGCTGCACCATGCAGGACATTATCCAGGCAATGCAAATGCTGAAGTCCCTGAAGGGTTAACAATAAAGAAAATTACGGGCTGTCGTGAAGCTTTTTGCGACAGCCCTTTTTGCTTTTCATAATAATTTCACCGCCGCCCTCTTGCTAAAAGTCGAAAAGTCAAATATAATAGAAGCAAATGACATATACAGGTGATAACCATGAGAAATTTAGCAGATGCCATAGAGAATTTTATTATAGGTGAGCTTTTACGAGACCAGGAGGATGCACTCTTAGTGCAGCGCAATGAGCTGGCTGAGCGGCTGAGCTGCGCTCCCTCCCAAATCAGTTACGTTTTGAGCACCCGCTTTACGCCGGAACGGGGCTTTTTGGTGGAGTCCCGCCGCGGCAGCGGCGGCTTTGTGCGCATTGTGCGCATGGAGCCCAAGGCTGTGCATGAGACTCAAAAGGAGCCCACTGCCAGCCAGCTGGTGGAGCATTTACAGGAGCAAAAGCTGGTGACAGCCAGGGAAGGAGCCCTGTTACAATATATGCTGCACATTATTGATGCGGATGAAAAGAAGAAGAAGGCCGTGCTGCAGCAGGCCATGGGACTGCTGAACAGCCACGGGCGGAGGTGAGAGTGATGTTGTGTCAAAATTGTCATAAAAAAACGGCTGTGATGCACCTGATTATGATGGTGAACGACCAGCCTTCGGATAAATGGCTGTGCGAGGATTGTGCCAGCGAATTTTTGCCTCCCGGCATGGGTATGAGAGGCAGCACCATAAGTCCTGAAAAGGCGTTGAATCTATTGAAAAATCTTTTGGGCGGTGGTAGTGGCAACGAAGCTGCGCCGCCCAAGAAGGGCAAGGACGGTTTTAGCAGCGGCGCCGCCAAGGTGCTGGAGCTGGCCGCCTCCAAGGCCTTGGATTGCGGCAGCGAGCACATTGGCAGCGAGCACATTCTGGCAGGCCTTTTGGCCTGCGAGGGCTGCCTGGGCTATGATATCATCAAGCACCTGCACGAAAATGTGGAGGAAATCAAACAGGAGCTGGACTCCTGGATGGACAAGGGCAGCAAAAAGGGCACCACTGTGCCCCAATACAGTCAACGGGCCCAACAGGCACTGGAGGAGGCAGCACGCTTGTCTCGTGAGCTACAGCATGATTATGTGGGCAGCGAGCAGATTTTGTGGGGCCTTTTGGCCGCCGGTGACGGCATGGCTCATCGGGTGCTGACCAAATTTGGCATTAAAGGTGCCGTGGTGGGCGATATGATTCGCGCCATGGACGAAAGGCGTAAGTCCGTTCCCGGCCGACGCATCCAGCAGCCTCCCCTGGAAAAGAAGGAGGATGTGCTGGAGGTGCTCAAGTCCTACGGACGCAACCTTAATGACGAGGCTAAGCACGGACGCATTGACCCTGTGATTGGTCGCGAGGTAGAGGTGGAGCGCATTATCCAAATCCTGTGCCGCCGCACGAAAAACAACCCTGTGATTATCGGCGAAGCCGGTGTGGGCAAAACCGCTGTGGCGGAAGCCTTGGCTACCAAGATTGTTCGCGGCGAGGTGCCGGAGTTTTTACAAAACAAGCTAATCTTTTCCTTGGAGCTGGGCATGCTGGTGGCCGGCGCCAAGTATCGGGGTGAGTTTGAAGAGCGCATGAAGCAGATTTTGGAGCTTTTGCGCAAGGATACAAGGGTTATTCTTTTTATCGACGAGCTGCACACTATTATCGGCGCTGGCAGTGCCGAGGGCAGCATTGATGCGGCCAATATTATTAAGCCAGCCTTGGCCCGGGGTGAGCTGCAGATTATCGGCGCTACCACTAGCGACGAATATCGCAAGCATATTGAAAAGGATGCGGCTTTGGAGCGGCGCTTCCAGCCTGTTTTGGTCAACGCTCCCAACGTGGAAAACAGCATTAAAATGCTGACGGGCCTAGCCAAGCGCTACGAAAAGTTCCACAATCTGGAAATATTGCCCGAGGCAGTGCAGGCTGCCGTGGAGCTTAGCGACCGCTACATTACGGACAGAAATCTGCCGGATAAGGCTATTGATTTGTTGGACGAAGCCTGCGCACGTTTGCGCATCAAGCTTTATAAAAAGAGCGCTCCGGCCCGCAAGCTGCGGGAGGAGCTGGAATTTGTGCAGCTGGAAAAGGAAGAAGCCGTTTCCAAGCAGGATTTTGAAGAAGCGGCCAAGCTGCGGACAGAGGAATTGGAGCTGCAAACCAAGCTCACCGAGGCTTTAATCGAGGCTGCCAAAACCAGCCCCGTGAGCAGCGAGGATGTGGCCGAGGTAGTGGCCGCCTGGACGGGGATTCCTCTGGCTAAGCTGACGGAAAGCGAAAGCGCTAAGCTCCTGGAGCTGGACGCACGCTTGACCAAGCGGGTGATTGGACAAGACGAGGCCGTGCAGGCCGTAAGCAAGGCGGTACGCCGTGCGCGGGCCGGGTTTAAGGATAAAAATCGTCCTGTGGGCTCCTTCCTGTTCCTGGGTCCCACCGGCGTGGGTAAAACTGAGCTGGCCAAAGCGTTAGCGCAGGAGCTTTTCGGTGACGAAAGAGCCATGCTGCGCTTTGATATGAGTGAGTATATGGAAAAGCACACCACGGCCCGCCTCATCGGCGCGCCGCCGGGTTATGTGGGCTACGATGAGGGCGGGCAGCTGACGGACTCCGTCCGTCGCAAGCCCTACTGCGTCGTACTGCTGGACGAAATCGAAAAGGCCCATCCCGACGTCTTTAATCTGCTGCTGCAGATTATGGAGGATGGCCGCCTGACCGATGGCCAGGGTCGCACGGTGGACTTCCGCAATGCGGTCATTATCATGACCAGCAATGCGGGCGCCCAGCGCTTGGCCACCACCAAGCCCTTGGGCTTTGCGGCCAGCGCCTCCGGCGAGCTGGCCAGCCGCAAGGAGCAGGTGCTGGGTGAAATCAAGCACCTCTTCCGTCCGGAATTTTTGAACCGTGTGGACGAATTTCTCGTCTTCAATCCCTTGAGCGCTGCTCAGCTGGAGCGCATTGCTGATAATCTTGTGGCCGAGCTCAACGAGCGCATGGGGGCCAATAACCTGTCCATCGAGCTCATGCCCAGTGCCCGGGCGCTGCTCCTTTCAGAGGGCAGCGACAGCAAGTACGGCGCCCGCCCCTTGCGCAGGGCCCTGCGCAAGCTGGTGGAGGACCCGGTGAGCGATTTGTTTCTGGCTGGTAAATTCCACAAGGGCGACAAGTTGCTGGCTGAGGCTGCGCCGGGTAGCAAGGAGCTTATTTTTCACACTGCCTTGGAGGGAACTCAGTTCCTGGTGGAAATTCCCGTGAATGCCAAGGTCAGCGTGGAGCAGGTTGAGCCTGAAGCTCAGTCCGTAAGCGTGGGCAAGGGGGAGCAAGGCTAAATGGCGAAGACGAAATATAAATTTGTGTGCCAAAGCTGTGGCTACACCACAGCAAAATGGCTGGGGCGCTGCCCTGAGTGCGGGGCCTGGGATAGCCTCGTGGAGGAGGCCGAGGTGGCGACCACGAGGAATAGCAAAAGCTATTTGCCCACCTCCAGCGAAAAGGTTAAGCCCCGCACCATTGCCAGTGTGGCTCAGGTAAAGGTGGAGCGCTTGGCTACGGGGATTCATGAGTTCGACCGGGTTTTGGGCGGCGGCGTGGTGCCGGGCAGCCTGGTGCTTTTAGGGGGCACGCCGGGCATTGGCAAATCTACGATTTTGCTGGATGCCGGTCTGCGCTTTGGTCAGCGCGGCGTGAAGGTGCTTTATGTGAGCGGCGAGGAAAGCGAGGAGCAGACCGCTATGCGGGCTGTGCGCTTGGGCGGTGCCAGCGCCAACGAAAACCTGCTCATTATGACGGCTACGGATTTGGATGCTATCTTGGCTCAGGCCAATGCTGTGCAGCCCCAGATTCTCATTATCGACAGTATTCAGACCATGTATAACCCGGAGCTGCCCACGGCAGCGGGCAGCGTGGGGCAGGTGCGGGAGTGCACTGCTAAGCTTTTGCAGTTCGCCAAGACCACCAATATTGCGGTCATGGTCATCGGTCACGTGACCAAGGATGGCAATATTGCCGGTCCGCGGCTTTTGGAGCACATGGTGGACGTGGTTTTGCAATTCGAAGGTGACCGTTCCTACGCCTTCAGGGTGCTGCGTGCGCTGAAGAATCGCTTCGGCAGCACGGAAGAAAGCGGCATCTTTTCCATGGAGGCCGGAGGGTTGGCTGAGGTGGCCAACCCGGCAGGCCTCTTTTTAGAGGACCGGGATGGGGAGGCCGCAGGCAGCCTCATCGGTGCCTGCATGGAGGGCAATCGCCCCATCATGGTGGAATTCCAGGCGCTTGTTGCCAAAACGCCCTACGGCATGCCCCGGCGTACCGCAGTTGGCTTTGACTATAACCGTGTAAATATGCTGCTGGCGATTTTGGAGCGCCGCCTAGGCCTGGATTTTGGTATGTACGACGCCTATGTGAACGTGGTGGGCGGCATGCGTATTTCCGAGCCTACGGCGGACCTGGCCGTGGCGGCGGCGCTGGTGAGCAGCTATCGCAATCGCCCCGTGTCCAAGGGC
This sequence comes from Phascolarctobacterium sp., assembly GCA_030540395.1. GTDB lineage: Bacteria > Bacillota > Negativicutes > Acidaminococcales > Acidaminococcaceae > Phascolarctobacterium_A. Next base: position 60,646 of record JAUNWI010000006.1, read on the forward strand.
GTACTCTGCTTTGGCGAGGTGGGACTCACGGGCGAGGTGCGGCGTGTAAGTGCTCCGGAACGGCGCATTATGGACGGCATCAACCTGGGCTTTACAAAATTCATCGTGCCGGAAAGCCAGCTGCGCTTGCCCCAGGTGGACGCCAAAATCATTCGCGTGAAAACATTGGAGCAGGCTATGCAGGCGCTGTTTCAATAATTCTTAGAGACAAAATCCGAACGTTTTCATGGCCTTAGCAGGCCAAAAGAAGAAAATTCGGCCCTTGCGCCACAAATCCTGTGGCGCGGGGGCCTTTTTCGTTGCTTTTTGGCTATTTTTATGGTAATATCTACTATAATAAAAACGTTAGATTATTTACATTTTATAGAAGATAAGGAGAGTGGCACTAGCATGACAACTAAATCCCAAGAAATGGTTCTGGTCATCGATTTTGGCGGCCAATACAACCAGCTGATCGCTAGACGCGTGCGTGAATGCGGCGTATATTGCGAAATCGTTTCCTATACTCGTAGCTTAGCAGAAATCAAGGCTAAGGCAAACCTGAAGGGCATCATCTTCACCGGTGGTCCCAACAGCGCTTACCTGCCCGATTCTCCCACCATCGACCCGGAAATCTTTACCTGGGGCGTACCTGTTTTAGGCATTTGCTATGGCAGCCAGCTCATGAGCCATCTTTTGGGTGGCAATGTTTGCGTAGCTCCCGAGCGTGAATACGGCAAAACCTTGGTGGATATCGACACCACCAGCCCCATGTTCACCGATATTCCTGCGCAAAATATCTGCTGGATGAGCCACAATGACTATATTGAAAAGGTTGCTCCTGGCTTTAAAATCACCGCTCACACCCCTAACTGCCCTGTAGCCGCAGCCGAGGATGCAGAGCGCAAGCTCTATGCAGTACAATTCCATCCCGAAGTGCTGCACACCGAAAACGGCACCAAGATGCTGAGCAATTTCGTCTACAATGTGTGCGGCTGCTCCGGCACCTGGAAAATGGATTCCTTCGTAGAGCAAACCGTGAAGGAGCTGAAGGCGAAAATCGGCGATGGCAAGGTGCTGTGCGCACTTTCCGGCGGTGTTGATTCCAGCGTATGCGCCGGCATGCTGGCCAAGGCTATTGGCAAGCAGCTGACCTGCGTCTTTGTGGACCACGGCCTGCTGCGCAAAAACGAGCGTGAAGAGGTTTGCGCCGTGTTTGGCGAGGGTGGTCAATTTGATATTAACTTCATCTGCGTGGATGCCCGCGAGCGCTTCTACAGCAAGCTGGCCGGTGTAACCGAGCCGGAGCGCAAGCGCAAGATTATCGGCGAGGAATTCATCCGTGTATTTGAAGAGGAAGCGAAAAAGATTGGTGCAGTGGACTATTTGGCCCAAGGCACTATTTATCCTGACGTTGTAGAAAGCGGCTTGGGCGGCGAATCTGCCACCATCAAGAGCCATCACAATGTAGGCGGCCTGCCTGATTTCGTAGACTTTAAGGAAATCGTTGAGCCCCTGCGTGACCTGTTCAAGGACGAGGTGCGCCAATCCGGCCGTGAGCTGGGCTTACCCGAGCATTTGGTAGCTCGTCAACCCTTCCCGGGCCCCGGTCTTGCTATCCGCATTATCGGCGATGTAACTCCGGAAAAGGTGGCTATTGTGCAAGACGCTGATGCTATTTATCGTGAGGAAGTGGACAAGCTGCCTGCTAATGAGCGTCCCAGCCAATACTTTGCAGCGCTCACCAATATGCGCAGTGTGGGCGTTATGGGCGACGGTCGTACCTATGATTATGCCATCGCTTTGCGTGCTGTAACCACCACCGACTTTATGACCGCAGAGGTTACCATGCTGCCCCCGGCAACCATCACCGCTGCAGCCAATCGCATTGTCAACGAGGTTAAGCACATCAACCGCGTGCTCTTCGACTATACCACTAAGCCCCCCGCAACCATCGAATTCGAATAAAAAGCACAAACCCGAAGCTCTTATAAAAAATAGAGGGCTTCGGGTTTTTATTTGCCGGTGGTTTTGCTTTATGCCACCAGCATCTCTACATTTTCACCCTCTGCTAAAAATGTCGAAGTCATGATATTATTATGCTATAATAAAATAGTATACTTATAATGGTATAAGCTTTGCTGTTTTTGAGGATGAGAGGGAGGAACGTATGAAAAGAATAACCAGTATCCTACTGGCAGTGTTTTTATTGCTCTTGCTGGTGGCAGGCTGCGGCAAGCAGGACAAGGCTGCTAGCGGTGGCAAGGAAAAGGTGACCATCGCCCTGTGGGGCAACGACCTTTTGGAGCACTATACTACCTATTTGGTAAAAAAATTCCCCAATGTGGAGTTTAATTTTGTGCTGGCCACTAATTCCACGGATTACTATCATTATCGCAACAAGCATCAGGATTTGCCTGATATTATGACCGTGCGTCGCTTTTCCATGCGCGACGCGGTGCAGCTGAAGGATTTGCTCTATGATTTGAGCAATACGGAGCTGGCTGCCACCTTTTATGGCACCTATCTGGATAGCTATACTTATAACGATGGCACCATTAACTGGCTGCCGGCCTGCGCTGTAGTGGATGGCCTGATTGTGAACCAAAGCCTGCTGGCCGAGCATAATTTGGCACTTCCCCAGGATTACGCCTCCTTTGTGCAGGTGACCCAAGCCTTGGAAGCCAAGGGTGTGCGTGGCTTTGCGCCGGATTTGGCGGAGGATTACACCTGCATGGAAATTTTGCAGGGCTGTGGCATTCCCCAGCTGACCTCCATGGAAGGCCGCGAGTGGCGCCAGCAGTACGAAAGCGGCAAAACCCATGCGCTGTCCTCCAAGGTGTGGCTGCCGATTTTTCAACGCTTTTTCGACATGAAGGAAAAGATGAGGTGGAATGCTGAGGATGCTACCCACAACAATTGGCATCCTAAAAAATATTATATTGAGGGTGCTCAGGCCATGTATCGCGGCACTGGCACCGACCTGGAGCTGTTCCCTGCGCGTCAAAAGGACAAGGCCTTTTTGGTGCCCTATTATGGCGACACTGCCAAGGATAATTGGTATTTGACCTATCCTGCCTTCCAGGTTGCAGCCAGCAAAAAGGGCATGGATAAGCCGGAGCGTCGCAAGCTGATTTTGGCAATCATGACCGCCATGCTGAGCCAGGAGGGCCAAAACAATATCAACAGCGGCAATAACATGGTTCCCTATAACAAGGATGTCAAGCTGGAGCTGCTGCCCAGCCTGCAAAATATTAAGCCGTATATCAAAGAAAACAAGCTGTACATTCGCCTTGCCTCCAACGAAATGTTTAAGGTGTCCCGCATTGTGGTGCACAAAATTTTGCGAGGCGAGCTTAAAACTCCGGAGGCGGCCTTGGACGCCTTTAATGAGGAGCTGAAAAAGGAAACCGTGCAGGACCCCATTGTAGTGAAGCTGGATAAGGGCTATAGCAACGAGTTTACACCGGAGCATGGCAATCAGGCGGCTTCCGCAGTGTTCAATACTATTCGCAAGCTGGTGGGCAGCGATTTGCTCTTTGTACAGGCTGTTTATGCCAGCGGCAGCGTTTATGCCGGTGAATATACCCGCAAGGAACTGTCTTATTTGACCCACAACGATGCGGCTTGGCCCATGCTGGCCAACATGACAGGTGAGCAGGTGTACGAGCTGGTGGAACGCACCTTGGCTGCGCAGCATGGCTATGGCGTTATTTGCAACGACAGCACTCTGTATGTTTCCAGTGGCTTTGAAATGGATTTGTCCCGCACCAAGGAGGGTGGCTACAAGCTCAATAAGCTTACCAAGGACGGCAAGGAGCTGGACCCGCAAGGGAAAATATTCCATCCTGCTCATGGGCGACCGTGGCTGGAGCAAGGGCCTTGTTATTACCCAAATGGGCATCCAGGATTATTCCTACGATGTGCAAAAATGCTACAAACATTTATACAAGCATTTGGTTGAGGATGGGGGCAAGCTGGAAGCACCCACCGATTATATTAAGCTGAAATAAGCAGGATTTTGCTGGGCTTTATAAGGGTGAAGCCAAAGCAGGAAGGGAAAGGGCTATGGGAAAGAAAATTTTGCAGAACAATAGCATAAAGAAATACCTGCTGCCAGGTGCTTTGGTTGTAGTTTTGCTGACTGCTCTGGTCCTGGGTGGCTGGTATTTGCGCAGCTTTTCTCTGGAGCAGGCTTCCCAGGAGCGTTCCTTCCAGCTGAAGGAAATGAGTCGCCAGATTCGTGTGAATTTGGATTACAATCTGGAAACACATTGGAATTTGGTGGAAAGCCTTGCCCTTCAGGTGAGCAAGGAAAGCTATCTTAGCGATGAGCAGGTGCAAGCGTCCCTTAAAGGCTTGGAGGATACCTTCCATACGGATTTGTATGGCTGTCGCGTAATGCTTTTGGATAACATGGGCAGGGCGTATACTACGGACGGCGCTAGGGGTATTTGGAATGATATCAAGTTTTTGGCAGATGGTGACAAGAATCACACCTTTGTTTCGGATACAAACAATGTGCCGGGCACCTTTTTGGCCTTTTCCCAAAAGCTGGAGGGTAACGTTACCAAGTCCTCCGGCCTGAAAATGTCCCATTTGGTGCTGCTGAAGGATATCAGCACCATTAAAAAGTATTACACCACCGAGTCCTATGGTGGTCATGCGGCCACCTATATTATTAACCGTAACGGCACTTTGGCCTATTATGATGCCATGCAGGCGGATATTCTCGGCGTGCGCAATGTGTTCAAGGCACTGCGGGAGGCTGCCTATGTGGGTGGCAAGGACTTTGGTCAGGTGGAACGGGAGCTGGAGCGGGATGGCATTTCTACCGCCAGCATGCTGCTGCACGACCGGGAGTATTATTATTGCCTGGCTCAAATGGAAGATTACGACATGACGATTATGCTGCTCATTCCGGCGGAATACGTAGCGGTGAGCACCATGAAGATGTTGGAATCCACCTTTAAGACGCAGATTGCCTTTACCATTGCTTTGCTGGTGCTGGCGGTGTTGGCTTTGGTCAGCGTTATTCAGGCGCAGCGCAATAGTGAAAGGATTAAGATTGAGCAGGAGACCAACCAGAAGCTGAACAAGCTGCGCTTGGCGGCGGAGGATGCCCTGCATATGGCAGAATCTGCCAGCAAGGCGAAGAGTACCTTCCTGTCCAATATGAGCCACGATATCCGTACGCCTATGAATGCTATCATTGGCTTTACGACCTTGGCCTTGAGCAATTTTGCTGATGGTGACAAGGTGAAGGATTATTTGGGCAAGATTTTGTCCTCCAGCAACCATCTCTTGGGACTGATTAATGATATTCTAGATATGAGCCGCATCGAAAGCGGCAAGGTGACTCTGGAGGAGCAGGAGGTCAATTTGGGCGTGCTGGTCCAGGAGCTGCAGCAGCTTATTGAGGGTCAGGCCAAGGAATGTGGCCTCGCTCTTGAGGTGGACTGTGCCAAGGTGCGCGACAAGGACGTCCTTTGCGACAAGGTGCGTCTAAATCAGGTGCTGTTGAATTTGCTTTCTAATGCGGTGAAGTTCACGCCCCGCGGCGGCAGGATTAGCTTTACAATGAGCCAGCTGCCACAGGCACCGGCGGGCAAGGGTATTTACGAAATCCGGGTTAAGGATAATGGCATCGGCATGTCGGCAGAGTTTGCTACGCATATTTTTGAGCCCTTTGAGAGGGAGCGCACCTCCACGGTGAGCAAGATTCAGGGCACGGGCTTAGGCATGGCCATTGCCAAAAATTTGGTGGATATGATGGGTGGCACCATTGAAGTGCACACCCAAAAGGGCGTGGGCACGGAGTTTGTGCTGGGGCTGGAGCTTGCGCTGCAGGCGGAGCCAAAGCCCATGGAAGCCCAGCAGCAGGAGCTGCTGCCCGAAGTAAATCCGCAGGATTTTGCGGGCAAGCGTCTGCTTTTGGTGGAGGATAACGAGCTGAACCGGGAAATTGCCTGCATGATTTTGTGCAAGTATGGCTTTGATTTGGAAACGGCGGAAAATGGTCAGGAGGCAGTGGAGATGGTGGCTGCCGCGGCGCCGGGTTATTATGATTTGGTGCTGATGGACATTCAAATGCCCATTATGGATGGTCACGAGGCCACCAGGCAGATTCGCGCCTTGGATAATCTTGAGCTGGCCAAGGTGCCCATTGTAGCCATGACGGCCAATGCCTTTGACGAGGACCGCAAGGCGGCTAAGGACTGCGGCATGAACGGCTTTATTTCTAAGCCCATCAATATGCAGGAGGTGCTGCAGGCACTGCGGGATAATCTGTAGGCATTAGCGGACCTTGAGAAGGTGCTTGCAGGGGAGAAAATATTCACGAACATTCTTTTCGGTATATTTTCGGGTATCATAAAAATTCAGTACAATTGTTGCTGTAAAATGGAAAAAGAAAGCTCTGGCAATGCTATGCATAGCACTGTCAGAGCTTTTTTGCTGTGTAGGATGGGTGGGTTATACTTGCGGAGTATGCTCCCGTGAGGACTGCACGTAGGCAGGGGAGATAAGATAGTCGTTACCGGAGCGGTTAAGGGCGGGGTCAAGCTGTAAAAGGCTCCACAGCTCCGTGGCCTTGAGCTCCAGCTCCAGCTGTTGGGTATAGATTTGCTGTTGGCGCATGCCTAAATGCTGCAGGCGCTGGGGCCAGTTGCGGTAAAGACCCGTGAGGATGGGCAGGCTGGCGGTGCTCTTCATTTGCTTAAGGAGCTGGCGACCTGTATCGTTAAAGGCCAGTACCCTAAGGTAGGCCGGGGAGTTGTCTTCCCACTGCCAGCGGGGCACATCCAAAAGGAGCTGCATTAGGAGGCGGCGGATGCGGCTGGTGGTGTAGCGCTTGCTGGTGCACAGCTGCAGCGCTTCAGCAAAGGTGCTGGCTTGGGCCGCCTGCTTGAGCAGGTTTTCCAGGCCCTCGCTGCACTGGCAGGCTTCAGCGATGGCGTCGGGACTAAGCAGGCGCAAGCGATAGCGCACAAGCTGCCATAAAAGGGCAGCGTCGTAGCCGGGGGCGCTTGCTAAAAGTGCCTGGCACACGCTGGCAGGTACGGCCTGCTGCCAGCTGACTTGGCTCGCGCTCTTATTAGCTGGCGTGGTGGTGTTGTTGGCGGTTGTGGTACCATTGGCGTGGTGTGTACTACGCTCGGCGGCTAGGGCTTGGCGAATTGCTGTGGCGCTAGCCATGGTGCCGCTGATTTCGCGGTCGTTGTAGCCGTTGCCACGACGCTCAATAAAAAGGGGCTTCATGTCCGTGCTCTGTAAAGCCTTGGCATATTCTAAAGCGAGAATATCGTTGGGCTTGGAAAGTCCTTGGGGGCTGGTCTCCTGCTGCGCTTCGCTCAGCACGGCAGCGCAGGCGGCGGCGTAGCTTTTGCCCTGACTCAAAAGGGCGCGGATGCGCCCTTGAGCGGCGTCGCTGGTAATCTTTTGGGCTAAGGCCCAAAAGTCCAGCTCCGGCGACTCCACGCCGCAGGACAGCGTGTTCACGCTGCCCGTGGCGGCCAGCAGCTGCACGCCGCCGCTGGCGAAAAACTGGGCGCTGCGCAGGGAAAATGCCGTAGGCAGCTCCAGCACCAGCGCAGCGCCGTTTTCTACGGCGAGTCGCGCCCTCAGCCATTTGCTGAGGCAGGCGGGCTCGCCCCGCTGCATAAAGCTGGCGCTCATGGCCACCACGACGGGCTGGCCCGTCAGGTGCGTGGCCTGGCGCAGCTGGTATAAATGTCCGTTATGAAAGGGGTTATATTCGGCAATGATGCCGGTTGCGTAAATCATGATGTGCTTCCTTAGGGGTTATTTTTTTAGTACCTGGGCAACCCCGGCAGGGGCTCTAGGTTATAAATATACTTGCTCTTATAAGCTAATTATATCACAACCTCATGTATACATAAAATATTCACTATTTTTTTTCTTTTAAATGGTGTATACTAATAGCATGAATATTCCTCGGCAACGAAGGCCGAGATAAAAATGCAGCAAGGGCTGCAAGGGTGTAGCTTACTAGGAGGCATATTGTGATTGTATTCGTTGTAAACTGCGGCAGCTCATCCATCAAATATCAGCTGATAAACATGGAGGGCGAAAAGGTTATGGCCAAGGGGCTTGTAGAGCGCATTGGCATGGAGGGGTCCACCTTAAAGCACACGCCTGTGGGAAAGTATACCATTGATTTGAAGGAGGATATACCGGACCACGTAGTAGGCATCAAAATGGTCTTAGATGCGCTGACTCATAAGGAGTACGGCGTTATTAAGGATATGTCGGAGATTGACGCTGTGGGTCACCGCGTTGTGCATGGCGGCGAACGCTTCGCCGACAGCGTGCTGATCACGGGGGAGGTTTTGCAGGGCATCAAGGCCTGCAGCGAGATTGCTCCCCTGCACAATCCTCCCAACCTGTTTGGCATCGAGGCTTGTATGCAGATTATGCGGGGCGTGCCCCAGGTAGCAGTGTTTGACACGGCCTTTCACCAGACCATGCCCAAGGTGGCCTATTTATACGGCCTGCCCTATGAGCTGTATGTAAAATACGGCCTGCGCCGTTATGGCTTCCACGGCACCTCCCACAAGTATGTGGCCCAGCGTGCAGCGGAGCTCATGGGCGAGCATATGTCGGATTTGCGCATCATTAGCTGCCATTTGGGCAATGGTGCCAGCATTACGGCCATTAAATATGGCAAATCCATTGACACCAGCATGGGCTATACGCCGCTGGAGGGCTTGATTATGGGTACCCGCAGTGGCGAGATTGACCCGGCCATTATCCCCTTTCTGATGGAAAAGGAGAATATGACGGCCCAACAAATCGATGATTATTTGAACCGTCGCAGCGGTATTTTGGGCATCAGCGGCCTGTCCAGCGATTTTAGAGACCTGGAAAGCGCGGCCAACCGTGGTGACGACCGCAGTCAGCTGGCCATTGATGTTTTTGCCTACAAGGTGAAAAAGTATATTGGCGGCTATGTGGCGGCTATGGGCGGCGTGGACGCTATTGTTTTCACAGCAGGCTTGGGCGAAAATTCGCCTTTTATGCGTGACAAGATTTGCAACGGTCTGGAATATTTGGGCACTCGCATTGACCCGGATTTGAACAAGGTGCGGGGCAAGGAGCGGGAAATCAGCGTGCGCCGGGCCCGGGTAAAGATTTTTGTTATTCCCACGAATGAGGAATTGGTGATTGCCCGCGATACGTTCAACATTTGTAGGCGTATCATTAAGTTGTAAAGCAGTTGTCTAGTGTAAAATTTGTAATAGATTTTTTGCTGAAAACGTAGGTTTTTCTTGACAAAGAGCGTCAAGACCATTATAATTGTAACGATTGGTGAAATATGATTAAGATAAATGTCGCACAAATCAAGAAAAGACTGGTTGGAGAAAAGCCCCTTGCTTTCGAGCTGGAGCCCGCTGAGCTGGAGATTGGTCCCGAGGAAATGGGTATCATCGGCAGCGTAAAGCTGGTTGGCAGCATGAGCAATGCCGGTGATGTTTTGCTTTTGCAGGCAAACATGGAATGTCAGGTGCAGCGCACCTGTGGCCGTTGCCTGAAGGAGTTCGTAGGCGTCACTAAGGCTGAGGTGGTGGAGAAGTTCTATCCTGCCAGTGCTGATAATATTGAAAATGATGCTTTTGTTTACGATTCGGATGTTATCGACATAACAGAACCGCTTCGTGAAGGGCTGCTGCTTGCAGAGCCCATGCAGGCTCTGTGTAAACCAGACTGCCGGGGGTTGTGTCCTGTTTGCGGCGCTGATCTCAACGATGGCGACTGCGGCTGTGACAGACTTACCGTCGATCCAAGGCTAGCGGCATTGAAGCAATTCATCAAAAATTAAATTCACTTCATAGCACTGAGGAGGTGTGTTGAGAAATGGCAGTACCTAAGAGAAAAATGTCCAAGGCTCGTCGTGACAGACGTCGTGCTAACTGGAAATTGAGCGTTCCTGGCATGGTTGAATGCCCGCAATGTCATGAATTGAAAATGCCCCATCGCGTTTGCACTGAATGCGGTTACTATGATGGCAAACAAGTCATTGCTGTTGCTGAATAATTAAAGCTTACTGAAGCCTCTGGAGAGCAATCTCCGGAGGCTTTTTGCGTTCCATTAGTAAGGAGCCTCCTTTTAAAAGGGAGGGGGACCACGTAGTGGTGGAGGAATTCCTTTAATTGAATAAGTAAAAATTTCTCCACTATTTTGTGAAATCTCGCTAAAAACACTTGCCAAATACCCCGCCTCATTTTATAATAAAAACAGATATTATGAGCTGGTACTAAAAAGCGGGTGAAGTGATGAATTCTTCGAAAAAGTTAATACGTCACAAGAGCTTGAAAAAGCTGCTGAAGGATAATCCCTTCTGCACTGATGAGCAGCTGGCGCAGCTGCTGAATGTCAGCGTACAGACCATCCGTTTGGACCGTGTTACGCTGGGGATTCCCGAGCTGCGGGCCAGAACACGTACCATGGCTGAGGATGCCCAAACCAAGGTGCGCGCCATCGATAAAAAGGATATTGTGGGCGAGCTCTTGGACTTGGAATTGAATAAGCTGGGCATATCTACCTTGAAGATATCCAACGATATGGTGCTGGACAAAACCGGTATTGCCCGGGGCTATTACATGTTTGCCATGGCCAATACTCTGGCGCTGGCTGTAGTGGATGCCGAAAAGGCTCTCACCGCAGTGGGCAATGTGAAGTACAAGGTGCCGGTGAGCGCCGGTGCTACACTGGTGGCCAAGGCCGTTGTCACCCATAAGCGGATGGATAAATATTATATTTTTGTTAGCATTAAAAGCAACAATGAGGAAGTATTCCGCGCGAAGTTCATTATTGTTTCCATGGACAAGCGCGCCAAGCACGAAAGGGAGCAGGAAGCATGAAAATCGCAGTAGACGTTATGGGCACCGATTATGGTCCCAAGGAGCTGGTTTTAGGCGCTGTGAATGCGGTTAAGGCCTTTGGCTGTGAAACGGTACTGGTGGGTGATGAGAAGGTTATCAGGGAGCTTTTGGTGAAGTATCACGCTGACAAGGATGAAAGAGTTACTATTCATCACGCCAGCGAGGTCATCGAGATGCATGAGCATCCTGCAATTGCCGTAAAGTCCAAGAAGGATGCCTCCATTGTGGTAGCTGCAAGGCTTTTGCGCAACAAGGAATGCAATGCTCTGGTATCCTCCGGCAGCACGGGTGCTGCGGTTGCGGCGGCGCTGTTTGGCGTGGGCCGCATCAAGGGTGTGGAGCGCCCGGCCATTGCTACTCCTATTCCCAGCCTGACCGGCACTACTGTGGTGCTGGACAGTGGCGCCAAGGTGGACGCCAAACCGGAGCATATGGTGCAAAGCGCCATTATGGGTACGGTGTATGCAGAAAAAATTCTTAAAATTTCTTCGCCGCGGGTAGGACTTTTGAACATCGGTGAAGAAGAAACTAAGGGTAACGAGCAAGCTCTGGCAACCTATCCTTTGCTGAAGCAGGAAAAGACCATTCAGTTCATTGGCAACGTGGAGGGTCGCGACATTAATAAGGGCACCGTGGACGTGGTGGTCTGCGATGGCTTTGTGGGTAATGTGGTGCTGAAGTTTGGCGAGGGCCTGGCCAAGGCCATTATGACCATGGTTAAGGAGGCCATCATGAAGGGTGGCGTTCTCGCGAAAATCGGCGGCCTACTGATTAAACCGGCGCTGAAGGGCCTTAAAAAGCGTTTGGACCCGGCGGAATACGGCGGCGCACTGCTTTTAGGCATTCGCGCACCCTTTATTATCTGTCATGGCAGCTCCAAGGCCAAGGCTATTACCAATGCCATCAGGGTGGCCATGGATTTTGCCGAGCAGGACGTAGTCAGCATTATTGCCCAGCGCATTGCTGAATCCAAAAGAAATGAGGAAATAGATAAATGACAAGAGCAGTTGGTATTTTAGGCGTGGGACATTATGTTCCGGAAAAAACTCTGACTAATTTTGATTTAGAAAAGATGGTTGATACCAGTGATGAATGGATCACTGAGCGCACCGGTATCAAGCAAAGACATATTGCCGCTCCTGAGGAAGCAACCAGTGATTTGGCTTACAATGCAGCTGTAAAGGCTTTGGAGGATGCCAAGGTTTCCCCTGAGGAAATTGATTTGGTAATCGTGGGCACCGCCTCCAGCGACCACATTTTCCCCTCCACCGCATGCCTGGTGCAGGCTCGCTTGGGCGCAAAGAATGCAGCTGCCTTTGATTTGGCAGCTGGCTGCAGCGGCTTTGTATACAGCCTGGCAGTGGCCAGCCAAATGGTCAAGACCGGCCTGTATAACAAGATTTTGATTATCGGTGCGGAGACTCTGTCCCGCATTATGAATTGGACCGACAGAAACACCTGCGTGCTCTTTGGCGATGGCGCCGGGGCAGCAGTTGTGGGCGAGGTTGAAGAGGGCTACGGCGTGCTGGGCATCGATATGGGTGCTGATGGCAATGGCGGCAAGCATTTGTTCCAGCCCGCAGGCGGCAGCCGCAAGCCGGCTAGCCCCGAAACCGTGGCTAATAACGAGCACACCATTCATATGAATGGCTCCGAGGTGTTCAAGTTTGCTATTCAAATCATGGGCAAGACTGCTAAGAAGGCTTTGGCCAACGCCGGCATGAAGCCCGAGGAGCTGGATATGCTCTTCCCCCATCAGGCTAATCTGCGCATCATCACCAGCGCTGCTAAGCGCCTGAAGATGCCCATGGAGAAGGTGTGGGTCAATGTTGACAAGTATGCCAACACCTCCGCTGCTTCCATTCCCATTGCCCTGTGCGAAGCACAGGCTGCGGGCAAGCTGAAGAAGGGTGATAACATCATCCTGGACGGCTTTGGCGCCGGTTTAACCTGGGCTGCTATTGTACTGAAGTGGAGCAAATAAGGTTTTTTCGATAAATATTTTTCTAAACTCTAGAAGGTTTTGTGATTAGCGAGTATAATTAGAAAGAGAGGTTTTTCCATGAGCAAGATTGCTTTCGTTTTCCCGGGACAAGGCTCCCAAACTGTGGGTATGTGCAAGGCATTCTATGATGAATACCCTGTTGTTAGAGAAATTTTCGCAGAGGCTGATGAAGCTCTTGGCTATTCTATCAGCAAGATGTGCTTTGAGGGTCCTGCATCCGATTTGCAGCTGACCGCCAACACCCAGCCCGCCATCCTCACTGCCAGCACCGCCTGCGGCGCTGTTTTGAAGGAGCATGGCATTAGCTGCGCTGTGGCCGCCGGCCACAGCTTGGGCGAGTATTCCGCTCTGGTGAATGTTGGTGCTATGAAGTTCGCTGACGCAGTGGTGGCTGTGCACAAGCGTGGCCAGTTCATGCAAGAGGCTGTGCCCGTGGGCCAAGGCTCCATGGCTGCAGTTTTGGGCCTGGACAGCGACAAAATCGTGGAAATCTGCAAGGCTGTTGAAGCTGAAATGGGCGCAGCTGTGCAGGCTGTAAACTTTAACTGCCCCGGCCAGGTAGTAATCGCCGGTGCTGTTGACCCCGTAAACAAGGCTATCGAGGCTCTGAAGGCTGCCGGTGCTAAGCGCGCAGTGCTGCTGCCCGTAAGCGCACCCTTCCACAGCACTCTGATGCAGCCTGCTGCCGACCGTTTGGCAGAGGTTCTGGCTCCCATGGAAATTAAGGATATCGTGATTCCTGTGGTTGCCAACGTGAACGCTTTGGAGGTAACCAGCGGCGAAGAAATCAAGAAGCTTTTGATTAAACAAGCTGCTAGCCCGGTTCTGTGGGAAACCTCCGTGCGCAACATGGTTGCGAATGGTGTGGACACCTTTGTTGAGGTTGGCCCCGGCAAGGTACTCACCGGCTTCACCAAGAAGATTGCGAAGGGCATGACCGCATTGAATGTGGAAGACCCCGCAAGTCTCGAAAAAACTCTGGCTGCATTGAACGCATAAAAAATTTCGCCACTTTTAAGGGAGAAAGGAAAACTTTTATGAAACTTGAAGGTAAGAAAGCGCTGGTAACCGGCGCATCCCGCGGCATCGGCCGCGCTATCGCGCTGGCCTTGGCCGCTGAAGGCGCAGACGTAGTGGTTAACTACGCCGGCAGCGAAGCTGCCGCTAAAGCAGTTGCTGCTGAAATCGAAGCCATGGGCCGTAAGGCTCTGGTGCTGCAGGCTGATATTTCCTCCAACGAGGCTGCTACCGCTATGATGGACACTGCCGTGAAGGAGTTTGGTCGCATTGACATTCTGGTTAACAACGCCGGTATCACCCGCGATGGCCTGTTGATGCGCATGAAGGAAGAGGATTGGGACGCAGTTTTGACCACCAACCTGAAGGGCGTATTCAACTGCACCAAGGCAGCTGTAAAATACATGATGAAGCAAAAGGCTGGTCGCATTGTGAGCATCAGCTCCGTTGTAGGCCTGATGGGCAATGCCGGTCAAGCCAACTATGCTGCTGCTAAGGCAGGCGTTTTGGGCTTCACCAAGGCTGTAGCTAAGGAGGTTGCTGCTCGCGGTATCACCGTGAACGCTATCGCTCCCGGCTTTATCCAAACCGACATGACCGCCGTTCTTTCCGAGAAGGTGGTTGAGGGTATGCTGAATACTATTCCTTTACATAAATTGGGAGATCCTGAAGATATTGCCAAGGCTGTTGTCTTCCTTGTGAGCGACGACGCCAAATATATAACCGGACAGACTTTACATGTCGACGGTGGTATGGTAATGTAATAGGGCAAGCATTGCACATTTTGCCTAGTGGAAGGAGGTGAATCGTAATGAGCACTTTCGAAAAAGTAAGAGACATCACTGTTGAACAACTGAGCGTTGACGCTGACGAAGTAAAGATGGAATCCGCTTTCATCGATGACCTCGGCGCTGACTCCCTCGACATCGTTGAATTGATCATGGCTTTCGAAGAGGAATTCGGTGTTGAAATTCCTGATGAAAAAGCTGAAAAGATTCGCACTGTAGCTGACGCTGTTAAGCTGCTGGATGAAGAGAAATAATGCTTTTTTGGCTTATGTTTAGGGGAGCCCTCGCGCTCCCCCGACACAAGCTACTTTGGTCCTGAAATGGGGGATATTTGTTGAAACTACCAGTGCTGAAAATCGGTAAACTGATTGCTCAAGTACCGATTGTACAAGGAGGCATGGCTATTAGGCTGTCCACTGCCCGTCTGGCAGCAGCTGTAGCAAACGAAGGCGGCATTGGCCTGATTGCTGCATCCGGCATGAGCTGTGATGAGCTGCGCAAGGAAATTCGTGTGGCACGTGAGTTGACCGGAGGAAAGGGTATCATCGGTATTAACTGCATGTTTGCTGCAAGGGCATTTTTAGAGCTGATTACCACTGCCGCAGAAGAAAAAATTGATTTGATTGTGGCCGGCGCCGGTTTTTCAAGAGATATTTTTGCCGTCGGACGTAAATATGGTGTTGAAGTAGTACCTATTGTATCTTCTGTGAAGCTGGCTAAAATATCTGAAAAGCTGGGTGCATCTGCTATCGTTGTTGAAGGCACCGAGGCAGGTGGTCATCTTGGTACCCAACAATCCATTAAAGAGATTCTTCCGGAGATTGTAAAATCCGTTAATATACCGGTTATTGCTGCTGGCGGCGCTGTGTGCGGCCAGGATGTGGCAGACCTTTTGAATTTGGGTGCCAGTGGTGTGCAAATGGGCAGTCGCTTTGCTGCCAGTGAGGAATCTAATGGCGCACCAGCCCTAAAAGAATTTTATTTAAAAATGACAAAAGAAGATGTTGTGCAAATCGATAGCCCCGTGGGCTACAAGGGTCGCGCTATTCGCAATCCCTTTGCACAGCTGTCTTTGGAAAATAGAGCTCCCAAACCCACTCAATGTGATTTGTGCCTGAAGCATTGTACCCACAGCTTCTGCATTATTCGCGCTTTGACCCGCGCCCAACAGGGTGATGTGGAGACCGGCCTGGTATTCACCGGTGCCAATATGTGGAAAATCAAGGAGATTCTGCCGGTTAAGGAAATCTTCCGCAGAATCAAAGAAGATATTGCAAAAATTTAACTACGAGGTGAAAAATTTTGAGTAAAAGAAGAGTTGTTATAACCGGCGTTGGCCCTGTAACTCCTATTGGTATCGGCAAAGAGACCTTCTGGAGCAATTTGGTTGCCGGCAAATCCGGCGTTGGCCCCATCACCCAATTTGATACTGAGGGCTTCACCGTAAAGATTGCTGCAGAGGTAAAGGATTTTGACTATACCGCTTATATCGACAAGAAAGAGGGCAAACGCATGGACCGCGTAACCCAATTGGCAGTAGCTGCTGCTAAATTGGCTATCGAGGATGCTAAGCTGGATATGAGCAAGGAAAATGCTATGCGCTGCGGCGTTTGTGTTGGCAGCGGTATCGGCGGCATTCACACCTTCCTGGATCAATCCTTGAAGTATGGCGCAAAGGGCCCCTCCAAAATCAGCCCCTTCTTCATCCCTATGGAAATCCCCAACATGAGCGCTGGTCAAATCGCTATTGCCTGCGGTCTGAAGGGCCCCAACACTGCTATTGTTACCGCTTGCGCAACCGGCACCAACTGCATTGGCGACGCTCTGCGTACCATTCAATATGGTGATGCTGATGTAATGCTGGCTGGCGGCACCGAAGCAGCTGTTTCTCCCGTTGCTATTGCCGGCTTTGCTAACATGAAGGCACTGTCCACCAATAACGAGAATCCTGAAAAGGCTTCCTGTCCCTTCGATAAGAAGCGTGATGGCTTCGTACTGGGCGAGGGCGCTGGCGTGCTGGTTCTGGAGGAGCTGGAGCATGCTAAAGCTCGTGGCGCACACATCTATGCTGAGCTGGCTGGCTTTGCTATGAACTGCGATGCTTACCACATCACTGCTCCCGATCCGACCGGCGAAACTCCGGCTGCCTGCGTGAAGGCTGCTATTGATGACGCTGGCGTAAAGCCTGAAGAGGTTGATTACATCAACGCTCACGGCACCTCCACCCATCGTAACGATTTGGGCGAAACCATTGCTTTCAAAAAGGTATTTGGCGAGCATGCTTACGAGCTGAGCATCAGCTCCAACAAGTCCATGATTGGCCATCTGTTGGGCGCTGCTGGCGGTGTAGAAGCAATTGCCACTGCTCTGACCATTGAAAACAACATCGTTCCTCCCACCATCAACTACCAAGACAAGGATTTGGACGACCCCGAAGGCGTTCTGGATTTGGACTACACTCCCAACGTTGCTCGTGAAAGAGTTGTTAATGTTGCTTTGAGCGACAACCTGGGCTTTGGTGGCCACAATGCTGCCATTGTTTTGAAAAAATACGTTGACTAAAAGCGGGATGATGGCAATGCAGGATAAGCGTAAGCAGCAGCTGGCAGGCTTCTGCGCTAGTCAAAATATCCAAATGCATGATCTGGAGCTGCTGGATATGGCGCTGACCCATACCTCCTATGCTCATGAGGCGAAGCAGACTCCTAAGCCCCAGCATAACGAGCGCATTGAGTTTTTAGGTGACTCGGTGCTCAGCGTTATCGTCAGCACTTATATGTTTAAAAATTTCCCGGAGCTGGCCGAAGGCCAGCTGACCAAGCTGCGCGCCCATTTGGTGTGCGAGGGCTCGTTGTATACCTTTGCTAAAAAGCTTGGGCTGGGCGAGCTCCTGCTGGTAGGCAGGGGCGAGGAGCTCAGCGGCGGACGGGAACGTCCCTCCATTTTGGCTGATGCCTTTGAATCTGTTTTGGGCGCTATCTATTTGGACCAGGGCTTTGCTGTGGCCCAAAGGTACCTGCTCAGCATGATGCAGGAGGAAATCGATTACGTGTGCCGTCACGGTATTTACACCGATTATAAAACCCGTTTGCAGGAGTTTTTGCAACGGGATGGTGACGTGGAGATTGCCTATCAGCTTTTGGGAAGCACTGGCCCCGAGCATAACAAAATCTTTACCTCCGAGGTGCTTTTGGAGGGCAAGGTGATTGGCGAGGGTCAGGGTCGCACCAAGAAGGACTCCGAGCAGCATGCGGCGCAGCAAGCGTTAGCGCAGCTGCACGTGCAGCAATAAATATTGTAACAAAATTTACGTCTCAAGCCTTTTTGTAAGGGCTTGGGACGTTTTTGTTTACAAAGCTGTTGTTTAATGATACAATTAACCCACCTATTTAGTAGGATTAAAGTGAATTAAATGAGGTGGATGCAATGACTTATAAGCTGTGGAACATTTTAGACGAATTGAAGGCTCCTGAATACGAGTGGGTAGAGCTGTCCCATTCTCTGAACAACGAGAGCCCCTTCTGGGCAGGTATTCCTGAGGGCAGCGTGGAGCTGGGCAAAACCGTTTTTGATTGGGGCAATCCTATGCTGGAATGCCTGATTCAAACCTTTAAATTTCCCGGGCAATTTGGTACCCATATTGATTTCCCCGGCCATTTTGCACATGAGGGCGTGCTTTCCGAGGCCTTTGGTCCCAGCAGCATGATTTTCCCCCTGTGCGTGCTCGACGTGACTGCCAAGGTAGCTGAGGATGTGCATTATGCGGTAACTGTGGATGATATCAAGGAATATGAGGCTAAATATGGTCAAATTCCTGAGGGTGCTTTTGTAGCCTTGTACACCGGTTGGGGCAAGAACTGGCCGGATATGAACAAGCTGAGCGGCATTACTGAGGATGGCAGCGAAAACTTCCCGGGTTGGTCCCTGGAAGCATTGAAATTCCTCTTTGAAGAGCGCAAGATTGCTGCTAACGGTCACGAGACTTTGGACACCGATGCCAGCGCACTGGCTGCAGCTGCTGGCGATTTGGCCTGCGAGCGCTACGTTTTGGATAATGGCAAGCTGCAAATCGAGGTGCTGGACAATCTGGATAAGGTTGCTCCTGCAGGCGCACTTTTGATTGCCTCCTGGCCCCGCATTGAGGGCGCAACCGGCCTGCCTGCTAGAGTTGTAGCTATTACTCCGAAGAAATAAAACCAACTGAGAGCGTACATAGGCGTCACGTCTATGTACGCTTTTTCTTTAATCTTGGCGCATTTCATGCTATAATATAATTTAATACTTATGTGATTTTTAAAGAGGTGAAGCAAATGCAGTCACACTTTCTGATTATTTCCGGCATGTCCGGTGCAGGCAAAACCCAAGTGGTGCGCACCCTTGAGGATTTAAATTTCTTTTGCATCGACAATCTGCCGGCTACACTCATTCCTAAATTTTCGGAGCTTTGTCGCCAAACCTCCGAGGACAAGGTAGCCTTGGTGGTGGATATTCGCGGCGGGCAATTTTTTGACAAGCTATTGCAGGTTTTGGACGAAATGGAGGCCAGCGGCCAAAAATATGAGCTGCTCTTTCTTGACGCCTCCGACGAGGCTTTGGTGCGGCGTTACAAGGAAACCCGCCGTCGTCACCCCCTGGGTGAGCGCAATTCCCTGCTGAAGAACATTACCAATGAACGCCAGCTGCTGGGTCCACTGCGGGAGGAAGCGACCTACATCATCGACACCTCCAATCTGACCACGGCCCAGCTGAAGGCCAAGGTAACGGAGCTCTTCGGCGAAGGCACCTCCAAGGACCGCATGGGCATTGTGGTGCGTTCCTTTGGCTTTAAGCACGGCCTGCCACTGGACAGCGATTTAGTGCTGGACGTGCGCTTTTTGCCCAACCCCTTCTATGTGGAGGAGCTGCGCAGCCAAACGGGCAATGACCGCCCTGTGGCCGATTTTATCTGCCGCTATCCCCAAACCTTTCAATACCTCAAGCTGGAGGAGCAGCTTCTGGATTTTTTGGTGCCCCAATACATCAACGAGGGCAAGGCTCAGCTGGTAATCAGCGTGGGCTGCACCGGTGGACAGCACCGCAGCGTTTTTATTGCCAACAAGCTGTACGAGTTTTTGCGTGAGCGTGGCTACAGCGTAGAAATTACGCATCGAGATATTCCTAAATAAAAATAGAGGAGGACTCTATGGGCTGGATTAGTTGGCTGTGTCCCGGCATTAATTTGAAGCGCTGGCTGTTGCTGTTTGCAGTGGGTGTTTTGCTCTGCGCGCTGGGACTGGCATTGTTTTTTAATTATCAGCTGATGGGCAAGGCGGAGGAGCTCCTGTTCCAGATGACCTATCTGACTACGGGACGCTATTCTAACACCGTCATCATGATTATGGGCGTTGTGCTTTTAGTTGTGGGCTTTGGCATCATGATTTACGGCACGCGCCGCCTTATTAGCTCCGTGGTTTCCGTGGTGATTCCTGATAAAAATGGTTCATTGATGGAAACAATATTTATGCAGCGCAAGCTGACCAAGGGCCCCGCCATTACCGTGGTGGGCGGGGGCACGGGTCTGTCCACTCTCTTGCGTGGCATGAAATATATTACCAATAATTGTACGGCTGTGGTAACCTCCGCCGACGATGGTGGCTCCTCCGGGCGCTTGCGCAAGGAGCTGGGCATCATTCCGCCGGGGGATTTGCGCAACTGCCTTACGGCACTTGCGGACCGGGAGCCCCTGATGGAGCGGGTTATGCAATACCGCTTCCAAGGCGACTCGCCCCTGGCCGGCCATTGCTTCGGCAATTTGTTTATTGCCGCCATGGCCGAGGCAGAGGGCGGCATGGAAGCGGGCCTGAACGCCACTAGCCAGATTTTGAAGGTGCGGGGTCGCGTTATTCCCTCGACCCTGGCCAATATTCAGCTGCGGGCGCGCATGTTCGACGGCACGGAAATCACCGGTGAATCGGAGATTCCCAAGGCTCATAAACGCATTGCCAAAATGATGATGCTGCCCGAAGACGCGCCTGCTACGCAGGGCGCGGTGGAGGCGATTACTAACGCCGATGTGCTTATTTTTGGCCCCGGCAGCCTGTACACCAGCGTTATTCCGAACCTTTTAGTGGACGGCATCCGCCAGGCGATTTTAGAATCCAAGGCGGTAAAAATTTACATTTGCAACGTCATGACTCAGCCCGGCGAAACCGATGGCTACGGTGCCTACGAGCATGTGCAGGCCTTAATCAAGCACATGGGCGCGCAATTTTTAGATTACGTCATCGTTAACGACCAGGATATCACCGTGGAGCAGCTGCGCCAATACGACGCCAAGGGCTCCATGCCCATTACGCCGGATGTGAACAAGATTCGCAGCCTGGGCATCACCGTGGTGCCGGCGCGACTTATCAGCAAGCACGATTTGGTGCGCCATGACCCCCGCAAGCTGGCGCGGGTGCTCATCGCCCTCATTTATCGCCTGCGCTTGTTTGGACGGGGCATGCAGTTCTTTGACTATTTCTTCATGCGGCAGGGTATGCGCAAGATGAAGCAGCAGGAGGAGCAGCAATAATAATATAACCTACTGCAATGTGAGCACTATTTTTAGCGAGCGCTATGCAGCAATAAGATTAGATACCAGAAAGGAGGAGGCCCATGTCTTTTTCCAATGATGTTAAAAATGAATTATCCCGCATCGAAACCAATGACGCCGCTGGTGACAAGGCGGAGCTGTTGGGCCTTTTGCGCATGAGCGGCGCAATTGTAATACGCGGGCTGAACGTGGGCATCCACTTTTCCACAGAAAATGCAGCCTTAGCAAGACGGGTGCTGCATATGCTGAAAAATAATTATCAGGTGCAGACGGAGGTGGTTATTACCCGCTCCCGCCGCCTGAAAAAGAATAATCGCTACCAGGTGCACGTTATCCCGGCGCCCCAGGTGGCGAAAACACTGGACGAGCTGCAGCTGCTCAGCATGGAGGGGGATTTGAAGAACCCATTGCTGAACACCCACAACTGTAAGCGTGCTTATTTGCGGGGTGCCTTTTTGGGCGGTGGCAGCATTAGCCGCCCCACCAGTGACTATCATTTGGAGATGGTCACCAGCAACGAAACCTTCGCTCATAATATTATTAAGGTTATGCACAGCTTCTCTTTAAAGGCCAAGCTGACTGACCGCAAGAATGAGTACATCGTCTACCTTAAGGATGGCGAAAGCATTATCAATTTCCTCAGCGTTATCGGGGCCCACAACGCCATGATGGAGCTGGAAAATGTGCGTATTGTGAAGGAAATGCGCAATAATGTGAACCGGGCCGTAAACTGCGAAACCGCCAATTTGAATAAGGTGGTGAAGGCGGCAGTGCGCCAGGTGCGCTGCATCAAATACATTGATGAGCACGGCGGCCTGGCCCAGCTGGAGCCCAATTTGCAGGAAATTGCCCGCATTCGTCTGGAGCATCCCGATGTTTCCTTGAATGATTTGATGGAATTTACCAATGGCCTGGGTAAGTCCGGCATTAACCATCGCTTGAAAAAGCTGCAGGAAATGGCAGTGGGTATGGGTTTGAAATTGGAGCAGAATGAATGATCAAGAAGCTTTTTTATGGCCTTGTGGCTGTGCTAGTGCTGGTAGTCGTGGCAGGGGCAGTGGCTTGGCAGGTGAAGGGCGAGCAGTGGCGAGCCGAATATGCTGCCTATCGCAAAACAGGTGCCCCCATATTGATGTACCACGCTGTGGGCAACGAGTATGGCCCCGATTGGCCCAAGAGTCTCATCATGCCGCCTGCGCTGTTTGAGGAGCATTTGCGTTATCTTAAGGAGCAGGGCTATACCATCGTCAGCGTGGAGCAGCTGGCCCATCGCTTGGAAAAGGGCCAAAGCGTGGATAAATTTGTAGCCCTAAGCTTTGACGATGGCTACAAGGATAATCACATCGTGGCGCTGCCCATTATGCAAAAATATGGCGCCAAGGGCTCCTTTTTCGTTATCAATAAGGAGATGGGGGACAGGTACCACATGAATGAGGCGGAAATCAAGGACATGCTTGCCGCCGGCATGGAGCTGGGCTCCCACACCTATAGTCACGCCCCCTTGGCGAAGATTGATACGAAATATTTAGTGTGGGAGCTGGATACCTCCCGCTATTGGCTGAAGAAAAAATTTGATGGCTACATTGTGCGCACGCTGGCCTATCCCAATGGCAGCTATAACAAAACCGTTATCGCAGCAGCGCAAAAGTACGGCTTCTATCGAGCACTTACCGGGCATATTGGCCTCAACACCGCTGCGACCTATAAAATGGCGCCCATGGAAATGTACCGCGTGACTGTGGCCGATGATGGCAATGGCTTGGAGGGCTTCAAAAAGCGCTTGGAGCAGGCCTATTTCTTCGGCTTTTTGCAGACCAAGGGCATTGATATCAACCCTGTGCGGGATTTGTTCGCCAGCTATTAAGCTGTAACGCTCTTTGGTTATTTAGTTAGTTTTTAGTTTTTCAATAGTAGTTCTTTCGTAAATCAAGGTGCTCAAGTATGCGCAGAGTTAAATTAGTAATCCAAATGCTGGTGGCCTTTATTATCGCCACCATTGCCTATACACTCCTTTATGAGCCCCATCAGGATACGGTGCGGGCGGCGGTGCAGCAGCAGCTGGCCAAGGCCGCCACGCCGACAAGTGCTGAGCCTGCCCTGGCCTCCGCCAGCAAGGCAGTGACGCTGCCGCAGGGCCAGCTGCGTATTACCATGCTGGACGTGGGGCAGGGTGAAGCCATTCTGCTGGAGGATGGACAGCGCAAGATCATGGTGGATGTGGGCGACAACCGGAAGGACCAGCTGGGCTACGGCGGCAGGACGGCACTGAAGATGGCTCTGGGCAAGGCCGGGGTGCGGGAAAACGTGGACAAGATTAACACGGTGCTTATTTCACACCATCATGGGGACCATTTGGGCAATATTAAATGGCTGGCCGGCAAATACAAGGTCAGCAATATTTATGATAATGCCATGCCCAATCCCAGCAATGCTATTTCCACTTGGTTGAACACCGAGCTCTGTGCCAGGCATTACCACAACCGGGTGCTCAAGGCCGGGGACAGAGTGGAGCTGGGCAAGGGGTATTATTTTGAGGTGCTGGCTCCGGGGGACTTTTTGAGCAAGCAGGACAAGGAGCGCTTTAACAATACCAGCATTGTCATGAAGCTTCATTATGGAAACTTTACCATGCTGTTCACCGGCGACGCAGAGGCGCCGGTGGAGGATTATTTGCAGCAAAAATATGGCAGTGCCCTCAAGGCCGATGTGCTGAAGGTGGGGCACCACGGCAGCAAAACCTCCTCCATTTATAAGTTCATCAGTAAGGTGCGTCCCCAGTACGCTTTGATTAGCTGTGGCAATAAAGAGATTTATCATCATCCTAATAAAAATGTGGTGGGCAGCCTGCAGCATCTTGGTGCCAAGGTGCTGACGACCTTCGACCACGGGAACATTACCGTTACTACCGATGGCAAGGAGTTTAAAGTAAGTACTGAACGCTAAAGGATACTGCAAACCCCTCTCAGCCTCGCAAGCTCGGTAGCTCCCCCCCAAGGGGAGCCTTTCTGCTATATGAATTTTCACTGGACAAAGCCTCTTTTGTGTTGTATAATGTTTTAGTAACTTCATAACAGACAGTTCGTAACCATCCTGTCTCAAAACAAAACTACGGGCGATTACTGGCGCTAGCCAGTAATATTTTTGAAATGCAAGGATTTCGTCTGTAGAAGCGAAATCCTTTTTTATTGCGCCTGTGCTTACGCTGGAAAGGAGCAAAACCATGCAACACATCAACAATCAAAAACTCGTCTTTTCTGCCCTGTGCATAGCTCTCTACATCGTGGTTATGATGTGCACCCAAACCTTTGCCTTTGGCCAATACCAAATCCGCATCGCTACCGCACTTTATGGCCTGAGCGCACTCTTTCCCTTTTTAGTAGTGCCCTTTGGCTTGGCCAATGTGATTAGCAACACCGTCATGGGTGGCTTGGGGCTGCCGGATATCATCGGTGGCGGTCTGGTAGGCATTGCTACCACGGGCCTCATTGTGCTGGCTAAGCGTTATGGCTGTGGCAACTGGATTGTGTGGCTTGCTGTAACCTTTGTGCCGGGCCTGTGCGTGCCCCTGTGGCTGGCCCCTATTTTGAACCTGCCCTATTGGCTCTTGGCCTCCAGCCTTTTGGTGGGCCAATGCATCAGCGGCATCGCTAGCTTTATGCTGGTAACTGCACTGGAGCGTGTGGGCGTGGGCCGTTTTTTCGCCTTTGAAGGAGGTAATAAATAATGACCAACGGTAGAAGCAAGGAAGAGCTGGCAGGCGTGAGCCTCTTAGGTCACAAAACTGCCTATAAAAGTGATTATGCGCCGGAGGTGCTGGAGAACTTTCCCAATAAGCATCCCGGTAACGACTATTTCGTAAAATTCAATTGTCCCGAATTCACCAGCCTGTGCCCCATGACGGGCCAGCCGGATTTCGCCACCATCTATATTTCCTACGTTCCTGACGAACGCTTGGTGGAAAGCAAATCCCTGAAGCTGTACCTTTTCAGCTTCCGCAATCACGGGGACTTTCATGAGGATTGCGTGAACATCATCATGAAGGATTTGATTAAGCTGTTGGACCCCAAGTATATCGAGGTGTGGGGCAAATTCTTACCTCGCGGCGGACTGTCCATCGACCCCTATGCCAACCATGGCAAGCCTGGCACCGAATGGGAGGCAGTGGCTAAAAAGCGCCTCTTTATGCACGATATGTACCCCGAAAATATTAATAATCGTTGAGGGTGTAGCGAATGCCCTCTTTAGTATTAAGCTAGCTTCGCGTGAGTGCCCTTGGGCGCCAGCATGAGCGAGCAATAATGAACCGCAAGCGTGGCAGTCACATGACTGCTGCGCTTTTTATATTGTCCGTATATTTTAAAATAAGGACAAATGTTCTCTTTAATCGCTTGACCTAGGGCGGCCAATTTCATATAATAGACTTGGAACTTATTGTACAAGCGGCAGTCATTCTGTCGTTGAGCGTAGCATAGAGTACGAATATTTTTAGTGAGCTTTTATTGGACAAGCAGGTGAAATAATGGACTTTCAAATCAAGGCTCCCTTTGAGCCGGCCGGGGACCAGCCCCAGGCCATAGAAAAATTAGCAGCAGGCGTAGAAAAGGGGTTGCGCACCCAGGTGCTGTTGGGCGCCACCGGTACGGGCAAAACCTACACCATTGCCCAGGTTATCAACAAGGTGCGCAAGCCAACTCTAGTCATAGCCCACAATAAAACGCTGGCAGCACAGCTGGCCAGCGAGCTGAAGGCCTTCTTCCCGGATAACGCGGTGGAATATTTCGTTTCCTACTACGATTACTACCAGCCGGAGGCCTATATTCCCCAATCCGACACTTATATTGAAAAGGATGCGTCCATCAACGACGAAATCGATAAGCTGCGTCACTCCGCCACCAGTGCTCTCTTCGAGCGCAAGGACGTTATTATCGTGGCCAGCGTAAGCTGTATTTATGGCTTGGGTGCGCCCCAGGAGTACTATGATATGGTGCTTTCCCTGCGTCTCGGTCAGATTATCGACAGGCAAAAGATTTTGCACAAGCTGGTGGAGATTCAATACGATCGCAATGATATTGACTTTAAGCGTGGCACCTTCCGGGTGCGGGGCGATGTGATTGAGGTTATCCCTGCGGCCTATGGTGAAAAGGCTGTGCGCATCGAAATGTTCGATGACGAGGTGGACCGCATTCTGGAATTCGACGTGCTCACCGGCGAGGTGCTGGCTCAGCGCAACCATGTGGCTATTTTCCCCGCCTCCCACTATGTCACCAGCCGCGAAAATCTGGAGCGGGCCATGGGTGATATTCGTGAGGAGCTGGCGGAGCGCTTGGACTATCTGAACCATAATTTTAAGCTTTTGGAGGCCCAGCGTCTGGAGCAGCGCACCAATTATGATTTGGAAATGATGAACGAAATGGGCTATTGCTCCGGCATCGAAAACTATTCTCGCCATCTGGCGGGACGCAAGCCCGGGGAACCGCCCTTTACTTTGGTCAATTATTTCCCCAAGGACTTTTTGCTGGTCATCGACGAGTCTCACGTGACCCTGCCGCAGATTCGCGCCATGTACGCCGGGGACCGCTCCCGCAAGGAGATGCTGGTGGAGCATGGCTTTCGCCTGCCCTCCGCCTATGATAACCGCCCCCTGACCTTTGACGAGTTCCAGGAGCAGATTCATCAGGCGATTTATGTTTCTGCCACCCCAGCGGCCTACGAAATGGAGCAGGCCCAGCAGGTGGTAGAGCAGATTATTCGTCCTACAGGACTTTTGGACCCGCAAATTGAAATTCGCCCCATTAAGGGTCAAATAGATGATTTACTCAGCGAAATTAATAAGGTGGCGGCGGCCAACGAGCGTGTTTTAGTAACCACCTTGACCAAGCGCATGGCCGAGGATTTGACGGAATATTTGAAGCAGGCAGGTGTAAGAGTACGCTACCTGCACTCGGAGATTGCCACCATTGAGCGCGCGGAGATTATTGACAGCCTGCGGGCTGGCAAGTTCGACGTGCTGGTAGGCATCAACCTGCTGCGGGAGGGTCTGGATTTGCCGGAGGTGAGCCTGATTGCCATCCTGGATGCGGATAAGGAGGGCTTTTTGCGCAGCGACACCGCCATGATCCAGACCATCGGTCGCGCAGCTCGTAACGCCCATGGTCGCGTTATTATGTACGCAGACCGCATTACGGACAGCATGCAGCGAGCCATCGACGAGACTAATCGCCGCCGGGAGAAGCAGGAGGCCTATAATAGGGCCCATAAGATTACGCCGAAAACCGTTTACAAGGAGCAACGCCAGCTTATCAAGCTCACCAAGGTGGCCGAAAGTGACGAGCACGATTTATACGGCAGCAAGAGCAAAAAGGCTCGCTCCAAGAAGGAGCTCACCGCCCTGGCCCGGGAGCTGGAGCGGCGCATGCAGGAGGCGGCTAAGGCCTTGGATTTCGAGGCCGCCGCGGAGCTGCGTGACCAGCTGATTCTTGTGAAAGGTCAGTTAGGTCAAAAGCTGGAGCCGAAAAAGAAGAGGTAAATATGCAAGAAAAACTGATTGTCAAAGGCGCACGCCAACACAATTTAAAAAATATTAACGTGGAAATCCCTCGCAATAAGCTGGTGGTTATCACGGGCCTCAGCGGCAGCGGCAAGTCCAGCCTGGCCTTCGACACCATCTACGCCGAGGGTCAGCGTCGCTACGTGGAGAGCCTCTCGGCTTATGCACGCCAATTCCTGGGCCAGATGGACAAGCCCGAGGTGGATTACATCGAGGGCTTGAGCCCCGCCATTTCTATCGACCAAAAGACCACCAGTCGCAACCCCCGCTCCACTGTGGGCACGGTGACGGAGATTTATGACTATTTGCGTCTACTCTTTGCGCGAGCAGGTGAGCCGCACTGTCCCCAGTGCGGCAAGCTCATCGAGCAGCAAAGTGTACAGCAGATAGTGGACAGGGTCATGGAGCTGCCCGCCGGCACCCGCTTCATGGTCATGGCACCCCTGGTGCGAGGCCGTAAGGGCGAGCACCAAAGGGTGCTGGACGATATGCGGCGGGCCGGCTATGTGCGCATGTATATTGATGGCGAGGTGCGCACTCTGGACGAGGAAATTGCGCTGGAGAAGAATAAAAAGCACAGCCTGAGCGTCGTTATCGACCGCCTGGCTGTGCGGGAGAATATTCACCAGCGCTTGACCGACTCCGTGGAAACAGCACTGAAGCTGGCCGATGGCTTTGCCGAGGTGGCCGTGTTAGGAGAGCAGCAGGAGATTTTGCTCTTTAGCGAGCATTTCGCCTGCAACGACTGCGGCATCAGCTTGCCCGCTATTGAGCCGCGCCTCTTCTCCTTCAACAACCCCTATGGTGCCTGCCCCGCCTGCACGGGCTTGGGCATGAATATGGAGTTTGATAAGGCGCTGATTATGCCGGACCCCTCCCTCAAATTTACGGAGCGCTGTCTGCAGGCCTTCAGCAACAACCCCAACTCCTATTTCTTCCGCCAGCTGGCTGTTGTTTTGGCCTCCTATGGCTACAGTCTGGACAACAGCTGGAACGATTTGTCCCCCGAGGTGCAGGACATCATCTGGAACGGCGCCGGAGAGCGCAAATTCACCTTTTACTACGAAAACTTACAGGGCGAAACCAAGCTCTATGATAAAGAATATGAGGGCGTCATCAATATTTTGAAGCGGCGCTATCGGGAAGCCTTTAGCGACGCCATGCGGCAGGAGTACGAGGAGTTTATGACCAGCACGCCCTGTCCCGTCTGCCATGGCAGTCGTTTAAAGCCGGAGGTTTTGTCCATTTTAATCGGCGGCAAAAACATCTGCCAGGTCACCGCACTAACCGTGCGGGATTGCCTGCAGTTTTTTGCCACCTTGCAGCTAACGGAGCGCCAACAGTTTATTGCCCGCCAAGTGCTGAAGGAAATTACTGCCCGTCTGCAGTTCCTCAACGACGTAGGTCTCGATTACCTGACGCTGGACCGCAGCGCCGGCACCTTGTCCGGCGGCGAGGCCCAGCGCATTCGCCTTGCTACCCAAATTGGCAGCGGTTTAACAGGTGTGCTCTATATCCTGGACGAGCCCAGTATTGGCCTCCACCAGCGGGATAATGGCAAGCTTTTGGAAACCCTCAAGCATTTGCGTGATTTGGGCAATACCCTGCTGGTCGTGGAGCATGATGAAGAAACTATGTATGCGGCGGACCAAATCATCGATATCGGCCCCGGCGCAGGCGAGCATGGGGGCCAAGTGGTGGCCCAAGGCACGGTGGAGGAAATCAAGCAGGTGGCTAATTCCATGACCGGTACCTATTTAAGCGGCCGCAAATTCATTCCCGTGCCCAAAAAACGCCGTCCCTTGGACGGTCGCTACCTGACCATCAAGGGTGCACGGGCCAATAATTTGAAAAACATTGATGTGTCCATTCCTCTGGGCGTGTTTACTGTGGTGACTGGCGTCAGCGGCAGCGGTAAATCCACCCTGATTAACGATATTTTATATAATGCTCTCGGTGCCAAGCTCAACGGCGCACGCCTGCGCCCAGCGGAGCACGACAACATTGAGGGCTTGGAGCTGGTGGATAAGGTCATCAACATCGACCAATCCCCCATCGGGCGCACCCCGCGCTCCAACCCTGCCACCTACACAGGCGTCTTCGACTTCATCCGGGAGCTCTTTAGCCAGACCAACGAGGCCAAAATGCGTGGCTATAAATCCGGCCGCTTCAGCTTTAACGTGAAGGGCGGACGCTGCGAGGCCTGCAAGGGCGATGGCATGAATAAGATTGAAATGAACTTTTTGCCGGATGTGTACGTGCCCTGCGAGGTGTGCCACGGTGCCCGCTATAATCGCGACACCTTAGAGGTGCACTACAAGGGCAAAAATATTGCCGAGGTGCTGGATATGACCGTCAGCGAGGCCTGCGAATTTTTCAAAAACCTGCCCCGCATTTATCGCAAGCTGGAGGTTTTGCAGGATGTGGGCTTGGGCTATATCCATCTCGGTCAGGCGGCCACAACTCTTTCTGGTGGCGAGGCCCAGCGGGTGAAATTAGCCACGGAGCTCTCCCGCCGCAGCACGGGCCGCACGGTGTATATCCTGGACGAGCCCACCACTGGCCTGCATATCGCTGATGTGCACAAGCTGTTGGAGGTTTTGCAGCGTCTGGTAGAGGGCGGCGACAGCGTCATCGTCATCGAGCACAATCTGGACGTGATCAAGGTGGCCGATTATCTTATCGACTTGGGCCCCGAGGGCGGCGACAAGGGTGGCACGCTGGTGGCCTGCGGTACGCCTGAAGAGGTGGCCAAGGTGAAAAAATCCTACACGGGTCAATATATTAAGCAGGAGCTGGCCAAGGCCAAGCAAAATGGGTGGTATGTATGAGTACTTTGGCAGAAGGCTTTAGCGACAGCATTAAAAATGCGCTGGCAGTGCTTCCGGACAAGCCCGGCGTTTATTTGATGCACGACGCGGAGGGCAAGGTCATCTACGTGGGCAAGGCCGTGGTGCTGAAAAACAGGGTGCGCAGCTATTTTCGTAATTTAGCCAGTCATACCCCCAAGGTGAAGGCCATGGTGGCCAAGATTGCGGAAATCGAGACCATCATCACCTCCAGCGAGGTGGAGGCGCTGATTTTAGAGTGCAATCTCATCAAAAAATATCGACCGCGCTATAATATCAGCCTTAAGGACGACAAAAGCTATCCCTATCTCAAGGTGACCATGCAGGAGGATTTTCCCCGTCTGCACATGACCCGGCGTTTGTCTCGTGATGGGGCCAAATATTACGGCCCTTATGCTGACGCAGGTGCCATGTATGAAACCATGAAGCTGTTAAAGACTATGTTCCCCCTGCGCACCTGCCGCAAGATGAATCCGGACAGGCCCTGCCTGAATTACCACATCAAGCGTTGTCTCGCTCCCTGCGCGGGCTATGTTTCCAAGGAAGAGTACGGCAAGATGATTAAGTCCGTGTGCATGGTGCTGGACGGGCGCACCACGGAGCTGGAGCGTGATTTGAAGCAGCGCATGCAGGAGGCGGCGGAGGAGTACGCCTTTGAGGAGGCGGCCCGTTTGCGGGACCAATTGCAGGCGGTGGAGCGGCTCAACGAGTCCCAAAAGGCGGTGACCAATAACGGTGGCGACATGGATGTAATTGGCTTTGCTCAGGACATGACGGGCAATTGCTTGCAGATTTTCTTTGTGCGCAAGGGCAAGCTCATCGGGCGGGATAATTTCTTTCTGCAGGACGGGGGCGAGGAGCCCCAGGAGGTGCTAACAGCCTTCCTCAAGCAATATTACAATGAGGCCACCTTTATTCCCCGGGAAATTGTGCTGCCCCAGCTGCCGGAGGTGGAGGAGCAGCAGGTTATAGAGCTGTGGCTGCGCCAGAAGGCGGAGCGCAAGGTGGAGCTCATCCAGCCCCAGCGGGGCGTGAAGCGGGAGCTGCTGCAGCTAGCTAACGACAACGCGCTGAAGCTGCTCCAGGAGCGCCTGCGCAAGGGCAGCCTATCCCTGAAAAACGACGAGCAGGCGGCGGAGGAGCTGCAGCAGGCCTTGGGGCTCGCGCATTCCTTGGAGCGTATGGACTGCTTTGACATTTCCCATACCCAGGGCAGTGAGACTGTGGCTTCTATGGTGGTTTTTCGCAATGGCAGCATCAGCAAGAAGGATTATCGCAAGTATAAAATCGTGTCCGCCGAGGGCAAGCCGGATGATTTCAAATCCATGCAGGAGGTTGTATACCGCCGCTACAAGGATTACGAGGATTTGCCTAGTCTGGTGGTTATAGACGGTGGTAAGGGTCAGCTGAACTCGGCTTTGGAGGTAATTCGGGGCTTGGGTCTGGCAGATTTGCCCGTGGTGGGCTTGGCCAAGCGGGAGGAGGAAATCTTCATTCCGCATCAAAGCACCAGCATTCTGCTGGACCGCGACAGCGCGGCGCTGCATCTGATTCAGCGCATTCGTGACGAGGCCCATCGCTTTGCCATAACCTTTCACCGCAAGCTGCGCGGGAAGCGGAATCTCGTCTCGGTGCTGGATCACGTGGAAGGCATTGGGCCCAAGCGCCGGCAGGCGCTGTGGAGGGCCTTCAAAACGCTGGACGCCATGAAGGCGGCCAGCGTGGAGGAGCTGGCAGCGGTGGAGGGCATGAACAGCACCGCTGCCCAAACTCTGTACGACTTCTTCCGCTTGGAGCTGCCTGAGAAGAAGGAGGCTCTGCGGTAGGAGCAAAGACAAACACTTGTTTCGAGTAACGTTCGTTACTCATAAATTTTCAGTACTTTTGTTGTTATTCAATGGACAAAATGTAAAAAGCGCCCTGCAGGAGCTGAATAAGTTGGCTTGCGCAGGGCGCTTTTTTGGCTTGTCATCAATCATTACCGGATACGGATGTGTGAAAGCAGACGACGTATGAATAATGAAATTAGCAATAATAATCAGAAAATTATGTTGAAATTGAGGGTTATTAGTGATACAATAGAGCTGGTGAAAAACTTGCAAGTGTGCACCGTGGTTTACTTTGTAGAAGTATACTATTTTTTGATAAATTCGGAGGAATTATATGATTAGTGAAGAGGATAGGATTAAATACAAAAAGTCTATTCAAGAGTTTTGCCTCTTAGACGACACCTTTATGGCGGTGGTCTTTGGTAATGAGATACAACTTTCTGAAATGCTCTTGCACACCATTATGGGGAATGATAAAATAAGGGTGATTACAAGCACTGGCCAATATGCCATTAAAAGCTTGCAAGCTCATTCATCCACTTTGGATATATTCTGTCAGGATGAGCTTGGCAGATATTTCAATGTGGAGGTGCAGCGGGCAAGCTCCGGTGCAGTTCCGCAAAGGGCGCGCTATCATTTGGGAATGATTGATAGCAAGCATTTTCCCGCGGGAGAAAAGGATTACAGGAAGCTGAAGGATGCCTATGTGATTTTCATCACTGAGACGGATGTGCTAGGATATGATTTGCCGATTTATAATGTTGGTAGAACAATAAGAGAGAATGGAGAGGACTTCAAAGATGGCTCCCATATTATTTATGTAAATGGCGAGAAGCGTTATGATAATACTGAATTAAGCATGTTGATGCATGACTTTTTCTGCAAGGATGCGAAAGATGTTAAAAATGCTGTGTTAGCCGATAGGGTTAGGCACTTTAAGGAAGAAGAAAGCGGGGTAGAAGAAATGTGTGAGATTATGCAAAAGCTGGCTGATGATGTTGCTCATGAAAAAACTGTTGAGATTGCAAAAGGATTTTTAGAGGACGGAATTTCTGTCGATATAGTTTCTAAAAATACAAAATTGCCTCGTGAAGAGGTAGAAGCTATGGCTAAGAGTTTGGGTAAATTGATTGCGTAACGCAACTAGTCTATAAGTAATCCCCAAAGCAGAATACAAAGTCACCAAGACGGCGACCGCAAGCGCAGCGCTCCGGTGTATACTGGGGCGCTTTTTTGATGGTAAATTTTAAGTTTGCCTCCACCTCGGCACCCTGTGGGTATTAGCACGACCACGCCGAACTGGCGCTTTTTATTGCCAAATCCTTTTTTATAAATAGCAAGACGCTATAATTAAAATATCGCTCAATACTTGTTTATCGTTTTAAAAAAGTAAAAAATTATAATTCTCTTGCGGCGGCCGTGGCGATGCTGCCCACCCGTCTGTCCATCTTGTTTGTTAAAATGGAGACGTGCGAATAAGAGCCACTCTGCGCCTCGTAGAGCTCACAAAATGCGAACGAGTATAGTTCTCGCGTTACTCTCTTGCGACGCTCTACGGCTGGATTTCGGCGCGTGAGAGCGGTGTTGTGACGTTGGTGGTGATAACCTTTTGATTTTAAAAATTTTCACCATAAATAAATTACTACAAAGGCAGGAAAAAGCTGCATAATAGGCGAAGTATAAAAAGATTAGGCATGTCTTGTTCCATAGATAACAAGAAAAAGGGTGATGTGTATGGGATATTGCATAACAACATCTCAATGTGAATGTATTTCAGAAAAAGATTTACTAAAGCCAGTGATTTTTGTTCAAAAAAACTGTCCAATAAAGGATAAGGCAGTTCCATTGAATGTGCTTTTGGCTAAAAAGCTTATTGCAATTGATGAGGAAGACAGGTCGACGAATATGGCAGATTGCGTGCTGAAAATTATACAGGGGTTGCCAGTAGGAAGCGTGATTAAAGATTTTGATGTGCTATTCAATCCTGCTTATGCTATCGATGTGCTTCAGATATTAGTTTTGTGTTGTAAACAGCACAATTTTCAAGTGATTTGGCCTGGGCGCTATGATAATGGCAAGCTTATTTACGCAGATGTAGATAGCTTGGATTACAAGACTTATAGAATAGAAAATTATGATATAACATGTGTGGTATAGGAAAGGTGGAGTTGGTGTGAAATATTCTGATTTGATTAGTTTTCATCCCATAGAGGATATAATTCAACTGAAGTCTGCTGATGATAAGGCTTTAGCAACCAATTATGTTAAAACCTATGTTTTAAATGATAAAATGGATGAAGCATTAAAAGTCAATGTTATTGACCAGCTTCAGATGGAAGAAGTAGTGGACAACCATGGCGTTTTGGTAGTGGGTAACTATGGAACTGGTAAATCCCATTTGATGGCCGTTATTTCTGCTGTTGCCAATGACGCTAGCAATTTGCAGCATATACAAAACCAAAAATTTGCCAAGGATATGGAGATTATTGCTGGGAAATTTGAAGTAGTGCGTATGGAAATCGGGGGGGGTAACCATGCCCCTCAGAGAAATCATTCTTGATGGCATTAAGAAGGATTTTGCCCAACGTGGGTTACAATATAATATTCCTGATTTAAGCCAAGTACCGGACAACAAGGAGCTCATTAAGGAGTTTATGAGTATTTTTGCTCAAAAGTATCCTGATAAAGGTTATTTGATTGTTGTCGATGAGTTCTTGGCTTATTTGTCTTCCCGTGAAGAGCGTCCGTTGATTTTAGATTTGGAATTTTTGCGTGCATTGGGCGAAATGTGCAGTAAATCCAAGTTGAGAGTTATCTTTGGTGTACAAGAAAAGATTTTTGATAATCCCAAATTTGCTTTTGTATCGGATCCTTTACAACATGTTAGTGACCGCTTCACCCAAATGATTATTACCAAGGAAGCAACATCATACGTTGTTTCAAAACGTATATTGCAAAAAGACGCTAAGCAAAAAGCATGGATTCGCAAACACTTAGAAAAATATAGTGCATTATATAATGGCATGGCAGCAAGAATGGATGAGTTTGTGGATTTGTTCCCTATTCATCCTGCATATATTGACATCTTTACCAAGATTTACGTTGTAGAAAATCGCCAGATTTTGAAAAATATCTCTAAAACCATCAAGGATATTTTTGATAAAGATGTTCCTGATGCACCTGGCATTATTTCCTTTGATACATATTGGCCAGTAATTAAAAATAATGGCTTGCTTCGTACAAACCCTGAGATTGCACCTGTAGTTGAAGTTAGCAACAAGCTAGAAGATATTCTTATCCACCAATTCCCTCGTAAAGAAAGACTGTCCATGGCATTGCAAGTTGTCAATGCATTAAGCATCCATCGTCTTACCACAGGTGGCTTGAATCTGCCTATTGGTATGGACGCAAGGAGCTTAAAGGATGCATTGTGTTTGTTTATGCCAATTCCGGAAATTGATGAAGACTTTTTGGCTGGAATTGTAAGTAATGTTTTAGCTACTATTAAGAAAACTGTTTCTGGGCAGTTTATTTCACTAAATGAGGCTAATGAGCAGTATTATATCGATGTCAACAAGACCATTGACTACGACGAAAAAATCAAAACTAAAGCATCTTTAATTGATGATGATACGCGCAATAGGTATTTCTATAAGATAGTCTATGCCTGCATGAATTGGGATGCTACACAATATGTACTCAATTTTGAAATCTACTCCTGCGAATTAAATTGGTTGTCTCATAATATGTACCGTGAAGGCTATTTATTTATGGGCTTGCCACAGCAGCGTAGTACTGCACAGCCGGAAAGAGATTTTTATATTCATTTCTTGCCACCGTATGGCGTGCAAAATTATACCTTACAGAATTTGCCGGATGAGGTGTACTTCCAATTTAAAGGCAATGATGACTTCAAGGAAAAACTTAATCTATATATAGCCGCGGCAGAGGAAGCTAAAGTATGTGCTAAAGGTCAGGAAAGAGATGCTTATGAGCAAAAGGCAAATGAATACCGCAAATTCCTGCTCAAATACCTTAATGAAAATATCAAAACCTGCTTTAATGTTCTCTACAAGCGCTCCAGTAAAAAAGCAATAGAAGTGCTTAAAACTAATAATAAGCCGAATATGACATTCAAGGATGTAGTTGATGTAGCATCTTCCATGTGTCTAGATGAGCACTTTACTAGCAAATATCCGGAATATCCTGTTTTTGCTTCTGTAATCACTAGCAAAAATATAGTAGAAATGACCAAGGCAGCCTACGAATTTATAGGTGGACGCAATACCAAGCAGGGCAAGGAAATGCTACAAGCTTTGGGCCTATTGGATGCTAACGGAAAAATTAAACCAGAAGGCTCCAAATATGCAATGTATTTCTTGACCAAGTTGCAGGCACTACCACCTCAAGGTGTTGTGAATTATAGTGATTTGTTTGATAAGAGGGCAACATTTAAAACCTTTGAGGAATTCTTTGATAAAAAGTTCCAGTTAAACTACATGCTGACACCCATTATTTTCTTGGCTTTAGTAAATAATGGTAATGCGGAAATCACCTTAAAGAATGGGAATAAGGTCACTATTTCCAATCTAGAGGACATGGTAAAAAGAATACCGGCTGATTTGTACGAGTTCAGCTATCTTTCCAAGCCAAGCGCAATGCCGTTGGGAGAGTTGAAGTATCTGTTTGATTCATTAGATTTACACAGCGCATTACTCAATAATCCTGCTAATCATGAGCAGGCTTTGGAAGAGCTAAATAGAAAAGCAAAGGAATTAAGTGGTGAAGCAGCTAGGTTGAAGAGTAAGTTATACAGTAATTTCACCTTATGGGGTGAATCGCTAATTCCCAATGTAACTAGATTGCAAAAATTAGAGGGATATTGTACTGCCGTATCCGATGAATTTACGAATTATCCTGCCAAGTATAACAAAGTAGCTAAACTGAACAATTTCGCTCATACCACTGCAGAAATCGACACTCTAGCTGTCAGCATCAAGCAAATGCATTATATAAACGAATTCACGACTCTGAAAGAAGAGTGCGGAGAAAAGGTGGGTTATGTTGCTAGTATCGAAAATACGAAATTACCTGAAAAACTCAATACAGCGATAGAGGAAGCCAAAGCGCAGTTTAGACAGTTGCGTGATGATTTGTATACTGGCAAAAGTGGGCGACAAGCAGCGCTTACTGTAAATAATCAATTACAAGGCATAATTGATGAATACATTGATGTGTACTTAAAGGCACATCACAATAGAAGGCTTGATGTTGACGAGGCTAAGAGAAAGCAGGAGCTACAGAATAGTCTAGTAATTGCAAAGCTTAAAAAGTTAAGCAGCATCAGCCTTTTAGCTCCTGGTAGACTTGCAGATTTGCAAAAAGAGCTAGGCAATCTGAATGTGTGCTATGAACTGAAGAAAACCGAATTGGACGTAAGTCCAATCTGCAGTCATTGTCATTATCGCTTGGATGAGGGAAGTTTAAGTATTCATGGAAAGCTGGATGCGATTGAAGATGGTTTAGAAAAACTGTTACAGGACTGGAATAAAAGCTTGTTGAATACTGTTACCGATCCCACTGTGCAAGCCCAAATGCAATATCTAGATGCTGCACAAAAAAAGGCTATTGCTGAATATATTGCCAGTGGTGAGTTACCTGACAAGGTGGATGAATTCTTTGTGGGCTGCGTCGAAGCATTGTTAAAGGGCTTCGAGCCTGTGGAAATCAAGGCTGACGACATCATCAACCAGTTGGAGGCCTTACCGCCCATGGACGAGGATAAATTTGCAGCGGAATTGCGCAAGATTATCGCTAGTTATACCAGTGGCAAGGATAAGAATAAGCTACGCATTGTTTTGAAACGTTAATCCAAAAATACAAATAGAGCTGGCCGTTATGCGGTCAGCTCTAGCTTAATTTATGTGCGAGGTGTGAAGATGGAACGGAGAAAGTTGACCAAGGAAGATTTGGATAAAGTTAGAGATATAGAGGGATTTCCTATTGGCACGGATGAGGATATTATTGCTCTTTCTGACCCACCGTATTATACTGCTTGCCCCAATCCGTTTATAGAGGATTTTATTAAGGAGCATGGAACGCCCTATGATGAAGCAACGGATGATTATCACTGCGAGCCCTTTGCTGCGGACGTAAGTGAAGGTAAAACTGATCCGATTTATATGGCACATACATATCATACTAAAGTTCCCCATAAGGCTATAATGAAATACATTTTACATTACACAAGACCAGGAGATATAGTGTTTGATGGTTTTTGTGGATCAGGGATGACTGCATTAGCGACACAGATGTGTGAAAATTTATCGCAACTAGGTGTTTTTGATAATAGTAACTATGGCAGAAGATTTGCAGTCGTATCTGATCTCAGTCCTATAGCTACATTTATTGCTCATAACTATACTAATCGCGTAAACTCTACGGAACTTTTTTTTGATTTTAAAGAAATAATAGAAAAGATAAAGGATTCATACATTGGATACTATAAGACAAAACATGATAATAGTGATGATGGAATAATCAATTATGTGATTTGGTCAGATATATTTATATGTCCAAGCTGTGGTGAAGAACTAGTATTTTGGGATGTAGCTATAAGTGATAATTTAGATGTAATCAATCCCTTTAAATGTACGCATTGTGGGCAGGAACTCAAAAAATCAATGTGCAAGAGAAGCATGGAGACCATTACTGATAAAAATGGTAAAATGCTCAGACAAGCAAAACAAATCCCTGTTTTTATAAACTATGAATATGCAGGGCGAAAATATGTGAAAAAACCTGATGCTGAAGATTTAAAAAAAATAGAACTTTTAAAAGCATTAAGATTTAGTGTTGATTGTCCAGATGATGAATTACCTGAAGGTGATAACACTGAGCAACCAAAAAAATCTCATGGTTATTTGACAGTAGGGCAGTTTTATTTTGATAGGAGTGCAGTAATTTTTGCAAAATTTATAGAAATGGCAAAGTTAAGTAGGCACAAGGATTCTCTGTTATTCCTCGTTACATCTATCATTACCAAGACTGGTTCAAAACTACATAATATAGGATTTAAAAATGGTACAATAAATCTTGCTGGCGCAATGCCAAACGTTCTTTATGTACCAAGTACAATTGCAGAAAGAAATATTATAGCTTTGTTAGAAAGCAAACTGAATGATATACTAAAGGTATACATCGGTAATAAAAATAAGAAAAGTGTTTTGATACAGACTTGTGCTGCTAACGATACAAATATACCAAGTAATTCAATCGATTATATTTTTACAGATCCTCCGTTTGGGGCTAATATAAACTATTCAGAAATGAACTACATTTGGGAGTCTTGGTTAAAGGTTAAAACAAATGCCTTTAAAGAAGCTATAATGAATAAGACTCAAAAAAAGAGATTAAGTGAATACCAAGATTTAATGACTCAATCTTTCATAGAGTATTATAGAGTGTTAAAGCCAGGTAGATGGATGACTGTTGAATTTCATAATTCACTCAATTCTGTTTGGAATGCTATAAACTATGCGATACAAACGGCAGGATTTGTAATTGCTGATATAAGGACATTAGATAAAAAACAAGGAACATTTAAACAGATGACTACTGCATCGGCAGTCAAACAAGATCTTGTAATATCGGCATACAAACCAAAGGAGAACTTTAAGAGGGAATTCATTGAACAGGCTGGTAAACCTGAAACCGCTTGGGCCTTTGTGCAACAGCATTTAGCTAATCTCCCTGTTGTAGTTGACGCTGATAATAACGGTAAGATTGATATTTTACCAGAACGTCAGGCTTTCTTGTTGTTCGACCGCATGGTTGCTTATCACATTATGCAGGGAATCCCTGTGCCGTTGGATGCAACTGATTTTTACAAAGGCCTGGATGAACGCTATATGAAGCGGGATGGCATGTATTTCCTGCCTGACCAAGTAAACGAATATGATGAAGCTCGCATCAAGATGGATGTGGAAAACATAGAGATGTCCTTGTTCGTTACCAATGAAAAATCTGCTATTGCATGGCTATATCAGCAGCTAGGCAATGAAATGGGACAGCCACAAACCTATGCTGAGCTACAGCCTAAATTTATGCAAGAGGTTAGAGCAGTGGATAAGTACGAGGATATTCCGGAACTGCTGGTGCTTTTGGAAGAAAACTTCTTGCAGGACAGCGAAGGTAAATGGTACGTACCGGACCGCACCAAAGAGGGTGACGTGGCCAAACTGCGCGAGAAAAAACTGCTCAAGGAGTTTGAAGGTTATTGCAATTCCAAGGGCAAGCTGAAGCTGTTCCGTAGCGAAGCAATCCGTTTGGGATTTACCAAAATGTGGAAAGAGAAAAACTATCAAGGTATCGTAGCTTTGGCAAAGCGTTTGCCAGAGCAGGTTATCCAAGAGGACCAGAATCTCTTGATGTACTATGATTTGAGCCTAGATAGAGTTTAAAGGGGAAATATTTATGTTTAGTATCGGCGAATTTGTTTTTGATACTGTGACCAATGCCAAGGTACAGGTGCTGGAAAAAATAGAAATGTGGGGCTATGTGTCCTACAAGGTATTTAATTCTGCAACAGGCAAGGTTCATAAGGTTACTGAAGCACAGTTAGCACCAGTAAGCACAGATGTGATGAAATACGACGAAAACTATCTGCGCTATGTGATGCTGCTAGCCAAAATTAAAAATGAAACCGCAGGGGGCTTTTTGGCCTCCTTGGCCAGCGGAGTCATTCCCTTGCCTCATCAGCTCCACGTCTTGGACAGAGTCATGGAATCAAACAATATTCGCTATATACTGGCAGACGAAGTGGGCCTTGGTAAAACAATCGAGGCAGGCATGGTAATTAAAGAGCTGAAAGCTCGTGGCCTAATCCAAAGAGTTTTAGTAGTATGTCCTACAGGTTTAGTAACACAATGGGCCAGCGAAATGGAAGAAAAATTCCACGAGAAATTCCATGTGATTTTGCCATCTGATTTTGATACCATCAAGCGTATTACTGATACGGATGACGTGTATGGACAATTCGATAAAGTAATTTCTCCTATGGATTCCATTAAGCCTATTGAGCATCGTGCTGGCTGGGACCAAGAAAAAATTGAAAAATATAACCAAGATCGTATCTATTCTATTATCAATAGCGGATGGGATTTAATCATCATCGATGAAGCTCATCGTGTAGCGGGCTCATCCAGCGAAGTGGCTCGTTATAAATTAGGTTACTTGCTCTCACAAGCCAGCCCTTATTTGCTACTGCTATCGGCAACACCCCACAATGGTAGCACGGATGCATTCCTAAGATTAGTGCGTTTATTGGATGAAATGGCTTTCCCCAATGCTAAATCCATTGTCAAAGAGCAAGTTGCTCCCTTTGTAATCCGTACAGAAAAACGTGAGGCTATTGATGATAATGGTAATAAACTCTTTAAAAAGCGTATTACTCATCTAGAAGTACTGAATTGGGATGAGCGACATAGCTTGCAACGTGAATTATACGAAAGAGTGAGCGAATACGTTGCCAAAAACTATAATAAAGCACTGCGCAATAGAAAGAAAAATATGTGCATCATCTTCTTGATGATTATTATGCAGCGCATGTTGACAAGTAGTGTTGCTGCCGTGCGAAATAGCTTGGAGCGCAGATTGTTTGCTTTGCGAAATCAGGAAACTCGTTTGACATATTTTACTGAAGAAGATTTGGCTGATATGGATATAGAAGAGGGTCTTGAGGAAGCTATTACCGCACTATCATTAGATATCAAAAACGAGATACTGGATTTAGAAGATATCATAGCACTTGCTAAACGTGCCCAAAACCAATATCCTGATGTGAAGGTAGAAAAGCTACAGGATACTCTTGATAAGATTTTTTATCAAAACAAAGACCAAAAGGTTATCATTTTTACTGAATTTGTAGCAACTCAACAATATCTTGCTGAACTACTCCGCAAGCAAGGGCATAGCGTTACTATTTTGAATGGTAGTATGAATATGGATGAGCGTAATGCTGCACTCAAGGAATTCCGTGAGGAAACTAGTATCTTTATTTCTACAGAC
Source organism: Phascolarctobacterium sp. (assembly GCA_030540395.1). GTDB lineage: Bacteria > Bacillota > Negativicutes > Acidaminococcales > Acidaminococcaceae > Phascolarctobacterium_A. Next base: position 103,206 of record JAUNWI010000006.1, read on the forward strand.
GCCGGTGGTGAAGGCCTAAACTTACAATTCAGTAGTATCATCATTAACTATGACCTGCCATGGAACCCCATGAAGATTGAGCAGCGTTGTGGTCGCGTAGATCGTATTGGTCAAAACCAGGATGTTCATATTTATAATTTCATTATTGAAGACACAATTGAAAATAGAGTGCGTGAAAAACTTGAAAACAAGCTTGCTGTAATTTTAGCAGAGATGGGTGTGGATAAATTCTCAGATGTACTTGATAGTGAAAGCGCAGAATGGGATTTTACTAAGGCTTATATGGGCTCTATCGGTAAAAAGAATCCTGACGAGGTTTCCATGTACGCCATCGAAAGCGAAATGAAATCACAGCTGGCCAATGCCAATAAATACAAGGGCCTCATTAAGGAAGAAAAGGATTTAACTCAGTTGGTGGGCAAGGAATCGAATTTTGACGTTGAACAGGCCCTTAAGCAAATGCTAACCTATTATGACCGTTGGCATGGTAAGGATAGCAGCATTGTTGATAGGTTAAGCATTAACGATGAAGCCATTACTGAACATTTAAAGGCTGATTTGGTGCAAGACCAAACAGAGTCTATTATGTGCATTAAATTAGAGGATATGCCACACGAGGCAGGCTACTTTATGCTCTGGGAGCTTTCCATTTCGGATGATGATGAGGGAGAGCAAATTATTCCCATCTTTGTTAATAAGGACTATGTGCTGCGACCAGTAACAGGAAAAAGGCTCATGGAAGCATTTCTGAAGCCAAGTAGCAAGATTAATGTCACTATGAATGAGGCCTTGCCTATGGAAGTATATGAACGATTGCAACAGCTTAGCATGGAGTCAACATATGATACCTTTGTTAATATGCGTGAAAAACAGCTGAAGAAGAATCAAGAGAGCTATGATAAGTACATGTATGCTCTTAAACTGCGTATGGAAGCTGCTGAGCATATTGGTATCGACAACATTCGTAAAGCAAGACTTGCCAAAATGGCTGCTGAAAAAGCAGCAATAGAAAAGAAGCATAAACTTGGTAAGCAAATCTTCCCTGAGTTTAGATTAGTGCTCATGGCAAAATTGGAGGAGTAAAATGTTTGACGGCTATTTTTTAAATAAAGTATCTGCCCAATATGAGGATAGACTTTTGATTATAGACACCATCAATCTGCAAGCAAAGGTTGATTATATGTCCATCCTTAAGAAAAATGGCTTCGATTTGGTGCTTTATCAAAATGATTTACAGCTGCGCTTGGATTTAGAGTGCCGCAAAGCTGCTGAAAAAATAGCCATTATAGCACATCCAATGGATTATATACCTTATGATATTAGGCAACGCTTTTTCTCCTTTGAACTGAAGTTAGAGTCACTATTTCCTAGGTTGAATGCCGAAGCCATCATAAATTTTCCTGGGTTGAACTATGATCTATTGACCATGGCTTATGAGGATGATTTTGATGACCATTACGAATTTGATCAGACCGAAGATTTTATTATAGAAAAAGCTTATAGTAAGGACAATATTAAAGAATTTGTTGATACAATCTACGCATCAATAAATGATGATCTCCTAAAGGCGAATAACATTAAAGATTGGTATGCCATTGCTATGCAAAAGGCTAGGGCTGACGTAGAAGGTGCCAAAGCTAATTTTTATGGCAATGATTCTTTGTGTAACAGCAAGTTTCAAGAGTTCTTTTTAGCTAAATATGGCGCTTTAACCATGGAAATAGACAAAAACGGACCTGTTCTTGTTAAGAGCGCAATGGAGTTCATGCATGACCATAGTAAAAAATTTGTGGTCATAGTAATGGATGGTATGTCACTTTTTGATTGGCAGGTTTTAAAGACTACTTTTATAGATTTAAAATTCCACGAAGGCAAGTCCTGTGCAATGTTGCCCACGACTACATCAATTTCTAGACAGTGCTTGTTAAGCAACAAATTTCCTGTGGAGTTAGAAGAGCCTTGGAAGCAAAGTAAGGAAAAAGCCGAGTTCATACAATGTGCTCAAGCTATGGGATATGATAGACTACAAATTGACTATCAAAGAGGATATGATGTAGAATTTGCTACTCAAATCAAATGTGGAGCTATAATTATCAACGATATTGATGATATGGTGCATGCGCAGCTAGATGGTCGTGCAGGTATGTTTGAGGATGTTGGTAAATTAGCAAAACGATGTAAGCTTGCGAAGCTTGTGAAGAGCTTACTCAATGCAGAATTTGATGTTTATATTACGGCGGACCATGGTAATACTCCCTGCGTAGGCATAGGTAAATTAAAAAACACTGGCATAGAAACCGAAACTAAAAGCCGAAGAATGCTGGTTTTGAAAGATTTTGCGGACAAACAGAAATATTTGAATACTTATGGCATGATTGAACTTAAAAATAAAAGATTTTTACAAAAGGAATTTGATTACTTGCTTTGCGCAGAGGGTCAATCATTTGATGCTAAGGGCGATATAGTTATGTCCCACGGTGGCATGACCATTGATGAGGTAATTGTGCCATTTATTACTTTTAAGGCGGTGGAAAATAATGGCTAAAATGGTTGGTCTTTCACGAAAAATAACACTAGGCTGGTTGAATAAGACAGCAGAGTTTTATATGGAGCGCAAAGAGGATACTGATTTAAAGAAGCAACTGAGTGATTACTTGTCTTTTGAGATTAGCAGTGCTATAAATCTCAGAAAAACCACGGCCATATTATTACATGTTTGGTGCTTTGAAGATGTTGCAAGAGATCGTCTTAGAGAACAGGCCCAAGTATTGTTAGCAGAAGATAATGATAATGTTTTGTTGGTTCACTGGTGCATGTTGCTAGCGGCATATCCTATATTTATTGACTCGACCAAGCTCATTGGCAAGCTCTTGGAATTTCAAGATGAATTTAAGCTTAGTACGTTAAAGGAAAAAATTTTTGAGCAATGGGGAGAGCGGGCTACTTTATACCATTCTCTGGATAAGATCATGGCTACTTTTATTGAATTAGGAGCGTTGGAACGTATCGGAAATGGATTATATAAGCAGAAAAACAAGCTGACCGTTAATAAGAAGGCAAAGGAATTGATATTACATACGATGCTTATTTTAAATGGTGGGAATGGTATCAATATGGATAATTTGAACGATAATCCAGTATTCTTCCCTTTTGAATATAATATGACCATGGAAGATTTGCTCTATAACGAAAATGTCACTGTGCAGAGATTTGGTGATATGTATACGGTTGAGCTTAAGAAGGATAAAGTGTGAATACTTTATAGTATTTTGAATATATATTTATCATTAATTAAGGAGAATTGGTTATGGCTCAGCATTTATCAATAAGGGTGCCGTGGAAGGACAATGGTTATAATGGGCTAGTTTGTGACAAGCCCTGCTACAACAATGCCTGCTTAAGGCTTAAAAATATCGCCGGCAATAGAGAAGATGAACTAGAGGATGGTTTAAAGGGTTGTCCTATTAAAGGACATGAAGCAGAAATACCTTGTTTAGGTGAGGGCGGATGCTTTATGTCCAGTGATACATACATTAAAGAAACCATACATCCTTACCAGAAGACCAGTAAGCAGCACAAGCATTTCTTACCGACCCAATTAGTCTATCCACCATTTTCCTTGCCAGCTAGACCATTTGCTTGGACTATGCTCTATAAGGATGGGGATAAACAATATTTCAAAAAATTGGTTGAAAAGTACTGCATAGATTTTGATGAAGATGAAGAGCCAGATTTAGGCTTTGATACTAACTGGGTTCAGGATGCGGAAAACCAAAGAAATATTTTTAAGGAATTCTATACTGATGTAAAAATTGATGAATCCCTGGTCATTCCTTATGCAAAGCAGGTTCCTTTTATTGAAGATACCAAGCGCGTTGTGATGGGTATTGGTTGGGTAAAATCAATTATCGAGCCGCCTGAGCATAAGCATACTAATGCTGGCAGCTTGCGCTCTATTTTATGGGAAACCATGATTGGCCATTCTATTAGAGAGGATGGCGAAGACGGCTTCTTATTGCCATATAGGGAATTGATGGATTATGCCAAGGCTCATCCAGAATTTGATATTAGAACAGCTACAGTTTTCGTGGATGATGAATATTTTGACGAGTTCTCCTATGCTACGGAGCACGCTTCCCATGATGCAGTAATTAGCGTACTGTTGCAGACCATCAAGGCATTGCGCGTAATCAAAGATTGCGGCATACCTGGAAACTGGAAGCATTGTATTAAGTGGACTAAGAAACGCTTGGAAGAGGTGTGGTTAGACCGCGGGCCCTATCCAGGTCTAGGCACCATGCTAAGGATTGAAAAAATATCCAGTGGCCATATTATGGCAAGGGAAATTAAAGCTCAGGTTGACGATTTGTCTCAATATGAGGCAGTAGTGCGTCAAGCATTAGGCGAACCTAAACAATTCTTCAGCAAGAAAATCCAAGGCTTGCTACGCTTTAAAGGCAAAAATTTACAAGCCATTTTACAGCTACAGGGTGAGAGAAAGGCGTTGTTTTGGTTATTAGCAAGAATGGCTTTAACAGAGGAGCAGGCAAGTCTAATCTACGATGCTGCTGAAAGGCAAAAGGCTGGATTAGCCCTGACAGATAAAGAGATACTCTCAAATCCGTACATACTATACGAGAAGACTAGAAGTCTATTGCCTGAGAATATTATTCCTTTAAAGGTTATTGATAGAGCTATATATCCACCAGATGTAATATATGATACCAATCCTTTAGAGGAGCCAACGGCGCTTGAAGCTTGTAATGATGAGCGTAGGGTAAGGGCATATTTTATAAGTCTTTTGGAGCAGCACGCTTTAGAAGGTCATACTGTATATCCGGTAAACTTCTTGATTAATGAATTGAATGATATGCCTATTGAACCTGCATGCGAGGTAAGTGGTGATGTCATTAGTATTATGGATAACTTCTTGGCTGAGGAGCTAGTGAAGGTTTCTTGTAAAAATGGTGAAACGGCTTATCAACTGCGCAGACTGACAGAAATTGATGAGGTTATTCGTAGTGCTGTTGAAACTAGGTTAAATGGCCAAAGGCATGTAGTGCAAGAGGATTGGAACAAAATTGTCCAAGAGGCCTTCCAAGGAAAACCAGAGGCTCCCAATGAAGATAAGGCCAGAGAAGAGAAGGCTGCCATTCTTAAAGAATTAGCCGAATCCAGATTATCCGTCCTCATTGGCGGTGCCGGTACGGGTAAGACTACACTGCTGGCCTTGCTGTGCAAGTCTCCTAAAATTAGAGATGGCAAAGTTTTGCTGCTTGCTCCTACTGGCAAAGCCCGTGTAAGGATGCAGCAAGCAATGCAGGAGCAGGGGGTTGTTTGCGAAGCTAAAACTGTTGCTCAATTCTTAGGCCAGAGCAAGCGTTATGATTATTATACAATGCAGTATCATCTGTCCGATCAGGATGCTAAGGACGTTCCGTTTACTGTAATCATTGATGAATGCTCCATGCTGACGGAGGAGATGTTTGGTGCCTTGCTGGAAGCTTTACGTAAAGGGGCACAGCGCATTATTTTTGTTGGCGATCCTAATCAACTGCCTCCTATAGGCGAATAAATTAAATCACGATATCAAGAGCTTTCCCAAGGTAGGTAAAGGCTTTGGCCAGCTTACGATCACCGTAAGACAAACATCTGATGATGGCACTCCAAGAGGTGATACGGAATTAGCTAATTGGTATACGAGGGATTCTGCAAAGCCAGATGATAATATATTTATTAATTTGGAGAGCGGCAAGCTTGTAGACCATGTAGAGTTAAAGAAGTGGAGTACGCCGGAAGAACTGGAGCAGTTAATTTTGGATACTATTGCCCAAGAAACTGGTATGCAGGATGCGGATGATGTTAAAGGCTTTAATCTGTCCATTGGCGGACAGGTGAATAATGGTTGGATGAACTTTGGTGGCAGCAGTATATTGATTAAAAAATTAGAGGCTTGGCAAATACTATCTGCCTATAAGAGTGATCCAAGTATTGGTACGGCGACGATTAATCGTTATATCCAAAGCAATTATCATGATAAAGAATGCTTAGAGTTTGATGACTTTAAAGTAAGGAGTACTCCGTATCTATTGGGGACAGAAGGAATACTCTATGGCGACAAGGTAATTAATATTGTTAATTCGAGTAGAAAAGGGTATGATTGTGTAAAAAGGCAGACAGTGGAAGGCTATGTAGCAAACGGTGAGGTTGGCATTGTAGACTATCTTAGCACAAAACCTGGTTATAAATGTCATAGAATTCGCTTTTCATCCCAACCAGAAAAAGGATATAACTGGTTCTCTGGTGTGGGTGAAGAGGGTAATAACGATTTAGAGCTGGCCTATGCACTTACTGTTCATAAATCCCAGGGCAGTGAGTTTGGCAAGGTTATCCTAGTGCTGAGCGAGCCTAGCAATATGCTTTCGAGGGAATTACTCTATACCGCTATTACGCGCCAAAAAGATAAGCTTATTATTCTCTATAATGATGATGCTTATAAGCTGAGAAACTATGCTTCTACTGCTTTCTCTGAAGTCGCAAGAAGATTTACCTGCTTGTTTGAAAATCCCGATATTGTGGAGTACAAGAAAAAGTACTATGAGCAAAATCTCATTCACAAGACTCGTAGGGGTGAGCTTGTGCGCTCTAAATCCGAGGTTATTATTGCTAATGAGCTGGACCATGCCGGCATCTCTTATGAATACGAAAAGGAACTTGTTCTAGAGAATGATGGTATGAGAATACCTGATTTCACCATTGAGGATGCAGAGACCGGTAAGTGCTTGTATTGGGAGCATTGTGGTATGCTAGGGGATGCTGAATACGCTAGACGCTGGGAAGAAAAGAAAGCGCTGTATGCTAGACATAAGATTTTTGAGGATGTGAACCTTATTGTATCTAAGGATGATCTAAATGGTGGCATTGATTCCGCAGCTATTTCGGCTCTAATTAAAAAGTACTTGAAAGATTTGGTTAAAAATCCTGATTATCTAAATTAACATTGATTTCGCCCTGGCTTTATGCTGGGGCGTAGCTCTAGGAGTGTGACCTTTATGCTTAATCTTCTAAATGAAAAGGTAAGTCATAAATCTTTAGGTGAGGGCACAGTTGTGGCAGTGGATGAAGAGGTTATTACTGTGCAATTTGCCAGCAAGACCAGTAAATTTACTTTTCCCGCTGCTTTTGAAAAGTTTTTAACTGCGCATAATCCGGCGGTGGCCTCCATGATTCAGGGAATGCTAGGAGGTATCAAAGCAGCTGAAGCCAAGGCTAAGGCAGAACAGAAAGCTAGAATAGAGCAAAGATTGGCTGAGAGCAAAGTGACTACTACCAGTCGGCCAGCTAGTAAAAATACTATGATTCGTCCTGCTAAATATGTTCCGTCTCCTGCAGATATAGTCTATGATGTGCCTACTGTTGAGAGCTTGGATGAGATACTGGATAATTGTGCCACTTTAGATGGGTACATTAAGTCCAGAAAGGATCCTGAATATACCTATGCATTGGAACTTGTTAAGCGTGGTACCTGCTTCTTGGCGATTGAGGATGAAGGTGAATATCGTTTTTATCCCAGTCGCTTCATAGGATACTACAATAACAGTATGGTTCAACATGAAAATAATGGCGATAAAGATGGCAGGGTAACTAATCCAGCAATTGCAGCTGCCATTAATCAAGGTAATCCTACGCCGAATTCGGAGCTTGACTCCTTGTATAAGGAGTATTGTGCAAGGCTGGGCTTCCATGCCTCAGATAAGGGTACCTTTGGAGTTGAACGCAAATTCTGGGTTATTAGAAGATGAGGCCTTATCATGGATGATAAGTTTATCGCTGAATTAGAGGTAGTGTTGCTTTGCGTAGGCTGGATGGTGTTAGTGGGTGAAGTGTTTAGGTAGATGCACAGGCAATGCAATTGAACACCTGTTTCGAGTAACGTTTTGTTACCCGTAAAATTTCAGTACTTTTGTTGCCGTAGAGTGCACATATAAACAGATTAAAAACACTAGAAGAAATTTTACAATTAACTTGAAAAGTCAGATAATTAGTGCTACAATAGAGCTGGTGAGAAAACTTGCAAGCGTACACCACCAAATCTAGCCAAAAGCACAGAAATGTGCTAAGATTGGGGTGAAAAAATAAAAGGATGGCTCGCTAATCAAGCTGATTTTGAATGTGGAAGCGCAGAATGATGCGAGCCCTGGGTATCCGCTGACCAAAAGAGCACTGTATTACTGCGGACGTATGCTTTCGGCGCAGTATGGCCGGGAGTTTGTCAATGCGGAATACGAAAAGCTCAAGAAGGTGTACAGTATTTGGATTTGCACCGATGGGCCCTTGTATAAGCAAAATACGATTAATGTTTATTCTGTGAAAGAGGACAGCTTAATCGGAGGATATGTTGAGCCTGTGAACAATTATGATTTGCTGACCGTGGTGATGATTTACACGGCGGTTGATTTCATGAGTTTGCAGGATGATATAATTAAGATGCTTTCTGTGCTTTTGAGCAGGAATTTGGATGCCCAAGAGCGAATGAATATCTTAGAAGATAGTTTTGGCATTGCGATGACCGAGGAAGTGAAGCAGGAGGTGGACGAAATGTGCAATTTGAGTGATGGTGTTTATGAAGCAGGCAAGGCTGCAGGGATGGCTGCTGGAGAGGCAGTTGGTATGGCTAAGGGCGAGGCCATAGGCGAGGCTAAAAAAAGTAGAGATACTGCTCTTGAAATGCTTAAGGATAAACAACCTTTACCGTACATTCTTAAGTACTCTAAGCTGGCAGAGGATGATGTTTTTACGTTAGCTAAAGAGAATGGCCTAGAGGTAGTTGTGGGCTAGAGAATACCCAAAACAAAATACTATGTCGTCTGCATGGCGACCGAAAGCGCAGCGCTCCGGTGTACATTGGGGCGCTGTTATTATAATAGAACACTCGTTTCGAGTAACGTTTTGTTACCCATAAATTTTCGTAAGCGTCAAATCAGCACCCGTCAACTTGTCCTAGAATAGAAAAAGACC
>JAUNWI010000007.1 GCA_030540395.1 Phascolarctobacterium sp.
AGACAAAATTGGTGGAGTCTGTCCTTTTGATTCCTACAGTAAACTGACGCGGCCGGTAAGCACCTAGCGCTTGCTTAGGCAGCGGCCGTGTGATAAAATAGACTAAGTAAGCGCGTTTTTGAAAGCCCATATGGATGCCAAAGCCATGGTTGATGCGCGCAAAATGGACGTGTGAGGTTGGTCTCATGAAGAAATTTTTAAGCATTTCTTTAGTTGTGTTGGGGCTGCTGTGTCATGTAAGCATGGCCGGTGCTGCCGAAGCTGACAATTATATAATGAATGGTGGAGATGTGCTGAACATTCAGGTGTTTGATAATCCTGATTTGAGTTCTCCCAAGGATGGGGGCGGGGATGTAAATCCCTATATTGTCAGACCGGATGGCATTTTCTCCATGCCCCTTATTGGAGATGTATATGTGAAGGGCAAGACCACCTTTGCTGTGACCAATGAGATTGTGGAGCGACTCAGTGAGTATTTGCGGGAGCCTATCGTGACTATTAACGTGGTCAAGGAGGGTACCACCAGAGTCTATGTTTTAGGCGAGGTGAAGCGGCAGGGACTCTATGAGCTGCCTAAAAGCCATAATCTGTTGGACGCCTTGGGTGTGGCCAGCGGCTTTACGGAATACTCCAATAAAAAGAATGTTTTCGTAGTACGCAATGGCGAAAGGGATGCCCTCCTCAAGGTCAATGTGGCCAAGCTTTTGAAGAGCAAGCATGAGGCTGATAATGTTACGCTCAATGATGGCGATTGCGTATTTTTGACCAGCAATAATAAGGTTGATTTTGGCCAGGATATTTATCCCTTCTTTAGAGGTGCTTACATGGTTAGCGAAGCCCTTGACAACATGTCCAGTGGTGATGATAATTACAAGAAACAAAACATCAGCGGCGGTGGCGATAATACTGACAGGGAGCCTGATTCTGGGGCGGGCAGCGGCGATGCCGGTGGAATTTAAGCACTGAAGAACCAGTGTCATTTTGTCGAGAGAAAGAAAAATAAATGTAAATAATGACACAAAATTTATTGACAGTGAACCATAAAAAGCATATAATATTTCAGTAATATCGTTAAAGGATGCACTTGACAAGCATCCTTTTTCTTGTCTTTAAATGATTGTGTAAGTTAAAAGTGAGGAGAGAATAGTACCATGATTAGAACCGATATTCGTAATATAGCCATTATTGCCCACGTTGACCATGGCAAGACTACCCTGGTGGATGCCATGCTGAAGCAAAGCGGCGTTTTCCGTGCTAACGAGCATGTGGAGGAGCGCGTTATGGACTCCAACGATTTGGAACGCGAGCGTGGCATCACTATTCTGTCCAAAAATACTGCTGTTATGCATGATGGCGTAAAAATCAACATTCTGGATACCCCGGGCCATGCTGACTTCGGCGGTGAAGTAGAACGCGTGCTGAACATGGTTGACGGTGTACTGCTGTTGGTTGATGCCTATGAAGGCCCCATGCCCCAAACCAAATATGTACTGCGCAAGGCTTTGGAAGCACATCTGAAGCCCATCGTAGTCATCAATAAGATTGACCGTCCTGACCAACGTGTGGAAGAGGTTGTGGATGAAGTATTGGATTTGTTCATTGAGCTGAATGCGGACGAGGACCAATTGGAGTTCCCCGTAGTTTACGCATCTGCCCGCAATGGCATTGCTAAGCTGTCCATGGAGGACGAGAGCAACAATCTGGAGCCCCTGTTCAAGGTTATCCTGGAAAATATTCCTGCTCCCGATGTTGATACTGAAGCTCCTCTGCAAATGCTGGTAAATACTCTGGACTACGACAACTTTATCGGCCGCATCGTTGTAGGCCGTGTAATGCGTGGTACTATCCACAATGGCGAAACCATTGCCTTAATGAATGAGGACAAGATTCGCCCGGGCAAGATTGGTCGCCTGTACGCTTACCAAGGACTGAAGCGTGTAGAAGTGGAAGAAGCCAAGGCCGGCGACATCGTGGCCTTGATGGGTTTGCAGGACGCTGAAATCGGCGAGACCATTGCCGACAAGGATAATCCGGAAGCACTGAAGGGCATCAAGATTGACGAGCCCACTCTGTCCATGGTGTTCTACGTAAACAACAGCCCCTTTGCCGGCAAGGAGGGCGAATATGTAACCAGCCGTCATATCCGTGACCGCCTGTTCAAGGAAGCAGAAACCAACGTGGCTTTGCGTGTTGAAGAAACTGACAGCCCCGATGCTTATAAGGTATCCGGCCGTGGTGAGCTGCATCTGTCCATTTTGATTGAAACCATGCGTCGCGAAGGCTTTGAGCTGCAGGTTGGCAAGCCCAAGGTTATTATGCATCGTGACGAAACCGGCACCTTGCAGGAGCCCATGGAGGCATTGACCATTGACGTTCCCCAAGATTACATGGGCGCTGTTATGGAAGGCTTGGGCCTGCGCAAGGCAGAGCTGCAAAACATGACCGAAATGGCTGGCTATCTGCGTATGGAATTCAAGATTCCTGCTCGTGGTCTGATTGGCTTCCGTAACCAATTCTTGACCGATACCAAGGGTAATGGCATTATGAACCACGTTTTTGCTGGCTATGAAGATTACAAGGGCGAAATCCCTGGCCGTACCCGTGGCAGCCTGGTAGCCTTTGAAAGCGGCGAAACCACCTCCTATGGTATTGGCAACGCTCAAGAGCGTGGTACCATGTTTGTAATTCCTGCTGAAAAGATTTATGAAGGTCAGCTGGTTGGCGAAAACAGCCGTGAGGACGATATGGATGTTAACCCCTGCAAGAAGAAACACGTTTCCAATATGCGTGCTTCCGGCAGTGATGAAGCAATCCGTCTGATTCCTCCTCGCACCTTCTCCTTGGAGCAAGCCTTGGAGCATATTAATGAGGATGAGCTGGTTGAGGTTACTCCTAAGTCCATTCGTATGCGCAAAAAGGTTTTGAATCGTCTGGAGCGTGGCAAGCTGCGCGCTCGCATGAAAAATTCCTAATTAGAGCCATTTTTTTCGACATTTCTGCATAAATTTTTTGACAATTAGAAGATAATTTGTTAGAATATATAGCATAAGCAGGAATTTTCATATCCTAAGGCGAATACATTAACAATTCTTCTTTTGAGTTTGGAGGCTGAGGCCATGGATTTCAAAAATACGGCAATGAAATTTTTCACATCCGTAGAGGATGATGAACGTGAAGAGCAATATGCTGGCCCTCGTCTGGTAAAGGCTGGTCATCTGGATATTATGGTGCGTACACCGAGAAGCTTCACGGATGTGCGTGAATATGCAGACTCCCTTATGGGTGGCGCTGCTATTTTGGTGAGCTTTGAAGCAGTGGATGGTGCCTTGAAGAATCGTATTTTTGACTATCTGAACGGTGTGAGCTATATTGTGAGCGCTTCTGTTGAATACATTAGCGATGATTTGCTGATGTATGCTCCTGCGCAGGTTACTGTGGCCAAGGAAAAGGGCGTAAAACGCTCCGCTGGCTTGGGCTCCTGGCTGAGCAAATAATAAGAATATAATTAAAGGACTGTTACCCAAGGGTAGCAGTCCTTTTTGCTTTATTCCTTGCCAAAAGCAGGTGGTAATGGTATAATGAAATGAAAAGATGTTGAGAATAATTCTTAATTTTGTATTTAGGATTTAGATACAATTAATATCATTTTTTGAAAGTAAGGTTGAGGTAGTATGGCGAAGCATTTATTTAATTATTGTGCAATTGATTGGTATGAAAACGAGCTTAAGGCCAACAATTTGGACCTGCATAAAATGGTGCAGGACATGGGTGCGGACGGTATTGAGCAGTTCGTTTATAGCTTGAACCCTGTTTCCAACAAATATAAGGATATTACAGTGGGCGTGCATTTGAATTATTGGCCCTATTGGATGGATTTTTGGCTGAAGAAGGCGAAAAGACTAAAGCAGCAATTCCGCAATATTCGTGAACGCAATAAGTATTTTAAGGATGCAATGAGCTGTGATGAATGGCTTAGTGTTATTCGTCGCAATATCGGTGCTGCTTTGACGCAAAACCCGGAGTATTTGGTGTGGCATGTAGCCGAGGCTAATAACGAAGAAGCCTTTACCTATGAGTTTAATTATAGTGATAGAGAAGTACTAACTGCGGCTGCAGATGTTTTCAATTCTGTGTGTGATGAGATTCCGGCGCATGTGCCTGTTTTGTTCGAAAATCTGTGGTGGCCTGGGCTGAGACTAACGGATGTGCGTAATGTGAAGTATTTCTTTGAACGGTTACAGCGCCAAAATGTGGGCATTATGCTGGATACCGGTCATTTGATGAATACTAATGTGCGCTTGAAGAATGAAGCGGAGGGCGCAGAGTATGTGCTGAAGGTATACGAGAAGCTGGGCGACTGTAAGTCCTTAGTCCGCGGCGTGCATATGAGCTGTTCTCTGTCCGGGGCTTATCAGCGGAGCTTGAGCCATCAGGTGCCGGAGAAGCTGGATATGGAGACGATTTGGAAGCATATCGGCAATATTGATCAGCATAAGCCCTTTCAAACGGAAGCAGCGCGGAGAATTTTGGAAACGATTCAGCCGGAGTATGTGGTGCACGAGGTTGGCTACGATAGCATGAAGGACTTGTGCGAGCAGCTGCCGATACAATTGAAGGCTTGTAGAGAATAAAAAATCACCCTATTTGTTCTGTAAAGAATGAATAGGGTGTTTTTTGTTGTTGGCTTATATTGATTACGTAATAATGGTAACAGCCAGGGAGCTGTGATTTTTAGCAAATGAGTGGTTGGTACAATAGAAGCAAGCGTTTCGAAAACCAAAATCTTTTTGCGAACAGATTGGACACCGCAGCTTCGTGATTGTACCCCGCGAAATTTGCGTCTAGAATTCAAGAGGACAGCTTTATTTTTGGACTCTGCAGCGGTCAAGGCAGTTACCCAGGTAACGCTTTCGAAAAATCACCGCGAGCTGGCTGTTACCATTTTACGTTTACGATTCCACTCTAAACACTATTGCATAGAGTACAGGAAGTACGACTAGTGTTAACAGTGTGGCGCCAGTGAGGCCGCAGGCGATGGCGACAGCCATCGCGTTCCAAAACTGGCTGGCAAACATGGGGATGAGACCTAAAATAGTAGTGAAGGCGGCCAGCATAATGGGGCGGAAGCGGACAATGGCCGATTCCACTATGGCTTGACTCAGCTCCATGCCGTTATCCACATGCTGCTGGATTTGGTCCACTATCACCATACTATTGCGGATGATGGTGCCTGTGAGCGCCAAAATACCCAGCTCAGCCATAAAGCCAAGGGTGGAATTGCACAAGAGCAAACCAAAGATGACACCAATAATGCCCATGGGTGCGGTGAGCATGATGACTAGGAGCTTACGGATGTCCTGCAGTTGAATCATGATGAGAATCATAATTAAGAGCACCATTAAGGGCACGGGCTTCATGAGATAGTTGAAGGTTTTTTGGCTATCCTCCAAGGAGCCGCCGATTTCGATGCTCATGCCTGCAGGCAGCTTGGAGCGCATATCTGCCAATTGGTCGTAAATTTCCTTGGTCACATCGTTACCAGTGACACCTTCCACCAGACCGCCGTTGACAGTAATGGTGGGGCGCAAATTACGACGCCAAATCATATTATCCTCGTTGGTATACTCCACTAGTGCCACCTGAGCCAGGGGCACAGCGCCACGACTGGTGGGTATGGAAACGGCTTCGATTTGGCTAATAGTAGCGCGTTCTGCGGGATCAAGCCGAAAGACGATGCCTATTTCCTGGTCGCCTTCAAGATAGCCAGCTACGGTGTAGCCGCTGATTTGAGCTTGCAGGGCGGTGGCCACTGCTTGGCGGGTGAGGCCCAGCTGCAAAAGCTTGTCATTATCCACAATGAGCTTCACCGCATTGCTTTCCTCAAACCAGTCCAAGCGGGTCATGGTTACATAGGGATGAGCAGCCATAACCTCACGCACCTTGTGGGCGTATTCCTTTACCTTGGCGGGGTCGCTGCCACTAACACGCAGCATAACAGGATAGGGAGCAGGGGGACCCAAGGGAATGGAGCGGGAATAGCAAACGGCTTCCGGCAGCTTTTGCTGAGTCAGCTCGTTAATGCGTTTTTCTAGCCGCTTACGAGCCTCCACATCCTTGGCTACAACCACAAGCTGAGCATAATTATCACGGGGCTGTACCGGGTCAATAACGAGCACGAAACGGGGAGCGCTTTTTCCCACATAGGTGGAAACATGGTCCAGATCCGGGTCGTCCTTAATCATCTCCGTAAGCTTGCGAGCAGCAGCATCGGTGTTTTTAATAGAGCTGCCCTCGGGCAAATTAAGCTCCACCAGTATTTCCGGACGGACGCTGGCGGGGAAGAATTCCTGTTTGACAAAGCGCAGCATAAATACGGAGAAGCCCAAAAGGCCAACGGTAATAGCAATGACGATGGCTCGATGGCTTAAGGACCAATGGAGCAGGCTACGGAATTTTTGGTAAAAAATACTATCATAGCTGTCCTGCTTAATACTGGTGGGGCGAATCCAGGCATAGCCTAAAACAGGGGCCAATGTTGCAGAAACCAGCCAGCTTAAGAGCAGCGTCACGCTCATAACCGGGAAAAGACTATAAGCAAATTCCGAGGCAGCTGCCTTGGAAAAGGCGATGGGCATGAAGCCCAAGCAGGTGATAACGGTGCCAGTGAGCAGGGGGCGACCACAGGTAGCAAAGGCATAGGATGCTGCTGCCTTGCGCTCCATGCCCTCACTCATTTTTACCTCCATGAGCTCGACCACCACAATGGCATCGTCTACCAGCATGCCCAGAGAAATAACCAGTGCGCCCAAGGATACCTTGTGCAAATCGATGCCCATGGCAAACATGGCGGCAAAGGAGCCTAGCAAAATCAAGGGAATGCAGCAGGAAATAACATAGCCACTGCGACGACCAAGGCTAAAAAGACTCACTGCCAGCACGATAATGATGGCTTCATAAAGGCTTTGGCTGAATTCACTGATGGATTTTTTTACTACCTCTGGCTGATTGGCAACCTGATTGAGCTCAAGACCAAGGGGCAGCTCCTTTTGAAGGCGCACAATTTCCTTAGCTAAATTTTCGCCCAAAAGGATGTTGTCGCCACCATCCTCCATGGAAAGAGCAATGCCCACAGCAGGTTGGCCATTATAATACATCAGGGGCTCCGGCGGGTCCGCATATCCACGGTGGATTTGGGCAATGTCTCCCAGACGGAAGACCTTGCCATTGGCGTTGATAGGGATGGAGGCAATATTGGCTATGCTATCGGGGCTACCGGTAATGCGCAGATAAGCATTGGCTGTGTCGGTTTCCACCATACCGGAGGGAGAAACGACGGTTTGGGCTTTGATAATGCTGGCAATGCTGTTGATATCCAGGCCAAGGCGGGCTAACTTTTCGGTCTCCATCTGCACGAAGATTTTTTCTGGTTGTACGCCTACCAGCTCCACTTTTTTCACATCGTGGATGCCATAAAAAGAGAGCTTAATTTTTTCTGCATAGCGACGCATATCCTCATAGGAATAGCCGTCGCCTGAAAGAGCATAAATATTGCCATAAACATCGTCGAAGCGATCGTTAAAGTAGGGGCCATAGGAGCCGGTGGGAAGCTTGCTTTTAGCATCATTGACAATGTTGCGCAGCTCCAGCCAGCGTTGGCGCACCAGATTACCTGTAACCTCATCCTTGAGGGTAACTGTGATAACACAGGTGCCAGGTCTGGAGTAGCTGGTGATTTTGTCGACCTGGGGCAGGTTTTGTGCTTCCTTTTCGATGGTGTTGGTCAAATGCTGCTCCACATCCTTGGCGCTGGCGCCGGGCCAGGCCGCAGAAATAACCATTTGCTTAACGGCAAAGGAGGGGTCCTCGCTGCGTCCTAGGGACTTGAAGGCGAAAAGACCCATGACCAAAACTAGAAAGGCAAAAAAGTACACTAATTGCTTATGTTCGATGGACCAGGTAGCCCAATTGGCTCTATTGTCTGGGACGTTCTGGCGAGGCTTATCATGGTTAGCGCTAAGCATTACCCTTCACCGCCTTCCTCAAGGCGTACCTCTTGATGGGGGACGAGCTTGGCGAGACCTGCGGTGATAACCTTATCACCGCGGCTGAGTCCTTGCTCGATAAGCACTTCGTTGCCACTGTAGCCGTTGACCTTGACCTCCACCAGCTGGGCTTTGTTGTCGCGCACAACCCAGACCTGTGTTTTGCCGTTCACTTGATACAGTGCTTGGGCGGGAATAGTAAAGGCAGGGGAGGTAGGCTCAGTAGCAGTGGCGTCACCCTTCGCCGCGCCGCTAACAGCGGCGCGTTGCTCTGGGGCCAAGCTGACCTTAGCGGTCATGCCAAGCTTAGCAGCGGCTGGCAAATCGGGCACCGCCACGCACACCTTGTAGGTGCGCGTTGCAGGGTCCGCCATGGAGGCGATTTCGCGCACAAAGCCTGCGGCTTCTACGCCTGGCAGTGCCCAAAAGCTAATCTGCGCTTTTTGCCCTACGCTTAAGCTTGCCCCTTCAGGCACACTGATGTGCACCTCCCGTTCGCCGCTGCGAACGACGGTGGCAATGGGTGTGCCTGCGGCCACAACCTGTCCCACTTCAGCGTTGAGTGCTGTCACCACGCCATCCGTATCGCTGACCAATTGGGTATAACCCAATTGGTTGCTGCTCACGTTGGCTTGGGCCTGGGCCTGACGCAGCGCGGCGCTGGCCGCCTCCAGCTGCGTCTGGTATTGGTCGCGGACAGCTTCGCTGACCGCGCCCTGGGCGTAGAGCGAGCTGTAGCGAGCGGCGTTATCGGCAGCTAATTTATAGCTGGCGCGGGCACTGGCCAGCTGGGCCGCGGTGGCCTCCACGCTTTGGTTTACGTCCTTGGGGTCCAGTGCGAGCAGGACCTGGCCTGCTCGCACGCTGTCGCCCACGTTGACCATGCGGGCATTAATTTTGCCGGCTACCTGAAAGGCCAGCTGGCTTTCGTAGCGGCCCCGCACCTCACCGGGGTAGGTCGCGGCGGCTGTTGCCGCCGCGGTACCAACGGTGTAGGTGCGGACGATGGGGACAAGCTTCGCTGTTTGGGGCTTGTGGGCAATGTTATTGTACAAGGCGTAGCTGCCCAGTCCCACAGCAAGAAGCACTGCCGCAAGAGCTAGACGTTTTTGATAGAGAGGGTTTTGCATGAGTTCTTTCATTATATACACCACACTTAGCTTAGTTAATGTAAAATTTTTAATCGTTCAATTAAATTATAAGTTCAGTCGATACATGAGTCAAGCAACAAGAATGTGATATCTTCAGCATCGTAAATTGGACGTAAAAGCTTGCAAAATATGCCATGTATACAGGCAAAGGCTATTCCCTAATATGGCTAAATATGGTATAATATTTGCTTGTCAAAAATGTGAATTTGTGAAAATGCTGTAAACAATTTGGAAAGTGTAGGTGAGGAAATGGATTGCTTTTTGCTTGCTGCCGCCTGCTTTGGCGTCGGTATCTTAACCCTCTTTTTCCCCCACAGTCTGCAGCGTGCTGCTCATTGGCTAGCAAACCTTGCTTCCTTAGTCGGAAGCGGCATGGTGGCTGCCAAGGCTTGGCAGGTGCTGGCGGGGGACGGGGTGGAGCCGCTGGTGTGGGGCTCCTATTCCCTGGGCGTGGATGGCTGGAGTGCCATCTTTTTGTTGCTCACAGGTATCGCTGGGGTGATTACCAGTATTTATGCGTTGGGCTATGCCCAAAGCTACGAGGGTAGTCGTTTGCGCCTGTTGGGTGGCATGTGGAATTTGTTTTTAGTGTCCATGGTGCTGGTGCTGTTGGCTGGTGATGCCTTCAGCTTTCTGCTGTTCTGGGAAATTATGGCTGTGGCCTCCTTTATGCTGGTTAACCATGAATCCGAAAAGCGTTCCACCTGGACTGCTGCGTACCAATATCTCGTTATGACCTCTGTAGGTACCGCAGCAATTATGATTGCCTTTTTATTGACTGGCTCTGCCAGCGCCGACTTTAGCTTTGGGGCTATGGCTCAAAACAAGCTGACGGGTTGGTGGCAGCATGCTGTCTTTGCCACTGCCTTTATCGGCTTTGCTTTGAAGGCTGGTCTTGTGCCCCTGCATGTGTGGCTGCCCAATGCTCACCCGGCAGCACCCAGTCACGTTTCTGCTCTCATGAGTGGCGTAATGCTGAAGATTGCACTGTATGGCTTTGGTCGCTTTATGTTCAGCTTTTTATCCACCTGGAACTACTGGTGGTGCGTAATTGTGATGCTGGTGGGCGCAGTATCCGCCTTTTTGGGCGTGCTTTATGCCCAAATGGAAAACGATATCAAGCGCATTCTGGCTTATTCCTCTGTGGAAAACATGGGCGTTATTTTCGCAGCCTTCGGCTGTGGCATGCTGCTGAAGGTGTTGGCAGGTGGTAACTGGTGCCTTTTAGGCTTTGTGGCCGCTTTAGTGCATGCCTTTAACCACAGCATTATGAAGGTATTGATGTTCATGAGCGCTGGCAGCATTATGCACGGCACTGGCAGCAAGAATATTGAGCTGTTCGGTGGCTTGGCAAGGAAGATGCCTTACACAGCGCTGTTTACCTTGGTTGGCTCCTTGGCCTTGGCTGCCATACCGTTAACCAATGGCTTTACCGGCGAATGGCTGGTGCTGCAAAGCTTTATTACCTTGGCAAGCACCAATGCTGCGCAATCTACCCGTATTTTGGTAGCGATTTGCTTCATACTTTTGGGCTTTACCGGCGCGCTGGCCTTGGGCTGCTTCGTGCGTCTCTACGGCATCAGCTTCTTGGGTCGTGCTCGCAGCGAGCTTGTGGAGCATGCCCATGAGTCCGATGGCTTCATGCTCACTGCTATGGGTATTTCCAGCATCTTGGTTGTAGCCTGTGGTCTCTATCCTGTGCCCGTGGTGCAAACCATTTGCAATGCTTTGAGCATTAGCAAGGAATTTGCTGCTAAGGATTTGGCGCTGCAGTGGGCTGGCACTGGCACCTTGGCTGTGTTTAATCCGGTGCTGCTTCTGATTTTGGTTGCCGGCATTGGTCTTGTGATTTACCTGTGCACTGCTAATGTTTTTGTAGAAGAAAATGTAACCTGGAACTGCGGTACTTATCCTACCGAGCGTCAGCAGTACTCTGCTACCGGCTTTAGTAAGCCCGTGCGTCGTGCCTTCGACTATCTCCTGAAGCCCAAGCGTCAGGTTTCCTATATGCGTAAGGACCATGCTTACTTTGGTCGCCAGCTGTCCTATAAGCTGGAAATTCCTGATATGATTACCGAAAAGCTGTATCAGCCCTTCCAAAAGCGTTTTGTGGGCATTTCTGCCTTCTTGCGTCGCTTGCAGCAGGGCAGTGTGCGCCTGTACGTATCCTACGTTATGGCTGCCATGGTCTTAGTGTTAGTGTGGGGGGCGTTGTATAAATGATGAATTTACAAAATGATTTACAAAGCTTAGTCCTCTGCTTAGCACAAGCTATGCTTTTGCTGCTGGTTGCTCCCATGATCACCGGCATCGTGAAAAAGGTGAAGGCTCTGCTACAAAATCGCGTTGGCTCCAGCATTTTCCAAGAATATTATGATATCAAAAAGTGGTGGGGCAAGCCTACCATGATAACTCCGTATACCAGCGCGCTTTTCAAAATGGCGCCCTGCGTATATTTCGTAACCACCTTAGTTGCTGCCTGCATGCTGCCCAATTTCTTTGGTGGCAAGGCTGGCTTTGGCGATGTGTTTGTATTCGTTTATATTTTAGCTTTGGGTCGCTTCTTCATGGCCGTATCCTCCATGGATGCTGCTACTGCCTTTGGTGGCATGGGTGGCAGCCGTGAGGTGTATATCGCTGCCTTCGTGGAGCCGGTGATTATGCTGGCGGTGCTGTCTAACGTGCTGCATACTGGTAGCACCTCCTTGAGTGGCATGGCGCTGCGCTTTGACACCGTGAACCTGACTGTGGCCGGTGTGCTGACCTGTATCGCCTTCTTCCTAGTAATGCTGGCCGAAAACAGCCGCATTCCTGTGGATAACCCCGATACGCACTTAGAGCTGACCATGATTCACGAGTGTATGACCTTGGAATATTCCGGTCGTCTGCTGGCTTTGATTCACTGGGCTAGCCAACTGAAGCTCTTAATGTTTTTAATGCTCTTCTCCATGCTGTACCTGCCCTTGAACCTGCCGGTAGCACTGAAGGTGCTGCTCAGCGCTGTGGCAGTTGGCGTGGTGGAAACCTTGAACAATAAAATGCGCCTTTTCAAGGTACGCGTATATTTGGCTGCCGCTGGCCTGATGCTGCTCTTGGCCATTGTGGCACAGTAAGGAGGTAGACGATGGAATATTTAGTAGTTAGTTTAATGTTTATCGTCTTCCTGCAGACGAGATTTATGGAGCTGCGTCGGGCAACCCTGTGCCTGGCAGTGCAATCTGCTCTCATCGCAGCTGCCTGCCTGGTAATTGGCCTGAGCCATGGTGGGGGATTGCACGGCTGGATGCCGGGCTTACTCACCATTGCCGTTAAGGTGCTTTTCATTCCCTATGCCATCCTGCGCACTGTTAAGGGCCTGCGTGATGAGCGCGAAATTGTTAGCGATATCAACGTTAACTATTCCACAGCAGTAGCTGCCTGCAGCTTGGCTTTGGGTTATATGGTCATTGATGGCCTGCTGCCCCAGGCCGAAGGTCGCGACATTTTGGCCACCTCCATGTTCATGATTATGACGGGCCTGACCCTCATTGTTATGCGTAGTCGTGCCATTATGCAGATGATTGGCCTGATTACCATGGAAAATGGTATCTATCTGTTGGGCCTCATTATGACCGAGGGCCTGCCCTTGATTATCGAGCTGGGCATTTTCCTTGATGTGCTCATTGCTGTGGTGATTCTCGTAATTTTGACTTCTCGTTTGCGTTTGTCCTTCCGCACTACGGATACGAACGTACTGGATAAGCTGAAAGGTTAGGTGGAAGATGTTAGAATATATTTTACTGCTCTTGTGTCTGCCGCCGGTGTGCGCTCTTTTGGCTTTGACAGGCATGTTTTCCAATAATGTTTTGCACTGGCTGCACCGCTTGACTGCCACCGCTGTGGGCGTGAGCGTGGGCCTTTTGGCAAGCAATTTTAACCCCGCCGAGCCCTACATGGATGATTATTTCTATGTGGATGCTTTGAGCCTGTGGGTAGTGATTATCATTACGACCTTGTACGTGGCTGCCAGCTGGACAGCGCGCAGCTATTTGACCCGCGAGGAGCGTTGCGGCGTTTTGAAGGGCGAGCAGCTGCAAACCGGTCGCTATTTTGCCCTAATGCAGTTCTTTTGCTGGACTATGTTCATCGTGCTTTTGGTAAAGAATCTGGGATTGATGTGGGTTGCTATCGAGGCTACCACCTTGATTTCTGCGCTGCTGATTTCCTTTAAATTTACCCGGGCAGCACTGGAAGCAACCTGGAAGTATATCATGGTCTGCACCGTCGGCATTTGCTTGGCTTTGCTTGGTACTTTAGTACTGTATTATGCACAGCTGGCTGCCTTGGGTAGCGAAAACGCTCTCAGCTGGGTATACCTGCATGAGCATGCTACCTCTTTGGACCCTGCACTTACCAAGCTGGCTCTGCTCTTTTTGGTTATCGGCTACGGCACCAAGGCTGGCATGGCTCCCATGCACACCTGGCTGCCCGATGCTTATGCGGAAGCTCCGTCCCTGACCAGTGGCATGCTCAGCGGTGCCTTGTGCAGCTGCGCAATTTACGTTTTGCTGCGCAACCTGGTGATTTTGTTGCCCACTGCTGGCAGCCAGATGATGAGCAGCATGCTGCTGTTCTTTGCTGTGCTGACTGTGGCAGTGGCGGTGCCCTTTGTGGTTGTTCAGCGTGACGTTAAGCGTATTTTGGCTTATTCCTCCATGGAAAACATCGGCATTATGGTAGCTGGTATCGGCGCCTTTTCCGCTCTGTCCGTTAAGGCAGTAATGCTGCATATGTACAGCCATGCCATGATTAAATTCGTGCTGTTCTACATTGCGGGCACCATTATTCAAGAATACCAAACCCGTAATATGATGCGTATCCACGGCATGATTAAGGACGTGCCTCATACGGCAACCTTCTGGCTCACTGGTATGCTGGGCATTTTGGGCCTGCCTCCCATGGGCTTGTTCTTCAGTAAATTTTACATCATGTCCGCTCTCTTTGAAGAGGGACATTGGGTTGCAGGCAGCCTCTTGATTGTACTTTTAGCTGGCGTGCTCATCGGCATTTTGTACCATGGCATGCGCATGCTGTGCGACAATGCTAAGCGTCAACCCTTGGGCGACCTTTTAGGCGCCATCGATGTGCCTGTTTTGGCTTTGTTATTAGTATTCACCTGCATCGTAGGTGCAGGCTTTGAAAATTTACCCTGGCTCAACAATTTGTTGAACCATGCGGTACGTGTGATAGGAGGCTGATGCTATGCTGGTAAAACCCGAAAATTTGCGTGGTGCTGCCAATATCTGCAGCGATGGCGGCAAGCGTCCCTTGGCTGCCATGTTTGGCGCTGACGAAACCCAGCGCGGTGGTGGTCTGGCCATCTATTGCCTGTTCTATAACGCACAAAAGCGTGATTTAGATGTGCTGAAAGCAGAATTTCCTGCCGACGGCCCGCTGAATTATCCTTCTTTGACAACGCTGCTGCCGGCAGCAGCTTGGTACGAGCGTGAGCTGCACGATATGTTCGGCTTTATTCCCGAAGGTCATCCCGATTTGCGTCCCTTGGTGCTGCACGAAAGCTTCCCCGAGGGCTTTCATCCCTTGCGCAAGGAAGTGGCAGTTGATTGCCAGTGCCATGGTCATCGTGAGTTTGAAATGATGACATCCAACGGCGAGGGCCTGTTTGAGGTGCCCGTTGGCCCCATCCATGCTGGTATCATTGAGCCCGGTCATTTCCGCTTTAGTCAGGCTGGCGAAGCTATGCTGCAGCTGGATGCCAAGCTGTTCTTTACCCATCGTGGCTTAGAAAAGGCTCTTGAGGGCAAAACTCCCCTGGAGGCCATGCCCATTATCGAGCGTATTTGTGGCGCCTGCAGCGTAGCTAACACACTGAGCTTTTGCCAAGCAGTGGAGAAGCTTAGCGAGGCTAAGGTGCCTTATCGCGCTTGGCTTATCCGCACCCTGGCGCTGGAAATGGAGCGCTTGTATAACCATGTGGGCGACACCGGCAACATCTGCGCCGGCGTGGGCTTCTCTCCTGTTATCAGCATGGGCGCTCGCATGAAGGAATACCTGCAGCAGCTCAACGAGCTCATTGCGGGCAATCGCTTTCTGCGCGGCCTCGTAATCCCCGGCGGCGTGACTATGGACGTAGAAGAAAAGCAGCTGGAGGAAATTCTTGATGTGCTCAAGGAAGTGGAGCGGGTATATGCCGATATGGTGCACATCATGTGGGAGCAAGCTAATTTTGTGAACCGCATTCGAACCACGGGCATCGTCCGCGAGGGCACTGCCTTTGATCTGGCCATGGTGGGCGTGGGTGCTCGCGCTAGCGGCATGACACGCGATAGTCGCAAGGATATGGGCTTTGGCATTTATGACGAGCTGGACTTTGACGTTGTGACTGAAACCACAGGGGACGTAGAAGCGCGCATCAAGGTGCGCGTGGGTGAGGTGCGCGAGAGCCTGAAAATCGTGCGCCAGGTCATCAGCAAGCTGCGCCGCAATGCTGAGGTGGAGCTGGCAGTGGATTTGGGCCAGCTGCGTACTTTAGAGGGCAGCTGGGGCATTAGCGAATCCCCCCGTGGTGACAATATTCACTGGCTAATGCTGGATGAAGAGGGACGTATTGACCGCAGCTTTATTCGCAGCGCCTCCTATCCGAACTGGCCGGCGCTGACTGTAGCTGTACAGGGTGATATCATCCCGGACTTTCCGCTGATTAATAAAAGCTTTGAGTTATGCTATGCCTGCATAGATCGCTAAGGAGGTGGCAAAATGTTAAAGCTATTGGAAGCTATTTTTGCTGGCAAGGTTGCCACAGAAAATATTGATAACACGGGCCACCCGCGCCTGCGGGGCCAGCTGCAATGTAATGGCAATTGCACTGGCTGCGGCATGTGTGCAGCAGTTTGCCCGGTGCAGGCGCTGAGCGTGGTGGGCGGCAAGCCCTGTATTGACTACAAAAAATGTATTTTTTGTGGTAAATGCGTGGAGGCTTGTGCTGCTAAAGCCTTGAGCCACACTAATAGGGAAGCTCTGGCGGAGATTCTCGTGGAAAGTCAGGCGGAGGTGAGCGAGGCCGTGACGGCCAAGCTAGGCCGCAGCCTGCATGTGCGCCATGTGGACGCAGGCAGCTGCAACGCCTGCGATTTCGAGATGGGCGCAACCAGCAATCCTGTGTATGATTTGCATCGTTATGGTATCGCCTTTGTGGCTTCGCCACGCCATGCGGATATGATTATGGTGACGGGCGTGGTCACCCGTAATCTGGAGCAGGCATTGCGCATGACCTATGCGGCTATGCCGGAGCCCCGCTTGGTAATGGCCTGCGGCGCGTGCGCCGCAGGGGGTGCGACCTATGGCTCTACCTATGCCATTGTGGGCAAGGTGAGCGATGTGGTCCCCGTGGACATTGCTGTCCCCGGCTGCCCGCCTCGTCCCAGTGCCATGATAGTGGCATTGTGTGCGGCAGCAGATATGCTGAAAGAGAGAATGTAAAAGTAGTAATAAAACAAATAGCATATAAAAACCTCCTAAAGTACATTGAAGGTGTACATTAGGAGGTTTTGGTTTTTTATTAATTTACTTACTCAACGACGCCAAATAGGAGTCCAGTGCTTCCATGAGATACTCCGTCTCGGAGCGTTGGTCGAAGTTGCCGATTTGACGGATTTGCCCTTGGGTGAGGAAGAAGAACATGATGATGCCCTCCAAGGTAAAGGCCACGTGTGTGGGCTTGATGGCCGTCACAATCTCACCGCATTCGATGGCCTCATTCACCAGCTCGGACATAAATTGGTGAATCTTATAGAGACGATTCTTTACATAGTTTTCGAACATGGGCTGGGGACTCAAAAGCTCCCGGTAAATCAGATGCATGTTATAAGGATGCTCTATTTGCATCTCCGCAATTGTATCCACATAACTGCGTAGCCTTGTTAAGGGCGACTCCATGCGTGCGCGCACCTTTTCCTGCAGCTTTAAAAACTTATCAGCTTCCGTGTAAAGCACTTCCTGATATAAATTCTTCTTACCGCCGAAATAATAGGAAATCAAGGCGCTGTTAACGCCGCTGGCGGCCGCAATCTGCTTAATGGACACGGAGCTGAAATTGTCGTGGGCAAAAAGCTTGGTGGCTGCTTGTAAAATCTTGTCAGCACTGCTAGGCATAGTAGCGTTGTTTGTGTTAGTATCGCTTTCGTTCATTCTTTTTCCCTCGCTTATCTGGGAGTTATCTGCAATATATTATACACTATTTTGCTAATTCTGTAACTATGGGGAAAGGTTTTTGTCACAAAAAGGGCTAAAAAAATCTTTTAATAACAGAACTTGGTGAGGAAAAGGACCAACCTTTCGGCAGGTCATTTGCGTATTGACTTTACTGAGCAAAAATTATATAATTTTTGATATGCGTAAGTGTATTTTCAAGCTGGTTTCCTTGTGCAGAGCCAGCGAGTTTAATGAAGGAGCGAAAAAACTATGAAATACATGACTGGTAATGAAATCCGCGAAAAGTTCCTTAAATTTTTCCAGGATCGTGGTCATTTGATGCTTCCCAGTGCATCCCTGATTCCTCAGGACGACCCCACCTTGTTGATTATTGGTGCAGGCATGGCTCCCTTTAAGCCGTTCTTCACCGGCAAAATGAAGCCGCCCTCTCCTCGTATCACTACCTGCCAAAAGTGCGTGCGCACCGGTGATATTGAGAACGTAGGCCACACTGCCCGCCACCATACTTATTTTGAAATGCTGGGTAACTTCTCCTTTGGCGATTACTTCAAAAAGGAAATTATCCCCTGGAGCTGGGAGTTCCTGACTAAAGAGCTGGAGCTGCCCGCTGATAAGCTGTGGATTACCATCCATACCGAGGACGATGAGGCCTTCGAGCTGTGGAAGCAGGTTGGTGTTCCGGAAGAGCGCATCGTGCGCTTGGAGGACAACTGGTGGGAAATCGGCAGCGGTCCCTGCGGCCCGGACTCCGAAATCCACATTGACCTTGGTCCTGAGCGCGGCTGCGGCAAGCCCACCTGCGGCCCTGGCTGCGATTGCGACCGCTTCTTAGAGCTGTGGAACCTGGTATTTACCCAATTCAACCAAATGCCCGATGGCACCTATCCGCCGCTGAAAAGCAAGAACATCGATACCGGCGCAGGTCTGGAGCGTTTGGCTTCTGTAATCCAAGGCAAGCCCTCTAACTTTGAAACTGACTTAATGTTCCCCATTATTGAATATGCCTGCAAGGTTGCCGGTGTGGAATATGGCAAGGACAAGGATACCGATGTATCCCTGAAGGTTATTGCCGACCATGCTCGTAGCATGACCTTCATGATTGGCGATGGCATTCTGCCCTCCAACGAAGGTCGTGGCTATGTGCTGCGCCGCATTCTGCGTCGCGCTGTGCGCCATGGTCGCTTGATTGGCATCAGCGAAAAATTCCTGGCTGGCGCTGTGGACATCGTTATTGGCATGTTTGGTCATGTATAT
Organism: Phascolarctobacterium sp.; assembly: GCA_030540395.1. Taxonomy (GTDB): domain Bacteria; phylum Bacillota; class Negativicutes; order Acidaminococcales; family Acidaminococcaceae; genus Phascolarctobacterium_A. The sequence goes on from JAUNWI010000007.1 coordinate 18,659, forward strand.
ACCAACCTGGCTGAAAAACGTGATTATATCCAAAAGGTTATCGATATGGAAGAGACCAGCTTCCTGCGCACTCTGAAGCAGGGCAGCGAGCTCTTGAACGAAGAAATTGCCAAGCTGAAGGAAGCAGGCAAGACTGAGCTGGATGGCGCTACTGCCTTCAAGCTGAACGACACCTTTGGCTTCCCCTGGGAGCTGACTGCAGAAATCCTTGAGGAGCAGGGCCTGACCATGGACAAGGCTGGTTTTGACGCTGCTTTGGAGGTACAACGCAAAATGGCCCGCGATGCTCGCAATGATAAGGAAGGTCGTCCGGTTGTGTATAACACCACCGGCATCGAAGTAGCTTCCTTGAAGGTGGATGAAGCTGCTACCAAGGCCACTATCGTTAAAATGTATCCTGCTCATGATGCACAACCCATTGAAACCGCAGGTGACGGCAATGAAGTGGCTATTATCTGCGACGTAACTGCCTTCCATGCTGAGGGCGGCGGTCAATTGGGTGATTTGGGCACTATTACCGGCCCCACCGGCGTCATCAACGTTACTACCACCAAAAAGCTGCCTGACGGTGCTATCATTATGGTAGGCGAGGTAACCGAGGGCGTCATCAACGTGGGCGACGCTGTGACCTTTGCTGTGGACAAGGCTCGCAAGCTGGATATTGCCCGCAACCATACTGCTACCCATCTGCTGCACGCTGCTTTGAAGCAGGTTTTGGGCAGCCATGTTAACCAAGCTGGTAGCTATGTTGGTCCCGATAGACTGCGCTTTGACTTCTCTCATTTCTCCCAGGTTACTGAGGCAGAGCTGGCCGAGGTAGAAAGACTTGTTAACGAAGAAATTCTGGCTAGCAAGGCTGTAGAAATTGAAGAGCTGCCCATTGAGGAAGCTAAGAAGAAGGGTGCTATGGCCCTCTTCGGTGAAAAATATGGCAAGATTGTTCGCGTGGTTACTGTGCCCGGCTTCTCCATGGAGTTCTGCGGTGGCAGCCATGTAAACAATACTGCTCAAATCGGCATGTTCAAGATTGTCAGCGAAGGCTCAAGCGGTGCTGGCGTGCGCCGTATTGAGGCCGTTACCGGTCATGGCGCTGTTGAGCATATCAACCATATGGAAGCTATGATGAAGGATTTGGCTGCTTCCTTGAAGTGCCGTTGCTGCGACCTTCCGGACCGCCTGGAGGCTCTGCATTGCGAGCTGAAGGCTGTGCAAAAGAAGGCCGATGAGCTGACTCAGGAAATCGCTAAGGCTCAGGTTTCCAGCGTAGCTGACCAGGTTAAGGAAATCAAGGGCGTGCCCGTGCTGGTACAAAAGGTACAGGCTGACAGCGTTGACGCTCTGCGTAATTTGGGTGACCAAATGCGCGATAAGGTTGGCGGCGTAGTAGTACTGGCAGCTGTAATGGGCGAAAAGGTGAGCATTTTGACCATGGCTACTAAGGATGCTGTGGCTAAGGGAGCTCATTCCGGCAACATCGTGAAGGCTGTTGCTAAGCTTTGTGGCGGTGGCGGCGGCGGTCGTCCTGACATGGCTCAGGCTGGTGCAAAGGATGTGTCCAAGGTGGATGCTGCTTTGGCTGAGGCTCCGGCTATCATTGAGGCTATGCTTAAATAAGAAAAGAAGACACGCTATAAGGCACCATCTACTTCGTTGCGGCTCCTAGGAGTACTAATTTGTACGCCGTCGTCGCCGCGCCTCGTATCTGGTACCTTCTAGCGCGTCTTGAAAATTGTTGTTAGAACCTCACTTTTGCTTTTCCAGCATTAGTGAGGTTTTATGCTGTAAAATATAGCAATTATATGATACAATAGAAGTACAAGCCGAAAGGAGTGTTACATATGTCTGAAGTCTCTCAAGAAACCATGATGTTCAAGCGCCAGCCGGAAAAGCTGGACGTGGCTGAAACTATAAAGGAAGTATATGCTGCCCTGGAAGCAAAGGGCTACAACCCGGTGGACCAGCTGGCAGGCTATTTGCTTAGCGGCGACCCCACCTATATCACAAGCTATGACAATGCGCGCACTAAGCTGCGCCGCCACGAGCGCTATGAGCTCATCGAGGCTATGGTAATTAGCTACTTAAAACAAATCAATAAATAAGGAGAAACTACATGCGCAAAATGTCCCTGGATGTGGGCACAAGAACCATCGGCATTGCGGTCAGCGATCTCTTAGGCATGATTGCCAATGGTGTGGAGACTATCAAACGCACTACGGAAGAGCGTGATTTTGCTCGCATTGCTGAGCTCATTAAGGAGCACGAGGTTGATACCCTGGTTGTGGGCTATCCCAAGAACATGAATGGCACCATTGGCGAGCGGGCCCAGGCCTGCGAAGCCATGGCCCATAAGCTGGAGGAAATGTTTCCTGATTGTAAGGTGGTGCTGTGGGATGAACGCTTGAGCACTGTGGCAGCAGAAAAGGTGCTGGTGGATGCGGATATGCGCCGCAAAAAACGCAAGCAGGTTATCGATATGATGGCTGCCGTGGTGATTTTGCAAAATTATTTGGATAGCAAAAGCTTTAAAATTTGACAGAAGCACTAGAGTATAATAAAATAATACAGTAACTATTTTTTACAGAAAGAGGTGCCCCAATGGCTGATAAGGATATTAAAAACGAAGAATTGGCTGCTATGCAGGAGGAAGCTGAAGAGGTAGATGTAGTTGTATTGACTGACGAGCAAGGCAACGAAAGCTACTTCATGGAAGAAATGATTATTCCCTACAATGGCAAGAGCTTTGCTGTGCTGGTTGCTATTGATGAAGATTGCTGCGAGGATGAGGATTGCGAGTGCCACCATCACGAAGAGGATGAGGACGATTATTGCATCATCGCCCGCATCGATTTCGACGAAAATGGCGAAGCAGTATATGTTGGTCCTACCGATGAAGAGTACGAAGCCGTTGCTGCTCTGTACGACCAATTCTGCGAAGAAGAAGAATAAAAAGCACCGGACTTCGGTCCGGTATTTTTATGTAAAATCTGACGAATTGGGAAGTTCGGTGTATGGATGAAGAAAAAATCACCAAAATAAAGAGCTGGTTGCTGCATAATTGGTATATTGCTTTGGCAGTGCTGATTGTGGTACCTTTGCTCTGTTTTTTGGCAGTATTGCACACTAGGGGAGATAATAAGGATTTTGCCGTCTCTGGGCCCCATTTGATTATTGTCAAGGAGGGCATGACCACGGCGGATATTGCCCAGCTGCTCCACGAAAAGAGGCTGGTCAAGGACCCGACTGCTTTTCGCTTAGAGGCACGCTACAAGGGCTTGGCCACCAAGCTGCAGGCTGGTCCCTACCAAATCGAGGGTGGACTTAGCAATGGCGCCATTGTGGATGTGATGGTAAAGGGTCGCATCAAGCAGCTGCGCTTTACAGTGCCTGAGGGCTATACGGTGGTGAAAACTGCTAAAAAGCTGGAGGCCGAGGGCCTTGGCAGTGCAGAAAAGTTTATAGCGGCAGCGAAGGCATACGCTCCCTATGAATATATGCAGACCGATAATCCTGATGTGCTGTTCAAGGCGGAGGGCTTTATCTATCCTGCAACCTACGAGCTGCCAGTGGGCCTGAGCGAGGAAAAAATTCTGGCTGTTTTCGTGCGCCAGTTTGATGAATATATGCAGGATGAAAAAATCCTGCAAGGCTGTGCTGCCAAGGGGATGAAGCTGCGTGACGTGGTGAATTTGGCTGCTATGGTGGAGCTGGAAGCGGTGTTTGCAGAGGAGCAGCCCCGTATTGCCGGCGTGTTTTTGAAGCGGTTGGCTATTGGCATGCCCATTCAATCGGATACCACGATTCAGTATTTATTGGGTTCCCAAAAGGAAATTATTACCTTTGATGATACTAAAATTCAAAGTCCCTATAATACCTACCAAAACCCTGGTCTGCCTCCAGGACCCATCGGCAGTCCTGGCATGAGCGCCATCAAGGCGGTGCTGACGCCGGAAAAAACCGAGTATTTGTATTTTGTCGCAGAAAAGGATGGTCACCATCGCTTTAGCAAAACCTATAACGAGCATCTGCGTGCGATTAGAGAAATAGGGTAATTGGAATTCCTCAGTCACCTTCGGTGACAGCTCCCTTTGGAAAAGGGAGCCTTTCATTAGCTTTTACTGTGCAAAACTGCCTTATTTTTAGTGAGTAAATTAGCATTCCAAACCAAAAGATTAAGGAGCCTCCCTTTGCAAAGGGAGGTGCCGAGCTTGCGAGGCGGAGGAATTATTATTGTATGAATGAAATGAAGAAATTTTATCAAAAGCCGGAGCTGTTAGCTCCGGCGGGCAATATGGAAAAGGGCAAAATGGCCCTGCTATATGGTGCCGATGCAATTTACTTGGGCGGCAAAATGTTTGGCCTAAGGGCCTTTGCCAACAATTTTGATTTGCCCGAAATTGCCGAGATTACGGAGTATGCTCATAGCCTAGGCAAAAAGGTTTACGTCACCGTCAATATTTTTGCTCACAATGAGGATATCAATAGGCTGCCTGACTATCTCTTGGGCTTGGAAAAGGCCAAGGTAGACGCACTGCTCATCAGCGATTTGGGCGTGTGGCAAACAGCGCGCCAGGTTGTGCCCAACATGGCGCTCCATGTAAGCACTCAAGCTAATACCACTAATTTCGCCGGGGTGCAGGCCTGGGAGCAGCTGGGCGCAGAGCGCGTAGTTTTGGCTCGCGAGCTTTCCCTAAAGGAAATCGCAGAAATCAGTGCCAAAACCCAGGTGGAGCTGGAAACCTTCGTCCATGGCGCTATGTGCATTTCCTACAGTGGGCGCTGCCTTTTGAGCAGCTATTTAACAGGTCGTGACGGCAACCGCGGTGCTTGTACCCAGGCTTGCCGTTGGGAATATAATATGTACAAGCTGGGTGAGCAAAAGCGCCCTGGCGAGTACTTCGATTTGGAGGAGGATGAGCACGGCACCTATGTGATGAACTCCAAGGATTTGTGCCTCATCGAGTATCTGCCGGAGCTGATGGATGCAGGCGTGTGCAGCCTGAAGATTGAAGGCCGCATGAAGAGCGTCCATTACGTGGCCACGGTGGTCAGCGTGTACCGCAAGGCCATCGATGCCTGCTGGGCCGACAGGGAGCATTACAGTGTACCTGATGCGTGGATACAGGAGCTGAACAAGGTATCCCATCGCCAGTACACCACGGGCTTTGCGGTAGCAAAGCCGGACAGAAATGCTCAGGTTTACACCAGCTCCAAATACGAGCAAACCCACGATTTTGTGGGCATCGTTACCGGCTACGATGGAGAAGCTAAGCGCGCTTATTTTGAGCAGCGCAATAATGTGAAGGCTGGCGAACAGCTGGAGCTTTTAATGCCGGATGGGCAGCTTGTGCCCTTTGTTTTGCAGGAGATGCAGGACGAGGAAGGCGTCGCCATTGATTGCGCGCCCCATGCCCAGCAAAAATTTTCCGCCCACAGTGATGTGGAGCTATTACCGATGAGCTTATTACGCAGAAAGGTTGTTAAATAAATGAGCGATAATGCCCCTGAACCCCACAGTATGATTTACGCCCAGGTGGAGCCTGAGCATATAGCGGATGTAAACTGGATTATGGAGGGCTATGAGCACCTGGCCATGGTGAGCACCGTGGACGGCAGCACAGGCCTGATTAAGTTTTACGCAACACCTGACACCTATTTTGATACCATGGATATCATAGAAAACATGCCTTTTGATGTAGAAATTGTTGATAGTTTTGCCAATGAGTGGTAAAATATTAGGGTAATACTCACAATTAGATGGCATTTGAGGAAAAGAGGTTAACTAATGACGCGCATCAACAAAGTATTTGAGCTCATGGCCAAGCTTACAGTGGACAGTGTCATTATCAAGGATGTTACCACAATCCGCTATCTTACCGGCTTTACCGGCGATTCCAGCCTGTTTTATCTGGACCGCCAGCAGGGCGTTTTGATTACCGATGGTCGCTATACCCAGCAGGCCAAGCAGGAAATGAAGCTGTTTAAGGTGTTGGAATATGCACCGAAAAATGCGAGCAGCATTTGGGAGGCAGCTGCTGAGTGCGCCAAAAAAGCCGGAGCCCAGGTGGTTGGCTTTGATGGAGCTTGGTATAGCTATGATGATTATGTGACGTTAAAGGAGCTTTTGGGAGAGATTCCCATGGAAAGCATTGACTTTAGCGGAATTCGCATGATTAAGGACAAAAAGGAGCTGGAGCTTTTGCTCAAGGCTGCCAGCATTGCCGACGAAGCCTTTGTGGAGCTTTTGGATGATATTCGTCCGGGACGCACGGAGCGGAGTCTGGCAGGTCGCTTAGAGTATTACATGCGTGCCCATGGTAGTGAAAAGAATTCCTTTGACACCATTGTGGCCAGTGGTGCTCGCAGTGCCTTGCCCCATGGTATGGCTAGCGACAAGGTTGTTGAAATCGGTGATTTTATCACCTTTGATTTTGGCGCTGTTTACCGTGGTTATCACTCCGACATGACCCGCACAGTTGCTCTTGGCATGGCCAACTCCTGGCAAAAGGAGATTTATACCATTGTGGAAGAGGCCCAGCTAAAGGGCATGAAGGCTGCCCAGGTGGGGATGACAGGCAGAGAGCTGGATGATGTGGTACGCAAGGTGATTACTGATTGCGGCTATGGCGATTATTATGTGCATGGTACCGGCCATGGCGTGGGTCTGGAGATTCACGAAATGCCCAATATCAACAAGCGTGGGGAAACGGTACTGCAAACTGGTATGATTTTTACCATTGAACCTGGTATATACATTCCCGGCAAAGGCGGGGTTCGTATAGAAGATACTGTTGTTTTGACGGATGAAGGCGCCCGTGCCCTAAATGGAGTCAAAAAACAGCTCATTGAAATCGTTTAAAATTAAAAATTATAGGAGGGCTTCCAATGATTTCCACCAATGAATTCAAAACTAACGTAACTGTAACCATCGACGGCGACGCATGGCAGGTTGTTGAGTTCCAACATGTAAAACCTGGTAAGGGCGCTGCTTTCGTTCGTGCTAAAATGCGCAATCTGTGCACCGGTGCTGTTGTAGAGCGCACCTTCAACGCTGGCGAGCGTATGCCTAAGGCTCGCATTGACCGCCGCGAAATGCAATACCTCTATGAATCCGACGGCATGTATGTATTCATGGACAACGAAACCTATGAACAAACCGAGCTGTCCAAGGAAACTCTGGGCAATGCTCTGAACTTCCTGAAGGAGAACATGGACGTTAAGATCATGATCTACGAAGGCCGCGTACTGGGCGTTGACCTGCCCAACACTGTTGAGCTGACCGTAGTTGAAACCGAACCCGGCATCAAGGGCGATACCGCTACCGGCGGCAGCAAGAACGCTACCATGGATACCGGCTACGTTGTAAAAGTTCCTCTGTTCATCAACGAGGGCGACGTACTGGCTATCGACACTCGCACTGGCGACTACATCTCCAGAGCATAAGACAGTCTAAAATAAATTCCTCAGTCCGCAATTTACTAGCGTAATTTGCTTAAGACAGCTCCCTTTAAAAAGGGAGCCTCTCTTCTATAGTAAATTAGCAAGGAGCCTCCCTTTTAAAAGGGAGGGGGACCGCTTGCGGTGGAGGAATTAAAAAGTAAAATTGAACTTCAAACAGCAACGCTGATTGTGGCGTTGCTGTTTTTTTATGCATTTTATGCATAAGGAGTGTATAATTTATGGCGCGGTTGTGGTATAATGATAAGATGAAAATGGGTAACTGTTTTTATTTGACGATTTGTTGTCACTGTAGATAGAGGAGGTGCTTTGCATGAAGCACGATTTGGACCAGCTAGAGGATGTCAAGCTGCATCCTGCTTCGGCCAAGGCCGAGCATAAAAAGCTACAAACAGATGCAGAGATAGACGAAGAAAATCTGGAGGATTATGGCGATATACGCATTGCGGACGAGGTTATCCGCATCGTGGCCAGCCTTGCGGCCCAGGAGGTGCCGGGGGTAGTAAGCATGAGTGGTGGCTTTACCGATGGCATCAACCGCTTTTTGGGCAAGGAAAACGCTTCTAAGGGTGTGCGGCTGAAGTTCGAAGGCAAAACCGTCAATGCCAGCGTCTATTTGAATGTGGAATATGGCTACTGCATTCCAGAAATAGCTTTGGAGGTGCAGGAAAAGGTCAAGGAGGCCGTGGAGGCCATGACCGGCTACGAGGTACAGTTCGTGGATGTTAACGTAGAGGGCGTGGCCAACCGGGAGACCAGGGAGCTGGAAAAGGAAGCCACCTCTGAAGAGGCCATGGCGGACATCCTTAGAGCTCAGGCTCAACGGGCGGAGGCCACCGAGGTTAATTCCTTTGAGCAGCAGCTGGCTGGATTGCGAAATTTGCAGCATGATGATGAAGAAGATACTAATGTGAAGGAAATAAAACGCAAACACACTGGTGAAGCCAAGTCTGCTCCTGCTAGGGATCGTTTTGAGCTGCCGCCAGAGGAAGAAATGGATGAAAAGCAAATGCGTTTTTTTGAGGAGGATTAGTTATGGGCATAGCAGATAGAATTATTCTGACTCTGTACACTTTTTTAATGGCTGTGGTCGCGGTTTTGGCCGTGCTGTGCAGCTTAGGTGTCTTTTCCCATGAGGTTTTGGTGAATCTGGTAAATCACATTCCCGGCAACTGGATTTATGCAGTGGGCGGTGTGATTATGCTGCTGGTGAGCCTACGCCTTTTGGTAACTGGCCTGGGACTGACGGGTATGAGTACCCTGAAGCTCAGCGAAACGGACAAGGGCAAGGTGCTGGTCGGCAAGGGCGCCCTTGAGGATTATATCGCCGTGCTAGCCCAGGAAATATACGGCATTCACAATGTAAAGGTTATTGTGAAGCTGGAGGATGAGGGCATCAATGTGCGTATAAACGCTTCCATTGAGCCCGGCATTAACATTCCCGAAAGCTCCGACGAAATTCGCACCAATGTGAAGGAAAGCATTAAGAAGGTCACCGGCATTGATGTGAAGGAAATGGAGCTCTTTGTTAAGCAAATTAAGGCAAAAGAAGAATAGGAGGCGGAAAGATGTTAAACGATATTTTAACTGATATCTGGAATAATTACCGCGGCCGCCTTTTATGCTCTGTTTTTGGCCTTTTTGTAGGTGTGATGGTTTTGTGGTTGGGCTTTTTCCAGGCGCTGTTTTTGATGCTTTGTATTGGTTTGGGCTTCTTCATTGGCTATAAGCTGGATATGAAGGAGGACCTGCTGGAATGGCTGGATCGGCTGCTGCCGCCCGGCTATCATAGATAATTTTTAGGGAGAGTGAAAAGATGGAAAAAATGATTAGACGCATTGCCCGTGAGGTGGCATTGCAAAGCTTGTTCCAAATAGATTTTAATAGCTGCGAGGCTGAAGCGGCTGTGGAAGCGGCTTTGACCGAGCATGATGAGGAAAATGCTCCTAAGGCCTATGATTATGCGCTTGCCTTGGTGCAGGGAGTTTTGGCTAACAAGGAGGCTATTGATGCTCGTTTGAGCGAGTACGCTATTGATTGGACTGTGGAGCGCATGCCGGCCACCGACCGCAATATATTGCGTGTGGCTGCATACGAAATGTTATTTGCAGAAAAGAGCGTGGCTGCAGGTGTGGCCATCAACGAGGCGGTAGAGGTGGCCAAGGCTTATGGCACTGAGGAATCTCCGCGCTTTGTGAATGGTGTGTTAGGTAAGCTGGCGAAAGCATGAGCCAGCGTGTGTATTTAGGTATAGATACCAGCTGTTATACTACTTCGGTGGCGCTTGTGGATGAAGCGGGCGCTTTGGTGGGCGAAGCACGCCAAATTTTGAGTGTGAAGCCGGGCCGCTGCGGACTGCAGCAATCGGAGATGGTGTTTCAGCACACCCGCAATCTGCCGCGGCTGATGGAAGAAGCCGTGGGTCAGGTTATTAGGTCCGTAAATGCTGACTGTGCCGAGAGCGCAGCGAAGGATGAGAAAGCCGGTTCATCCAATGGTGCTGGCTTGGCTGGCCTTGCTTCGGCGGGGTACGAGCTGGCGGCCATCGGTGTCAGCGGTTATCCCCGCCCCTTAGAGGGATCTTATATGCCGGCCTTTTTAGCAGGGCTGAGCGTGGCCCGCAGCATGGCTGCGGTGACAGGCGCGAAGCTGGAGGTTATTAGCCATCAGGAGAACCATTTGGAGGCAGGTTTGTGGTCTGCCGGTGGGCCCGATGTGGAAAGGTTTTTACTGCTCCACGCCAGTGGCGGCACCACGGATGTGTTGCTGGCGGAATGCCAGCAGGATGGACGCTACCGCATCACGGAGGTGGGCGGTAGTTTGGATTTGCATGCGGGCCAGTTTGTGGACCGCATTGGCGTAGCCTTGGGGCTGCAGTTTCCTACGGGGCCAGCGCTGGAGGCGCTGGCGGAAGGAGCATTAGCGAAGGCTAAGGTTATTAGCGGCAGCGAAGCAGCAAGTGCTGTTAAGGCTGCCAGCGAGAGCGAGGCGAGCGCGTGTGCAGCCGAGGAAGCGGCGACTATGGTGGAGCTGCCGGTGTCGGTGCGGAAGCTGCAGGTGAGTCTTTCGGGACCGTGTACGGCGGCGCTGAGGAAGCTGGAGGCGGGTGCGGAGCCAGCGGCGTTAGCGCTGGGCGTGGAGCACGCGCTGGCGGAGACGTTCGCGCGGGTTTTGCGCAATGGGGCGCAGGAGTACCGGGTGCGTGATGTGCTTTTGGTGGGCGGTGTAGGCTCGAATAAGTACATTCGCCAGCATGTGGAGCAAAAGCTTGCCAAGCTGCGCTATCCGGTGCGCCTTTGGGTGCCCGAAGGGCGCTACAGCTGCGACAATGCTACCGGCTGCGCGGCCTTCGCGTGGAGAATTAGTAAAGGTATCAGATAGATAATTAGATAACAGCGCACTCGCGGTATTTTTCTTAACGCGAATTTCGTGGGGAACAATCACGAAGCTGCGGTGTCCAATCTGTTCGCAGAGGGATTTTGGTTTTTGAAACCTTGCTTCTATTGTTCCAACCACTCATTCGCTAAAAAATACAGCTCCCTTGCTGTTATCTAATTATGCGATCTGTTTTAATACTATATGTATTATGGATACAATATATTCTGTTACAGAAATAACTAAATATATAAAGCGCATTGTTGATGCGGACTATGAGCTGAGGAATGTGCAGGTGCAGGGCGAGATTAGCAATTTTAAGCGTTATGCATCGGGGCACTGCTATTTTACCTTGAAGGATGGGGGAAGCTCCTCTGATTTTGCTGGTGACTATGGCAGCTCCCGTTATGGCAGCAATGATGGTGGCAGTGTCTTGAAGTGTGTGATGTATCGCTGGAATGCTGATAAGCTGTTCTTTGTGCCTAAGAATGGCGACAAGGTTGTGGCCGTGGGCCACATTAGCGTTTATGAGCGGGATGGTGTGTATCAGCTGTACACTGATTTGCTTTTGCAGCATGGTACAGGGGATTTGATGCAGCAATACGAAAAGCTGAAGGCAAAGCTGGCGGTAGAGGGGCTTTTTGACACGATGCGCAAGCGTCCCTTGCCCACCGATGCTCAGCGCATCGGCATCGTTACCTCCTCCTCAGGTGCAGTGATACACGATGTCATCAAGGTTTCCAGACGCCGTAATCCCAACGTCAAGCTTTACCTTTATCCCGTGCAGGTGCAGGGGAGGGGCGCGGCTAAGGAAATAGCCCAAGGCATTGAGTTTTTCAATAAGCATCAATTTGTGGATTTGCTCATTGTGGGCCGCGGTGGTGGTTCCATGGAGGATTTGTGGGCCTTCAACGAGGAGCCCACAGTGCGGGCTGTGGCGGCCAGCGAGCTGCCAATTATCAGTGCCGTGGGTCACGAAACAGACTTTACCCTGTGCGATTTTGCGGCTGATGTAAGGGCAGCCACACCCTCCCATGCAGCGGAAATGGCTGTGGCTGATATGTCCCAGCTGCGTCAGCAGCATGAAAACCTTTCTCAACGCTTAGTGCGCGCCATGCAGTGGCAGCTGCTCAGTGCGGAGGCGGAGCTGGATAAGCTTAAGGAAAGCCGTATGCTGCAGGACCCGCGTCGAATTTATGCTGCGCAGGAGGAAAAGCTCACAAGACTAAAAAATTCCTACGCTTTGCAGGACCCAACGAGGCTTTATGCCGTGCAGGAAGCAAAGCTCAAGAGCCTCAAAAATGCGCATGTTATGCGCAATCCTCGCAAGCTATACGAGCTACAGGAGCAGCGTTTGGCCCAGCTAATGAACTCTTGGGCACTGCGGGAGCCGGAGCGGATTTTTGCCGACAGGGAGCAGCGGCTTGATATGGACTTTGCTCAGCTGGTAAACTTGATGCAGCAGCGCAGGCAGGCGGCAGAGCATGCTTTGGCCTTGCATCAGGCGAAACTACAGGCAATTAGCCCTTATGAGGTTTTTAAGCGTGGCTATAGCTGCGTGCGGGACCGCAAGCAAAAAATAATCAGCTCTATTGAGCAGGTGCGCTGGGGCGATGAAATTATAATCTCTGTCAAGGATGGACAGATTGTTTCCGTGGTCCAGGAAGTGGAAGGACGATAGATGATGGCAGTAAAAAAGATTGCAAAAAACATTAAATTTGAAGAAGCATTGGCGGAGCTGGAGGAGCAGGTGCGGCTTTTGGAAAGCGGCGAGCTCTCCTTGGAGGACAGCCTTGAGGTATATAAATATGGTGTGGAGCTGAGCAAGGTTTGCACGGGCAAGCTGGAGGCAGTGAAGCAGGAGGTAGAAAAAATCGTGGTTACGGATAGTAACGACGCTGGCTTTGATTTAGAACCATTCCAGGATGTGGAGGGATAAAAATGGATTTTGCTGTGTATTATGACAACCAGCGCAAGCTGGTAGAAAATTTTCTTAAGAACCGCATCGCCAAAAAGGGTATTTCCAAGGTGGATGATGCTATGGAATATAGCCTGATGGCAGGCGGCAAGCGTATTCGCCCCATTTTGCTCATGGCTGCGGCCGAGGCAGTGGGCAGCAAGGGCTACAACTATTTGCCCGTGGCCTGTGGCCTAGAAATGATTCATACCTATTCCCTGATTCATGATGATTTGCCCTGCATGGACGATGATGATTATCGTCGTGGTCGGTTGACCAACCACAAGGTTTATGGCGAAGCCATGGCAGTTTTGGCTGGCGACGGCCTGTTGACACTGGCCTTTGAGGTCATGCTGGAGCAAAAGAACGTGGAGCCCAAGGCGCTCATTGAGACTGTGCGGGAAATGGCTATGTGTGCCGGCAATTTCGGCATGGTGGGGGGCCAGGGTCTGGACCTTGAGTTCGAGGGCAAGGAAATTACCTCCGAGCAGCTGCGCAAGCTGCACGCTGGTAAGACTGGTGCACTCTTCATTGCAGCCATTCGCGGTGGCGCTCATTTGGCAGGCGCTACGGACGAACAGCTTTTGGCGCTGACTAAGTTTGCTGATTTGCTGGGCTTGGCCTTCCAAATCACTGATGATATTTTGGATGTGGAGGGTACCACGGAAGAGTTGGGCAAGCAGGTGGGCAGTGACGAGAAGAATCACAAGTCCACCTATGTAAGCCTGTACGGCCTTGAGGCGGCTCATGAGCTGGCAGAGAAGACCATCAATGAGGCCTTGGAATGCCTGACTATGTTTGGCGAAAATGCGGAGCCCCTGCGCCAGATTGCCAAGATGATGACCCAAAGGAAGAACTAAGGAGTTTTACCTTATATGGAAAACAAACAAGCTTTGACAAAAAATATTTTGGATACTATTAACTCCCCGGCGGATGTAAAGGCCCTGTCTCTGGACGAGCTAAAGCAGCTGGCGGAGGAAATTCGCCAGCTGCTGATCAGCGTTATTTCCAAAACCGGCGGCCATTTGGCCCCCAATTTGGGTGTAGTAGAGCTGACGCTGGCTTTGCATCGCGTTTTTTCCACTCCCAAGGACAAAATAGTTTTTGATGTGGGCCACCAATCCTACATCCATAAAATTATCACCGGCAGAAGGGAGCAATTCCCCACGCTGCGTCAGTACGGCGGCCTTAGCGGCTTTCCCAAGCGCACGGAAAGCGAGCATGATGCCTTTGGCACCGGCCATTCCAGCACCTCTATTTCTGCGGCGCTGGGCATGGCAGTGGCCCGCGATTTGCAAAAGCAGGACTACGATGTGGTGGCAGTTATTGGCGATGGCTCCATGACCGGCGGCATGGCCTTTGAGGCCTTGAACAACGCTGGCACACTGCACAAAAAGATGATTGTGGTGCTCAACGATAACGAAATGTCCATTTCCAAAAACGTGGGCGCCATGAGCGAATATCTTTACCAGCTGCGCACTGGTGAAACCTATAACAAGATTAAGCATGACCTTGAGGGGTGGCTGCAGAATGTGGAATTTGGCAGCGATGTAATCAAGGTGCTGCGCCGCCTGAAGGGCAGCGTTAAATATCTGATGGTGCCCACCTCCATCTTCGAGGAATTGGGCTTCACCTATCTGGGACCCATTGATGGACACGATGTGGAGGGCCTCATCGAGGTGCTGCAGGCTGCGAAAAAAATCGATGGTCCTGTGTTGGTGCACGTGCTGACAAAAAAAGGCAAGGGCTACAAGCCTGCGGAGGAAAGCCCCAACAAATTCCACGGCACCGGTCCCTTTGAAATCGCCACGGGCAAAAAGATTGCTAATCCCAATGCTCCTGTTACCTATACCGAGGTCTTTGGCAAGACCTTGATTGAGCTGGCCAATGAGGACAAGGATATTATCGGCATCACTGCGGCCATGCCTGACGGCACCGGCCTCAGCGCCTTTGCCAAGGCGCATCCGGACCGCTTCTTCGACGTGGGCATCGCCGAACAGCACGCCGTGACCTCCGCGGCTGGCGCCGCGGCTGCAGGGCTGAAGCCCTTCGCCGCCATTTACAGCACCTTTTTGCAGCGCGCTTATGACTCCGTGCTGCACGACATCTGCATTCAAAAATTACATGTAACATTGTGCCTGGATAGAGCTGGCATCGTGGGCGACGACGGCTTCACCCATCACGGCGTGTTCGATTACGCCTACTTGCGCAGCATTCCTGAAATGACCATTATGGCGCCCAAGGACGAAAACGAGCTGCGCCATATGCTGAAGACGGCAACGGACTTCGCTGGTCCTATCAGCGTGCGCTACCCCAGAGGCAGCGGCGTGGGTGTGGATATGGCGGAGCCCCTGCATGCCTTGCCTATTGGCAAGGCTGAGGTGCTCCGTGAGGGCAGCGATGTGTGCCTTTGGGCCATTGGCAGCATGGTGCAAAGCGCCATGCAGGCAGCAGACAAGCTGGCTGAGCAGGGCATCAGCGCCGGCGTGGTGAATATGCGCTTTGCCAAGCCCTTGGACAAGGAGCTGCTTGTGGAGCATGCTGCCAAATATGGCAAAATCGTCACCTTGGAGGAGGGCGTTTTGGCCGGCGGCGTGGGCAGCGCTGTGCTGGAGACCTTGAACGAGGCCCAGCTGCTGCAAAAATGCCGCGTTTTAACCCTGGGCATTCCCGACGAGTTTGTGCTTCACGGCGACAAAAAGCTGCTCTTTAAGGATTTGCAGCTGGATGTGGACTCCATTGTGGCTAAAACCACAGCATTGGTAAAGGAAGAATAGATGAAAAAAGAACGCTTAGACGCATTACTAATGAATAGAGCCTTGTTCGAAAGCCGTGCCAAGGCTCAGGCCGCCATTATGGCCGGGCAGGTGCTGGTGAATGAGCAAAAAATTGACAAACCGGGTACGCCTGTGGCTCCTGATGTGCAGATTCGCCTGCTGGGCAACAAGCTGCCCTTTGTTAGCCGGGGCGGCCTCAAGCTGGCCAAGGCATTGCAAATCTTCCCCATTAGCGTGGAGGGTAAGGTGGTGGCCGATATTGGCGCCTCCACCGGTGGCTTCACCGACTGCGCTCTGCAAAATGGTGCCGCCAAGGTTTATGCCATTGATGTGGGCTACGGCCAGCTGGCCTGGAAGCTGCGCAGTGATGAGCGGGTCATCAACATGGAGCGGACCAACGTGCGCTATTTGGAGGCGGACAGCCTGCCGGAGCAGGTGGACGCTGCCACCATCGATGTGGCCTTTATCTCCCTAGATAAAATATTACCCGCAGTGCACAAAATTTTGAAGAGTGATGGCTTTGTCATTGCCCTAATCAAGCCCCAATTTGAAGCGGGCAAGGAAAACGTGGGCAAAAAGGGTGTTGTCCGTGACGCCAAGGTCCACGAGGAGGTAATTAACAACGTGATTGCCTTTGCCAAGGAAGAGGGCTTTGGCATTGCCGGCCTCGATTTTTCGCCCATCAAGGGGCCTGAGGGCAATATCGAATATTTGCTGCATTTGACACTGGGCGAGGATGACGCTGTCAGCGCCGCCTATGTGGCCGAGCTAGTGGGTCGCAGTCACGGAGATTTAGATAAATAAACCAATAATAGGAGCCGAGGCAAAAGATGAAAGCAAAACGCTTGGGTATTTTCCCTAATTTAAGCAAGGAAAAAGTGCATATTGCGTTACCGGAATTTGTGGCAATGTGCCGGGATTGGGGCTTGGAGCCCCTGCTGCCCGAGGATGTGGCAGGTGAGTTTGGCTGCGGAGGCTTCGACAAAAAGCATATTACATATATGCATAATGATTATTTAGAGTCCTTGGATGCGGCGGTAAGCTTGGGTGGCGATGGCACTCTTTTGCAAATGGCTCGCTACACAGTGCCTGCCGGTGTACCCTCCTTTGGCATCAACTTTGGCAAGCTGGGCTTTTTGGCAGAAATAGATTTGCCCGGCATGCGCAAGGCCATCAGCAAGCTGGCTCAGGGTAATTACACCATTGAGCGCCGCAAAATGCTGCAGGCTACTGTTATCAGGGAGGGAACTGTGCTGGAAACGGCCCACGCGCTTAACGATTTCGTTTTGGCTAAGGGTATGTTCAGCAAGCTGGCCCATCTTAGGATGTTCATCAACGGTAAGCCCTCCGGCCGCTATGCAGCGGATGGCCTGATTATTTCCACCGCTACGGGCTCCACGGCTTATTCCTTGTCCGCCGGTGGTCCCTTGGTCATGCCGGAGCTGGATGTGAGTGTGATTACACCTGTGTGCGCCCATTCCCTAACGGCTAGAGCCTTGGTGATTCCCCTGTCCGACTGCATTGAGCTGAAGGCAGTGCCCGGCAGCGAAGAAATGATGCTGTCCTGTGATGGGGAAAATGTCATCGAGGTGCGGGATGATACCTTTGTGCGGATTGAAAAAAGCCCCTATACCATGAAGCTAATTCGCCTGACAAGTCGCGATTATTACCAGACCTGGCAGCAAAAGCTCATGCGTAATGTATAAAATAAACAGAGATGTAAACGCTGCTTTTATAATGCAAATGAGGTGATAAAACATGAAAATGACCCGACATGCAAAAATCAAAGAGATTATCGATAACCATAAGATAGAAACCCAGGAGGATTTGGCCAGCGCTTTGCGTGGCGAGGGTATCGACGTTACCCAAGCCACTGTGTCTCGGGATATCAAGAAATTAATGCTGGTGAAGGTGCCGGATGCCAATGGTCACTATCATTATGCTTATCCCAAGGAGCATGGCATGATGCTCACCATGGAGCGCTTGGCCCGTACCTTTCATGACAGCATTGTCAGCGTCCGTGCCTCTGACAGCATGGTTGTCATTCGCTCCCTGCCTGGCACTGCCCAATCCGTAGCCTTTGCACTGGACTACATGAAATGGCCGGAGATTTTGGGTACCATTGCCGGTGACGACACTGTTTTTGTAGCTATGGAAAATAAGGAGGGCGTGGTGACACTGCTCAAGCGCCTGAAGGAATATCGCTAAGGCGGTGACAAAATGCTGCAATCATTGCATGTGCACAATTTTGCATTATTAGAGGATGCCCAGGCTGAATTTACAGCTGGCTTTAATGTGTTCACCGGTGAAACCGGTGCCGGTAAATCCATTCTTATCGATGCCTTTGGTTTAGTTTTGGGTGGTCGCGCATCGGTGGATTATGTGCGCAGTGGCACCGAGGGACTGTGGGTGCAGGCTGTTTTTGATATCAGGGACCAGGAGGACATCAAAAACATTCTGCGCGAGCAGGGCATCGAGGCGGAGGATGATTTGTTTTTGAAAAGACAAATCAGCGCCGCCGGTAAAAGCCGCGCCCTTATCAACGGGGTGCAGGTGCCCTTGAATGTGCTGAAGCAAATCGGTACGGCGCTGGTGGATATCCATGGCCAGCACGAAAATCAAGCCTTGTTAAAGGCTGATGCAGCTCGCGTGGTGACGGAC
This sequence comes from Phascolarctobacterium sp., assembly GCA_030540395.1. GTDB lineage: Bacteria > Bacillota > Negativicutes > Acidaminococcales > Acidaminococcaceae > Phascolarctobacterium_A. Next base: position 36,884 of record JAUNWI010000007.1, read on the forward strand.
ACCTTCGGCGGCGTGGCCTTGCAGGCCGCTTTGGCAGCCTATAAAAAGGAATATGCGGTTTATGTGGAAGCGCAAAGAGCGCTGGCCCAGCTAGAGCAGGACAACCAAAAGCAGGATTTGCTCATGGACCGCTATGCTTGGGAAATCAACGAGATTACTAACGCCAATTTGGTGGTGGGCGAGGAGGATTCCTTGGAGGAGGAAGCCCGCCTGCTGCAAAATGGCGAACGCATTATCAAGGCTGTGAGCAGTGCCTATGGCCAACTGGATGAAGAGGACGCAGTGCTGTCCCGTCTCGCTCGCGTGCGGGACGAGCTGCAGTATGCAGCTCGTTACGACGAGCGCTTGCGTACCTTTGCGGAAGCGGTGGACAGCGCCTGGATTAATCTGGAGGATTGTCGCGGGGAGCTGGCCGACTACTTGAGCCGCAGCGACTTCAACGAGGAGCGGGCGGTGCAGGTGCAGGAGCGTTTGGACACCATTTATCGCCTGCAGAAAAAGTATGGCGGCAGCACCGAGGCCGTGTTGGCTTATTTGGAAACTACGCAGGAGAAGCTGGAGCAGCTGCAAAACATTGCAGCTGCGTTAGAAAAGGCGCAGCAGGCGCTGGCGCAGGCCACCAAGCGGCTGGGCGTTGCCGCAGCCGCGCTGACCAAGGAGCGCCAGCGCAGTGCAGCTGCGCTCAGTGCCAGCATCACCACCCATATCCACGATTTGGCCATGCCCAATGGTCGCTTTGAGATTGCGCTGACGGCATTGGAGCGCTTCATGCCCACAGGTCGTGATGGGCTGCGCTTTTTGTTCAGCGGCAACCTGGGTGAGCCGCTGAACGATTTGGAGAAGGTGGCCTCCGGCGGCGAGCTGAGCCGCATTGCCTTGGCCATGAAAACGGTGCTGATGCACACGGCCCAGGTGCCCACCATGGTGTTCGATGAAATCGACACCGGGGTGGGCGGCGTGACGGCCCAAAAGATGGCGGAAAAAATCGCCGCCATCGCCACCGTGGGGCAGGTGCTGTGCATCACGCACCTGCCGCAAATCGCAGCCTTCGCCGACAACCACATTTACATCGAAAAGCGCAGCAGCGAGGACCGCACCGCCACAGTGCTGGCGGTTCTGGACTACAACCAGCGTTTGCAGGAGCTGGTGCGCATGACAGCAGGGGCAACTACCTCCCGTGCCGCATTGGAAAGCGCCACGGAGCTGCTGCTCGCTGCGGATGGCGTGAAGGCTGACTTGCGCAAGGCAACTTTCAAGGGCTAACAAAAGATAAAGAAAATCAAACACAAAAGGGCGGCTGAGCAGCTTTACTTCGCACTAAGCTCAGCCAAGCCATACTATAGAGGTGAAAGCCAAATGTTAAAAAAATTTCACGAAGCTGCCTTGGATGAAATTTACGTGGAGGGCAGTAATGAAGAAGTATTCAGTGGGCGCCTTTTGAAGGTGCAGCGTGACCATGTCACGCTGCCCAATGGCAGCGACACCACCCGTGAATATATTCGCCATCCCGGCGCCGTGGCCATCGTGCCCGTGCTGGAGGATGGGCGTGTGGTTTTAGTAAAGCAGTGCCGCTATCCCTTGGGCACGTTGCTGTGGGAAATCCCCGCGGGCAAGCTGGACCACGGCGAGGCCGAGGATAAGCTGGAGTGCGCGCAGCGGGAGCTGAGCGAGGAAACCGGCTACGAGGCCGAGGAGTGGCAGCATTTGCTTAGCATTGCCACAACACCGGGCTTTTCGGATGAAATCATTCATTTATACAAGGCATGGGGCCTGAAAAAATTCGCCCAGCACACCGATGAGGACGAGTTCATCGGCGTTCAGGCCTTTACCCCAGCGGAGCTGCGGCAAATGGTAGCTAACGGGGAGCTGTATGATAGCAAATCCCTGTGCGCCCTGTATGCAGCAGGAATTTTATAAGATGACTCCTGGTAAATATACTTCCTATGTGATTTTGGTCTTGGCGGTGTTCTTCCTTTCCACCTCGGGCATTTTTGCCAAGGTGGCCCAGGCACCCTCGGGTATCATCGCCTTTTATCGTTTATTAGTGGCAGCAGTAGCTTTGCTGCCTTTACTTTTATGCAAAAGGGAGAATCGCCAGCAGCTGGCGACTTTGCCTCGCAAGCAGCTGGCCATGGGTGTGCTTTCGGGCTTTATTTTGGCAGTGCATTATGTGCTGTGGTTTGAATCCTTAAAGTTCACCTCAGTTGCCAGCTCCGTGGTTTTGGTAACCTTGCAGCCCCTGTTCACCATTTTGGGCAGCTATTTGCTGTGGCAGGAGCGCTGCAGCAGGGGAGGTCTCTTGGGCTGCTTACTGGCCATCGCCGGTAGCGTGATTATCGGCTGGGGCGATTTTGCCATCAGCTGGCGCGCTTTTGTAGGTGATGTGATGGCCTTGGCGGCAGCGGCGGTCATTGCCGGCTATTTCCTCATTGGCCAACAGGTGCGGCGCAGCTTGGGTGTAATTCCTTATTCTGTGCTGGGCTACAGCAGTGGCGCCTTTTTCTTGGGCCTGTATAGCCTTGCCTGCGGGAATGCTTTTACGGGCTACACCCAGCAAACATGGCTGTGCTTTTTGGGCTTGGCCTTGGTTTCCACCATTTTAGGCCAGCTGATTTTCAACTGGCTGCTGAAATGGCTTTCAGCCAATGTGATTTCCATGAGCATTTTGGGAGAGACCGTGGGCACCTGCTTTTTAGGCTATGTGCTCCTAGGCGAGATAATCACCCTACAGCAGCTTGTGGGCATTGTGGGCATCCTGTGCGGCATCGGTATTTTTCTCTACCAAAAGGACAGATAGCATGAATGAATGCGAATTATTTGGCTCTCTCTATGCAAAATGTTCGATTAGCTCTGAATATTCGCCGCAGGATATTGGACAAATAGGCGAAATGTGTTAAAATATATACGAAACTGTAAGTAATCACCTCGAAATACAATTCGATTGGACTGGAGGCTGTGTATATGAGTAGTATCAGAAGAATCTATGTGGAGAAGAAGGACGCCTTTGCCGTTGAAGCCCATGGCTTGCTGGCAGATTTGCGCAACAATTTGGGCATGGGTGCTCTGGAAAACATCCGCATTATTAATCGTTATGATGTTATGGGCCTGAGCGATGAAGAATTTGCCATGGCCAAGGCATTGGTGCTGTCCGAGCCCCCTGTGGACACTGTTGTGGAAGAAAGCTTGGAGCTGGCTGCTGGCGAAGTGGCCTTTGCGGTGGAGCTTTTGCCCGGTCAATACGACCAGCGTGAGGACTTTGCCGAGCAGTGCATTCAGCTGATTACCCAAAAGGAGCGCCCCATGGTGGCTGCTGCCAAGGTTTATGTTTTGCAGGGCAAGCTGTGCGCTGAAGATGTGGAGAAAATCAAGGCTTATTGCATCAACCCCATCGAAGCTCGTGAAGCAGAGCATGCCAAGCCGGAAACACTGATCAGCACCTGCGAGGAGCCGGAAAAGGTGAAATCCGTGGCAGGCTTTTTGACTATGAGCAAGGACGAGGCGGAAGCTCTGCGCAAGGAAATGGGCTTGGCTATGAGCCTTGAGGATTTGCTCTGGTGCCAAAAATATTTCAACGAAGAGCATCGTGAGCCCACTATTACGGAAATTCGCGTGCTGGATACTTATTGGTCCGATCATTGCCGCCACACTACCTTCATGACCCAAATCGAGGATGTGGACATTGTTCCCGGCACCTTTACCAAGCCCGTCCAAGAAGCTTATGATAAATATATGGCTGCTCGTGACGCTGTGTATGGCGAAAACACTGAGCGCCCTGTAACCTTGATGGATATTGCCGTTATCGGCATGAAGAAGCTGCGCAAGGAAGGCAAGCTGGATGATTTGGACCAATCCGAGGAAATCAACGCTTGCTCCATCGTGGTACCCATTGAGGTGGATGGCAAAACCGAGGATTGGCTGGTGATGTTCAAGAACGAAACCCACAACCATCCTACGGAAATTGAGCCCTTCGGCGGTGCTGCCACTTGCCTGGGCGGTGCTATTCGTGACCCCCTGTCCGGTCGTTCCTATGTATACCAAGCTATGCGCGTAACCGGCTGCGCTGACCCCCGCACTCCTGTTAGCGAAACCTTGCCGGGCAAGCTGCCTCAACGCAAGATTACTATCGGCGCTGCTACCGGCTACAGCTCCTATGGTAACCAAATTGGCTTGGCAACTGGCCATGTACAAGAGTATTATCATGATAAATTCGTAGCAAAACGCATGGAAATTGGCGGCGTTATGGGTGCTGCTCCCCGCAGTGCTGTGCGCCGTGAGCGTCCTGCTGCCGGTGATATCGTTATTTTGTTAGGTGGCAAAACCGGTCGCGATGGCTGCGGCGGTGCCACTGGCTCCTCTAAGGAGCACACTGTGGACTCTTTGATGAGCTGTGGTGCTGAGGTACAAAAGGGTAATCCGCCCACTGAGCGCAAGATTCAACGCTTGTTCCGCAATCCCGCTGTAACTGCCATGATTAAGCGCTGCAATGACTTTGGTGCCGGTGGCGTTTCCGTTGCTATTGGCGAGCTCACCGATGGCCTTGTTATCGATCTGGACAAGGTTCCGAAAAAATACGAGGGCTTGGACGGCACGGAGCTGGCTATTTCTGAATCCCAAGAGCGCATGGCTGTGGTTATTGAAGCCTGCAACCGTGATGCTTTCATTAAATATGCTGATGAAGAAAACCTTGAGGCTACTGTGGTGGCCGAGGTTACTGAGGAGCCGCGCCTAGTTATGTTCTGGCGTGGGGACAAGATTGTGGATTTGTCCCGTGCTTTCTTGGACACCAATGGCGTTGCCCAACACACCAATGTTACTGTTGCTGAAGAAAAGGCCGAGAATGTTTTCGAGCGCGTGCCTGCTGAGGTAACTGCTGCCGCTGATTTGGAGTCCGCTTGGGTGGCCAATATGGGTCGCCTCAATGTGTGCAGCCAAAAGGGCTTGTCCGAGCGCTTCGACAGCACCATCGGTCGTGGCACTGTGCTGATGCCCTTTGGTGGCGAGACTCAGCTGACTCCGGCCGAGGGCATGGTGGGTCGCATCCCTGTGCTCCATGGCAATACCACCGCTGCCAGTGTAATGGCCTGCGGTTATAATCCGGATGTGGCTTGCTGGAGCCCCTTCCACGGTGCAATGTATGCTGTGACCGAGTCCGTTGTGCGCGCCACTGCTCTTGGTGCTGACCCGGCGAAGCTGCGCTTGACTCTGCAAGAGTACTTCCCCAAGCTGCACGATTCCACCAGCTGGGGCCAACCCTTCAGCGCCCTTTTAGGTGCTTTCACTACCCTTGATGCTTTGGAGCTGCCTGCCATCGGTGGCAAGGACTCCATGAGCGGCACCTTTATGGATAAAACTGTTCCGCCCACTCTGGTTTCCTTTGCTGTGGGTGTTATCGATGGCGACAAGGCCGTTTCTGCTGAGTTCAAGGCAGCAGGGGATGAGGTCATCTTCCTGTCCTGCCCGCGGGACAATGCGGAGGTACTGGATTTCGCCGCTCTGCGCAAGAATTTGACCGCTGTGCACGCAGCTATGGAGGCTGGCAAGATTAAGGCTGCTGCTGCTATCAAAGAGGGCGGTATTGCAGCACTGGTAACCACCATGGCTATGGGCAACGAGCTGGGCTTCGAGTTCATCAAACCCTTCCATGATCCAGAAAGTCTCTTCACTTTGCAGCCCGGTGGCATGGTGCTGGAGCTGGCTGCGGGCGTGGACCCGGAGGAAATTTTCGCCGGTCTGGATTATATGGTGCTGGGTCACACTACTGCAACCGCAGGCATCGCCATCAACGACACGGTTATTGCTGCTGACAAGGCTCTGGCTGCTTATCGCGAGCCCCTGCAAAAGATTTTCCCGGACAGCCTGCCTAAGGTGGAGGAGCCCGCGGACATCAATATGCCGCTATACACCGCCAAATTGGCTTTGACCGCGCCTGTGAATATTGCCAAGCCCCGCGTGTTCATTCCTGTTTTCCCCGGTAACAACTGTGAATACGACAGCGCACGTGCTTTCGAGGCTGCCGGTGCCGAGGCCAAGACCTTTATTATTCGCAATCTGACCGCTGCTGCCATTGAAGAGTCCGTGGAAGCAATGGTTAAATATATCAACAATTCCCAAATCGTGATGATTCCTGGCGGCTTCAGCGCTGGTGACGAGCCGGACGGCAGTGGCAAGTTCATTGCTACTATGTTCCGCAACCCGCGCATCAAGGAAGCTATCAGCGATTTGCTGGAGAACCGCGACGGCTTGATGTTGGGCATTTGCAATGGCTTCCAAGCCTTGATTAAGTTGGGTCTTGTGCCTTATGGCGCAATCTGCGATATGACCAGTGCTTCTCCCACCTTGACCTTCAACAATATTGGTCGCCACATTTCCCAAATCGTGACCACTCGCGTTGTTTCTAACAAGTCTCCTTGGTTCAGTCTGTGCGAGCCCGGCGACGAGCATGCTATTGCTGTTTCCCACGGCGAAGGTCGCTTCTATGCACCGGAGGCTACCATTAAAGAGCTTTTTGCTAATGGCCAAGTAGCAACCCAATATGTGGACGCTGCAGGCGTGCCGACCATGAACACTCCGTTCAATCCCAACGGCAGCTTGTACGCTATCGAGGGCATTACTAGTCCCGATGGCCGCATCTTAGGCAAGATGGGTCACAGCGAGCGCTTTGCTCCTGGCCTCTTCCGCAACATTGCTGGCGAGAAGGACCAAAAGATTTTCCTCAGCGGCGTGAACTATTTTAAATAAGCTCTAATATCTAAACCCCTTTCTTTAGCATTTTACTAGAGAAGGGGGTTTGTTATTTTCGATAGTTAAAAAGTGAAATACTTTTTTGACTAGATGTGGTACAATAATAAGGAAGAAATGGTGCTTTTTTCAGTTTCAAGATACAGGATGGTGAGTGCTTTGTTATATTATCTGGAGGGCGATATGTTTACTAGCCCTGCACAGTGCATAGTGAATACTGTTAACATAGTTGGTGTAATGGGCAAGGGTATTGCCTTGGCTTTCAAAGAAAAATATCCTGATATGTTTCTAGAATATAAAAAAGCATGCTCAGAAGGGATCCTCAATATTGGTAATTTGATGATTTGGCGTGCAGATGACTATGTTTTGTTATTGTTTCCTACAAAAGAGCACTGGCGTGGAAAGTCTAAGCTAGAGTACATTGAACGAGGCCTGCAAAAATTTCTGGAAATATATGAGAAAGAAGGCATCACATCCATTGCCTTTCCTAAATTAGGCTGCGGCAACGGAGGACTTGATTGGGCGGAAGTTAAGCCAGTTATGGAGAGATATCTCCGGGGGTTACCAATTGACATTTATATATACGTAGATAATTATAATAATTCGAGCGTTGTTCCCAATGCAGTACTCAATATGACAATGCATGGGATAAAAGAGCTCGTTAAAAACCGAATTGTACCCTTCAGCTTTTCTTTTTGTGATAAAAACTATGCAGTAGTTTGGGATGAGCATATTGAAATAAGCGATAAAGATAATAATGAAGTTATCAATATCACTGAGGAAGCTTTTTATGATGCATGGTCCTATATCAAAAAGATGGGTGTATTCGAGCAATCAGAAGCTAAGGAGAAGGCAATTATTGAAGGATTATTGTACAGTTTAGGATATTTGTCGAAGGTAAAGATTCACAAGGGCAATAACGTGGTATTGTCTGGTTATCAGGTCAACGAAGGGGCCAACAGGCGTTTTATTGTAGGCGGTGAGTGATAAATGCAGTTTAAGCAAGTCATAGAGGACAATGTTAAAAGGTACGGAGCTAAAGCTGCTTATGCATACCATTATAGCGATATATCTAATATAGTCAGTATTCTTGCCACAGAAACACTATATAGTCGTGAAAATGCTGAAAAGCTTAGTGTAATGCATAACGATAACGCTAGCAGGCTTATCATTGATCTTACTAACAATATAGTAACCAAATGTGTTCGTTTTTATTTTCGGCCACTGACTCCAACCCAGTATCATAATGAGGGCTACAAGCATGTGCAGATTAGATACGAAAAAGATGTTAACGCTAATGTTCCTGTGCCTATTTTTCTGGTTTTCAGTTTAGAAAAGCTATTAAATACAGGCATGACAACTTTTTCGGAAGTGTCTCAAGCAGGTTTGGAAAAGCATCATTTTAATAAAGCTGAGGATTTTGCGAGGTTAAATTTTGCTAAGATTTATAGCAAAGGTCCCATGTATGGTGCTGATGAAATAAAATATCGCCATGCTGAGTTGTTATACCCAGAGGCCTATCGCATTACTGATTCACTGCAGTGGATAGTATGCAGAAATGGTGTGGAACGTGACACTTTGCTAAATCTTCTCTTTGAGCAATATCCTGCTGCTTATAACAAGTTTAAAAACCATGTAATCATTGGAAGAAAAAATGATTTGTTTTTTGATAATGGCTTAGCTATTGACAGCTGTTTCATGGTTAATAATACAGTAAATATTATGTTTACTGATGCTTTTGGCAGAAGGGAATATGCTCACAGACAAATGCAGAGGTTGGGAGTTGCTGCGCTTGAGCTTATGCCCATACGCGTTAATGCTTTGCTCGAGAAGAATAATAAACCTTTGTGGGAAAAGAATTATACCATCAATGTGGATTATCTACTTTCTAGTGGCATTAGATTATTGCTGCCTGATACAGCAGAAGCAGATTCTTTGAAGCTCAAAATTTCTATAGAAGGACATCTAGTGGCATATATTAAAAAGTCATTGTCGCAGAATAGGATTGTTTAATGAGCAACAACAGCTAGCACAACCGATTCAGTCGGGGGTGTTAGCTGTTTTGTAATATCAAATAAAAAACTTATATTGTATTCTTTCTTCAGACATCCGTTTCACGGCGGGTGTCTTTTTTTATGCCAAAAATCGGCTTCAGAGTGTAAAATTTTAAACACAAAAAATGCTTGGGACTCTCTGCCTTACGCTCAACGCAATCCCCCCTTGACCAGGAACTAATAGCCAAAAGCTAACATGTAGAAACGTAGCATAAAATTTACGCAGTATAGTAAATACGTGTCGCGCGTCCGTGAGGACGCTAAGCAAAAGGGCTCGATGCACTTTTGCTTGACTGGGGGGGACAAGGTGTTATAATTATAGTGAATTTACTAATTTAGAATATCATAATTTGATATATTGGGATATACGAAAAAGTACTGATGAGCTGAAATAGGAAAGCATAATGAGATATTAATGGGAGAATGACATGAGTAGTTGCATGGGTAACATTGCTAAACGAGCTCTTGATTTGCTTTGTGTTATTTGTGGTGGCCCTTTTGTTTTAGGTATTGCTGCATATACGCGAAATCGAATAAAAAAAGACAGCCCTGGCGATGCCATTTATTCTGGCAAGCGCCTTGGTCGTCGTGGAAAACTTTTTCCTTGCTATAAGTTTCGCAGCATGTATGTTAATGGGGATGAGATTTTAGAAAAATATTACGCTGAGAATCCTGAGAAGAAGGCTGAGTATGAAAAATACCATAAGCTTGACGATGACCCGCGTGTGACGCCTTTTGGAGCTTTCATTCGCAGGACCAGTATTGACGAGCTTCCGCAGGTGTGGAATGTGTTTTTAGGTGATATGAGCTTAGTAGGTCCAAGGCCTTACCTTCCACAAGAGCTGGAGCAGATGGGCGAGTATGCCGAAGAAATCCTCAAGGTCAAGCCAGGAATTACTGGTTACTGGCAAGTAAATGGCCGCAGTAATGTGGATTTTGAGAGCCGCTTGCTCATGGATGTTTGGTATGTGAAAAACAGAACTTTGTGGATGGATATACAGCTGCTGTGGCAGACGGTTGGTGTAGTGCTGATAAAAAAGGGTGCGAAGTAAGGACTAGATTTTTGGATTGAAGGTGTAATTTGTGGAAAAGAGCATCACTGAAACAGGGATTAATGAGTTATTTCAAAATATCTTTCAAACGAAATCTACACTGGATGTGATAGAAAATAAACTTGATCTTCAACATAAAATACAAGTTTATGAAATGCGGGCCTTCTTCCAAAATTTATCTCATGAAGAATTCTTAAATTACACGGCCATTGAATATAAGGGAAAAGAAGGGCTAGTTTTTTTTGATACAAATCTCCAACAATTAAACAAACCAAGTCTATCAAGTATTAGTAAAGATGAGCTTACTGGCATAATTGAAGAGATATATAATTGCTTTAATTTAATATTTCCGAGGGACAGATTTGATCTGTTAAGAGAGAGAGCAGCTATCAATGCACAAAATAGCTTTTTTGATAAGCAGGACAGACTGGCAAATAAAGTACTTGAAGCTTTAGGATTATCGTCATCAGATAAAGATTACAGTAATAATAAGGCAACAATACTAAGTCTGTTGCGAAGTAGGGAAGAAATAGAAAAGATTGCTAAGGATGCTGACTATATCTCACAAAGACTAAATGATGTCAAAGAGAATCTCAATACTTCTGAGAATCAATTTAACAGGGATAAAGAAAAAATTATTGGAAAGCTGAGGAAAGAGAATGAAGCTTATAAAACTGAACTGCAAAAAGGTATTGATTTAAGTTTAGAGGAGCTTCGTAAGGATATAAAACTTCAAAGAGATGCAATCAAAAAAACAATGGATCAGTTTGCTGTGCTTAAAGCTCGCCTTAGTGTTATAGACCAGAATGTTTACCGAGAAGAGTTAGCAACTTTTTTTCTGAAGGAACATGATGATATAAAAGGCAAGATAGAGCCAGTACATTTGTTGATGAATATCCTAGCTGCTTTTGTCATGGCAAGAGCAGCAATATTATGGTTAACTTCTCAAGATATTGTTATTAGCTTTATCCAGATGATAGTGTTATTCATTATATCATTTCTTGGAAGTGTATTAATTTTAGATTATATAATAAAGATATTTTTTAAAGTAGATAAAGACATTGAACATGAGAATTTGAGAGGATTTCTGACCCCTTATTGGTGTTGGTTAGTTGCTACCCTAGCAGGCATGGGGACTATTCTTTTTAAGGCATTAGAGCTGAGTGAAATTATTAAAGAAAATCTCAAGAACAATGTAGAACCTCTGCATTCTGTTTTGCCGTATTTTGGCATGTATTTGATTTTAGCTTGGTTCACTTGGTTTGCTTCAAAGCAGTTTTCTTATAATAAACAGATATGTGATGAATATGAGTACAAGTACGCTTTATCTAAGTCTTACATGTTGTATAAAAAAGAGGCGGAGAGTGTTATAACAGAGCAGCATGCTAATGCTGTGTTGCTAGCGCTTTTAGATTCTGTCATTAAAAATATAGCCCACAGTCCTGTTCAAAGTGTTAAGCAGGATGTGCATACACCTTTTAGCGAGGTATTTAAGGCTGTTAAGGATACTGTTCAACACAAAGATTTGGATAAATGAGCGTTAAACAAAAAATTGAAGTGCTTTGGTTTGCAGTTAGCCAAGGGTTTGCAGTGTTCCCATGGACCTTCCTCACAGCATTTCTTGTTGGTTTGATTTTGAAAGCCGCTTGGAAGTGTTATGTAGAGGGGGAATGCCTTATGAACTTAAAAAAGACATTTAAATATTATTTAGTCGATGAATTTTTGGGTGCTGTGAGTGCATGAAATATGGATAAGGCACTGCAAGCCAAAGTGCTTTAATAAATACAATTGGAAAGGTTTAGAGTAATGTCAAAAAAGTTACTGTTTATTACAACTAGGTTATTTTGGCCGACTGATAGTGGGAGAAAAGTAAGCTTATATTATTACTGCAAGGGATTGCATGATAAGTATGAATATGACATTTATATCTATTCTTTTTTAGAGCATGGGCAAACGGAGAATTTGCTAAAGGATAAACCAGATTTCATTAAAGAAGTACGGCTTGCGTCAAGTGTTGATAAAGTAAGCAAAGTAAAAAACCTGTTATTTAGAAGCATTTTTACACTATCTTGGCCTTTACAGTGTTCATTATTTTATAGCAAAAAGAATCATGACATGATAGCAGGGTATGCAAACCAGATTAATCCTGATGTGGTTATCGTGGATATGGTCAGACTGGCACCTTATTATGATGCACTTAAGGACCTTAATTGCAAGAAAATCATTGACATGGATGACATGCTTTCTAAGCGATATACAAGACAAATTGGCGGTAACACCAAAACGTCTATTGCTGGACAGTATGGAACAGGAATGTCTGGTTTTCTAAATAGCATCATAAGGCTGAGTTTCATAAAAAACAGCATCTTAAGATTTGAGAGCAAGTTAATGGAGAAGGCTGAAATAAAATATGGGCAAATGTATGATAGCGTAGTGTTTGTCTCCCAAAAAGAGTGTGATGAGCTTAACAGCAAAATTGGATATAAGAGTGTAGCAGTGCCCATGGGAGTATATAGGGATGCATTTGTAACTTGTAGATATCAACCAGTTGAAGGTAACGAGTTGTGCTTCGTTGGTAATATGGCAGTAGCTGCAAACGCAGATACCTTACAAATGATAGTTTCTGAGATACTTCCGAATATAAAATCAAATTACAAACTAACAGTTATTGGTAAATGTCCAGAACAATTAAAGGAACAATACAAGTCAAATCCTAAGATTAGTTTTACTGGACGCGTAGATTCTATTTATGAGAATGCTCGCAATGCCAGTCTGTTTTTAGCTCCTATTGCATATGGTAGCGGAATCAAGACGAAAATTTTAGAAGCAATGGCCATGCAGTTACCTGTGATTACAAATAGTGTTGGTGCAGAGGGAATAGATCTTAATGATGAAGAGCACTTTGTGATAGAAGATGACTATAAAGTAATCGCCGAAAAGGTTGATTATTATCTTAGTCATAAGGAAGAGGCAAGAGTATTGGCAGAATCTGGCCAGAAAGCAGTATTTGCGCAGTATGAATGGAATGAGATTTGGAAGAAATTTGAATATATATTGCAGTAAATAGTAGGAGTTGAGCAGATGATTATTACAAAAACCCCTTTTAGAATGTCATTTTTTGGCGGCGGAACTGACATGCCGGAGTTTTTCAATGAATATGGCGGAGCGGTGTTATCTACTACTTTTGACAAATACTGTTACGTTAATGTACGTCATCTTCCTAGATTTTTTGAGTATTCGACAGAACTATCTTATTCCACTATTGAAAGGGTACAAGGTATAGACTCAATTGTTCATCCTGCCATTCGCAATGCTATGAAAATGTTAGATATGCATGAGATTAGACTGACCTACGAGGGTGATTTACCTGCGCGCTCCGGTCTTGGGACCAGTAGTTCTTTTGCTGTTGGTATGCTCAATGCATTTTACGCACTTAAAGGTAAATACGCTGATAAAAGAAAGCTTGCTGATAAAGCGATATATCTTGAAAGAGTGTTGTGCAATGAAGCCGGCGGTTGGCAGGATCAAATTGCGGCTGCTTATGGTGGGTTGAATGTTATTACATTCTCTAAAGAAAGATACACAGTGGAGCCAGTTATAGTTCATCCTGATCGTAAAAAGCAGTTAGATGATAGCTTGGTTATGTTCTTCACTGGCTTTACTAGATTTTCATCCGATGTTCAAAAGGCCAATGCTAGTAAAGCAGATAAGACTAAGCAGCTTTTAGAGATGCTTTCTTTAGTAAAAGATGCAAAAGAGGTTTTAACCAACAAGCATAGTGACTTAAATGATTTTGGTCATTTGTTAGACCATACATGGAAGCTAAAACGCCAAACTGGTAATGCGGTTTCTACCAATGATATTGACTCTTTGTATGACAAAGGGATCAATGCTGGTGCATTGGGCGGCAAACTTTTAGGCGCTGGTGGCGGTGGCTTCTTAGTATTCTATGTTGAACCAGATAAGAAAGAAGCAGTAAAAAAAGCCATGAGTGATTTGCTTTATATCCCTTTCCATTTTGAAAATGGAGGAACAAGGGTAGTTTATTATGCTGCTGAAGATTATGATTTGGCTAGTAAGGAGCAATAGGAGAAAATAATGAAAGTAGTAATTATGGCAGGGGGTAAGGGTACAAGAATTACCTCTGTAGCTAGTGATATACCAAAACCAATGATAAAAATAGGGGACAAGCCTGTACTAGAGCATGAACTAGAGTGCCTTAGAGAGCAAGGGTTCACTGATATCATCATTACTGTAAGCCATTTGGGACATATTATTATGGATTACTTTGGTGATGGTAGTGGAGTTTCACCTGCTACAGGAAAGCCTTTTGGTGTCAATATCCAATACTACTTTGAAAAGGAACCCCTTGGTAATGCAGGAGCCTTGTTTAAAATCAAGGATCAGTTAACTGAAGACTTTTTGTTATTAAATGCTGATGCTTTGTTTGATGTAGATTTTAATCGTTTTGTAGAATACCATAAGAAGCATGGTGCATTGGTTACGTTATTCGCGCACGCCAATGACCATCCCTATGATAGTGGTCTTTTGATTGTTGATAAGGATAACTATGTTCAGCAGTGGCTGACCAAGGAGGATGAGCGACCGGAGTTCTATCGCAATATTGTTAATGGTGGCTTGCATGTTTTGTCTCCAAAGGTGTTAGAAGTTGAATTCGCTACGGAAAAGGTAGATTTAGACAGGCAAATACTAAAGCCTTTGGCCGGAACTGGCAAAATGATTTGTTACAACAGTCCGGAATACGCCAAGGATATGGGAACTCCAGATAGGTACTATGCAGCTTGCAAGGATTTTGCTGAAGGCAAAATCCAAGGCAAAAACTTGCGTAACAAGCAAAAAGCCATCTTCCTTGACAGAGATGGCACAATTAATAAATATGTTGGCTATTTGAGAAAGCCTGAAGAATTTGAGTTATTACCTGGTGTGGGAGAAGCAATTCGGAAGATAAATGCATCTGGATATTTGGCAATAGTAGTTACCAACCAACCTGTTATTGCCCGTGGGGAAGTAACAGTTGATGAGCTGCAGCTGATTCACAACAAGATGGAAACACTGTTGGGTAAAGAAGGAGCGTATCTAGATGGAATTTATTATTGCCCGCATCACCCTGACAAAGGATTTGCAGGGGAAGTGCCAGAGCTGAAAATAGATTGCGAGTGTCGGAAGCCGAAACCAGGAATGTTATTGAAAGCAGCAAGAGATTTCAATATTGATTTGGCTGCTTCATGGATGATTGGCGATGGACAAAACGATATTGAAGCTGGGAAAAATGCTGCCTGCAAAACAGCTTTAATTGGTGATGTCGATTATTGTCAAGATAAAACCGTAAAAGATTTAAATGAATTTATATGTGGTGAATTAAATTGAATGTATTTTGGAAAGTATCAAATAAGTTATATAAAATCGGGGGGGTAAAACCTCTTGCTAGGATTGCAGAATTGATAAGTTTTATCATAAATTCCAATGCCATATCCGCTCGTGCTTCTATTGGTAAAGGAACTGTTTTCTATCATCATGGTTGCGGGTGTGTAGTTCATGAAAATACGATTATTGGTAAAAACTGTAATATATTCCAAAATGTAACACTTGGAAGCAAATGGACAGGTGGCATCTGTGATGGAAGTGCACCTGTTGTTGGAGATAATGTTTTTGTCGGTGCAGGGGCTGTAATAATTGGCCCTATTAGAATAGGAAATAATGCAATTATAGGCGCAAATGCAGTTGTTTTAGTTGATGTTCCTTCCTATGCTACTGTTTTAGGTGTCCCTGGAAGAATAGTTAAAATTGGGACTAATTATAAGGAGTGTTAAGGAGAATGAGTAATTTTTTACATATAGATGATCTAATAATTAGGTATCCTGTTTTAGATGTTTGTCATAAGGATATAGTTTCTGCTTATGAGATTCTAGAGAATTGCTTTAAAAATGTTAACAAACTCTTAGTTGCAGGTAACGGTGGTTCGGCAGCTGACGCTTTGCATATAGTTGGGGAGTTAATGAAGTCCTTTGTTTTGTCTAGAAAGTTAAGCCATGAGTTATGTAAAGCTATAGATAACAATTGTGAGCATGCAGATTATCTGAAAGACAATTTGCAGATGGCATTGCCAGCGATAGCACTGGTTGGTGAGATTGGCTTAACTACCGCTTATAGCAATGACGTTGCTCCTGATTTGGCTTTTGCACAACAGGTTTTGGGATATGGAAATACTGGAGATGTCTTCTTAGGGATTTCTACATCTGGGAATTCACAAAATATTATTTATGCAGCAGAACTAGCCAAAGCCAAAGGAATGTATGTAGTTGGCTTGACGGGTAAATCCGGTGGCAAGCTTAAAGATCTGTGTGATGTCTGCATTAAAGTTCCAGAAAAGGATACTTTTAAAGTGCAGGAGTTACATTTACCTGTATATCATGCCTTGTGTTTAGAATTAGAAAGAGAATTCTATGGTGAGTGAATTGAGGATTAATGCATGAAGATTTTACTAGATGATGGGATGCAAATAGCTGTAGGCACAGGCATAGGTAAATATAGTATGAGTCTATATAAAGGCCTATTACAGAATAATGTAGATGTGCAACTATCTGATTATATTCCGCCGAAAAAGGGAAAAATGTACGATAGATTACATTACTTGTACTACATAAATTCTAAGGATTATCAAGAGTACATAAAACAGTTTGATTATGTTCTGTATACAAATTATGCAGTTCCATTTATAAAAAATATCAAAACAAGATATGCAGTAACAATTCATGACCTAGTAGCCTTCTTGTATCCTGATACACTACCTTTCATGTATCGCTTTTATTCACAAGCCATGATTAGAAATGCCTGTGAAAAAGCAGACTTAATATTCACTGTTTCAAATTCTGCAAAGAATGATATAGTCACTAAGTTCCCCAAAGTAAAGAACAAAATTCATGCAATATGGGCTGGATTATATGATGATAGAAAACCTTTATCAGAGTATCCTCCATATGAGAATTGCAGGCTGACCGACATTGATAATGTCCCATTCTTCTTGTTTGTTAGCACAATCGAAAAACGCAAGAATGTAGGTATGGTTATAGATGCTTTCTTGAAGCTGAAAGGGGAGTATGCTGAAGCTAGTGACTATAAACTTGTTTTAGCAGGTAGGCCTGGCTATGGTTATCAAGAGTTTGTAGAAAAAGTAAATGCATCAAAATATTCACAGGATGTTATTTTTGCAGGCTATGTTTCTGATTCAGACTGCAATAGACTATATAATCATGCAAAAGCTTTTATTTTTCCTACTGTGTATGAGGGATTTGGGTCTGCTCAAATAGAGTGTATGAATTGCCATCTGCCTATAATTCTTAGTGATATTCCTACTAATAGGGAGATATCTAGAGAGTATGGAGAATTTTTTAATTTAAGGAACCTGAGTTCTTTAGAGAAAAAAATGAGTCTGTTTATTTTTGATAAATATAATAGAAATGAGAAGGAATTATTGGCAGTTAAATACTTGAAAGAATTCAATTGGCAGATGCTGTCTAAACTGTATTTTAAGCTAATCCAAAATCACAATGATAAAAAAGGTGTAGAATAGAAATGATTTATAAATTAATAGTTGGCACTTTACTAACATATATCATATATGTATTCTGTTATGGTATAGTTGTAAAAGTAACAATGTATAATGAGTTGCTATTTAATATAAAAACTTATATTCCGGAAATCTTATTATTTCTTTCAATTTGTTTAGGCCTAGTTTGTAGAAAAGCAAAAATAAGTTTGGATACAGTTATATTATCTGTTTATCTATGCTTTATTGCTTTAATTAATATTATTATTCATGGAATAAATGAACAATGTTTATATTTAACTAGAGATTTGTATTTACCTTTATTTTTGTTTTTACTTTTGCGAGGATTGTCTTTTGATGACGAAGCTAAGGAGTGGTTTCTAAAAAAAATAGTCACCTTTTGCAAGGCATATCTTGTAGTGGGTTTTATTTTAGCCGTTTTAGAACAATATATGGGATGGTATTGGACGTCTAGTTTTTATACAGGATATGCATTTTATGGACAGGATCCATTATCAAAAGTAAGGATTGCCCATAATTTTGGGCTGTTAAGGGTCCCTAGTATGAGTGGAAATTACGCTACTTTCGGTAACTATTCTGTGTTAGCTTTTTGCATGGTTATCTTTGGTGGAGAAGATAAAAAGTCTATAAAGGAAGTAATTCTTTGGAGTTTAATTAGTATGGGATGCATAGTATTAAGTACAAATAAATCGGCTTTTTTTGCATATAGTATTATAAATATGTATATATTAAGAAAATATATATTGATTGGTAATGCTAGTTTATTTTCTGTTTTGGGATACTTAATAGCATCTTTATTAATCATTTTATCAATAGCATTAGGTATGGATGCTACATTAAATGAAAATAGCTTTTTATATAGTTACTATCAGCGGTTTGATGTTTGGCGCGAAATTGTCAATGGTGTAGATGCTATTGAGGTTATTATTCCATACAATCAATTTTTATATGGTAGCGGTGCAGAAGGAGTGTTTGGCTTTTGGGACAACACGTATATTTATTTGTTATTTTCGATAGGTATAGTAGGTGTATTAATCTTATCGAAAATTATTTACTCATTAATTAAAGAACAAGAAAAAATTAATCGAATCGCAATACCTGCAACTATAATTCTTTTAGTCTTAAGTCTAACTACTAACATAACTCAGGGGAGAGCTTATTTAACTATATTCTTGATTATAATCTCTTTGAGATTAAAAACATCTATATGGAATAAAGGAGCAAGTATATGAAAAAAGCTTATATAATGTTGGAAATAGGAATAATAGGGGTTGGCGGTGGACAAATGTATACTAGAAATAAAGTATGTTTCATGAGAGAAAAAGAATGGGATGTATTTGTTTTTTCTGGACTTGAAGGAAAAGTTATTATCAGTGAATTAATTGATCAGATACCGTTTATAATTCCTGAGTTGATTTCTGCTCCAATGGTATATTCAAAAAAAACAATAAAAGAAGTTATTAATAGAGTTCTTACTCAAGTAAAAGGGTATGATGAGTATATTATTGAATCAGGATCTGCCCATTTGGCATATTGGGGTGAATTGTTAGCTGAAAGATTAAGATGTAAAAACATGGTTCATTTGCTTGATGAAAGAAATGACCTACTTGTTCCACTAGATTATTTAGATTTTTATAAATTTAAACTAGAGAGAAGAGAACTATCTGGTATTATAAAGTCTTCATTGCCACAGCTATTTAGAAATGCGCCATTTATAAAAGATAATAATAGTTATTATCTTTCATCTGTTTGCCAGAATGTTATTGATGAACATATAGAGGAGTCTTTTAGCATACCACAATGTGATTTCTCATTATGCTGTATTGGTCGGCTGGAAAAGCCTTATGTTTCTGAAGTAGCTAAGGCGTTTAAACAAGTGGTTATGAATAATAGAGAAAAGAGTTTTGCTATTGTTTTTATAGGAGATTCTATTAATCGAGCAAATAGGGATAGAATAGTAGATCTTTTGTCAATCGAAAGAAATGTAAAATTGATAATGCCAGGATTTGTTTTACCAATCCCAAGATCTTTTTTTGAAAAAATTGATTTGTTTGTTTCTTCTGCTGGTAGTGCTGGTGTTTCGTATAGAATGAATCGTCCAACGATATCTATTGATTCCGAGGATTTAAAAGCTATTGGTGTTATGGGGTATGATACTTTAAATTCAATAAAAAGAGACAATGAGCCTCCTCAAGATATTGCTCAATTTATCATGAAAGTGTTGGAAGGAGGATATCTTAATAATTTTGTTTACAGACCCTGTTCTTATGAGCCCAATATAGGTACATTGTGTTCTCATTTAGATTTCTATAACCAGTCTAGCAAGAATTTAGAATATTTTCCTATAAAAAAACTCAAACCTGCTGGAAAGGACAAGAAAAAGTATATTATTCGTAAACTATTGGGAAAAGAATTATACTTATTACTTAGACCTTTTTACTCGAAATTAATTTCGAAAGGTTAAGATATGAAAGCAGCTTTATTATGGAAACTTTTAGAGCGGTTTTCAGTTCAAGGTTCCCAATTCATAATTCAAGTATTTTTAGCTAGGCTACTCTCTCCAGAACACTACGGGGCCTTAGCAATCATGATGATTGTAGTAAACCTTGCTAACGTTGTTATACAAAATGGCTTCAATACTGCACTTATTCAAAATAAAGATGCTAATGATGAAGATTTTTCTTCAGTGTTCTGGTTAGTTTTAGGAATTTCTTGTTATGTGTATGTTGGATTGTGGTATATAGCCCCTCATATGGCATCATTTTACAACATGGCGTATTTAGTGAATCCGTTTAGAGTTATCTGCCTGATGATGATTCCAGGTGCACTAAATTCTGTACAGTTAGCTATTATAAGAAAAAATATGGATTTTAAGAAGGAATTTACTAGTAATCTTGTGTCTATAGTAATTTCAGGATTTATTGGCATTACTTGTGCCTATATAGGTTTAGGGTTATGGGCTCTTGTAGTGCAAACCCTTTTAAACACGACTATTAGTTGCTTCACAATGTGGAAAGTGGTAGGTTGGCGTCCATCATTTATCTTTAATAGCAATAGGGTTAAGGTTTTGTTCTCATATGGTTATAAACTTGTTTTAGCTGGAGTAATAGATACTCTGTACGGTAATTTAAGTGCCTTTGTAATAGGAGCTAAATATAGTTCGGCATCGTTGGGTTACTATGCACGTGGTAATCAATTTCCGGCGGCATTAATGGGAGCAATAAATTCTGCTGTGCAGAGTGTTATGTTACCCGCTCTTTCTATAATTCAAGATAATAAGAAAGAGTTTAAACTGTTGATGAGAAAATCTATAACCTTATCCTGTTACGTAGTTTTCTTACTAATGGCCATATTGGCAGGTATTGCAAAGCCGATGGTTTCGTTAGTATTAACAGATAAATGGCTTCCATGTGTACCATATATACAAATTTTCTGTTTTACTTATGCTTTTTGGCCTGTTCATACTAATAATCTTCAGGCAATAAATGCATTAGGTAGAAGTGACATATTCCTCAAGCTAGAAGTCATTAAGAAGGTTATTGGATTATCAGCTTTGGCTTTTGCTGTTTACTATTATGACGATCCCATTTCAATTGCTGGAATGGGAATAGTAACAGCAATCACCAGTTCTTTTATTAATTGTTATCCCAATAAGTATCTATTAGATTATTCTTATTTTGAACAAATGAAGGACTTATTACCATATTCTATCTTGGCCTTAACCACTTGTTTAATTGAATTATTAATTGTCACTTATATAGATAATAGTATTATTGCAATGGTTTTGGCAATAATCGGTGGGACTTTGTTCTACGTCTTTGTTTCGAGCTTGTCGAAACTTGAAGCATACATGTTTATATATGAGAAAATTATAGCGTTAATTAGGGGAAAATAGAAATGACTAAAATGAAAAAAATATTATTATTAGGGGGTTCTGCCCAACAAGTTGTGGCTATTAAAGCTGCTAAAAGACTTGGTTATTATACCGTTTTGTGTGATTATTTGCCTGATAATCCAGGTCAATATGAGGCAGATAAGTACTATAACGTTAGTACAACTGATATTGAAGAAGTTTATAAGATTGCTGTTAAAGAGCAAGTAGATGGTATTTTGCCATATGCATCCGACCCTGCAGCCTTGCCGGCGGCAGTTGTAGCCGAAAGATTGGGCTTGCCTACAAATCCTGTGAAAGCTGTAGAGATTCTAGGTGTTAAACATAATTTTAGAAGATTTTTAGAAGACAACGGTTTTGCTTGCCCTAGAAATATTGTTATTGATGCTTGTCAGGAGCTTGAGAAAACAAAAGCGCAGGCATCTGCCCTCAGTTTTCCTATAGTTGTTAAACCGACAGATTCTTCAGGGTCTAAGGGTGTAAACGTTTTACATGATATAAACTTATTGGAAGAAGCGGTTAAGCAAGCTGCTAGTTACTCTAGAAATAGGATATTGATCCTAGAGGAATATATTGAGAGTAGTTTTCCTGCTGTTGTAGGGGGAGATATTTTTGTTTGGAATGGGAAGATAGTATTATTTGGGGAAATGGCTTGCTTACGTGGCAATAAAGGAAAAGGACTTGTCCCCATAGGGAAAAAAAATCCTGGAGGAATGGACAATAAACAAATTGAAAACATACATGATGAATTAAGCAGATTAATTTCAGCATTGGGAATCAAATTTGGTGAATTGAATATTGAACTTTTATTAGACAAGAATGACAATGTGCATTTTCTAGAAGTAGGTCCTCGCGCTGGAGGTAATATGATACCGATACAGTTGTCAGATATTTTTGGCGTTAATTTAGTAGAGGCCAATGTGTTAGCTGCCATGGGAGAAAATCCAAAAATCAACCCTAAGCGTAAAGAGGGATGTTATTTAACATATGTACTTCATAGTTATGCAGATGGACGTTTCAACTGTGTGTCAATAGAGGAACCATATGCTCAAAAAGTTTATCGCAAGGTTATTTACAAAAATGTTGGAGATATTGTAGAAGCTTTTGATGGAGCTGGTAAAGCATTAGGCATCTTATTCTTCCGCTTTGATACCCAAGATGAAATGGAGAAGTTTTGTGAAAGAGCTGAGGAAATTGTGATAGTAAACTTAGCTTAGCTGTTTTTCGGAAGGTGTTGTTAATGAGGGAAATAGGCGGATATATCGAACTCGATAACTATCGTGGCACTATGTTATATCATGATGCTGTATTACTCAATTGTGGTAGAAATGCGCTGGCATACCTTATTAAGGCAAGGGGAATAAAGAGAATTTTCTTACCCTACTATCTATGTGATTCCGTCACAAATGTATGTAAAAGGTATGGAGTAACGATAAAATATTATCATATTGGTGACGATTGGTTACCAGCACATATTGATTTAGAAAAAGATGATTGGTTATATATTGTAAATTATTATGGTCAGATATCTAATTCTACAATAACTAGTATAGTTGAGAAGTTTAAAAATGTTATTGTAGATAATGCACAGGCATATTTTCAAGAGCCTGTTGATGGAGTAGATACCTTATATACTTGTAGAAAATATTTTGGAGTGCCTGATGGTGCAGTATTGTATACAAGTGCTGGTTTAAATGATCCATTGGTGCAAGATGTCTCATTTGATAGAATGCGTTTCTTGCTAGGTAGATATGAGAAAACGGCGTCTGAGTTTTATGATCTATATGTAGAAAATAATCACTTGTTTACAAATGAACCAATTAAGACAATGTCCAAAATAACTAGAAATTTATTGTGTGGACTTGATTATGACTTTATAAGAAAGAGAAGAACGAACAATTTTAGAATCTTACATAGCGAGTTAGGAAGGTATAATAAGCTTAGGTTAACGGTTCCTAAAGGGGCTTTTATGTATCCTTTTTACATAGACAATGGATATGAAATTAGGAAAAAACTCCAGGAGCAAAAGATCTACATTCCTTTGCTGTGGCCTTATGTAATGGATGTATGTGATAAATATGATATTGAGTGTGATATGGCTAAGAACATACTACCGTTGCCTGTAGACCAGCGATATGGAGATGAAGATATGAAATATATTTATAAGATTATCATTGAAATTTTGAAAAAGAGAAACATTTTACTAGAGGAGTGATTGTTTTGAAAGATATCATTATTGTTTGTGCTGGTGGGTTTGGATGTGAAGTTTACGATATTATAGAGTGTATTAATCGAAAAGCAGAAGAGAAAGGAGAAGAAAAGCCCTATAATTTGCTTGGGTTTCTAAGTGATGTAAATGTTGATTTATCTTCAAAAAAAGTTAATTCTACAGTAATTGGAGACATACAAAACTGGTATCCTAAAGGTAATGAAGTTTATGCTTTAGGTATATCTACTCCTAAAGATAAGGAACGGTTGTCCAATTTATTAAAAAGTAGAGGTGCTGAATTTGAAACTTTAATAAGCCCTTATAGCATTGTGCATAAAGATGTTGAGTTTGGAGAGGGATGCATAGTAACCGCTTATAGTATAAGTAGAGGTGCTAAAATAGGTAATTTTGTTAATGTGATGGGTTCTATGGTTGGTAGTGGTGCTGTTATAGGTGATTATAGTACAACTACTGGATTTACAAATATAACAAATGCCACTTTAGGTAAAAGGGTTTATGTTGGTAGTCATGCAGTCATAATGAATAATAAGAAAATAGGAGATGATGCTTTTATTGCTGCATGCAGTTTGGTTGTTTCAAATGTAAAAGCTGGCAAAAAAATGTTTGGTGTACCTGCTAAATCATTTGAACTATAGGTTTTGATTAAAATGAAAATCAAAAGGTTTAATAATAATTTAGTAAGAGCAAATATGTATCTCATTGAAAATGATGAGCATTCATTAATAATTGATCCGAGTACAATTGATTATTTATCAATAAACGGGGTAGTAGACTACATCATCCTAACTCATGAACACTATGATCATATTAGTGCTGTTAATTATTGGAAAGATAAAACGAATGCCAAAGTCATTGCTAGTGCTAACTGCCAGAAGGGATTGCAAAACCCAGCTAGGAATTTTTCTAGGTTCTATAAAGAATTCTGTGAGCTGCAAACAATGATCAAAATAGAAGATGATATTGAAAACTGTGAGTATAGTTGTAGTGCAGATATAACCTTTAATGGTGAATATTTGTTAAACTGGCAAAGTAACAGTTTAAGGCTGTTTGAGTGTCCTGGGCATTCTAAAGGTAGTATTTGCGTTCTATTGAACAATAAGATTTTGTTTTGTGGAGATACTTTATTCAAGGATTATCCTATTGCAACTGGTTTTCCTGGAGGTAGCAAGAAGCAGTGGGTTGAATATAGCAAGCCTATGTTGAAGAGTTTACCTAAAGATATTATTGTATATCCGGGGCATTTTCAGCCATTTAAATTGAAAGATTACAAGTTTTGGGAGGTAATTTGATGGCTTATTTTATATCTAAAGGGACCTCCATCGTTGGTGTAGCAACGGCTGTACCAAAAAGAAGAGTTTTGGTAGATGATTATATTAACACCTTTGGAACTGATGTAGTTGAAAAGTTTAAGCAGAAAACCGGCATCATATCAATGTATAGAACAGAGGAACACCAAACAGCTAGCGATTTGGGTTATGCTGCTAGCGAGCATCTTTTGGACGAACTTGATATTGATAGAAGTAAAGTTGGAGTGTTGATTTTTATTTCTCAATCTCCAGATTATCGAAAGCCTGCAACGGCATGCGTTTTGCAGTATCGATTAGGTTTAAACACTTCCTGCGCGGCTTTTGATGTTGGGTTGGGGTGTTCTGGATTTGTATACGGAAATCACTTGATGCGTTCTATGCTATCTAGTTCAGATGCAGAATATGGCTTGCTAATTGTTGCAGAAACATCGAGCAAACAGGCTAGTGATCATGACAAGACTATAGCTATGATGTTTGGTGATGCCGGTAGCGCAATCTTGTATAAGAACCATACTGAGGAACAATGCAGTACTCTGCTGAAATCTGATGGTAGTAGATTTAAGAGTATTATAGTCCCTTCTGGTGGATTTAGGGACCTCCGTCCAGAAATAGAAACTTTTGTTGATCCAGATGGTATAGAAAGATCAAAGTATGATTCTTATATGGACGGTATGGGAGTTTTTGCATTTTCAATAACTGATGTGCCAAATGCAATGAAAGAGTATTTATCACTTACTGGTAAAACAGGAGAAGAGTTTGATTATGTTTTTCTGCATCAAGCTAATCATATGATTATTAAACAGATAGCTAGAAGATTTAAGATTTCTATGGAAAAAGTACCGTTGTCTCTAGATAAATTTGGTAACACAAGTGGCGTGACTATACCATTGACAATATCTAATACGTTAGGAGCGTCAAATACAGGGAAAGTAAATGTACTTGTCTCAGGATTTGGAATAGGATTATCTTGGGGGGTGTCATCGTTTAGCATTGATTCTAATAATGTTTTGCCAATTATCTATACTGATACTATTTTTGATGAAGGTATATTTTGATAAGGAGGATTTATGTTCAATTTAGTAGATTTGACTGGAAAAAGAATAATAGTAACTGGTGCTTCACAAGGAATTGGTCAGGGCACAGCCATACTGTTAAGCAAACTAGGTGCCGAGTTAATTTTAATTGCAAGAAATGAGGAAAAACTTAAGTATACTATGAGTTGTTTGGAGGGAAATACACATAGTTATTATCTTTTGGATATATCTGAAATTGATAAAATTGAGAACTTGGTGAAAATTATTGTTAAAGAAAAAGGAAAGCTTGATGGTTTGGTATATTGTGCTGGGGTTGCAGTTAATAGACCGCTAAATCTCTTTAAGCCTGATTCTGTTGCAAATATAATAGACATTAATTTACTTGGATTTATAGAGTTTGTAAGAAGTGTGACCAAAAAAAGTAATTGTAATCCTGGTGGTAGAATTGTGGGTATTTCGTCTGCTGCAGCATTTAACGGTAATAAAGGACAGATAGCCTATGCAGCCTCAAAGGCAGGCATGGATGGTGCAGTTAGGTGTATGGCATGTGAACTTGCGGATAAGAACATTTGTATAAATACTGTAGCTCCAGCAATGATAAAAACAGAGATGTATGAAAGATACTTACAAAAAGTCGGAGAGGATGGAGAACAACATGCTAGGTTATTACAAAAACAGTATTTAGGAATTGGTTTAGTAGATGATGTAGCTGCTGCAATTGCGTTTTTAATGAGTCCTGCTGCAAGGTTTATTACTGGGATTTGTCTGCCAGTAGATGGTGGGTCAACATCTCATTGATTTTTTAATAAGGGGTATATATATGATTATTTCAAAGTTTCATGATGTAAAAATATTAGCTATCGCGGCTGCGGTTTCAAATAATTGGACTAAATTAGAAGAGATATCCGATGAAGACAGTAGTGTTTTAAAAAAATTCACTAAAAAAACAGGAGTAGAAGGTCGTTACAATGCAGGATTGAGACAAACTACTTCAGACTTTTGTTATGCTGCGGCTAGGGAAATTATAAAAGAAAAGCAAGTTAATATTGATGATATTGGTATACTTGTGTTTGTGACTCAATCTGCTGATTACGCAATTCCTGCAACTGCATGTTTATTACAGGATAGGTTAGGTTTGCGTAAAGATTGTATAGCTTTTGACGTAAATCTAGGATGTTCTGGTTTCAGCTATGGGTTGAATATAGTTGCAAGTCTTCTTAAAAACACCAACTGTAAGAAAGCCCTGTTGTTGTGTGGTGATACTTCAGCAAAAGTAAAATCACCAAAAAACATGAACAAGACTACACATTCAGCTAGTTTATTATTTGGTGATTCGGGTACTGCTACACTGATTGGACTTGATGATACTGCACAAAGAATCAATATGATCTCAAAGACTGATGGTAGTGGATTTAAAGCAATAATTAAACCTTATGACGGTTTTAGAAATCCGGATGATCCATCTGGGAAAAACGCATCAATAATGGATGATGTTGCGGTTTTCAATTTTGCAATTTCTGAAGTGCCTTCATTGCTAAAGGATACAATGGAATTGGCTTCTATGAAACCAGAGGATTATGATTGTTTGGTTTTACATCAGGCAAATTTGTTTATTATGAAACAAGTAGCCAAGAGAACTGGTTTCAGTATGGATAAGACATTGGTTTCAATTGATAAGTTTGGCAATACAAGTTCTTCTTCTTTACCAATTACTCTTGTTAATGAATATGGTAATGAAAAAGAAAGCAAAGAGATTCATGCTTTAATGTGTGGATTTGGTGTAGGCTTATCATGGAGTACAGTTGACTGCTACATTAACACAAATGATATTCTTCCCTTAGTACACACGGACGAATATTTTACTGATGGTTATACTCCTGAAGAATAAACTTTAGGAAATAATATTATATTAAAAGAAAGAGGTATAAGAAATGACTATTGAAGAAAAATTGGCTTTATTAGAAGAAACATTGGAGATGGATGAAGGTACTTTGAAAGCAGATATGGAACTTGATGATGTCGATGAGTACGATTCCATGACCAAATTATCTATTATTGTAATGATGGACGATGAATTTGGTGTAAAGCTTACTAGCGATGTTGTTAGAGGTTTTAAAACCGTTCAAGATATTCTTGATTTGATGAAGTGATTGTCCGCAGCGTGACTACAATGTAGTTGTGCTGCCTAATAACCTGTTGTTAATTGCAAAAGATGATTAGGCAGCATAATTACATAAAAAAACATTATAAGGAAGTGTTATGTATGAATAATATACTAGTAACCCGTTCCTCAATGCCAGATTTTGAGGAATATACTAACGAGATTAAGGATATTTGGCAATCTCATTGGCTAACTAATATGGGTGTGAAGCATCAAGAGTTGCAAAAAGAGTTAATTGATTACCTTGATGTAGAAAAACTGGATTTGATGGTCAATGGTCATTTCGCTATTGAATTGTCTATGCAAGCTATGAATCTGCATGGAGAAGTAATTACTACACCTTTTACGTTTGCATCAACTACTCATGCTATTGTTCGTAATGGTTGTGAGCCTGTTTTCTGTGACATTGATCCAGTTAGCTATTGCATTGATGCAAGCAAAATCGAGGATTTGATTACCGATAGAACTGTGGCCATCGCTCCTGTACACGTATATGGTCATATGTGCGATGTGGAGGAGATTCAGCGAATTGCTAACAAATACGGGTTAAAAGTAATTTATGATGCTGCTCACGCCTTTGGCGTTAAGTATAAAGGTCACGGATTGGGTAGCTATGGTGATGTTTCCTGCTACAGTTTCCACGCAACTAAGGTATTTAATAGTATTGAAGGAGGTTGTGTGTGCTATCATGATGAAGATTTTGGCAAGACTCTCTATCAATTGAAGAATTTTGGTATCCATGGGCCTGAAGTGGTTGATGGCGTTGGTGCTAACGCTAAAATGAATGAGTTCTGTGCTGCTATGGGATTGTGCAATTTACGTCACGTGGATGGTGAAATTGCTAAGCGCAAAGCAGTTGTAGAACGTTATCGTGAGCATTTGGAGGGAGTAGATGGACTGCAATTGAGTCCCATTCAAAAGGATATGCAACCAAACTATGCATATTTCCCTGTTGTGTTTGATGAAAAAGTATTTGGCTCTAGCCGTAACGAGGTGTTTGATGCTTTAGCTAAGATTGGCGTAGGCGCACGTAAGTATTTCTATCCTTTAACTAGTAGTTTTGATTGCTTCCATGGCAAGTATGATGTTATGAAAACTCCTATTGCTGTTCGCATTAGCAAGCGTGTATTGACCTTGCCTTTGTATGCCGATTTGGCATTGGAAGATGTGGATAGAATTTGTAAAGTTATTTTGGAGTGTAAGAAATGAAGGGTATTGTTTTAGCAGGTGGCAGCGGAACAAGATTATATCCGCTCACTAGGGTTACATCGAAGCAGCTTTTGCCAATATATGATAAACCGATGATTTACTATCCACTGTCTACTCTGATGCTTGCTGGAATTAGGGATATCTTGATTATTTCTACTCCAGAGGATACTCCACGTTTTGAAGAGCTATTGGGTGATGGTAGTAAGCTGGGAATTAACTTATCCTATGCAGTACAACCTAGTCCAGATGGCTTGGCGCAGGCATTCATTATTGGTGAAGACTTTATTGGTGATGATACTTGCGCTATGGTGCTAGGTGACAATATTTTTTATGGTGGGTATTTCCGTAAGAATTTAGCTGATGCTGTAGAGAATGCTAAAAATGGCTATGCTACTATCTTTGGCTATTATGTAAAAGACCCTGAAAGATTTGGCATAGTAGAGTTTGATAAGAATAGCAATGTAGTATCCGTTGAGGAAAAACCAGAACATCCTAAATCAAATTACTGTATAACTGGACTCTATTTCTATGATAATAGAGTATCTAAGATGGCGAAACAAGTGAAGCCTTCTGCCCGTGGTGAACTAGAGATTACAGATTTGAATCGAATGTATGTCAATGAAGGTAGACTCAAAGTGCAGCTATTAGGACGCGGATTTGCATGGCTAGATACTGGTACTATGGATAGCCTTATGGAAGCATCTACATTTGTCCAAACAGTGCAAAATAGACAAGGTGTGGTTATTTCTGCTCCTGAAGAAATTGCTTATTATGAAGGCTGGATAACAAAGGTGCAGCTTTTAGAGTCTGCAAAAATGTACGGCAAATCTCCTTATGGCAAGCATTTAAAGGTTGTGGCTGAAGGTAAATTGGTTTTCTAAGAATATATAAAAGGATTTGATGATATGACTATTATTGTAACCGGTGGCGCTGGATTTATTGGTTCCAATTTTATTTTCCATATGCTGAAAAGATATCCGGAATACCGCATTATCTGCTTGGACAAGCTGACCTATGCGGGTAATTTATCTACCTTGGAAAGTGTTATGGATAATCCTAATTTCCGCTTTGTGAAAGCAGATATTTGTGACAGAGAAGCAGTGTATGAGCTGTTTGAAGAGGAGCATCCTGATATTGTTGTGAACTTTGCTGCTGAAAGCCATGTAGACCGCTCCATTGAAGACCCGGGCATTTTCTTAGAGACCAATATTAAAGGTACTGCTGTGCTCATGGATGCCTGCAGAAAATATGGTATTAAGCGTTATCATCAGGTATCTACGGACGAAGTGTATGGAGATTTGCCCTTGGATAGACCGGACCTGTTCTTTACGGAAGAAACTCCTATCCACACCAGCAGCCCCTATTCCTCTTCCAAGGCAGGTGCTGATTTGCTGGTAATGGCCTACCATCGTACCTATGGACTGCCAATGACCATTTCTCGCTGCAGCAATAACTATGGCCCGTACCATTTTCCGGAAAAGCTTATTCCCTTGATGATTGCCAATGCACTGGCCGATAAGCCGTTACCGGTGTATGGCGAGGGCATCAATGTGCGGGATTGGCTCTATGTTGAAGACCACTGCAAGGCCATTGATTTGATTATCCATAAGGGCAGAGTGGGTGAAGTATATAACATCGGTGGCCACAACGAAATGCGTAATATTGATATCGTGAAGCTGATTTGCAAGGAATTGGGTAAGCCGGAAAGTCTGATTACCTATGTTACCGACCGCAAGGGCCATGATATGAGATATGCTATTGACCCGACAAAGATTCACAACGAGCTAGGTTGGCTGCCGGAGACCAAGTTTGCCGATGGTATCAAGAAGACCATTAAATGGTATCTGGAGAACAAAAAATGGTGGCAGGATATCATTAGTGGGGAGTACCAGGACTATTATGAAAAGATGTATGGAAATAGGTAAATTCTGAGAGTATTACTTGGTTTTACATTTCCATATCGCAATAAAATATAACTTTAGCTCATGGCATTGTGAAAGGGGACAATAAAATGGCATATCTGTACTTTTGTAAAGTAAATATTAACGACGAGATTTATGCAGTTTACAAGAAGAAGAAAAAGGTTGCTGACATTGTTGATCACCTAATCGTAAATGTTAATCATGACGCATGCATTGACATCCCTGAAAAGAAGGAAACTATAAAATTTATCACATTAACGTCAGATATTGAAAAAAGATTCATTAGTGGTCGTTTAGTAAAGATTTTTACTGATGACTTACAGATATACAACGAGTTAACTGATGATGTTGAAGCTCTTCCGCGTGAAAAGCTAGCTAGAATCTGTACGTTTTATTTTGATGCCAAAACTGAAATAGTTGCATTTACGTTGGGCAAATATTTTGGCGCTAAGCAGTTTTGCTCCTACTTTGAACAGTTAATTAACCTATGTACAGAAGAAGGTATGTTTAATGTCAATTTGATTCAGGATAAAGACGTGTTTAGAGAAAAGCTAAAACGTATTTCTAAGGCCCAAGAAATTGAAATAGATCTTGTAGCTGAAAATTCTTGTGAGGAAGCAATTAACAGGGTATATGCTAATCCAAAGTCCTTGGAGGAAATGGAGGCTAATAGCCTGAAGCTGAATTATAAAGCTGGTAAAAAGGGAAATGGCTTGAATCTTGAAAACAGCTATTTACAAAAATTTATCGATGCCTTGGGGCTTGGCTACATAAAATTTATTAAAGTAATTGGCAAGAATGTAGCAGGACTTACAGAAAGTATCACAAGTGACGAAAAAGCCCCCAAAAGATATGCAATTCCAGATCGAGAAAAACTATCTGTTCCAGCAGTTCATGAACACGGGCGGTCATTTATTCCTAATATTGCCCGTCTTATAAGCGGTAATGAAAAATGAAGCAGTTAGATGATTATTTTAAATATAATTCATTTTTCAGCTTATTGAAGGATACAAGGCATTATAAGGAAGCATACAAATCTGTTGCAGGTAGGCTGAGCTTTTTTCTGTCTATATTGGCCACGTTTGTACTTGTAAAATATTATCAGTTGGATAGGAGTGGATTCTTTAAGAAAATAGATGATGTAGTGGCTGCCTTTACTCCAGGATTATTTGGTCTATTAGGTATATATATTGCTGGTGTATCACTAGTTCTAACTATGCTGTCTAAGAAAACCATAGATAATTTGGATAAGCAGAAAAAAGTGGATGCTTTGGTTGACATGTTCTTTGCCTATTATTTTGCTGGAGCATGTTTGCTAGGCACGATAGTAGGATTTACTTTTTTACACTTTAGATGCGCATTGGGCATGCTGTATTCTGCGTTAGGTGGACCAATTATAAAAGATTGGTTGAATTTCGTTATAACAGTAGCAATTTGTTGGTTTTTTACATATGTATTCTTCTTCTCGTTGACGTACACGGTATCGTTGTTAGGTGTATGTATAAATGCGTTCTTTGCGAATCTTTATATGGATAGAGAGTTTGACAATGAGAAGCGGAATAGTGAGAAGGAGAAAATACATATCGTTATGATTCGGGAACATGATTGAACAAGTGGCGTGGTACATGATAAATTCTTTTTCAAGTGAGGATGTGGTAGAACATGAAAAGCATACAGTTTTGGGGATTGTTTGGCCATTTTGATTATAATATTACTTTTTGTAATGAAGGATTAACGATATTGACGGGTCCAAATGGCTTTGGCAAGACAACCATACTGCGAGTGATTGAAGCTTTATCAAAGGGGCAAGAAGGTATTAGCTATTTTGAGAACCTAGACTTCAGATCTATAAAATTGAATATGCTTAATGGTAGCTCCTTTCTTATCCAAAAGAATGATAATCAGTTAATGATTAATCGAAAACCATTTTTTAAAAGTGATTTTTTAGATCTATATTTAAAAGATGTTGATCAATCATTTGCGAAATATCTGTTTAGATATGAACGGTTATTACCTGCTAAAGCACTACGCCCGTATAAAAGTGTAGAAGAAGAATTACGCTACCTTGATTTATATAAAAGGAAATTTAATGTAATACAAGATGTAATTAAAGATAAAGAAAATTACTTAAAGCATTTTGTTAGTGATGCCAGTGCCAAGAAAGAGTTTGCTTTATTGGAAGGTTTCAAGGAGAAAGTATATTTTATTCATGAACAAAGGCTTTTGAAATCTATAGATGAGTTTAGGCTGTTAGAGGAAGAGAATGAAGATGGAGAGATTAACCAGGAAACAATCGCAGATCTACCAGAAAACTTTAAGTGTCAAATCAGAAAAGTAATTAGGATGTATACTAATTTATCAACAAAATTAGATGAGTCATATCCTAGAAGATTGTTGAACGATGATTCAATATTTTCCAAAGAAGATTTTATCAAGAGATTTGATACCATTCAAGAATACAATAATCGTTTAAGTGAATATGGATTATCAGTTAAATTCGTAAGTTTAGTTCCAGAGTTCAATGAAAAATATGCTAGAGCTCTCAAAGTTTATTGTGATGATATAGATCAGAAATATGCAGTATATAAGGGGTTAATTAAAAAGCTCGACTTGTATACAGAAATCGTCAATAGTAGATTCAGGTTTAAAAAGTGTTTTATTAATCCAGATAAGGGACTTGTTATTAAAGAAGGAGACAATGAAATAGATTTGAAGCAATTGTCTTCTGGAGAAAAACAGACCTTGGTATTGTTTTACGAGTTAATATTTAATATTAAAAAAGGTATGTTGATATTGATAGACGAGCCGGAGATATCGTTACATATCGTATGGCAAGAAAGATTTATTGATGATTTAAAGAGAATTATTAATATCAATGATTGCACGGCCATAGTTGCTACCCATTCACCACAGGTTATCAATAACAACTGGGACCTTCAAGTTGACTTAGGGGGACTTTATAGTGCACAACTCAATCATGGATAATATATCGGCAGACACACTGAAATCGCAATTAAAACTTGAACTTTGCGAGGACATAGAGCACCAAAAGACGTTTGTTATAGTCGAGGGACCCGCTGATGTGAAATTCATGCAAAAAATGTTGAATAGAGAAAGGACTACAATCCATTATTCACAAGGTGGAGTTGATGCCGTAAACAATATCTGTTTAATTTTTGCTGATGATAATAGGGTTATTGGTATTAGAGATAGAGATTATGAAAACGTTAATTCTACTTTATCAAAAATATTCTATTATGACCATTGTAATTTGGAAATGATGATTATAGGTAATGATGAAGCTTTTTTTAGCGTATGTGATGAGTACTGTCTGGGCAGTAATGATTATTCAGAGTTGAGGCTCAGGGTATTAAAAGCATTGCTTGGTTTAAGTAACTTGAGAAAAATAAATGAAGTGGATAAAAGATCCATCATGTTCCCAAAGTTTCCTTTTAAAATGTTGTGGGATTATGCTAAATCTGAGTTGAGAAATGATTTGGTTGCCAGACTGTTGCTTGATAAAAATAGTAATGACGTGGGTCTTACAGAGGCGTACATTAAGAGTATATTAACTGGTAACGCAAACCTATCTATAGATTACCACGAATTACTTGAAATTACTAATGGACATGATTATATAGGATTGTTATCAGTAATACTAGTATCGATAAATAAGCGAGCAAAAGAAATTGCTGAGCAATGTGATTATGGAAAATCGCTTATAAAAGTTCGTAATTTTAGTTATGAAGAAATCGAAGCTGCCTTGCATTGTTCATTTACTTTGGATAGATTCAAGACTACTGAACTATACAAATCATTGTATAAATATGCAGTGGAGAATAACTTGCAAATAGTTGCATGATACATGTACATGCAACTATAATTGAACTGCTCTTTAAGTTGGTCAATCTGATATTATATTTGACCATGGTTAGCAATAATTTTTGTTACTTTGATGATTACTGCGTTAATAACTTCTGAACGGTCAGCTAAAGCATTATCATATTGTTGCATATACGTTGATTATGCATCGGTAAGAGAAATACTGTATGTAGATGGGATAATAAGACCTTAGAATCCTAGTGGCGTGATACTGGACAAATTCATTTTTCGGTAACGTGACGGTGCTGATAAATATATAGTATAGAGAAATCTGGAAACGCCAAAAGGGCAAGAAAATATAACAATATTAGGGGTATATGTCTGCTATTTGTTGGCAAGTGTAATGTTTGTATCTATTTGATGATACGAACAAAAGGTTGATTATATTAACTAAAAGACAGCTTGCGTGAGTATGGGGTCGGGAGTGGCTGCTTGAGTATGCTTGAAGTAGAGTTTGAGAGGCTACAACTTAATAAAGTGCTGGTGGTGCTGAGAAGCTGCGGCAGCCAGTGGCAGAAGAGCTTCATCAAGAGCTTGGAGCAAGGCAGAGCTGTGGTGGATTTGGCGGACCCGATTGTCAGGGAGCAAGCCTTGAGCTATCCGGAAGGTTTCATTCTTAGCTTGGCCAAGCCTGCACTGCTGTACAATCTGCAAAGAGCGCCGGAGCTGTTGCCCTTGTTGGCCCAAGCGGAAGCGCCGCAAGGCTCCTTTGTGGCCGTGACCGAGCAAAGTCATTATTTGTTAGACAGGATAGAAGAGCTGGGGAGCGCTGAGGGCGAAGCTTCGGGTGATGCAGATGATGCCGTGGGCGATGATGAGCTTTGGGCCAAGCTAGCCATAGTGGAGTTACCTTTGATGGCAGGGGAGCGAGTACCCTTTGTGCCGGATGGCGAAGGTAGCAGTGGCAGAAGCGCAAGAAAAGCGAAAAACGTGCTGGAGAGCATTGTCTTGGGCAGCTTGCGTAGGCAAGAAGGTAGTGGCGACAAGCAGTATTATACCAGCTTCATCAAAAGCATGGTGCGCCAGCAAATCATGGAGCAAACCACAGTCAGCGACGATATCAAATTCTACCGCTTTTTGGGCATGGCCGCCAGCATGACGGGAACGGTGGTCAACTATGCTCGTTTGGCCAGCACAGTGGGCATTACTGCGCCCACGGCCAAG
This sequence comes from Phascolarctobacterium sp., assembly GCA_030540395.1. Lineage (GTDB taxonomy): Bacteria > Bacillota > Negativicutes > Acidaminococcales > Acidaminococcaceae > Phascolarctobacterium_A. The sequence goes on from JAUNWI010000007.1 coordinate 73,117, forward strand.
CAGTGGCTGCAATTTTTGGCCGGAACCGGGCTGGTGTATCTGCTGCAGCCCTTGGAAGGCGTGGTAGGGAAGCGTTTGGTGAAGGCGCCCAAGCTTTATTTTCGCGACACGGGCATGGTCGTGGCACTGCTGCAGCTAACCGACGCTGCCAGCGTCATGCAAAGCGTGTATTATAAAAACCTTTTTGAAAACTACGTGGTGAACGAAATCCGCGAGAGCTATCTGGAGCAGGGCGTGGAGCCCAAGCTACTCTTTTACAAGGACTCCAACTATAAAGAAATCAGCCTCATCATGGAGGTGGAGGGAAGGCTTTATCCTGTGGCCATCACCAAGGATGAATTTAAGACTAGCAAGCTGTACAAGGACTTCCAAATCCTGAATTCCTATGCCGAGGAGCATGGCTTGGAGCTGGGCAGTGGCTGCGTCATTGGCATGGGCAAGCCGGAAGCCTTTTTGGAGCACGGCATCTGCTACGCAGCTGCCGAAAAGCTGTAAAAACTAAAAAACTTGAAAGCAACAGTTGCCGTAAAAAAATTACGGAAACTGTTGCTTTTGTTTGATTTTATCGTAGGATATTACAGCCGCACTAGTCAAGATATGATATAATATAGTCAGAAAAGATTCACAGACTAAAATGGTAACGTCATTAATTCCCCTATATTTCCTCAATTTTTTATTGTACTCTGGAGCAAATGGTGGTAATATATATGAAACGAGTCTGCAAGTTTATACATTCAGGTGGAAGAACCTGTTGGGCTGAAGAGCCTGCTACAGCAGGAGGAGCCGCCACTATTTTGCTATAAGGGAGTCTTGAAAATGATTATATTTCGTCCTGCCAAATTCAGCGACGTGGAAAATATTCACAAGCTGTTGAATGATTATGCCAAGGAGGGGCTCATGCTGCCCCGTGCCCGCAACGCTATCTACGAAAATCTGCGGGATTATATTATTGCCGTGGAGGGCAACCACCTCCTGGGCTGCGGTGCCCTGCACTTTGTCTGGGATAGACTGGCCGAAATTCGCAGCTTGGCCGTAGCGCCGGACCTGAAATGCACTGGCATCGGTCGCCAGCTGGTGCAGCATCTGGAAAAGGAAGGCATTGAACGCGGTGTGACCATGTTCTTTACCCTGACCTATCAGCCAGGCTTCTTTGCCAAGTGCGACTATATTGAAACTGCCAAGGACAAGCTGCCCCAGAAGGTATGGAAGGAATGCGTGTATTGTCCGCAATATCCTTACTGTAATGAAATCGCCTTCGTCAAGACCACGGTGGACTACGAGCCCAGCCATGTGAAATTTTAAGAATGCATAAAAATAAGCTCTCTACTGCATAATCAGTAGAGAGCTGTTTTGCTTAGAAACCCCTCCGCCTCGCAAGCTCGGCACCCACCCCAGGGTGCCTTCTCTTGGCCCTAAAGGGCCAATTCACCTTGTCCCCTTTAAAGGGGAGGCAGGGTCAGTGCTTATTTTTCATTAGCGTGCTGCCACAGGTACCAGACCACCAGGGAGCGCCAGGGCCGCCAAGGCTCGGTCACCTTGTTAATAACTCCGCGCTTGGGCAGTTCCGGCAGGTGTAGTAGCTGCTGCAGCTCCTTCTTGAAAATATAATCTGCCGAAGGCACCACATCCGGGCGGCACAATCCTAAAAGCAAAAACATCTCGATGGTCCATTGACCAAGGCCCCGCACCGTCAGCAAAAGCTTAGTGATTTGACTGTCGCTCATCTCCGCAAACTTGCTCATATCAATTTTGCCATCCGCCACTGCTTGGGCAAAGCCATACAGATAATCAATCTTTTGCTGCTTTAAGCCGATGGCAAGATAATCGTCAACAGTGAGCTTCAAAATAGCCTCCGGGGTAATGGGCTTGCCGGTGAGGTCCATGAGCTTTTGCAGGAGCTCCTGACTTACCTCCGGGGGCAGCTGCTGGGAAATGATGCCCGTGAGCAGGATACCGAAATACTCGGCTTGGGGCTTAGCCTTGAGGGGGCAGGGGGCATATTTTTCAACTAATGGGGCGAGCTCGGGCGCATTTTCGCGCAGATATTTGTCACCAAGGGACCAATCTGGGGTTTGGCACATAAGCATCCTCCTTTTCCATATTACTAGTTTAAGCTATCCCTAATTTTACCACAAATTCACACAAAGTGCGAGTCGCAAAAACACAATATAATTGCACTTTTCAGCGCTACGAGTTATAATTATTCTGATATACAATTTTCATTTTTAGACTGAATGAAATAAGAAGAAGGAGACGATAAAATGTCCGAGGTTAGAGTAAGATTTGCACCCAGTCCCACTGGGTATTTACATATTGGTGGTGCCCGCACTGCGCTGTTCAACTGGTTGTTTGCCCGCAAAATGGGCGGCAAGCTGATTCTGCGTATTGAGGATACTGACGTGGAGCGCCTGAAGGAGGACTCCGTGAGCCAAATCATCACCAGCCTGAACTGGCTTGGCATCAATTGGGATGAGGGCCCGGAAAAGGGCGGAGACTATGGTCCCTACTACCAATCCGAGCGTCTTGATATTTACAGAAAATATTGCCAGCAGCTGGTGGATGAGGGCAAGGCTTACTACTGCTTCTGCACCGTGGAGGAGCTGGCTAAGGAGCGCGAAAAGCAAGCCGCTGCCAAGCTGTCCCCCCGTTATGTGGGCACCTGCCGTGACATTCCTGTGGAGGAGGCCAAGGTACGCGCTGCTGCCGGTGAAAGCTACACCGTGCGCCTGAAGAACCCCACCGAGGGCGCCATTACTTTCCATGATTTGATTCATGGTGATATTACCTATGGCATGGATCAATTTGATGATTTTGTTATCATGAAATCCAATGGCATTCCTACCTATAACTTTGCTGTTGTAGTGGACGACCATCTGATGGGCATGACCCACGTGTTGCGTGCGGAGGAGCATCTTTCCAACACTCCCAAGCAGCTGTTGGTGTACAAGGCCTTTGGCTGGGAGCCGCCTAAGTTCGGCCATATGTCCATGATTTTAGCGCCGGACCGTTCCAAGCTGAGCAAGCGCCATGGTGCAACCTCTGTAGAAGAATTCCGTGGCCAAGGCTATTTGAGCGAGGCTATTGTGAACTATTTGACCCTGTTGGGCTGGGGCCCCGGGGACGAGCGCGAAATCTTCTCCAAGGAAGAAACTGTGAAGCTTTTTGAGCTGGAGCAAATGAGTCACAAGGCTGCTATTTATGATACCAAAAAGCTGACTTGGATGAATGGCCAATACCTGTCCGAGCTGCCCTTGGAAAAGATTCTGCCTGAGGTAAAGCCCTTCTTTGTGAAGGATGGCTTGGTGGATGAGGCTTGGTTTGCCGACCATGAGGAATATTTTGCTAAATTAGTGGACTGCGTGCGTGTGCGCGTGAAGACTTTGCAGGAGGTGGCTGATGCTTCCACTTACTTCTTCAAGGATGTGGATGCATACGACGAAAAGGGTGTAGCTAAGCACTTTAAGCCGGAAAACATCAGCATCATGGAGCAATGCATTGCTGCCATTGAAGCGGATGAGGTTTATGACTTGGCCAGCACTGAAGCAGCCTACAACAAGATTGCTGCGGACAACAATCTGGCACTGGGCAAGGTAATTCATCCCACTCGTTTGGCCCTGACTGGCAGAACTGTTTCCCCCGGCATGTTCGATGTTATGGTGCTGCTGGGCAAGGAAAAAACCATTGCGCGCATGAAGAAGGCTATTGAGTTTATTAAAGGTTTATAATATGAAAACACTATTAACTACTGTTATACTGCTCATGCTCTGCCTGCCGGTGTTCGCCGACCAGCGGACCACGGTGCTGCAGGAGCAGACCACGCTTGGCAAGGCTAGCGCTACACTGCCTTATATCGATGGTAGCAACGATGCGGTCTATGAAAAGCAGCTCAATATGCTGATTCGTGAAGCCGCCACCAAGCTGAGCAAGGAAGTGGGCGGGGGCAGTGTGAGCTACGAGGTAAAGCTCAATCGTCCCAGCTTGGTCAGCCTTTTGCTCGCCGCAACCAACGGCGAGCAGGTAGCCTATAAGGGCCTCAACCTTGACCTGACCACGGGAAAGGAATTCACTGTCACCGACTTCTTTGTGGACAAGGAGCAGGTGCAGCAGGCCTTGGGCGACTACGACAGGGTGCTGTTTGCCGAGGATGGCATTTATTTACAGCAGGAAAAATACGGTGAGTATGCCACCTTCGTGCCCTATAACAAGGTGCTGGACCACATGCGCATTGGCGAAGCCGGTCGCATCATGCAGGTGGCACGCTTGACAGCTGCTGCCAGTGGCAAAACCTTGGTGCTAGATAAGCCGGGCATGTTAGCCTTGAAGCTGGCCAGCAATCCTTCCACTGGCTATAGCTGGCAGATGAGCGCTGACAGTGCTGCGGTTGTCAGAGTGGGTAGCACCTTCATCATCCCCCGTGAGGAAGAGGAGCGCATGGCAACCGGCGTAGCGGGCACGGAGATTCTGTTCCTCAACGTGAACGAGCCCGGAACCTACAAGGTGCAAATGGAATACAAGCGCCCTTGGGAAAGAATAAGTCTAGATAAATTTACTTTTACCATTAGCGTTCGTTGATAAGGAATTATTATGGAAAAAACAGCTATTTCGGTACAAATATATAATGAAACCTATGTGCTGCGCACCTCCGCACCCCAAACCAAGGTGGTGCAGATTGCCCAAAGCGTGGACGAGCGCATGCAGCGTTTGGCAGCGGAGAAAAAGGTCACTAATCGGGAGAAGCTGGCCGTGTGGACGGCGCTGGATTTGGCGGCGGAGCTCCACGAGCTGCAGGAGCGTTACGACAAGCTATTGGCCGCAGTGCGTGAAAGGTAAAGAAGATGAAGCAAGAATATATTGAGCTATTAGCTCCGGCTGGCAGCTGGGAAGCACTGGAGGCGGCGGTGAATGCCGGCGCCGATGCTGTGTACATGGGCGGCAAAGCCTTTGGCGCCCGGGCCTACGCCAGCAATTTTGATAAGGAAGAAATGGCGAAGGCTGTGTACTTCGCTCACATGCACCGGGTGCGACTGTACATCACTGTCAATACGCTGGTGGACGACAGTGAGCTGGAGGAGCTGGCGGACTATCTCCTCTTTTTGAACAATGTGGGTGTGGACGGCATCATCGTGCAGGATTTGGGCGTCATTCGTTTGGCACGCCAAATCGTGCCGGAGCTGCCCCTGCACGCCAGCACCCAAATGACCATTACCAATAGCAGCGGTGTGGATTTCGCCGTGGCAGCGGGCATGGAGCGCAGCGTTTTGGCTCGCGAGCTTTCCTTAAAGGAAATCGAAGCTGCCTGCAGCCGTGGCACGGAGATTGAAACCTTTATCCATGGCGCTTTGTGCGTATGCTATAGCGGCCAATGTCTCATGAGCAGCCTCATCGGCGGCCGCAGCGGCAACCGTGGCCGCTGCGCTCAGCCCTGCCGTTTGCCCTACAAGCTTTTGAACGCTAAGGGCGAGGATATGCTAGCGGGCAAGGATGTAGGGCAATACCTGCTAAGCCCCAAGGATATGAACACCTTAGAGATTCTGCCCCAGCTCATCGAAGCCGGCGTAGTGAGCTACAAAATCGAAGGCCGCATGAAGCGCCCTGAATACGTAGCTGTTGTTGTGGATGCTTATCGTCGCGCCATCGACAGCTACAAGGCAGGGAACTACCACGTTCCTGCCGAGGATTTGGCCAACATTGAGCAAATTTTTAATCGTGACTTTACCACGGCCTATATGACTCATCGTCCCGGCAAGGAAATGATGAGCGACAGACGCCCCAACAACCGCGGCGTTTTGGTTGGTCGTGTCACGAAATTAGACAAGCAGCATAACAAGGCTACTGTGAAGCTGGACAAGGAGCTGCATTTAGGAGACGGCCTGGAATTTTGGGTTAGCGTGGGTGGCCGCGTGGGCACCACTGTGACCGAAATGCTCAAGAACGGCGCTAGCGTTGAGGTTGCTCGCCCCGGCGAGCAGGTCACCATTGACGTGCCCAAGGGCGTGCGCTTCAATGACCGCGTCTTCCGCACTCTGGACAGTGGCCTCATGGCCTATGCAGGCCAGTTCTTCGGCCCCGATGCCAAGAAACGCATCAATGTGAAGGCAGTAGTAACGGCCAAGCTAGGCCAGCCCATGACCGTCGTCCTCACGGACGACGAGGGCAATGTGGGCTACGGCGAGACCGACTTCATCGTGGAAGCGGCGCGTAAGCGCGCGTTGGACGCTGAAGTGGTGCGCAAGCAAATGGACCGCATGGGCACCACGGAGTACGCCTTGAGCGACATGGAGTTCATCCATGACGAAAACGTCATGGTGCCCATGAGCGAAATGAACGAGGCGCGCCGCATGGCCTGCGAGGCCTTGGACGCGGCGCGCCTGGAGGCCTTTGCGCCGGCGCGCACTGCCGTGCACGCCTACAGCGCTAGCCTGCAGCCCAGGATGCGCAAGCCGCGCCCTGTGCAAAGCAAGCTCACTGTACATTGCGATAGCGTGGGCAAAGTGAACGCTGCTTTGCAGGCGGGCGCGGAGCGCATCCTCTTCGGGGGTGATTGCTTCAATCACCAGCTGCCCAGCGAGGCGGATTATACCAAGGTAGCGGAGCTCTGCCGGAAGGCAGGGCGGGAGCTGGCCTTTGCTACGCCGCGCATTATTAAGGAAGCGCAGCTGGCGTACTTTGACAAGCTCTTTGCACTGTGGCAGGATTTGCAGCCTGACTACGTGTATATCAATAATAATGGCCTCTGGCCTTTAGCGAAAAAATATAGTGGACTGAAGCTCATTGCCGACATGTCCCTGAACATTTTTAACAGCCAGAGTCTGCAGTTCTGGCAGGAAAATGGCGCAGTAGGTGCTGTCATCAGTCCGGAGCTGACCATGGCTCAAGTTGAGCATCTTACCAGCGTGAGCCCGCTGCCCTTGGAGTGCATGATTCAAGGTCGCTTGGAAATGATGGTTTCCGAATACTGCGTGGGCGGCAGCTTCTTGGGCGATTTGCACAAGGGTGCCTGCCAGTTCAACTGTCGTGAAAAGCTCTTTTTGGGCGACCGCAAGGAGGCCCAATTCCCCGTGGCAACGGACCAATTCTGTCGTATGCACATTTTGAATGCTCATGAGTTGTCCTTGGTGGCCAACGTGCAGCAGCTGGCGGCAGCAGGTGTAGCAAGTCTGCGCATTGACGGACGTGAGTACGACGAAGCAAAATTGGCAGAGCTCATTGAGCTGTATCGCTTAGTGTTAGGCGGAGCGGTGGAGAATCCGGAAAATCTGCCGGGAACGACCCGCGGACATTATTTTAGAGGTGTGATGTAATATGGCACGCTTTGCAATCAAAACATTGGAATTTGATAAGGTGAAAAGCCTGTTGGCTGCCAAGGCCGGTACCTTTTTGGGTAAGCAGGCCGTGGGTGCATTGCAAATCGAAAGCGATTTTGGCAAGGTGAAGGCTCTGCAGGAGGAAACTGCCGAGGCCCTGCGCATTATGGATGAGGGCAAGCGTTTTCCCTTTGGTGGTGCCTTTAATATTACCGGCGATGTGAAGCGGGCGGAGCTGGGCAGCACCCTGCTGCCGGAGGAGCTGCTCCACATTCAGACCACGGCGGAGGCTCTCCGCGCTATGAAGGAGTTCTTGGCAGACAATGCCGAAATGGCGCCTGCCTTGGCCGATTATGCCAGCCAAATGCAGCAGTTTGCGCGCCTGGAAAAGCAAATCTCCAGTGCTATTGACGAGCACGCCGAGATTAAGGACAATGCTTCTCCTAAACTGAACGGTCTGCGCACTGCTATTCAAATTTCCAAAAATCGCGTGAAGGATAAGCTGGACAGCATCCTCCACGACCCCAATAACCAAAAATATTTCCAGGATAACATCGTCACCATGCGTGGCGACCGTTATGTTATTCCTGTAAAGCAGGAATATAAAATGAACTTCCCCGGCATCGTCCACGACCAAAGTGGCACCGGTGCCACCCTTTTCATCGAGCCCTTGGCTGTTGTGAATCTAAACAACGATATCAAGCGCTATATGGCCGAGGAGAAGGAGGAAATGGAGCGCATTTTGCGCCAGCTGACCCAAAACGTGGGGCAGGAGGCAGCTGCGCTCTTAGCAACCCTAGAAATCTTTACCAAAATAGATGTGATTTGTGCCAAGGCACTTTTGGCGCAGGAGCAGCACGCCGTGCGGCCCATGCTGGTGCTCAATGGCAAGGTGGATATCCAGCAGGGACGTCACCCCTTGCTCAATAAGGACACGGTGGTGCCCTTGGATGTGCAGCTGGGTGAGAAATTCACCATGTTGCTGATCACTGGCCCCAACACCGGCGGTAAGACGGTAGCACTAAAGGCTGTGGGCCTCTTCGCCTTGATGGCTCAAAGCGGCATGTTTATTCCGGCCTTGAGCGCTACGCTGCCTGTATTTAGGGCAGTGTATGCGGATATTGGTGACGAGCAGAGCATAGAGCAAAGTTTGTCCACCTTCTCCGCCCATATGACCAATTTGATCAGCATTTTAAACGAGGTCAAGGCGGGGGATTTGGTGCTGGTGGATGAAATCTGTGCCGGTACGGACCCCAACGAGGGTGCGGCTTTAGCTATGTCCATGCTGGAGCATTTGCACGAGAATAAGGTGCTCACCATGGTCACCACTCACTACAGCGAGCTGAAGACCTTTGCTTACGGTCACGAGGGCATGGAAAATGCCAGCGTGGAGTTTGACCCGGTGTCCTTGAGACCGACCTATCGCTTGCTGATGGGCGTGCCCGGCAGCAGTAATGCCTTCAACATCAGCCGCAGACTGGGACTGGCAGAGGGCATTATCGAGCAGGCGGGCAAGCTCCTCAATCAGGAGCATGTGCACATGGAAAATGTGCTGCAGGAGCTGGATAGCGAGCGCCGCCGTTATGAAAGCGGAAGTGCGGAGATTGAAGCCCTGCGCAAAGAGAGTGAGCAGCTGCGCAATGCGCTGGCTTATTCCAAGGCGGAGTTCGAGCGACGCAAGAATGACATGCTGCGCAAGGCCAAGGAGCAGGCGGACGAGATTTATCGTCGCAGTCGTCGTGAGTCCGAGGCGGTGCTGAAGGAGCTGCGCTCCATGAAGGCCGATTATGATGCCAAGAAGCTGGAGGAAGCGGCGGAGGCAGCCCGCAAGAAGCTGAACAAGACCTTGAGCGAGGATGCACCCCTGCCAGAGGGTTCTCCCTTAGACGCCAAGACAGCCAAGAAGGGTCTCAATGTTTTCGTGATTTCCTTGGGCAAGAACGGTATCATTACGGATGTGAAGGGTAACGAGGTTACGGTGCAGGTGGGCATTTTGAAGATGAATGTGCCTGCGAAAAAGTGCCTCTTGACCAAGGCGCAGCCTGCTGATACCAGTGGTGAGCCCAAAAAGCGCAAGGGCTTCACGAAAAACGCTGCGGCCAACTACGCCCACCAAATGTTTGTAGCCAAGTCCGGCAGCGCCAAGCAGGAAATTGACCTGCGGGGCATGACGCTGGACGAGGCTATTCCGGCGGTGGATAAAGCCATCGACGATGCCTTGATTGCGGGTATCAGCCAGCTGCGGCTGATTCATGGCAAGGGCACCGGCGCGCTGCGGGCGGGTCTTACGGCATATTTGGAGAATAATCGCTTTGTGCGCAAGCTGGAGACGGCGGCACTGGATGCCGGCGGCAGCGGCGCGACTGTGATTGATTTATAATTTAGTTTCATATAAGCGAGGGAAATTCCTCCACCGCTAAAGCGGTCCCCCTCCCTTTTTCCCCTAAAGGGATTAGCACGACCAACACGTTCTCACTGCACTGCGCTTGTGAGAACGTGGGTCTTTGCGTCAAAGGGAGGCTAAATAGGAATAGATTAAAAGGAGGCATATATTATGGTAATGAGTATTGCTGCAAAACATGCTAAGGGCAAGGCTGCCCAGGACAAAATTTTCGGTGCTAACGCAGCTGCGGTAGCAGCTGCTGCTAAATTTGGTAAGGATGCTGTAACCAACGCTACCATCGGCGCTATTTTGGACGAGGATGAAAAGCTGGTGTGCCTGCCCACCGTAGAAAAGGTATACCGTGGCCTGCAAACCAACGAATTGATCGCTTATGCACCCATCAGCGGCTTGCCTGAATATCTTGATTGCGTGCTGACCGCTGCCTTTGGCAATTCCCGCCCTGATGGCTATGTTGCCGCAGTTGCAACTGCTGGCGGCACCGGTGCTATCCACCATGCCATTTGGAACTATCTGGACGAGGGCGAAACTGCTCTGTGCTCCGATTGGTATTGGGGTGCCTATAAGGTATTGTGCGACGACATGGGCCGCAAATTCACTACCTATAAAATGCTGGACGAAAACAATAAATTCAATCTGCCTGCCTTGAAGGCCAAGATTGACGAGCTGCTGGCACAGCAGGATAACCTGCTGTATTTGCTGAATACTCCTGCTCATAACCCCACCGGCTACAGCCTTAGCGAAGAGGATATGGACGGCGTATTGGGCGTTTTGAAGGAAGCAGCAGCTAAACCCGGCAAGAATGTTGTCTTCTTCCTGGATGTTGCTTATATTGACTATGCAGGAGAAAAAGAAGAGGTTCGCAAAATCTTTAAGAAGCTGGGCGGTCTGCCGGCTAACATCCTGTGTATTGTGGGCTACAGCATGTCCAAGGGCTTTACAATGTATGGCCAACGTACCGGTGCTATGATCGGTGTTTCCTCCGATGCCGACGTCATCAAGGAATTTGCCGATATCAACCAATATACCAGTCGTGCAACCTGGTCCAATATCAACCGTCCTGCAATGCGCACTTTGGCTACCATTTACAGCGACCCCGAGCTGCTGGCCAAGGTTTGCGAAGAGCGTGATTACTACTATCAAATGATTAAGGCCCGCGCTGACCTCTTCACCAAAGAGGCTAAGGAATGCGGCCTGCCCATGCTGCCCTATGTAGCTGGCTTCTTCCTGTCCATTCCGGCGAAGAATCCGGATGCTATTTGCGACAAGCTGCATGAGGACAATATCTTTGCTGTACCGCTGGCTGCAGGCGTGCGTATTGCCGTTTGCGCGGTGCCCCTGAAGAAGATTGCCGGTATGGCTGCTAAGGTTAACGCAGCTATGCAGGCTGTGGAGCAATAAAATGTTGGCCTGGAAGCTGCCTGGCGGGCAGCTGCGTCAGGTGGAGGAGGGCAGCACCCTGCTGGAGATTGTCAAATCCTTGGCAGGCACCTTTGCCTCCCCTGTAGTCGAAGGCATTTTTAATAACGAAGCCATTGATTTGCAAAAGCCTTTGTATGAGGATGGCGAAATCGGCTTTATCGAAGTGAATACGGAAGAGGGGATGCGTGTTTATACCCGCACCCTGCTCTTCATGCTTTTAGTTAGCGCCAAAAAGCTTCGTCCCGATGTGGAGCTAGAGGTGCGCAACACCTTGGGCAGTGCCCTGTATTGTGTGGACCATTCCAGCCACAGGCTGACTGGCGAGGATATCAAGGCTATTGAAGCAGAAATGCGCAAGCTGGTGGAGCAAAAAGCACCCGTTATGTTAAAGCGCTTGCCTAAGGCAGAGGCTATGCAGGTGGCTTGTTCCTTCTGCACCAGTGACCGTGAAGCTTTGCTCAAGCAGGTGCCTGAGGATGCAGTGCTTTCCATATACTATTTGGAAAACCAACCGGGTTATTTCTTTGGCCCCATGTGTCCTGACTGCAGCTATGTGCCCAATTTTGAGCTGCTGCCCTACGGCAATGGTGTGATTATTAATTATCCCGATACAGGGGATTGGACTTATTTGCCGCCCTTTGAGGATAAACCTCGCTTGAATGCGGCCTATCAGGAGGCTGAGGATTGGTCCGCCATGATTCAGTGCAACACCATTGGCAAGCTGAACAAGCTGATTGAAGAGGGCTATGCCGGTCGCATTATTCAGGTGGCAGAGGCCCTGCATGAAAAGAAGCTGGCAGGCATTGCCGATATGATTGCCGCCCGTAAGGACGAGCTGAAGCTGGTTTTGATTGCTGGTCCCTCCTCCTCCGGCAAGACCTCTACAGCCCAGCGCTTAAGCATCCAAATGGCGGTGAATGGCCTGCGTCCCATGCCAATTTCCATGGACGATTATTATCGTAACCGCATTGACTCTCCCCGCAAGCCCGATGGCAGCTATGACTTTGAATGCCTGGAGGCTATTGATTTGGAGCTCTTCAACGACCATTTGCAAAAGCTTTTGGCTGGCGAGCGGGTGAAGATGCCTAAGTATAATTTCCGTACCGGCTTTAGGGAATATCGTGGCAATGAGCTGCAAATGCAGGAAAACTCCGTGCTAGTAGTGGAGGGTATTCATGGCCTGAACGAGAAGCTGACGGCCTCCATTCCTGCTAATAAAAAGATGAAGATTTACGTTAGTGCGCTGACGCCTATGTCCTTTGACGAGCACAATCGCATTCACACCACTGATGCGCGCCTCTTGCGCCGCATGGTGCGGGATAGCCAGTTCCGCTCCCACGATGCGGAAGCAACGCTGACGCTGTGGGGCGATGTGCGTGAGGGCGAAGAGAAGTATATCTTCCCCTTCCAGACCAGTGCGGACGTGGTCTTTAACACAACACTAATTTATGAGCTGGCAGTACTGAAAAAGTACGCTGTGCCGCTTTTAGAGGCTGTGCCCCGCACAGCGGGCAAGGCCTATATGACGGCCCAGCGCCTGCTCACGATGCTGTATTATGTCAAGGAAATTGACGATGCCGCCATTCCCAACAACTCCATTTTGCGCGAGTTCGTAGGCGGCAGCATCTTTAAGGATGCTTTATAATTTGTTTGCTAAAGGAAGGGAGGCGGGCCATGGCTGAAGATAAGCAAACCCAAAAGCCTGAATTTGACGAGGGTCAGATTACGGAAAAGGAGCTGCAGAAGTACGAGCAGCATTATAATGATTCTAGCTTTTTAGATAAAGTAACGAAATATGGCAAGCTGATTGGTATTAATGCTTTGTACAAGGCGGTGCAGCTGTGGTTTGTGATGCAAAAGCCCGATGTGCCTGCTGCAACCAAGGCTGTCATTATGGGGGCCTTGGGGTATCTGATTGCGCCCTTGGACTTTTTGCCGGATTTGATGCCTGTCTTGGGCTACACGGACGATTTGGTGGCCATAACCTTTGCTCTCATCAAGGTGCAGGGGTACATCGATGATGAGGTGGAACGCAAATCCAAGAAGCTCTTGGCAAAAATCTTTGGCGAGGAAGCCGTAAGCAAGCTGTAAATTACCATAAAAATAACACGCTCCTATGCAGTTAGCACAGGAGCGTGTTTTCTCTTTACTCTAAAAGCTTGGCAATGTCCGGTAGGGGAGCGACGGTGCGCTTCAAAATGCCGTGCATATAGGCAATGGCGATGCCATAATTGGTCATGGGCACGCCTTGGGCCAAGGCCACCTTGTTGCGGTGTACCATTTCCTTTTCATTGAGCATGCAGGCACCGCAGTGCACAACCAGCTTATATTGGCTCAGGTCCGTGGGGAATTCGGTGCCACTGGTGAAGAAAAATTCCGGCTCGGCTTTAGTATATTGGCGAATCCAGTTGGGCATCTTCACGGTGCCGATATCCTGGCATTGGCGATGATGGGTGCAGCCCTCGCTGATAAGAATCTTATCCCCATTTTGAATACTATCCAGCGCCCGCACAGCCTTCACCGCATTATAAAGGCTACCTTTGTAGCGGGCCATGAGGATGGAGAAGGAGGTGAGGGGCACGGAGGGCGGCACGATTTGGCTTACCTTGGCAAAGGCCTGACTGTCGGTAATGACCAGGCGGGGCGGGGCAGCCAGCTTTAGTAAGGCCTGGGCCAGCTCCGTTTCCTGTACCACCATGGCGATACCATTGTTATCCAAAACATTGCGCAAAACCTGCTGCTGGGGGAGAATCAGGCGTCCCTTGGGGGCTGCGCTATCAATGGGGGTTACTAAAATAACAACATCCAAGGGATTCAGTAAATCGCCCACCAGTTGGCGCTCTGTTTCCTTGGGCTTCAAGGCGGCGATGGCCTCCTTTAGCTCGCGAATATTGGTGCCGGCTTCAGCGCTGACCAGGAAGCAGTGCTTGGTGAGCTTCATAGCCTTGACGGTGAGCAGTGCCTTTTGCATGTCCTCCAACAGCTCGATTTTATTCAAAACTAAAATCGCGGGCAGATTTTTCTCCTGCACCTTGGCCCACAGTGCTTCATCCTCATGGGTGATGCCTACCTGAGCATCAACAACTAAGAGCACGATATCGCATTTGTTGAGCACCTGATAAGCCTTGTCGATGCGCAGCTTGCCCAGCTCGCCCTCGTCATCAATGCCCGGAGTATCGATAATCATCACGGGCCCCAAGGGCAGGAGCTCCATGGCCTTGTAAACAGGGTCCGTGGTGGTGCCCTTTTGCTCGCTGACGATGGCTAAATCTTGACTGGTGATGGCATTGATAAGACTGGATTTGCCAGCGTTACGCTTGCCAAAAATTCCTATGTGAATACGTTCTGCTGCGGGAGTGGTGTTTAAGCTCATGGTGCAAACCTCCTTTATTCATAAAAAGAGCAAAAAGCACTGGGGACAAGCCACAGTGCTTAATAGATAAAGTAATAATAACTCCCTCCGCTTCGCAAGCTCAGCACCTCCCTCAAGGAGGGAGGACAAATGTAGGCCTTAAAATAAGGTCTGTGCTCCCTCTAAGAGGGAGCTGGCATTTTGCTTAAGCAAAATGACTGAGGGAGAAAAAATCAATCCACTAATTCCATCTTGGGATTAGGATTATACTTGCGTCCGGCCTTGGCGCAATCCTTGCCATTAACCTTCACAATATCAGCAGTAAAATTAATATTACCGTCAAAGAAGGAGGAGCCAACGGCATAGGTATCAACGGGCACGCCCATTTCCTCAAAGGCAGCTACGCGGGCAGCATCAAAGCCGCCGGAAACGATAATCTTCACATGGTTGAAGCCTTCTGCGTCCAGGGCGCGGCGCACATTGCACACCAGCTCCTTGCACACACCGGTGGGCTTAAAGGTGCCAATTTGGGTCCACAGGCTCTTGTCCACCATGGAGCCGGAGGTATCAAGACGCACACCAGCCAGCTTTTTGCCCAGCTTGCGGGCTACAGCAAGGGAGGTGTTGACACAGTCGTTGTCAAAGTCAACCAAGGCAATGCGAGCAATGGAGGGGTCCACATATTTGTCAAAGGCAGAGGTGGCTGCTACAGTGTCGCCATTATAGGAAGCGATTAAAGCATGGGGAATGGTGCCCAAGCCCTTGCCACCGCTGGCCAAGGCATTGGCATCGGTGGAAAAGCCGTTGATGCCGCCAATTTTTGCCGCATAGCCATCGGATTCCTGGGTTTGATAAATATCATAACGGGCAGGGAAGAAGAGCACGGGCTTGCCATTGGCAGCCTTTACCACCTTGCGCACGTTGGTAGCAATGCGGCTTTGACGAGCCAAAATGCCCAAATAAATGGTTTCCAAATGGGCAAAGTCCTGATAATCACCTTCGATGGTCATAACGGTTTCCCATTCCTCTACTTCTTCACCATCGTGCAGGGAATGAATAACGATGTTTTCCGGATGGAAGGCACAGGTCTTGATCAGGGCGATGACTTCATCGGTACCGCATACCACAACATTGTCGCGGGCAAAAATTTGCATCAAAACACGGGGATGATAGTTGTCGCCATTTAAAATTTCTGCAGAGCGCAGGAAATAAGCATCGGTGTAGTAACCAGCCTTAATCTTTTCCACAGGAAAGTTAAAGCTCGCAACAGGTAGTCTGTTTGTCATTTTTAGGGCCTCCCAAAAATTTTCTTTCTTCATCACATTCTAGCATTGAATGTTATTAAAAATATGATACAATAATAACGCTGCTTATTCAAGCCCTATAGGGGAATTTTGTGTGCTTTTTTTATTAAGTGGTGGTGTAAGTATGACTAAGGAAAAGAAAAAATATACAGTGCTATTGCTATCTGCCCCCATTGGCTCAGGCCACAGACTGGCAGCGGAGGCCCTTAAGCAGGTGTTGAGTAATAATCCTGAGGTGGAGGTTGTGCATGGAAATGTGTTCGACTTTTTCCCACATTTTTTGGGGAGCACCTTTCTGCGCTGCTATTTGTGGATTTTGGGCTGCTGTCCCTGGCTGTACGAGCTGGCCTATAAATGGGGCAATAGCCAGGGCGGCTCTTTGTGGCTGCGGGGGCTGATTAATCGCAGCTTGGCTTGGCTGGGAGGCGGCTATCTGCGACGCGTACAGCCAGATGCAGTTATCGCTACCCATGCTACTCCGGCGGGCATTATGTGTTATTATAAGCAAAAGCATCCGGAGGTCTTTTTGGGTGCGGTGGTGACGGATTTTACGGTGCATAAGTGGTGGCTTTGTGAGGGCGTGGATGCTTATTTTGTGGCAGATGCACGCTTGAAGGAAAGGATTACAGTTTCAGCTCAGGTGGAAGCCTTTGGCATACCGGTGCGGCAGGAGCTGCAGGGCAATGATTATGCAGCTTGTCGAGCGCAGTATGGCTGGGACAAGGAAGAAAAGGTGTGCCTCGTAATGGGCGGGGGCGAGGGACTTTTGCCCATGGAGGAAATGCTTGCTGCCCTAACGGCTGCCCACATTGATAAGCTGCGCTTGGTTGCCATCACCGGTCACAACGAAAAGCTTGCCCACAAGCTGCAGCAACGCTTTGCTATGCATAATCTGCAAGCAAGCAAAAGTACTGACAAGAATACTGGCAATACTTCTAATCCGGTGGAGATTTATGGTTTTCGTGAGGATGTGCCCCAAATGCTGGCCGGCGCAGATATGATTATTACCAAGGCCGGGGGCCTGACCTGCGCCGAGGTGCTGGCTTCTGGTCTGGAGCTTTTGCTATACAAGCCCTTGCCAGGTCAGGAGCAGGGCAATGCTAACTTTTTACAGGCTTATTATGGTGCCAGCGTTTGCCAAAGCTTGGCTGCTTTAGTGGCTGCGGTGGAGCGTGTGGCTAATGCAGAGCGGCCTGTGGAGCCCCAAAAGCCCCAAGGAAATCCTTTGGCAGCGGAGCAAATTTGCACCTTTGTGCTGCAAAAATTGGCTCCCTAAGAAATTGTTTAAAATTTTGCTACTTGACCAATGGGGGTTTCTTCATTATAATGAGAGAAAAATTACCTGCTTAAGCTTTGCCAAAGAAGTGTGTTTTTTAGCAAGCAGGAATTTCTCTTTAAGGGATGTAGCGGATGAATAAAAATGATTCTTTATATTTAGCAGCTATTGGTGCTGTGGGCGGCATTAGCCGCTCTAAGACGCTCAAGCTGGTGCAGGCTTTGGGCTCGGCCCAGGCTGTGTACGAGGCGGAGCCACAGCAGCTTTTAGCTGCAGGCGTGGTGAAGGAGGAGGCCGTGGCTGCCTTCACCGACAAAAGACGCAAGGATATGCCGGGGCGTTTGCAAAGGTTTTGCGACCAGCAAGGGGTGCGCTTAATCAGCTATCAGGATGCTTATTATCCTCAATCATTGCTGCGCATTGCTGACCCGCCCTTGGTGCTTTACGTAAAGGGGGCTTTGCCCACTGCTGGCTATGCCTTGGCAGTTGTCGGCTCCCGTGAGTGTACGGAATATGGCAAAAAAGCAGCCAAGCTGTTCACTAAGGATTTGGCACAGCGGGGCATTCCTATTATCAGCGGCGGCGCCCGGGGCATCGATACCGAAGCCCACGAGGCTTGCCTGAGCGTGGGCGGCAAGACGGTGGCGGTGCTGGGCTGCGGTCTTGATATTGCCTATCCCGAGGAAAATGCCGGGCTTTTTGAACGCATTGTGCGCAGTGGTGGCGCTGTCATCAGCGAATATGCGCCGGGCATGCGACCCTTGGCCAAAAATTTTCCGGCTCGCAATCGTATCATCGTGGGCTTGTCACAGGGTGTTTTGGTGGCCGAAGCCAAGCTCAAAAGTGGCGCTATCATCACTGCCAACATTGCGGCTGATGAGGGTAGGGATGTGTACTGCGTGCCGGGAAATATCTTTGATGCTACCAGTAAGGGCTGCCATGAGCTGATTCGCACAGGGGCCAAGCTGGTGGACACACCCCAGGATATTTTAGAGGACAAGGTGCAGTGGGAGCTGGCTCAAAAGGAAAGGTTTACCCAGCCTTCTATTTTTGATTTTGCTGAGAGCCAGAAGGAAGCTCCGGCGCCTGTTACATCTGTTCTTGGCGCAAGATTATTGGAGCTTTTGCAGGCGGGCAGCTTGCCCTTGGAGGCGCTGGTGGAGGAAAGTGGTGCCGACTTTGCCAGTGTAAGTATGGAGCTTTTGGAGCTACAGGGTGCGGGCTTGGTGAGCCAAAACCAAGCGCTGCATTACTACCGTAGGTAGGGGGAAAGGAAATGACGATGAATCTGGTTATCGTGGAATCACCCACGAAATCCAAGACTATAGAAAAATTTTTAGGGAAAAATTATAAGGTTAAGGCTTCCATGGGCCATCTGCGGGATTTGCCCAAAAGCACCTTTGGTGTGGATGTGGAGCATGACTTTGAGCCTAAATACATTAATATTCGCGGCAAGGGCGAATTAATTAAAGAGCTAAAGACCTTGGCCAAAAGGGCCGATAAGGTTTATCTGGCAACTGACCCTGACCGCGAGGGTGAAGCAATTAGCTGGCATTTGGCGCATCTGCTTGATTTAAATGAACAGCAAAATTGTCGTATTGAATTCCACGAAATCACTGGTACCGCGGTAAAGGATGCCATTAAGCATCCCCGCACCATTGATATGGATATGGTCAACGCCCAGCAGGCTCGCCGTATTTTGGACCGTATTGTGGGCTACGAGCTGAGCCCTCTTTTGTGGCGCAAGGTGCGCAAGGGCTTGAGCGCCGGCCGTGTGCAATCCGTGGCGGTTAAAATTGTGGCCGACCGTGATAGAGAAATTGAAGCCTTTGTGCCCGAGGAATATTGGACCTTAAATGCCAAGCTGCGGGAGACTGCCAAGGCGCCGATTTTTGAGGCGGAGGCTGTTAAGTACAAGGGGAAAAAGCTGGAGCTGAAGAATGCTGAGCAGGCTCATGCAGCAGAGGCTGCCCTGGCCAAGGCACAGTACATTGTCAGCAAGGCCGAGCGCAAGGAGCGCAAGCGCCATCCTGTGCCGCCCTTTACCACCTCCAATCTGCAGCAGGAGGCCAATAAAAAGCTGAATTTTTCTGCGAAGAAGACCATGATGGTGGCCCAACAGCTCTACGAAGGTGTGAGCCTGGGCAAGGCCGCTGTGGGCCTCATTACCTACATGAGAACGGACTCCGTGCGTTTGGCAGATGTGGCCATTGACGAGATTCGTGAATACATTAAGAACAATTTGGGCAATGAATTCTGTTCGCCCAAGCCCAATCATTATAGTGCTAAAAAGAATGCTCAGGACGCTCACGAGGCTATTCGCCCCACCAGCGTGCTGCGTACTCCCGAAGAAATTGCCAAATACCTCACTGTGGACCAGCTGAAGCTGTACACCCTGATTTGGAAGCGGGCAGTGGCTAGCCAAATGAGCGATGCATTGTACGATATGACCACACTGCTCATTGATGCAGACGATTATCAGCTGCGCGCTACAGGCTCCGTGCTGCGTTTCCCTGGCTTTTTGGCCATCAACAGCAAGCTCAGCGATGAGGAAAAGGATAAAACCGTGCCTTATATCGAGGAGGGCAAGCAGCTAGTGCTGCACAAGCTGATGCCGGCGGAGCAGCACTTTACCGAGCCCCCTGCTCATTTTACTGAAGCCACGCTGATTAAGGAGCTTGAGGAAAAGGGCATTGGTCGTCCCTCCACCTATGCACCCACTATCGTAACCATTATTGCACGTGGCTATGTGGTGAAGGAGGGCAAAAAGCTCCTGATTACGGAGCTGGGCAACCAGACCACGGATATGCTGACCCAGTATTTCCAAGGCCTTATCAGCATTCCTTTTTCTGCAACCATGGAGGCAGACCTGGACCTGATTGCTGAAGAAAAGGCTAATTGGGTAGAGGTATTGCGCAAGTTCTATGACCCCTTTAAGCAGGACGTGAAGCGCTTTGAGGACGAATGCCCGGCGCTGCCGCCGGCACCGCCGGAGGTTAGCGATGTGCAGTGCGAAAAATGCGGTGCCATGATGGTCATCAAGGAAGGTCGCTTTGGCAAATTCCTGGCCTGCCCCAATTTCCCCAACTGCCGCAATGCTAAGCCCATTGTGAAGAAGATTGGGGTGCCATGCCCCGTTTGTGGCGGCGAGATTATCGAGCGCAGAACTAAAACGGGTAAGATTTTTTATGGCTGCGAAAAGTATCCCGAATGCCAGTTTACTACCTGGGACCTGCCTCTCAACGAAAGCTGTCCCAAGTGTGGGCAGATGCTAGTGGAGCATACGGAAAGAAATGGGCGCAAGCGTAAGTATTGCAGCAATCCGGAATGCGCTAACGCCAGACCCATCCGTGCGGTGGTCAAGGAGGAGGCTCCTGCCAAGGCTGCCAGCACCACTAGAGCTAGGAAAACCACCAAAAAACAGTAAGAGTAAAGGATAAAATACATGAACCCCATTCATATTATTGGTGCCGGCTTGGCTGGCTGCGAAGCAGCCAATCAGGTAACCAAGCACGGTATTCCCGTTATTTTACACGAAATGCGTCCTGTAAAAAGTGACGCAGCCCATAAAACCGACTATTTCGCCGAGCTGGTGTGTAGCAATAGCCTGCGGGCAGCAAACATTGAAAATGCCGTGGGTCTCCTAAAGGAGGAGATGCGTCGCCTGGGCTCCTTAATCATGGAGCAGGCGGACCAGCATCAGGTGCCTGCTGGTGGTGCCTTGGCCGTGGATAGAGATGGCTTTGCCGCTGGCGTCACGGAGGCCGTACACAGCAATCCCTTGGTGACCATTGTTCACGAGGAGGTTACTGATTTGCGCTCCTTGGAGGGCATAGTAATTGTAGCCAGTGGTCCCTTGACCAGCGATGCTCTCTTTGCCAATATTCAAGAGCTGCTGCAAAAGGAGTACTTCCATTTCTTTGACGCCGCAGCACCCATTGTCACTGCCGAATCCTTGGATTATGACAAGGTCTATCGTGCCTCCCGCTATGACAAGGGTGGTGCCGATTATTTGAACTGCCCCTTCTACACCAAGGAGGAGTATGTAGCCTTTTGGCAAGCTCTGTGTAGTGCGGAAAGCGCGCCGGTGAAGGATTTTGAGCATGATGTGTTTGAAGCCTGCATGCCCATTGAGGAAATGGCTGCCAGGGGCGAGGATACCATGCGCTTTGGCCCTTTAAAGCCCGTGGGACTTATCGACCCGCGCAATGGTAAGGAGGCTTATGCAGTAGTGCAGCTGCGTCAGGATAACGCTGCTGCTTCCCTGTATAATATCGTGGGCTTCCAAACTCATTTGAAATGGGGCGAGCAAAAGCGTGTTTTTGGCATGATTCCCGGCTTGGAAAAGGCTGAATTTGTGCGCTATGGCGTGATGCATAAGAACACCTATCTGAATTCTCCCCAGCTTTTAGATGAGCATTTTTGTCTGCGTCAGGACCAACGCTTTTATTTTGCCGGACAGATGACCGGCGTTGAGGGCTATGTGGAATCCGCAGCCTCCGGCCTTATGGCGGGTCTGGCGGCAGCAAGAGCAGCTCTTGGCTTGTCCAAGGTGGCTTTTCCGGCGGAAACTGCTCACGGAGCCTTGGCTAAGTATATTAGCAATGAGGCTATTGAAAACTTCCAGCCCATGAATATCAATTTTGGTCTGATTCCGCCCTTGACTGTGCGCATTCGCAAGAAGAGGGAAAAGAATGCCCAAATCGCTGCCAGAGCCTTAGAAGCCTTAGAGCTCTTCCAAGGCCAACTAAAAAATACTCTTCAGGCTGAAGATTTAACTTGACAGCAAGGCTTTGTTAGTTTATTATAAGTTTAATAATTTTCTAAATGCTGTTTCAAAGACGAACAGTGCTCTTGAGGGGCACTGTTTTTCTGTTTTTTGCAGGAAGATTTTGATGTACTGATTAGATTATTGCGAATAATTCTAATTGATACTTGTATTCAGAAGATTTTTGTGTTAGGATATTGACGGAGGAGTTCGATTTTTTATGACGACGACTTTTGAGCAATACCCTGAAAGGTTTTTGAGCTATTTAACAGTGGAAAAGGCTTGCTCGCAGCTGACTGTGACCAATTATCGTAAGGATTTGGCTGGCTTTGCCGCCTTTTGGCGGGAGCACGCTCAGGGAGCAGTGCTGTGGGAGCGGGTGAGTGCCTTGGATATAAGGGCTTATCTGGCCTTTCTCAATGAGAAGGGCTATGCCCGGCGCACCATTGCCCGCAGAATATCAGCTCTACGTTCCTTTTACAAATTTTTGGTCCGAGAAAACATTCTGGAGGCCAGCCCTTTAACTAAGGTGCGTTCGCCCAAGCTGGAAAAAAAGCTGCCCAGCTTTTTAGACGAGGTGGAAATCGACGAGCTTTTGGCTCTGCCCGATAGCAAACCCTTAGGGCGGAGGGATCAGGCCGTGTTGGAGCTTTTGTATGCTACTGGCTGCCGCGTCAGCGAGCTGGTGGGCCTGACGTTGGAGCGTTTGGATTTAAGCAATCGTTTCGTGATTTTGTTGGGCAAGGGTAATAAGGAGCGCTTAGTGCCGCTGGGCAACACCTGTTGTCAGGCCGTAGCTGCCTATTATCCCTATAGGCAGGAGCTGATGCAAAAATACCATGCTGAGCAGCACGATTTTGTTTTTGTCAATAGCCGTGGCGGCGTGTTGACGGACCGTAGTGTAAGGCGTATTTTGGACAAATACATCAGCCAGCTGGCCTTGAGAAAGCAGGTCAGTCCCCACACCATCAGGCATACCTTTGCTACCCATCTATTGGGGCACGGAGCGGATTTACGGGCGGTGCAGGAGCTCTTGGGCCATGCGAATCTATCCACTACCCAAATCTATGCACATGTTACTACGGAGCGCATTGCTGCTGTTTACAAAAAAAATCATCCTAGAGCTTAGTTTGAAATGAGGAGGCAAATCATGGAGTTATTAGAGAAAACAAGAAAAATTAACAGATTATTACAAAGAGAAGAAAAGGTGGAGTATAATGCTATCGCTGAATTGTTGCGTGATGTAATCCAAGCCAATACCTATATCGTAGGCAGCCTTGGCGAGGTTAAGGGCTATGCTCTCATTCATGAATTCGAATGTGATATTATGCGCGAGCAGGTGTTGGACGGCAAATGCTTCCCTGATGATTACATGAACTTTATCATGCGCGTTAAGGAAACTTTGGCTAATATTCCCCATGAGAACCAAAATTGTTCCTTCATCACCAATACCAAATGCATTTTTAAGGATAAAATGACCACCGTAGTGCCTATTTATGGCAATGGCGAGCGCATTGGTACCTTGATTGTTGCCAAGTATGATGCAAGCTTTAACGATGAAGATTTGCTTCTGGCTGAATATGCTGCTACTGTTTTGGGTGTAGAAATTCTCCACGATAGAGAAACCATGATGGCTGAGGATGTACGCAAAAAGGCCATGGTACAGGTGGCCTTTGATACCCTGAGCTACTCTGAAATGGAAGCTATTATCAATATTTTGACTGAGCTGAAGGGTCATGAGGGCCTATTGGTTGCCTCCAAGATTGCTGATAGAGTAGGTATTACCCGTTCCGTAATCGTCAATGCTCTGCGCAAATTTGAAAGCGCCGGTCTTATTGAAACTAAATCCCTGGGCATGAAGGGCACCTATATCCGCGTGCTCAATGATATGCTCTTTGAAGAGCTTGTAAAGAGAACCAAACACAGACTGTAAAATACTGAAAATGCCGGAGATTCTGAGGAGTCTCCGGTTTTTTTGTTTATATGTAAAATAAATAGTGTACAAGATATCAAAACATGTTATAATAGCAGTAGGCATTTTTCACGAAAATGGAGGTTGTTTCAATGCAAAAAATTGATCAGGCTTGTGTTAATACTCTGCGCTTTTTGGCTGCGGACCAGGTTGAGAAGGCAAAATCCGGTCATCCGGGCTTCCCCTTGGGCACCGCACCCTTGATGTATACTATTTGGGATCGCTATATGAGCTACAATCCCGCTAACCCCAATTGGTTTAACCGCGACCGCTTCATTCTTTCTCCCGGTCATGGTAGTGCTCTGCTTTATGCTATGCTGCATTTGGCTGGCTATGATCTATCCTTGGAGGAGCTGAAGAACTTCCGTCAATGGGGCAGCAAAACTCCTGGCCATCCTGAATACGGCCTGACTCCCGGCGTTGATGTTTCCACCGGTCCCTTGGGCCATGGCTTTGCTATGGGCGTTGGCTTTGCTATCGCCGAGGCTATGCTGGCAGGCACCTATAATAAACCTGATTTCCCGGTTATTGACCACTATACCTATGGCCTGACCTCTGACGGCGATTTGATGGAGGGCGTTTCCTGCGAAGCTGCTTCCTTGGCCGGCACCTTGGGCTTGGGTAAATTGATTTACTTATATGACGACAACAAGATTACCATTGAGGGCGACACCTCTATTGCCTTTACTGAGGATGTAGAAGCACGCTTCAAGGCTTATGGCTGGCAGGTGCTGCGCGTAGCTGATTCCGAGGATGTAGAGGCTATGGCTGCTGCTATTAAGGAGGCACAGGCTGATACCACCCATCCGTCCCTGATTATCGTGCGCACTCATATTGGCTTTGGCAGCCCCAAACAGGACAGTCCCTCCTGCCATGGTGAGCCCTTGGGTGCCGATGCTTTGGCAGCAACCAAGGAAAAGGCTGGCTGGCCCCAGGAAATGTTCCATGTTCCTGCTGAAGCCAAGGAGCATTTTGCAGCTAAGCTGCCCGCTTGTGCAAAGGCTGAGGCTGATTGGAACGCTTTGATGGATGATTACAAGGCTTGCTATCCGGAGCTGGCAGCAGAATTGGCTGACCGCATGGCTGGCAAGATTAACGTAGATTTGGAAGCCTTGGAGGCGCTCTTCAAGGAGCAAACCAAGAGTGCAACCCGTGCCTCCAGCGGCGATGTTATCCAAAAGCTGGCTGAGCAGGTTCCTGCTTTGGTTGGCGGTAGTGCTGACCTGGGCCCCTCCAACAAAACTGTGATGAAGGCTGGGGGTTACTTCTCCAAGCTGGACCACAAGGGCCGCAACATTCATTTTGGTGTACGCGAGCACGCTATGGGTACCGTATTAAACGGCTTGGCTCTCCATGGTGGCTTTGTTCCCTTTGGTGGCACCTTCCTGGTATTTGCTGACTTCCTGCGTCCCACCATTCGCATGGCTGCTCTCATGGGCATCCAATCTATTTTCGTTTTGACCCATGACTCCATTGCCTTGGGCGAGGATGGTCCGACCCATCAACCCATCGAAACTACCATGGGCCTGCGCCTGATTCCTAATGTTTCCGTAATTCGTCCTGCAGACGCTTTGGAAACTGCTGTAGCTTGGCAACAAGCTTGTCTGAATAAGACTAAGCCCACCTGCTTGCTGCTCAGCCGTCAAAATCTGCCTGTTATGCACGAGTATGCAGCTGTAATTCATGAAAATGCTGCTAAGGGTGCTTATGTTCTGAGCCCGGCTAAGGAGACTGCAAAGGTTGTTTTGATTGGCACCGGCAGTGAGGTTGAATTGGCACTGAAGGCACAAGCTAAGCTGGCTGAGGAAGGCATTGACGCAAGTGTAGTATCCATGCCCAGCTGGGATTTGTTCGATGCTCAAAGCGAGGAATACAAGGAAAGCGTATTGCCTGCGGGCGTAACTAAATTTGCTGTGGAAGCAGGCGTTCCCTATGGCTGGAGCCGCTACACCGGCAGCGAAAAGAACGTGCTTGGCATTACCACCTTTGGCGCTTCTGCACCCGGTGGCGTAATGCTGGAAAAATATGGCTTTACTGTGGACAATCTGGTTGCCAAGGTTAAAGCAGTGCTGTAAGCAAAATATTTGGCGTGAATTTTGGGACCGGGGATGCAGTGCGTCCTCGGTCCTTTTGCGAGAAAGGGGTGCTACCCATGTTAAAGCATTTATTGACCATTGCCGGCAGTGATTCCAGTGGCGGCGCCGGTATTCAGGCGGATTTGAAAACCTTTGCGGCTCATGGAACCTTTGGCATGAGCGTAATTACCGCAGTGACTGCCCAAAACACCTGCGGTGTAACCAAGGTGCAGGATATTGAGCCGGAAATCGTGGAAGCCCAGATTGCGGCTGTTTTTGATGACATTCGCGTGGATGCTGTGAAAATTGGCATGCTATCCCGTCCTGAGACCATCAAAACCATTGCTGCCTGCCTGCGCAAGTACAAGCCGCAAATAATTGTATTGGACCCGGTGATGATTTCTAAAAGCGGTTATCCTTTGCTGCAGCCCGAGGCCTGCTCCACCTTGATTACGGAGCTGTTGCCCTTGGCAACACTGGTTACTCCCAATCTGCCGGAGGCAGAGGCTATTAGCGGCATGAAGGTTACCAAAAAAGAGGAAATGCGTCCTGTGGCGGAAAAAATTATTGCCCTTGGTGCCAAGGCTGTGCTGGTAAAGGGTGGTCATTTGAGTGACACTGCCGATGATTTGCTCTTTGATGGTCAAAATGAAAAATGGTTCGCCGGGGAGCGCATTGCCACGAAAAATACCCATGGCACGGGCTGCACTCTGTCCAGCAGTCTGGCAGCTAATTTGGCCAAGGGAATGAGCCTTGAAGAGGCCGTTGAGGCCTCCAAGGCTTATGTAACCGAGGCCATTGCCCACGGTATTGCTTTGGGAAGCGGCTGCGGACCTACTCACCATTTTGTGGATTTGTATAGAAAGGCAGGTATTTTGGAATAATGGAATTGACGAATGTTTTTGGCGAGCTGGTGGAGCGCTTACGCCAGAAAAAGCCTGTAGTTCATGAGATTACCAATTATGTTACAGCTGAAAGCTGTGCTGATGTGGCCTTGGCGGCGGGTGCTTCCCCTGTGATGGCCGATGAACCGGCGGAAGTGGAGGAAATCACTGCCGGTGCTGATGCCTTGGTTTTGAATCTTGGCACCATTAGCTTCAATAAGCAAATTGCTATGGAGCGCGCAGCGGCTGTGGCTAAGAAGAAGGGCATTCCTGTAGTTTTGGACCCTGTAGGTGTCATGGCTTCGAAAATGCGCTTAAACTTTGCTCTCCAGCTTTTAAACAAGGGTTATATTGATATCGTGCGCGGCAATTACAGCGAATGCAACGCGCTTTTGACCGGCAGCACTGGTGGTCACGGTGTGGATAATTTAGAGGGTGACACGGAAGAGGGCGTAGCCCTAAAGGTGGCTAAGGACGCGGCTAGCAAATTTAACTGCGTTTTTGCTGTTACAGGAGCCATCGACAATATTTCTAATGGCAAGCAGGCCGTGGTTTTGAA
Source organism: Phascolarctobacterium sp. (assembly GCA_030540395.1). Classification (GTDB taxonomy): domain Bacteria; phylum Bacillota; class Negativicutes; order Acidaminococcales; family Acidaminococcaceae; genus Phascolarctobacterium_A. The sequence continues at coordinate 100,434 of JAUNWI010000007.1, forward strand.
CAATGGTCATCCTTTGCTGCAGGATATCACTGGCAGTGGCTGCATGACCAGCACCCTGGTAGCCTGCTGCGCAGCAGTAACCAAGGATATGATGGTGGCAGCAGCTTTGGGCGTGGTCATCATGGGACAAAGTGCGGAGCTGGCAGCAAACTTCCTTGAAAAGAAGGATGGACCGGGCATGTTCAAGGTGCGTCTCTTAGACTGCATTTATCATGTGACGACCAAGTGGAATCTGGTGAATATGAAGCCTGAAGAAAAGGTTTCTTAAGCTATGGAAAAGAAGAAGTATGAGAAGTCAAAAATTGACTACAGCATTTACCTGCTGACCGATGATGCCTGCCTTCTGGGGCGACCCTTACTGGAGTGCGTGGAGCAGGCTTTACGCGCAGGGGTAACACTGCTGCAATATCGCTCCAAATACAAGGATGGGGGAGCGATGTATCAGGAGGCCCTAGCCTTAAAGGAGCTTTGTGATAGGTACGATGTACCACTGATTATTAACGATAGGGTGGATGTAGCCTTGGCTGTAGGTGCAGCCGGTGTGCACGTAGGTCAGGACGATTTGCCCTGCAGCGTGGTGCGTCAGCTGGTTGGTTCTGATTTTGTCATCGGCGTTTCTGCCCACAATCCGGAGGAAGCACGCAAGGCGGCAGCTGATGGTGCGGACTATTTGGGTTGCGGCGCTGTTTTTGGCACTGGCACCAAGGCAGGCGTGGCCAAGCTGGGACTGGAAAGGCTGCAAAATATCCGCCAGGCAGTTACTCTTCCTATGGTTGGCATCGGCGGTGTGAAGGCTGATAATTACGCCGAGGTTTTGGCTACCGGTGCGGATGGCGCTGCCATTATCAGCGGCATTTTAGCTGCCGATGATATCTCGGCTGAGGTTGCCAAATTTGTGCAGGTTCGCTCTTCCTTTCGCTAAGCAATAGCTAGCTAAACAGCTAAGCTGAGCCAAACAAACCACCAAACTGTTAACTTCTTAACAGTTTGTGCTGTTATAAAAAAATAAAGACAATTATTTGCTGCTTAAGCAGGAAAAATCAGTTATTTAAGCGAAAATGTATACATCAAAAAATTGCCTGTAATAAAGGGGGATTTATCATGAAAGAATATACTGGCGATAAAATTAGAAACGTGGCCATTGTGGGTCATGGTGGAGCAGGAACCACGTCCGTAACCGAAGCTCTGCTGTATCGTAGCGGTGCTATCAGCAGAATGTGCAAGGTTGAGGACGGTGCTACCACCACTGACTATGAACCGGAGGAAATTAAACGTAAAGTTTCCGTAAACGCAACTCTGGCTCCTGTTGAATGGCGCGACACAAAAATTAACTTTATCGACACTCCGGGCTTCGCCGATTTCGTAGCCGAAGTGAAGGGCGCTTTCAGAGCAGTGGACAGCGCCTTGATTGTTGTGTGCGCAACCAGCGGTGTACAGGTTGGCACCGAGCAATGCTGGAAGCTGGCTGAAGAAGCTGGCCTGCCCCGCATTATTTTCGTAAACAAGATGGATCGTGAAAATGCTGACTTTGACAGCATTCTTGATAATCTGCGCGGCAAATTTGGTAAGCACGTGCTGCCGCTGCAACTGCCCTTGGGCAAGGAAGATAACTTCCAAGGCATTATCGATTTGTACAAGATGAAGGCATATCGTGCTAACGGTAATGGCTCCGACGAAATCGAAATTCCTGATGAATATAAAGAGGCTGCTGAAGAAGCTCGTGAAAAGATGATTGAAGCAGCTGTGGAAGCTGATGATGACTGCATGATGCGTTATCTGGAAGGCGAAACCATTAGCGATGAAGAAATCATGAAATGCCTGATTAAGGGCATTCGCCAAGCTATTATTTATCCGATGCTGTGCGGCAGTGCTTATAAGGATATCGGCTTGGGCCGTCTGATGAACGCCATCGTTGACTTCACCTATCCGGCAATTTTGAACGACTTCGTTGTTATGGATAAGGCTACTGGCGAAGAAGAAATCCGCGATGCTAACGCTCCTATGGCGGCATTAGTATTCAAGACCACCTCCGACCCGTTCGTTGGCCGTCTGAGCTTCTTCCGTGTATTCTCTGGCTCCATCAAAGCCGACAGCATGGTTTACAACTCCCGTCGTGAGCAGGAAGAACGCATTGGTAACGTATTCACCATGCGTGGCAAGACTCAAATCCCCATGAAGGCCGTTGTTGCTGGCGATATTGGCGTTGTTGCTAAGCTGCAATACACCGCTACTGGCGATACCCTGTGCGACAAGAACTCCGAGGTTGAATTCCCCGTTATCGAGTTCCCGCTGCCTATGTACACCAGAGCTATTTATCCGAAGAAGAAGGGCGACGAAGACAAGATTATGTCCGCTCTGACCCGTCTGATGGATGAAGACCCGACCATTATCGTAACCAAGAACCCTGTTACCAAGGAAACCTTGATCAGCGGTATGGGCGACCAACATATCGAAATTATTATGGAGCGTATGCAACGTAAATTTGGTGTGGAAGCTCAGCTGAAGGCTCCTATCATTGAATATCGTGAAACCATTCGTGGCAGCGCTGAGGTTGAAGGCAAGCACAAGAAACAATCCGGCGGCCATGGCCAATATGGTCACGTTGTTATTAACATGGAACCCCTGCCTCCTGGAGGCGGCTTCGAGTTCGTTGATAAGATTTTCGGCGGCTCCGTTCCTCGTCAATACATCCCGGCTGTAGAAAAGGGCATGCGCGAAGCTATGGATAAGGGCATTTTGGCTGGTTATCCTGTAGTTGATATGCGTATTACCCTGCTCGATGGCTCCTACCATCCGGTTGACTCCTCTGAAATGGCCTTCAAGACCGCTTCTAACATTGCCTTCAAGAAGGCTATGGAGCAATGCAAGCCTGTACTGCTCGAGCCCATTTACACTCTGAATGTAACCTGCTCCGACAGCATGATGGGCGACGTAATTGGCGACCTGAACCAAAAACGCGGTCGTATTTTGGGCATGCAATCTGTAGAAGAGGGCATGAGTGTTGTAACTGCACAGGTTCCCTATGCAGAAATCACCGAGTATGCAGTTGACCTGCGTGCTATTACCCAAGGTCAAGGTAGCTTCGAAATGAAGTTTGACCATTATGAAGACGTTCCCGCCAAGATGGCAGAAAAGATTATCGCTGAACGCAAGGAAGCATAATTAAACCTTAATATTAAGGACCTGTTACTACGGTAGCAGGTCCTTTTTTTTGCTCTCTGTCAAAAGCTGTGGCTGACTACTATGAAGCCTTTCGTGCGGGTGACGTAGTCAATTGCGGTGATATTGTGGCACAAAATACCAGTAACAAGGGCGCGGATGCAGCAGACAATTTTAAACTAAATTCTGCTCATGGCAATGTTATCAACTATATGATTAAGCTAAATTTCAGCGGGAAATAGTACAATATTTGTCGGTCGATGATGTTGACGCAGAAAAATTACTGTGTTAAAATATTTTATTGAGTACGAAAGACAACCGCGGCTGGCTTCGAGCCAGATGAGGAAAGTCCGAGCTCCATAGGGCAGGATGCCGGATAACGTCCGGCGAGAGTGATCTCAGGGAAAGTGCCACAGAAATGTGTACCGCCTGCTGCGGCAGGTAAGGGTGGAACGGTGCGGTAAGAGCGCACCAGCAGTCTGGTAACAGGCTGGCTAGGTAAACCCCATCCGGAGCAAGACCAAATAGGGGAGGGATGAAGCGGCCCGCTGAGCCTCCCGGGTTGTGTCGCTTGAGCTTGCAGGTAACTGTAAGTCTAGATAAATGGTTGTCACCGCTTGGCGGAACAGAACTCGGCTTATTGAGTACTCAAACGAAAGCACGGCTGCCCAATGGGCAGCCTTTTTTTAAGAATGTTGGTGAACCCGTGAAGAAAGTATCTTTAGTTGTACCTGTCTTTAATGAAGAAGACAATCTACATGAATTTTATAAACGAGCTACGGCAGTAATGCAGGCTGAAAACTATGATTACAGCATTGTCTTTGTGGATGATGGCTCCAAGGATAAGAGCAGAGTTATCTTAAATGAGCTCTCCAAGGAGGATGCCCATGTGGAGGCATATCTTTTAAGCCGCAATTATGGTCACCAGATGGCGTTAACCTGTGGCCTGGACAATGCAGATGGCGATGCAATTATTACTATGGACGGTGATTTGCAGCATCCGCCTGAGCTGATTCCGGAGATGCTGCGTCTGTGGGAAGCTGGCAATGAAATTGTGCAAACCAAACGTATGGCTACTGAGGATGCAGGCTTTTTCAAAAATATTACTTCAGCCGTGTATTATAAGCTGATTAATGCCCTTTCTAAGGTGGAAATAACTCCTGGTGGCAGTGATTTTCGTTTGATGGACAGAATTGCTGTGGATGCCTTCAAGCAATATCGTGAGCGTGCTCGTTTTATCCGTGGCCTGATTACTACCTTGGGCTTCAATGTGGCAGTGCTGGAATTTGTGGCTCCGCCGCGCTTTGCAGGACATTCCAAATTCAATCTGCGCAAAATGCTGCATTTTGCCTTGGACGGTATCACGGCCTTTTCTAATCTGCCTCTGCGTTGGGCTTTTTATATTGGCTTGGTATTTGGTATGTGCAGCCTGCTGCTTTTGGGGCATGTTTTCTACGTAAAATTTGTGATTGATGATGCCGTTCCCGGCTGGGCTACCACCACTGTTAGTGTGCTTTTCTTGGGTGGCATTCAGTTGGTGGGTATCGGTATTTTGGGTGAATATATCGGTCGCATTTTTGAGGAAATCAAGCATCGACCTTTATATTTAGTGGCACGTCATATAAAGTGTAAAGAAAGCAACAAAAACCGAGATTAAGCAAAGCGGGAAATAATCTGAGCAATAACATTTTACAGATTGCTCTTTTTGTGCTATAATAGATGCGTATTATAATACGGAAGGATGTGGATGCGGTTGTTTAAAAAGAAAGTAATAACACTTTGCTTGGCTGTGCTTTTCACTATGATGGGTGCGGTTAGTGCGTTTGCTTCCTTTCAACGTGGTGACGATGGCGAAGAAGTTTTAGCAATACAAAAAAGATTAGTTGAACTTAATTATACAGTAGGTACTCTTGATGGTGAGTTTGGTCCTGCAACGGAAAAGGCTATTAAGGCTTTTCAGGCTGCTCAAGGCTTGGAGGTTGATGGCGTGGTTGGTTCCGCTACCTATAGAGCGCTGATGAACAAGGAGCTGCCTCCTAATCGTGCTCAAAATACTGTAAGAAGTATTTTGCGTGCGGCTTATAGCGTCATCGGTACTCCATATGTATTTGGCGGCACTACACCCTATGGCTTTGATTGCTCCGGCTTTACTCAGTATGCTTTTAAGCGTGCTGGCGTATACCTGCCCCGTATGGCTGATAGCCAATACTATTACGGCAAGCGTCTTTCCGTTAGTCAGCTGCGTCCTGGCGATTTGGTGTTCTTCACCACCTATGAGCCTGGTGCTTCTCACTGCGGCATTTATGTTGGTAACGGCAATTTTATCCATGCCGGCACCAGCACTGGCGTTACTGTAGCCTCTGCCTTTACCGGTTATTGGGGTGCACGTTATTACGGTGCTTGCAGAATCGTCAAGTAAATTTATAACAATATTAAGCAGATAGGCTTCGGCTTATCTGCTTTTTCTTAGCTTGTTTTTTTGATTTTTTTCTCAAAAAACTTTGAAAAAGTGTTGACAAATGGATGTACCTCTAGTATAATACTACTTGTTCCGAACGCATCGGAACCTTGAAACGCCGAAGTGGCGGAATTGGCAGACGCACTTGACTCAAAATCAAGCGGGTTCACGCTCGTGCCGGTTCGAGTCCGGCCTTCGGCACCAAGATATTCCGCGGCTCTTCGAAAGAGGAGTCGTTTTTTATATATTATATACTTTCTGAGCTGGTAATACATACCTGGTTGTGGTTTCAAGGGTATTGTGCTTGACTATGATTTAGGCGTATGCTATAATAGACTGCGTGTCCGGGGTGTAGCTCAGTTTGGTAGAGCACCTGATTTGGGATCAGGATGTCGCAGGTTCAAGTCCTGTCACTCCGACCAGATTTTGCGCGGGTGTAGTTTAGTGGTAAAACCTCAGCCTTCCAAGCTGATGTTGTGGGTTCGATTCCCATCGCCCGCTCCAATTATATATGGTCCAGTAGCTCAGTCGGATAGAGCAACGGCCTTCTAAGCCGTGGGTCGGGGGTTCGAATCCCTCCTGGATCACCAAGACGAAAAACCGTCAGCTTGCAGCTGACGGTTTATTTTTTGTGTTTTGTATTTATTTCCCGAGCAGTGCTTTCAGCTCTTTCAGCTTAGCAGCAAATTTTTGTATGGTAACAGTGACGGGTTGAGGTGTGTTCAAATCCACACCGGCGTTCTTCAAAATATTTAAGGAATAGTCGCTACCGCCGGCCTTGAGGAAGCCTAAATACTTTTCGACAGCATTTGGCTGGCCGCTTAGAATGGCACTGGCAAAGGCAGTAGCGGCGCTGTAGCCGGTTGCATATTTGTAAACGTAGAAGGGAGTGTAGAAGTGGGGTATGCGGGACCACTCACTGGCAAGCTCCTTATCAACGGTGAGGGCAGGGCCATAATATTGCTCGTTGCTTTCGAGCCAATAATTCTCCAGCTTTTCGGCCTGCAGGCTGCGACCTGCTGTGATTTCACTGTGAATAAACTTTTCGAATTCGGCAAACTGCACCTGACGATAAACTGTAGTGCGCACTTGTTCTAAGAATTGATTCAGCAGGTAGACCTTTTGGGCATCTGTTGCATGGGCTAAGGTATACTCCAAAAGCAGATTTTCGTTGGTAGTGGATGCTACTTCGGCACAGAAAATAGTATATTCGGAGTTCACATAGCTTTGGTTTTGGGAGCTATAATAGCTGTGCAGGGCATGGCCCATTTCGTGGGCAATAGTGGAGATGCTGCTGTAGCGCTCCTGATAATTGAGCAGCACGAAGGGATGCACCCCATAAACACCCCAGGAATATGCACCGGAGCGTTTACCTTTGTTCTCATATACATCAATCCAACCGCTGGTGAGGCCCTTGTGCAAGGTGTTGATATAATCTTCTCCTAAGGGGGCTAATGCTGCTTCAACTCTTGCGCAAGCCTCCGGGAAGGTGCAGGAAAAGCTGTCTGCAGCCTGGGAAAGAGGAACATAAATATCATAGGGATGCAGCTCTTCATAGCCAAGAACATCCTTTTTCAGCTGCATATATTCATGTAGGGGAGCAAAATTATCATGCACGGCTTGGATTAGTCCATCATAGAGACTGGTGGGAATATTGTCCTGAGCTAAGCAGGATTCCAGGGTATCCTTATAATTATGTACCTTGGCATAATAGAAGGCTGTGCGAGCACTACCGGTTAAGGTGGTGGCTAAGGTATTGCGGAATTTGTGGTAGGTACCCATAAGGGTTTGGAAGGAATTTTTGCGCAGGGTTCTGTCACTGGAGGACATATTGAGAATATAATTACCTTCACTGACTATGGCTGGCTTACCCTCACCATCGGTGATGGGAGGAAATTCCATATCGGCGCTCACTAAAGCGCGAAAGGCATTGGCGGCGGAGCAGGTTGCCAAATGGCTTTGGGCGAAAATTGCTTCTTTATCCGCACTTAAGACATGCTCGTTTAAGCGCATGAGATTTTCGATATAAAATTCGTATTCGGACAAAAGAGGCTCGCTGTCCAAAAATTCCTGCACCTTATCATTTCCCAGAGAAAGCATTTCCGGCTCGATAAAGCTGTTGGCATTGGTGAATTCTGCTGCCAGTCCTTCGGCTTCGCCGGACAGGGCTTGCAGATGCTGGTCAGTGTTGTCCGCGTCCTGCTGCAAACGAGCATAGGCATAAATTTTATCTATGAGCTGGGCCAGCTGGTCCTGTAGATGCAAGGCTTCATAAAGTGCTTGAGCAGTAGTAATATGACCTTGCATGGCTTTTAAAACTGCCAGCTGTTCCTTAAAGCTTTGGCAGCTCTTCTGCCAGGCTGCTTCGTCAGCATATATATCCTGCACATGCCATTTGCATGCAGCGGGAATTTCAGCACGGCTAACATTGCTGCCGTGAGCGGGAATCTGGTTATTTTTTTCTGTCATTAGTTTCAACTCCTTGCAAAAAACTGTAGCATACTATATTATTATAGCATAATTAAGTGAGCTTTTAGGAGCTTAAAAATGTATACATGTGAAATAGAGGCCAGAAAATGCGAGTACTTTTATCAGCAATCAATAGTAAATACATTCATACAGGCTTGGGACTGCGTTATGTGGGAGAATATGCCAGGCAGCAGGGCCATGAGGTGCAGCTATTAGAGGAAACAATTAATTCAAATATTTTAGATGTGTTGGAGCAGCTTATGTCTGCCCAGGCTGATGTCTATGGTTTTTCTGTACATATTTGGAATAAACCCTTTGTAATGCGACTGATTTCCATGCTGCGCAAGCTACGTCCAGAAGCCGTAATCATTGTAGGTGGACCGGAGGTTGCTTTTGATGCGGCAAGGATTTTTGCGGAGCAGCCAGCTATTGACTTCATAGTGCAGGGCGAGGGAGAAATTTGCTTTAGCCAGCTTTTACACAGCTTGGAGTACAAGGAGGCTATTCCGGATCATATTGCCTATAAGGTGGGAGAAGAGGTGCGCCTGAATGGAGGCACGACAGTAGTAGAAGATTTAAGTGTTTTGCCCTTTCCTTATCCTGATTTACAGCAGGTTTTAGCAGAGCATAAAATCGTTTATTATGAAGCAACTCGTGGTTGTCCCTTTAATTGTGCTTATTGCCTGAGTGGTATTTCCCGCAGTGTGCGCAAACGACCTTTGAGTTTGGTTTTGGCGGATTTGGACCGCTTTATTGCCGCTGGAGCTCCCTTGGTAAAATTTGTTGACAGAACCTATAACTTAGATGAAAGCTTTTTTCTGCCCATTATGCAGCATTTGGCAGCAGCCGATACTCAGGCGACCTTCCATTTTGAAATCAAAGCAGATATCCTGACAGAGAATGTGTTGGACTTTTTAGCAACAGTACCCAAAGGACGCTTTCAATTAGAGATAGGCATCCAAAGTACCCATCAGCCTACCCTGAAGGCCATCAACCGCAAGGATAATTGGGAAAAACTAGCGGCAAATGTGAAGCGTCTGCTGGCTATGGGAAATATGCATATTCATGTGGATTTGATTGCAGGCTTGCCTTATGAGGATTTGCCTACCTTCGGTAAATCCTTTGATGATGTGTATGGGCTACATGCGCATATGCTGCAGCTGGGCTTTTTAAAGGTATTGCCCGGAACACAAATGCAAAAGGAAGCTCAGGAGCATGGACTGCTTTATATGGATGAGTCACCCTATGAAATATTAGCAACTAAGTATATGCCCTATGAGGATATGCAGTTTTTAAAACGAGTTGAAAATATTCTGGATCAAACCGGAAATGCAGGTGTTTTTGAGCACACGCTAAATGCATTATTAAGGGTAGAAGGGTTAAGCCCCTTCGCCTTTTACACAAAGCTTACTAATTGGTGGGTTGCCCATGGTCATTATCCCCAAACACATAATGTGAAGGGCGTGGCAGAAATTTTGGCACATTATATAAAGGAGAATTGTGTAGCAGTATTTGAGCAGCTTATGGAGATCTTGCGTTACGACGTTTTTTTAGCAGTGCCAGGGTGGCGGCCGGAATGGCTTGCTTGGCAGGCAGAGCACATTTTTGACAAGGTGTCCGCCTTTTGGCGTAACGAGGATTTGGTACGCAAGTATGTACCCGGTTATAAATTCAGCAGCTGGCGGCAAATCAATAAGAACTATCCCATAGAGCTTTTCCAATATCGCTGGAATGATGGAAGCAGGGGAGAGTTTTATGTGTTAATTGATAACTCCACTAGTGAGAGAAGAGTAATAGAGCTTGAATGTTTAAAGTAAGCTTAGATTTACTATAAGTAAGATGATTTTCGGCGTCGTGAAGCACTTCACGACGCTATTTTCATGAATAAAAGATGATTTTAGGCATTATTTGCAACTTTTTTCAAGAAATTTTAGGTGGCGCAAAGCGTGTATACAAAGTGCTTCAGATTGCAACGGAGCCAAGTGTTTGCACAAAATTTGTTAAAAAAGTTACGGAAAAGGTGTTGACATTATTTGGGGTGCGTGGTATTATATACAAGTCGACGCGATACGGCACTGAATGAGAGCCAACATCGCT
>JAUNWI010000017.1 GCA_030540395.1 Phascolarctobacterium sp.
GCGGTCTTTTTCTATTCTAGGACAAGTTGACGGGTGCTGATTTGACGCTTACGCTGTTTTTGTATTGTCATCAATCTTTTCCGGATACGGGTGTGTGCAAGCATCTAACGTGTGAATAATAAAATTAGCGATAATTATCAGAAAAATGTATTGAAATGTGCGCAATTTAGTGCTACAATAGAGCTGGTGAAGAACTTGCAAGCGTGCACCATGGTTAATTTTATTTGATTTTTAATTTTTACTTGATTATAATATGAATAGGAGGAAGAAATGACTGATTCCGTTCCTGATAGCCTGCTGGTAAAAATCGAAGAGCTTATCGAGCAAATCCAGGCTATGAATCTGTTTAACGACACATTTATATCCGTTGTCTTTAAGGATGAAGCTTCATGTTTGCATCTCGTGCGTCAGCTGATGCAAAAGCCTGATTTAAAAATCATTGCTTGTCGCACGCAGGATGCCATTCCCATGCTGATTAGTAAAAGTCCTAGGCTGGATATCACAGCAGAGGATGATAAAGGTACTCTCTATGAAATTGAAATCCAGCGCTTGGAAGAACCTGCGCCGGCAAGGCGAGTGCGTTATTATTCTTCGGTGATGGATAGCGAGCTTTTGCGCAAGGGCGTGACCTATGACAAGCTGCCCGAGGTTTATCTTTTCTATCTTTCAGAAGATGATATATGGCATGGAGGACAAACAGTATACGAATTGCATCAGTATTTGTCTCATGGGAGTGAGCAAGTACCTTATGACAATGGTCTGCATACAATTTACGTAAATGCAGAGGTTGACGATGGCTCTAACATTGCAAAGCTCATGCAGTATTTAAAGACCGCCAAGGCTGGCGACACTAGTCAAGGCGCGCTGTCGGCACATGTGAATTATTTGAAGTCCCCTGAAGGAGGTCGAGAAGCAATGGGTGAATTTGAAAGAATTTGTAAAGAAAAAGGTCGAGAGGAAGTTCATAGGGAAACTGCTCTTGAGATGCTAAAAGATAAAAAGCCTTTGAATGAGATTATTAAGTATTCCAAACTGGCTAAGGAGGCAATTTTTGCATTGGCCAAAGAAAATGGCCTAGAGGTAGTTGTAGGCTAGTACAATACCCACAACTGAATACATGTCGCCCGCACGGCGACCTTAATGACAGCGTCACGGTGTATGATACACTTGGGACGCTGTTGTATTATAATCGAACATTCTTTTCGGTAGTATTTTAGGTAGGATAAAATTTCAGTACTTTTGTTGTTATATAATGCACAAAAAGAAAGAACTACTCCCTAGTATAACGAGTACTTTGCTATCCCAAAAAGTTTCCAGAAAAAGCGTGCAAAAGTCGCGTAATACAGTTTACGCTCATTGTAATATATGGTACAATAAATACAACTACGATACTTGCCCTTGAGTTGTGGACGGAACTAAAAGGGCAGGAGTGTTTTGTTAATCAAAACTTATACAAGGAGATGTTGTAAGGATGAAAAAAATCTTAGTTGTCCTCATGGCTATGCTGACTATGGCAGTTATGCTGGCTGGCTGCGGCGGCGACAGCAAAAAAGCTGCCTATCCCGCTGATGGCGATATTTCTGTCATCATTCCTAAGGCTCCCGGTGGCGGCACCGATACCTCTGCCCGCGGCCTGATTCAATTCATGGAAAAAGAGCTGAAGGGCTCCAAGTTCGTGCCCGTGAACAAGCCCGATGGCGGTGGTGTAACCGGCATGGTAGAAACTGCCAATGCTAAGGCTGATGGCCATACCCTGGGCATGGTAACCGTAGAGCTGGCTATGTTCCCGCACCAAGGCAAATGCAAGAACAACTATAAGGATTACGCAGCTATTTGCGCTCCCATTGCAGCTCCCGCAGCACTCATCGTGCCCAAGGTAGCTCCCTATAACAGCGTGGACGAATTCGTAAAATTTGCCAAAGCCAACCCCGGCAAAATCAAGATGGGTAACAGCGGTGTAGGCGCTATTTGGCACATTGCTGCTCTGTCCTTCGAGGAAGAGTTCGGCGTACAATTCAAGCATGTTCCCTATCCGAAAGGATCCGCTGACATTGCTGCTGCTCTGGCAGGCAAGCACATCGATGCTACCTTGGCTGATCCCTCCGTATTCAAGAGCCAGGTTGACGCTGGTAACCTGAAGATTTTGGCTGTTATGGCTGGTAGCCGTAGCGTAATTTATCCCAACGTTCCTACCTTCAAGGAATTGGGCCATAACATGACCGTGCGCGCTTGGGCAGCTCTGGTTGCTCCGAAAAACACTCCGAAGGACAAGCTGGACGTGCTGCGCAACGCTGCCAAAAAGGTTTGCGAATCCAAGGAATTCAAGGATTATTTCATGAAGCAGGGCATCGACCCCACCTGCATTATTGGTGAGGAAGCTGACAAGATGATGGCTGAAGACCATGCTATGTATGAAAAATTCTTGAAAAAAGCAAAATAAACAATAATTATCAAGAGCTCGGACTAGCGTCCGAGCTCTTTTGCTGTCAATGACTTATCTTATTATAAGAATAATTCCTATTAAGCTACTAAACTTCGTTTGAATTTGCTTGAGAATTATTCCTAGTAACGTTAAGATTTTTTTCTAAGGGTATTGGAATTTCCCCCATACTATGCTATAATGTGCTTAGCTAGTGGTATAGGTTAAGTATTTCTTTTTGGTAAGAGGACATCAGTCCTACGGTCCCGCCGCTGTGCAGGCTGCTAGCCTAAGTCAGCAACCGATCTATACCTTACTTGAATCCACGGGTGATGGAGACAGTAGATTGGCTAAATTCTGCTATCGCTTTTTATGGTCGTCTTTAGTTAATTCTGTCTTTGTGACTTCTGCTGGATGCGGCGGAAGTCTTTTCTTATTATTGAGAGAAATTATCACTTAATATGCTATATAAAGGAGGCTCTTGTGGAAGAATATCAATTTTCCCAAGGAAAAAATCTGCGCTGTGGCTATACAACAGGCAGCTGTGCCACGGCAGCAGCAAAGGCGGCGGCCACCATGCTGCTCACAGGTGAGCGGGTGGACAGCGTGCGCATCGATACTCCCAAGGGCATAGTGCTCAGCTTGGAGCCCTTGGAGGTGGAGCAGACTGCGGATTACGTCAGCTGCGCTATTCGCAAGGATTCCGGTGATGACCCTGACGACACCAATGGCATTTTAGTTTTCGCCAAGGTGGAAAAGGTTAGCGAGCCAGGCGTGCACATCGAAGGTGGTGTGGGCGTAGGCAGGGTTACCAAGCCAGGCTTGGCCTGTGCAGTGGGCGGACCTGCTATCAATCCCACTCCCAGACGCATGATTACCACTGAGGTCGCCAGCGTCATGGAGCAGGCTGGCTATAACGCCGGCTTGCTCGTAACCATCTCCATTCCGGAGGGCGTGGAAATCGCCAAAAAAACCTTCAATCCTCGCTTGGGCATCGTGGGCGGTTTATCAGTCCTCGGCACCAGCGGTATAGTGGAGCCCATGAGCGAAAAGGCCCTCATCGAAACCATGTATGTGGAAATGCGGGCGCAAAAAGCCAGAGGTAATAAAAACCTGCTAGTCTTCTTCGGCAATTACGGCGAGGATTTTACCCGCGACGTGATGCAGCTGGATTTGGAGGGAGCGGTGACCTGCAGTAATTTTGTAGGCGAGCTCCTGGATTATGCGGTCTTCTTAGGCTTCGAAACACTGCTTTTAATCGGCCACAGCGGCAAGCTGGTGAAGCTGGCCCAGGGCGTGATGAATACTCACTCTAAATATGCGGACTGCCGCACGGAGCTTTTTGCCCTAGAGGCCATGTTCCACGGTGCGTCCATTGAGGTGGGCAAAGAAATTTATGGCTGCTTGACCACTGACGAGGTAACGAAAATCCTCAAGCGGGAGCAGCTTTTTGAGCCCGTCATGGACAAGGTTACCGAAAGAATTGATTTTTACATGCAGCATCGAGTGCATGGTAAAATAAAAACTGCAGCTTTTATGTTCTCGAATGTCTATGGCATACTGGGCAAAACCAAAGATGCAGAAGAATTAATCCAATTACATAAGCAAAAGGAGAGTAATTATGAGAGGTAAGCTTTATAGTGTAGGTATCGGCCCCGGAGACCCCGAGCTGATGACTTTGAAATCTGTGCGTCTGCTGAAGGAGTGCGATGTGGTTGCTATTCCCCAGGGCGATAACGGTATTCTAACTGCTAAAGCAATAGTGAATAATGTTGTGAATCTGGATGAAAAAGAGCAGGTTATGATTTATATGCCCATGACCAAGGACATGGCTGCTATGGATAAAGCACACCGCGAGGGTGCTGACGCTATCGAAAAGCTGCTGGACGAGGGCAAAAACGTTGTTTTCATCACCTTAGGCTGCCCCACTGTGTATGCAACCTGCATTTATGTACATAAGCTGGTTTTGGCAGATGGCTATGATGCTGAGCTGGTAGCAGGCGTAACCTCCATCTGCGCCGTAGCAGCTAAGCTGAACACTTCCCTGTGCGAAAGAGCAGAACCCTTGATCGTGCTGCCCGGCAGCTACAAGGAGTCCTCCAAGTTCCTGGACGGCCCCGGCAACAAGGTGCTCATGAAATCCGCCAGCGAAATCGGCCGTGTGCGCGACGAGCTCCGCGAAAAGGGCCTGATTAAAAACGCAGGCATGGTAGAGCGCTGCGGTCTGCCCGGCGAAAAGGTATATTACGATTTGGAAGAAATCGACCCCAAGAGCAGCTATTTCTCTGTAATTCTGGTTAAAGAAAAGGAGTTTGATAAATAATGATTTATTTTATTGGTGCAGGCCCCGGTGCTGCTGATTTGATTACTGTTAAGGGTAAAGAACTGCTGGAAAAATGCGACCTGTGCATCTATGCCGGCTCCTTGGTTAATCCGGACCTTTTGAAATACTGCAAGCCCGAGTGCGTAATTATGAACAGTGCTCACATGACCTTGGAGGAGGTTATTGCGGCTATGGTTCCTGCTGCTCAAGCCGGCAAATTGGTTGTACGTCTCCACACCGGTGATCCCAGCGTGTACGGCGCACATCGTGAGCAAATCGACCTGCTGCGTGGCTATAATCTGGACTACGAAATCGTGCCCGGCGTAAGCTCCTTCTGCGCTGCTGCAGCAGCTTTGAAGGCAGAATACACCCTGCCCAACGTAAGCCAATCCGTAATCATCACCCGTATGGAAGGTCGTACCCCTGTACCGCCCCGTCAAAAGATTGCTGATTACGCAGCTCACCATGCCACCATGGTTATTTTCCTGAGCGCAGGTATGCTGGAGAAGTTGTCCGGCGAGCTCATCAAGGGTGGCTATACCGCTCAAACCCCTGCTGCCATCGTGTACAAGGCAAGCTGGCCCGATGAAAAGATTGTACGCTGCACCGTGGGCACCTTGGCTGAAAGCGCAGCTAAGTATGGCATCAACAAGACAGCCCTCATTACCGTAGGCGGTTTCTTGGGCAATGAATACGACCGCAGCGAGCTATATAATCCTACCTTTGCTCATGGATTCCGTGAGGCTGACCCCAGCAAGCTGGATTTGAAGCCTGAGGTTAAATAAGCTTATGGAAGCGGCCATTTATTCCTTCTCACTCAGGGGAGCGGAGCTTGCCAAACGCATTGAGAATGTGCTCAGCGATTTGGATTACAGGGTGAGCAATAAAACGGTGGCCAAGTACGCCCAGCAGGCGGCTTTGGCGCCCATGCTGCCGGACCACAATGCAGCTTGTAGCGAAGATTTTTTTCGCTGCCAGCTCTTGGTTTTCGTAGGTGCGGTGGGAATTGCTGTGCGCACCATTGCTCCCTTTATCAAAAGCAAGCTGACGGACCCGGCGGTGCTTTCCATCGATGAGCGTGGCAACTTTGTGATTCCGCTTTTGGCAGGACACATTGGCGGCGCCAATGAAATGGCGCGCTACGTGGCGGCAGCTTTGGGAGCACAAGCCTGCGTGACCACAGCTACGGATGTAAACGGACTCTTTGCTGTGGACGAGTGGGCGGCACGGAACAATATGGTGCTGTGCTCCTTGAAGGCAGCCAAGGATTTCGCGGCGGCGCTAGTGGCTGGCGAAAGGGTGGGCCTGTATGTGGACGCCGGCTTTGAGGTTGCAGGCAATTTACCCAAGCAGGTTGAGTTTAACGGTAGCTTACCCATTGGCATGGCCATAACCTTGAGTAAAAAGCTTGCTCCCTTCCGAGGTACCACCGTGCGGCTATTACCTAAGATTGTCCATTTGGGCATTGGCTGTAAGCGCAACACCCCCTTGGAAAGGATAGAAGCGCTGGTGCTGCCGGAGCTGGAGCGCTTAGCTTTGGATATGCGCAGCGTTGCCGGTATTGCTTCCGTTGATTTGAAAAAGGATGAGCAGGGGCTTTTGGCCTTTGCCAAAAAATATAACCTACCGGCCCACTTTTACAGTGCGGAGGAATTGAATGCCTTGGAGGGAGATTTTACTCCTTCTTCCTTCGTGCAAAGCGTGGTAGGGGTGAGCAATGTGTGCGAGCGCAGCGCTGTGAAGGACACTGGCGGCGGCAGACTTGCTCTGAAAAAAACTAGCCTCAATGGTGTAACCTTGGCCATTGCGGTAGAGGATTTGGTGCTGGACTTGCAGCATACAGGTCTCAAAAAATAAATAATAGGAGGCATGAAAATGTCCAAATTATATGTAGTGGGCCTGGGCCCCGGCGGCGTGGAGCAAATGACCAAAAGAGCTTATGATGCTCTGAAGTCCTGCGATGTTATCGCTGGCTACCATGTGTATGTAAATTTGATTAAAGAAGATTTTGCCGAGAAGGAATTCCTGTCCACCGGCATGCGCAAGGAAGTTGACCGCTGCAAGCTGGCTCTGGACGAAGCCTTGAAGGGTAAAACCGTAGCCATGATTTCCAGTGGCGACGCCGGTGTTTATGGCATGGCCGGCATTATGTGCCAAGTAGCCAAGGACCATCCGGAAATCGATATCGAGGTTATCCCCGGTATTACCGCTGCCTGCTCCGGTGCCGCTGTGTTGGGCGCACCCTTGATCAGCGACTTCTGCCTGATTAGCTTGAGCGACCTCTTGACTCCCTGGGAAAAGATTGAAAAACGGCTGGATTGCGCTTCTAAAGCAGATTTTTGCATCTGCCTGTACAATCCTTCTAGCTTTAAACGTCATGATTACCTGCAAAAGGCCTGCGACATTATGCTGAAGAATCAGCCGGGCACCATTCCTGCAGGCATTGTGCGCAATATCGGCCGCGAAGGTCAGTCCTACGAGCTGACCACCTTGGCTGAGCTTCGTGATAAGGAAGTGGACATGTTCTCCACTGTTATCATCGGCAACACCCAAACCGAAGTTATTAACGGTCGTTTGGTAACTCCTCGCGGTTACAGACTGGCATGAAGCCGGTAATTTGGCTTATCGGCGGCACCAGCGAGGGGCGCAGGCTGATTAAAGAAATGGCGGGCTTGCCCGTCCAGCTTTATGTCAGCGTAGCCACCGAGTATGGTGCGGCTTTGATCGAGCCCCAGGAGAATACCACGGTGCTGGCCGAGCGCATGGATTTGGCTGCTATGCAGGCATTTTTGGCCGAGCATAGACCGACCTATGTTATCGACGCGACCCATCCTTATGCAACTATTGTGACTGAGACGGTGCAAAAGGCCTGCGAGGCGGAAAAATGCCGGTATCTCAGGCTGGTGCGTCCGCAAGGAGAAGCAGGGGATTATATTACGGTCCACGACTTTGGTGAAGCGGTGGAGCTGCTGAACCAGGTGGAGGGCAATATTTTTCTGACGACAGGCAGCAAAAATTTGCCTGACTTCACCGGGGTGAAGGATTACGCGGAGCGCATCGCCTTGCGCATCCTACCCATGGAAAGCAGCTTAAAGAGCGCCCTGGAGCTGGGCTACAAGCCTGCCAACATCATCTGCATGCAGGGTCCCTTTGCCAAGGATTTGAATATTGCTATGCTGAAGAAGTACGGTAGCAAGTTCATGGTGACTAAGGACAGCGGCAAGGCCGGTGGCTTTGACGAGAAGGTGGAGGCTGCGGCGGAGGCCGGAGCGAAGCTGATTGTCATCGGTCGGGCCAGCGAGGAGGTTGGCGCCGGGCTGGGGGACATAGTGGAGATGCTGAAAGATAGTTTCGGCGTGGACCCCCTTCAGTCAGCTACGCTGACAGCTCCCCGACGCTAAGACCCACGTTATCACAAGCATAGCGCAGTGAAAACGTGTTGGTCGTGCTAATACCCGTAGGGTGCGGAGGGGGAGCCAACCTGCTAATTTACTAGGAGGTTATTGATGTTACGAGTTAATATCGTGGGCATCGGCCCGGGCAATCCTGATTTGCTCACCGGTGCTGCACGCAAGGCCATTGAGAAGAGCAATATTCTCATTGGCGATAAAAGAATGCTGGCGGCCTTTGCCACAGCTGACAAAAAAATATACGATACTATCAAAACTGCCGAGATTGCTGCCATTGCAGCTGCAGCTGACCCTGCCAAGTATGAGCTGGCAGTGCTGGTTTCCGGCGACGTGGGTTTTTTTAGCTTGGCTAAGACCATCAGCGGCAAGCTGCCCAACTGCGATTGCGTGCGTTATGCAGGCATCAGCAGCTTGGTGTATTTTGCCAGCGCGTTGAAGATGAGCTGGGATGATTGCAAAATCGTTAGTATGCATGGACGCCAGCAAAATTTGGTGGCGGCTGTGGCCCAAAACGCCAAGGTCTTTTCCCTGACCGGGGGCGACAACTCTCCCCAAAAGCTGTGCGCTCAGCTGTGCGAGCACGGCTTGGGCCAGGTGCAGGTCTATGTGGGCGAAAATTTGAGCTATCCTGAAGAAAAAATCACCAGCGGTACGGCGGAGGAAATTGGTGCCTTGGAATTTCCTTCCCTGTCCGTCATGATGATTTTGAACCAGGATGCCCATAGCTTTGCATCCACAGTCCA
Source organism: Phascolarctobacterium sp. (assembly GCA_030540395.1). Taxonomy (GTDB): domain Bacteria; phylum Bacillota; class Negativicutes; order Acidaminococcales; family Acidaminococcaceae; genus Phascolarctobacterium_A. The sequence goes on from JAUNWI010000017.1 coordinate 8,896, forward strand.
CGGCCTTGCAGACGATTTATTCCTGCGCAGCAAGGTACCCATGACCAAGCAAGAGGTGCGCAGCGTGTCCATGTCCAAGCTGCAGCCCAAGGCTACGGATTTGATTTACGATATCGGCGCCGGTACCGGCTCCTGCTCCATTGAATTGGCTCTCATTGCCAAGCAGGGTAGGGTGTGGGCTTTCGAGCGCAATCCTGTAGCGGTGGAGCTCTTGGGCAAGAATAAGGAGCTCTTTGGCGTGCAAAATTTAGATATCGTAGCTGGTGAAGCTTTGGAGAATATCCAAAGCATGCCCGCCCCTGATTGTGTTTTCGTAGGCGGCAGCGGTGGCGATTTGTGCCAAATGCTGGATGTCATCTACGCTAAAAACAACAAGTGCAGGGTGGTAATCAACGCCATTACCGTGGAAACACTGGCGGAGGTTGCCAACTACTACAAGGAGAAGCAGGCTTACTCCTTGGAAATCGTCAACGTCTTTGTGGCTCGCAGCAAGCATTTAGGCCACTATAACTTGATGATGGCGCAGAATCCTGTGTATGTAATGACTGCTTTGAAGAAGGAAGATTAACATGGCTGAAATGAAGCTGCCCCGTTTGATGATTAGTGCCCCCGGCAGCGGCACTGGCAAAACAACATTGGTTTGTGGACTGCTCAAGGCCCTCATGAACAAGGGTCTCAGCGTTGCTGCCTTCAAATCCGGACCTGATTATATCGACCCCATGTTCCATTCTAGAGTCATCGGCGCCAAGTCCCGCAATCTTGATTTATTCATGCTGGGCGAGGACACTGCCCGCATGCTGGTAGCGAAAAATGCTGCCCATGTTGATGTGGCTGTGTTCGAGGGTGCCATGGGCTTTTATGATGGCATGGGCAAAACCACCGAGGCCAGCGCCTATGCTTTGGCCTGTGCCTGTGATACTCCTGTAGTCTTGGTGGTTAACGGCAAGGGAGCCGCCTTATCCATTGCCGCTATGATCAAGGGCTTTAAGGATTTCCGCAAGGACAGTCACATCGTGGGCGCCATTTTAAACAATGTTAATCCCATGAGCTATCTCTTTTATAAAGATGTTATTGAGCAGGAAACTGGTGTGAAGCTTTTGGGCTATTTCCCGGTGATGACGGACTGCAATTTTGAAAGTCGTCATTTAGGTTTGGTTACAGCGGAGGAAATAGGGGACCTGCAGCAAATCGTGGAGCGTTTGGCAGCCCAGGCTGCTAAATCCATCGATTTGGATGCCTTGCTGGAGGTTGCTCAAGCCTCAGCACCCTTTGAGTACCAACCTGTGTGCCTTGAGCAGCTTGGTCAAGAGAAGGTGCGCGTAGCTATTGCCGAAGATAAAGCCTTTTGCTTCTATTACCAGGATGCGCTTGATTTATTAAGCGAGTTAGGTGCTGAATTAGTGCCCTTCAGCCCTGTAAATGATGCCCATCTGCCAGAAAACTGCCATGGCCTTGTTTTGGGTGGCGGCTATCCTGAGCTTTATGCCGAACAATTGGCGAACAATGAATCCATGCTTGCAGACGTAAAGGCCGCTGTGACCGGCGGCATGCCTTGCTTTGCGGAGTGCGGTGGCTTCATGTACCTTTTGGAGCGCTATCGCGAGGGAGAAAAGGTTTATAATTGGGTAGGTGCCATCGAGGGTGAAACGGCTTTGACCAAAAAGCTGACTCGCTTTGGTTATGTGCATTTGACTGCCCAAGAGGACAATGTGCTGTGCGCCGCTGGTGGCAAAATCAATGGACATGAGTTCCATTACAGCGACAGCACCAATAACGGACACAGCTTTGTGGCTGCCAAGGCCAGTGGTCGGGGCAGCTGGGAATGTGCGACGGCCAACGCCACCATGTATGCTGGCTATCCGCACATTCATCTGTGGGGCAATGTGGACTTTGCCCGCAGCTTTATGCAGCATTGCTATGAGCATGCTGCGCAAAAATCTAACAAGTAACGCATTGAGTTTTTCAGAATATAGGATAAAAGGGGTAAAGAGGTATGCTGCATTTGGCTGCTATTATAGCCGGTTTCATTTTAGATTTAATATTCGGAGATCCACATTGGCTGCCCCATCCTATTTGTCTCATTGGTAACTTGATCGGCTTTATTGAGGGTAATTTGCGGCCCAAGCTGGCGCCTAACAAGAACGCTTTGCTGCTCGGCGGTGCCTTGATGGTGGTAATCGTGCTGGTTATTTCCTTCGCCGTGCCCATGGCAATTTTGTTGGCAGCAGGCATGGTCAGCCCCTGGTTGGCCTTTGCCTTGGAGACGCTCATGTGCTACCAGATTTTTGCTACCAAGTGCTTGCGCGATGAAAGCATGAAGGTTTATGATGCTTTGCATAATAATGATTTGGCAGATGCCAGAGTGAAGCTCTCCTGGATTGTGGGACGTGACACGAAAAATCTGGACGAGGAAGAAATCACCAAGGGTGCCGTGGAAACCGTGGCGGAAAACACTGCGGATGGCATCATCGCACCCATGTTTTACATGTTTCTTGGAGGCGTGCCCTTAGCCTTTTTATACAAGGGCATCAACACCATGGACTCCATGGTGGGCTATAAAAATGACAAATTCCTCTATTTTGGCCGTTGCGCCGCTAAATTGGATGATTTGGCTAATCTGCTTCCTGCTCGCATTACGGGTCTTGTGATGATTGCCGCAGCCTTTTTGCTGGGGCTCAATGGTCCTGGCGCCTGGAAGATTTTCTGGCGGGACCGCTATAATCATCTGAGTCCCAATTCTGCTATGACAGAATCAGTGACAGCCGGTGCCTTGAACATCCAATTAGGTGGCGACCATTTTTACTTCGGCAAGCTGGTGCACAAGGATACCATCGGTGATGATATTCGTCCTGTGTGCCCGGAGGATATCAAAAAGACTAACAATTTGCTGTACATGACGGCAGTTTTATGCCTGCTGTTATTCTCGGCAATTTATCTATATTTTTAAGGATTGAGGGTGGAGTGATGTATAAATATGAGCATGGCGGTGACATCTATAGCCAGGAAACAACTGCGGATGGCAAACGCTTTGTAGATTTTTCTGCTAATATCAACCCTCTTGGATTACCACAGGGTGTCAAGGAGGCGGTAAAGTCCGCCTTAAAGAGCTGTGTGAATTATCCCGACGCCTTTTGCCGTCGCTTAACCAGTGCTACCGCCGATTTTTTGGGGGTGCAGCCGGAATATCTTTTCTTTGGTAATGGTGCTGCCGATGTGCTGTTTCGTTTAGCCTTAGCCTTGAAGCCTAAACGAGCGCTGCTACTGGCGCCCACCTTTGCTGATTACGAAAAGGCTTTGCGCTCCGTGGATTGCTCTGTAAAATATTTCGAGCTCAAGGAAAGTGAGGCTTTTGTGCCCGGCAAGGAGCTTGTGGGCAGGATTTCCTCTCGCATTGATTTAGTGGTAATCTGTAATCCTAATAATCCCACCGGTCAGCTCATGGACCGCCTGCAGCTGGAGCGAGTGCTGCAAAAGTGCCGCATGGTGGGGGCCAAGTTGTTAGTGGACGAGTGCTTCATGGATTTCGTGTCCAAGGAGAAGGCCTATAGCCTGCGCAATCTGCTGGCTGAATATCCGGAGCTGATTATTTTGAAGGCCTTTACCAAGACCTTTGCCATGCCCGGCATTCGCTTGGGCTATTGCCTCACTGCCGATGAGGAGCTACACACACGCCTGCACCAATGTGGTCAGGACTGGAGTGTTTCTGTTTTGGCCCAGGAGGCCGGTATTGCGGCCTTGAAGGAGGAGCAATACCTTCATGAATCCTTCCTTCTAATTGAGGAAGAAAGACAGTATTTGAAAAATCAGTTGACCAATCTGGGGGCCAAGGTTTATGGCTCCGAGGCCAATTATGTGTTCTTTTATTTGCCGGAGCCTGCCAATCTGGTGGAATTGCTCCGGGAGCAGGGGTATTTGATTCGCTCCTGCGCGAATTATCATAACCTGCGTGCAGGTTATTACCGTGTCGCGGTGAAAACGAGAGTGCTAAACCGCGGCCTGATCAAAGCAATTAAGGAAGCAAAAAAGCATGCGCTCTTTACTGGTTTTAATTGATGGATTGGGCGATGACCCTATTGATGCTTGGGGAGGGAGGACTCCCTACGAGCAGGCTGCACATCCTGTGATGGATGCCATTGCGGCTGCAGGTGGCTTGGGTCATTGCAGTATATGTGAACAGGATATTGTTCCCGAAAGCTGTAGCTGCATTCTCCGGCTTTTGGGTGTGAATAAAAGGGATATGCCCCAAAACAGAGCTTATCTGGAGCTTTTGGCTCACGACAGGGATATTTCAGAGTACGAAATGGTGCTGCGCTGCAATCTGGCTGCAGTGGACGCGCAGGGACGATTGGCTGGCTTTAATGCCACGGGCCTCACGCCGGCCAAGATGCAGGAGGCAGCTGCTGTTTGTGATGCGGTGCTCAAGGATATTGAGTTCATCCATCTTTCGGAATATCGCAATCTGCTGATTATGAATAAGGAAGCGGCTGTTTTGGACTGCGCAGTGCGCCCGCCCCATGAGAGTGTGGGGGAGGCTGTGGACGAGCTTTTGGAGCCCTTGCGCAGGGCATCACTGTCCCTGAATTATTTTCTGAGCGAAACCAACAAGCGTTTAGCCTTTTTGGCTCATGACGGCTTGCATTATATACTTTATCCTTGGGGTCCTTCGGCACGGCAAACGCTGCCCTCCTTTGAGAGCTTACATGGCATCAAGGGTGGAGCGGTGTGCAAGGCCGAAATTGTGGTGGGTATCGCCAGAGCCTTGGGCATGGAGGTGCTGATTCCGCCCACTGCCACCGGCGACGTGGACACGGATGTGGCCGCCAAGGCGGAGGCAACATTGGAGCTATTACAGCGGAATGATTTTGTCATTGCCCATTTCAATGGCTCTGATGAAGCTTCTCATCGCTATGATTATGCGGCCAAAGCCGCTTTTATTACTAAAATTGACCAGGAGTTTTTACGGCCCTTGGCCAACCGCCTCAGCGAGCCTGTTAAGGTTATCGTTTGCGGCGACCATGTAACCAGCTCTATCACTGGCAAGCATGGTGCTGGCTGCACCCCTGTGATAGCAGGGTATTTGCGCGGTGATTTACTAAGTGATTGCCGCACATGGCAGCCCAAGAATTATCACCAAATATTGAACTTTTTGATGAAAGAGAGTGATTGAAGTGGCAAAAGCAATCATGGTCGTTGGCACCATGTCCAACTCCGGCAAAAGTCTCTTGACTGCAGGTCTGTGCCGCGTGTTTAATCAGGATGGCTACAAGGTAGCTCCCTTTAAATCCCAAAATATGGCGCTGAATTCCTTCATTACGAGGGAGGGAGCAGAAATGGGTCGTGCTCAGGTTGTACAGGCTGAGGCCGCCAATATTGAGCCCAGCGTACTCATGAATCCCATTCTGCTCAAGCCCACCAGCGACAGTGGCTCCCAGGTCATCGTCAACGGTGAAGCCATCGGCACCATGAAGGCTCAGGAGTATTATGCCATGAAGCACACTTTGCGTCCCAAGGTGCAGGAGGCCTTTGATACGCTGGCCAGCCAATACGATATTGTGTGCATTGAGGGCGCTGGTAGTCCTGCGGAAATCAACATCAAAAAGGACGATTTTGTGAACATGGGTATGGCCCAAATGGCCAAGGCGCCCGTGCTTTTAGTGGCTGATATTGACCGCGGTGGCGTTTTCGCTTCCATCTATGGTACATTGATGCTGCTGGAGCCGGAAGAACGCGCTATGGTGAAGGGCGTTGTTATCAACAAATTCCGCGGTGACGTGGAAATTTTGCGTCCCGGCCTGCGCATGATTGAGGAAAAAACCGGTGTGCCTGTTATCGGCGTGCTGCCCATGCTCAATGTGGATATTGAGGACGAGGACAGCCTTTCCGAGCGTATCAGCGGTCATAGCGAGGTGGATTTGATTGATATCGCTGTTATTCGTACACCCCGCATGTCCAATTATACGGACTTCAACGTATTTGAACTGATTCCCGGAGTTTCCCTGCGTTATGTGAAGAATGTGCGGGATTTGGGCAACCCGGATATGATTATTATCCCCGGCACCAAGAATACCATCGGCGATTTGAAGTGGCTGCGCCAAAGCGGTATCGAGGCTGCTATTTTGAAGCATGCTTCCAATGGCACCGTCATTTTCGGTATCTGCGGTGGTTACCAAATGCTGGGCAAGAATATTTCCGACCCCTACGGCGTGGAAGAGGGCGGGGATTTCCCGGGCCTGGGCCTTTTGGATATCACCACCTCCTTCATCGAGCACAAGCGCACCATCCAAATGGAGGGCTGCTTCGGGGATGTGAAGGGTATTTTCCATGAGCTCACGGGCATGCCCCTGCATGGCTATGAGATTCACTCCGGCGTGACTACCTTTGACGACAGAAACGCTATGACCTCCATTAAGCCGATTCATGAGGTGGGTGAGGAATTTGCCGAGGGTAACCAAAATATCACTTATAAAATGAACATTTATGGCACCTATGTGCATGGCATTTTTGATGGAGACGGCATTGCGGCCAAGATTGTGGAAGCCTTGCTGGCCAAGAAGGGCCTGCATATGGAGGATGTGAAGACCATCAACTTTGCGGATTACAAGCGCCAACAATACGATATTTTGGCCGATGCAGTGCGCAAGGACATCGACATGCAGAAGGTTTACGAAATTTTGGAGGCAGGCGTCTAAATGAAGGATGGCGGCTTGATTCATATTTATTGCGGTGATGGCAAGGGCAAGACTACGGCTGCCTTGGGTCTCGCAGTGCGCTGCGCAGGTCATGGCAACCATGTCCTCATCGTGCAGTTTCTCAAAAGCAGACCCACGGGCGAGCTCAAGAGCCTGGCATTACTACCCACTATCGAGGTTATGCGTGGCAAGGAAACTAAAAAATTCACCTTCCAAATGAATGACGAGGAAAAGGCGCAGGTGAAGGGTGAGCACCTGGCTCTTTTCGACAAGGTTAAGCAAAAGTGCAGGGACGAGCACATTGACCTGCTTATTCTTGATGAGGTTATCGGCGCCATTAATACCGGCGTTTTTGATAAAGATATTTTAGTTGATTTTCTCAAGGGCAAGCCAGCGGAGCTGGAGGTTGTGCTCACAGGGCGCAATCCTGCTAGCGAGCTGGTGGAGTTGGCTGATTATGTTTCGGAAATCTGTAAGCGCAAGCATCCCTATGAAAAGGGTATTGGCGCGCGCACAGGTGTGGAAAGATAATCGCGACTGCCTGATGTGATAGGAAAGGTAGTGTTACAATGCAATTACAAAATGTTCTGCCTGCTGATATTGAAAAACGCAGTATGGAAATAATTGGCGAGGAATTAGGCCAAATCAAGATTGATCCGGAGAAGCTGGATATCGTGAAGCGCGTTATCCACACCTCCGCTGATTTTGATTATGCTCGCAACTTGCTGTTCAGCGAGGGCGTGGTGGAGAAGGCTTTGGCAGCGCTGCAAAAGGGTGCTACCATTGTTACTGATACCAATATGGCCTGCACCGGCATCAACAAGATGGGCCTCTCCAAGCTGGGTGCCAAGGCTGTGTGCTTCATGGCTGACCCGGATGTGGCTGCACGTGCCAAGGAGGCTGGCTCTACCAGAGCGGCTGCCTGCATGGAGAAGGCCTGCACCATCGAAGGTCCTGTGATCATCGCTGTGGGCAATGCTCCCACCGCTTTGGTGCGCCTTGATGAGCTGGTAAAAGAGGGCAAGATTAAGCCTGAATTGGTTATCGGCGTACCCGTTGGCTTTGTCAACGTAGTGGAATCCAAGGAAATCATTATGAAGACCGGCATTCCTTACATCGTGGCTCGCGGTCGCAAGGGCGGCAGCAATGTGGCAGCAGCCATCTGCAATGCTTTGATTTACAAGCTGACCAGAAAATAAAAGCGAACATTCTTTTCGGTAGCAAAACGCGCTAGGAATCCTGTACACGGACATTTGTCTGCAAAAAGATGTCTGCGAAAAAGTTGCGCTTTTGCTAAAAAAATCGTTGACAAATGGGGCGTTTGCCTTTATAATAATTCTCGTCGATTGATTGTCGACCTAATTCCCCGATAGTTCAGTCGGTAGAACACCTGACTGTTAATCAGGGCGTCGTAGGTTCGAGTCCTACTCGGGGAGCCAGCTGATTTAGCTCTGGGTTTGTGCCCAGAGCTTTTTTGTTTGCTAAAAAGCATCTTGAACTTACTGCTTGTTATGTAGCAATTTATATGCAATTAATAGAATTGTGTGATATAATAGAAACAGTTACAAAGATTCAGTAAAGGAGTTGTTTCCCATGGAAGATGCTGTATTATACGCTGTGGAGAATGGTATTGCTACCATTACCATGAATCGTCCCAAGAGCCTGAACTCTATGAATGACGCTTTGATTGATGGCCTGCACGAAGCTTTAACCAAGGCCGAGACCGACAAGGCTGTGCGCTGCATAGTGCTCACCGGTAACGGCAAAGCATTCTGCGCCGGTGGTGACCTGAGCTTTTTGAATGGCCTTGAGGGCACTGCTGCCAAAAAGAGCTTTATTGCCAAGGTTGGCGCCGTTGCTAAGCGCATCACCGTTATTGAAAAGCCCATTATCGCTTGGGTTAACGGTGTAACTGCCGGTGCTGGTGTAAACCTGATGCTGGCCTGCGATTTGATTTACGCTTCCCATAAAGCTAGATTTGGTGAAAGCTTTGCCAAGGTTGCCCTCATTCCTGACTGCGGCGGCCTGTACTTTTTGCCCCGCGCTATTGGCATCCACAAGGCTAAGGAGCTCATGTTCACAGGCGATTTGATTGACGCTCCCACCGCTGAACGCCTAGGCATGCTCAACGATGTTATTGAAGAAGAATTCCTGAAGGATAAGGTTTACGAGATGGCTACAAGACTGGCTGCCAGCGCACCCATGGCCATTGGTCTGACCAAAAAATATCTGAACGATACCGGCCTGACCCTGGACGAAGTGTTGAACATCGAAGAAACCACCCAATCCCTGCTCATGGGCACCGACGACTGCAAGGAGGGCATTGCTGCCTTCTATGGCAAGCGTGCTCCTGTTTTCACAGGTAAATAACTAAAGCTTTACGGAATCGTCACATAATTCATGCTGGCGATTCCTTTTTCTTTTGACTAAGCGGCACCAGATGTTGTATAATTGTAATATTAGAAGTGTGTCTACTACATTCTTTAGTACTATAGATGGAGGAAATAATGTTAGATTTTGCTTCAATGATTTATCGCATCCCGGCGCTGCTGTTTGCGATTTCTATTCATGAATATGCACACGCCCAATGTGCTGACAGCATGGGGGACCCCACAGCACGCTATATGGGACGCTTGACCTTCAATCCGTTGGCTCATTTGGACCCTATTGGCGCCATTCTCTTGGTTGTTGCCGGCTTCGGCTGGGCCAAGGGCGTGCCCATCAACGTGAACAATTTCCGCAACCGCAGGGAGGGCATTTTGAAGGTGTCCTTTGCGGGGCCTGCTGCCAATCTTTTCCTGTGCTTTTTGGCAGCCTTTATGACGGCCTTTTTAGGACGCATGGGCATGCTCAGTGACGGCCTGTATCGCTTCTTGTTCTGGATGCAGCTATACAATGTGTGGTTTGCCTTCTTTAATTTGATTCCTGTGCCGCCTTTGGATGGCTCCCGCATTTTGAGCGAGCTGCTGCCGGCCAAGCAGTCCTGGCAGTTCAACCAAATGGTGGACCGCTATGGATTTTATATTTTGATTGCCTTGGTTTTCACCGGCATCACCAGCATGATTATCAATCCTTTGGCCAATGGGTACCTGCGTTTGATTCAGGGCCTGTTGAGCATCGTCTTTTAAAGGCCTGCCATGAGTAATGTATCCTTAAAGCTGACTGCCTTTGAAGGTCCTCTCGATTTGCTGATGCATTTAATTGAGAGCAACAAAATAGATATTTATGATATCCCCATTGTGGAAATAACCGAGCAATACATTGGTTATTTGCGCAATTTGCAGGAGTTTGATATGGAGCTGGCCAGCGAGTTTCTCGTCATGGCTGCGACGCTTTTGCAAATCAAGTCTCGCATGCTGCTGCCCAAGGAAGCACGGGAGGATGAGGACGAAGGGGAGGACCCCCGCCATCAGCTGGTGCAGATGCTGGTGGAGTATCGCCGCATCAAGGGTGCTGCTCAAAATTTGCGCTATTTAAAGGAGCAGGCCGAACGCTATGTACAGCGGGAGCCCCTGTTTGCCAATTTGGTGGAGCGTTATGTGCCCAATTATCCGGTCCGTGATTTGCTGCTGGCCTTGGGTAATGTGATGCGTGACACAGGTCGCCCCTTGGCCTATATCGAGCCCCAAGCCTTTAGCGTGCAGGAAAAAATGGCGGAAATTTTGCAGCGCTTGCAGGTGCATCCCGATGGCTTTTTGCTCAATGATTTGCTGCAAACAGCCAAATCCGGAGAAAAGGTGGCCGCTTTTTTGGGGGTGCTGGAGCTGTTGAAGATGGGGCTTATTACCATCGCCCAGCATGCTGCCTTTGCACCCATTTATATCTTTAGTAAACAGGGGGAAGCAAGCCATGTATCATGATAAAATGGTGGGTGCCTTGGAGGCGGTGTTATTTGCCGCCGGGGAGCCCTTGAGTGTGGCCGAGCTGGCCCAATGTTTGCAGCTGGACAAGCCCCAGGTGTGGGAGCTGCTTTCTTCTCTTGAACATTGCTATGAGGAAGAGGGAAGAGGCCTGATGCTACGCCAGATAGGCGAGGGCTATCAGCTGGTGACCAAGCCGGAGCATTATGCCTTGGTGAGCAATTTGAGCCGCAAAAAAGAGGTCAAGCTGACCAATGCGGCCATGGAAACGCTGGCCATCATCGCCTTCAAGCAGCCCATTACGAGGGCGGAAATGGAGGCTATCCGCGGTGTAAAGGTGGATGGCGTGGTGAATACCCTGCTTGATTTGGGACTCATCGGGGAAGCAGGGCGCAAAAAAGCCTTGGGCAATCCCATTTTGTACGCCACCACGGAAAAATTTTTGACCGTTTTCGGACTGCCCAATCTTGAGGCACTGCCACCCTTGGAGGATGTGCCCGAGGATGAGGAGCAGGCTGTGCAGCAGGTGCTGGAGCTGGAGACGGAAGAGCATAAAGATGATAATTCAGTTAGTGTATAAAAGGAAATATATTTGATGGAAGAACGTTTACAAAAAATCTTGGCGGCTGCAGGCGTAGCCTCCCGCCGCGAAGCAGAAAAAATCATTACCGCCGGTCGCGTCCGCGTAAACGGCAAGGTCATCACCGAGCTGGGCAGCAAATTTGACCCGGACAGAGTGCGCATTGCTGTGGATGGCAAGCCCATTGAGGCCGAAACCAAGGCTTATTATCTGTTCTACAAGCCTCGTGGCGTCGTAACCACCATGAGCGATCCCCAAAATCGTCGTAGCATTGCCGATTTTGTAAAGGATTTGCCGGAAAGAGTATTTCCCGTGGGACGCTTGGATTACAATACCGAGGGTTTGCTGCTTTTGACCAACGATGGTGCGCTGGCCCAAGCCTTGATGCATCCCAGCCACGAGGTCAATAAAACCTATTTGGTAAAGGTGCCGGGCATTGTGCCCGATGAAAAGCTGGATATGCTGCGCGTTGGCGTAAAGCTGGAGGATGGCATGACTGCTCCCGCAGTAGTTAATTTGCGTACCTATGACCACGAGCACAATTTTACACTTTTTGATATCACCATCCACGAGGGTCGCAATCGTCAGGTGCGCCGTATGTGTGATGCTATTGGCTTTCCTGTGCGGGAGCTGAAGCGCATCAAGCTGGGCCCCCTAACCTTGAGCAACCTCAGTCGTGGCAAATTCCGTGAGCTCAGCGAAAGCGAGCTGGCGGCACTGAAGAAGGCGGCCAAGCTATGAGCAGGGTAGTGATTATTGGTGGCGGCGCGGCAGGCCTTTTAGCCGGCATCAGCGCAGCGCAAAACGGTGCTGCGGTGTCCATTTTGGAAAAAATGCGTCAGCCTGGCAAAAAGATGCTCATCACGGGCAAGGGTCGCTGCAACATCACCAATGCCGGCGAACTGCCCGAAATCATAAAAAATCTCCCCGGAAACGGAAGATTTTTAAATAGTGCTTTACATAGGTTCACAAATGATGATATAGTAGATATGTTGGAGAGTAATGGCCTTGCCACCAAGGTGGAGCGAGGCAACAGAGTCTTTCCTGTCAGTGATAAGGCTAAGGATGTGGTGGATACCTTGGTCAAGATTTTCACTCAGGCAGGAGGGAAATTGCTCTGCGACACCAAGGCTTTAGAGATTCTCATTAAGGAAGGTCGCGTAACCGGCGTTAAAACCGTAAGCGGTGTCTATCAAGCAGATGCTGTAATCCTGTGTGCCGGGGGTGCTTCCTATCCGGGCACGGGTAGCGATGGTGGCGGCGCGAAGCTTGCTGCCAAGGTGGGACACAATATAATCCCCTTGAAGCCTTCCCTTGTTCCCTTGGAAAGTGATTATCCCTATATCGAAGCTCTGCAGGGGTTATCCCTGCGTAACGTTAGCGCCACACTTATAGCCGATGGCAAAAAAATCGGTAGCGAGTTTGGCGAGATGCTTTTCACTCATTTTGGTGTATCCGGTCCCATCATTTTGTCCCTGAGCAATGTGGCTAGTAAGGCCTTGAGCGAGGGCAAGGAGGTGGAGCTAGATATAGATTTGAAGCCTGCCCTGAGCAGGGAGAAGCTGGATGCTCGTATTCAGCGTGATTTTCAGCAGTACAGCCGTAAACAGCTCCTCAACGGTCTCAAGGATTTGTTGCCCCAAAGACTGATTCCTGTGGTGCTGGATATGGCTTATCTGGACGAGGAAAAATTCATCAATCAAGTGTCCAAGGAGGAGCGGACGCGCCTTTTGGAAACGCTGAAGAATTTTGTGGTGCCCATTACGGCTACTCGCCCCATTGCCGAGGCTATTGTCACAGCAGGCGGCGTAGATGTGAAGGAAATCAATCCCAAGACCATGGAATCCAAGCTCATCAACGGACTTTATTTCGCTGGTGAGGTCATGGATGTGGATGGTTATACAGGTGGCTTCAATTTGCAGGCTGCTTTTTCCAGCGGTTATGCCGCAGGCTTAGCAGCAAGTAATCTAGAATAAAGTGTGGTTAGATGTTTATGAAGAAAATTGTTGTAGCTATTGATGGTCCTGCCGGCGCAGGCAAAAGCACTATTGCCAAGCTGGTAGCAGAAAAGCTCGGCTATGCTTATATAGATACAGGTGCTATGTATCGCAGTGTAGCTTGGAAGTTTTTGCAAACAGGCAAGGAGTTCGATGAAGCTTTCATCAGCCAGCTAGCACAGACCATGGTGATAGAATTTAAGCCGGAAGCAAGCGTTAATCGCGTCTTTGTGGATGGGGTAGAGGTTACTGATGCCATTCGCAGTGCCGAAGTAACGGCCAACGTTTCCCGCGTAGCGGCTATTGGCGCCGTGCGCGAGGCCATGGTGGCGCAGCAGCGCCGCATGGGCGAGAGCGGAGGCGTTCTGATGGACGGCCGCGATATCGGTACCGTGGTATTTCCCAATGCGCAGCTGAAAATTTTCCTCACTGCCAGCGTCGAAGAGCGCGCTCTGCGTCGCTACAAGGAGCTGGTAGCTAAGGGTCAAGAGGTGGATTTGGCCCAGCTCAAGGAGGATATTGCCAGCCGTGACAAGCAGGACAGCGAGAGGGCCATCAGCCCCCTGCGTCAGGCAGAGGATGCGCTGCTTTTGGATACCTCTGACATGAATATCGAGCAGGTAACTGCAAAAATTTTGGAGCTGGTTGAGGAGAAGGCCCAATGATTTATACAATTCTGAAGCCCATTCTCTGGCTGCTCTTTAAAATCGGTCTGCGTCTCCATGTTGAAGGCGAAGACAATATTCCCCAAGAAGGTCCTCTGGTTATTGCCAGCAATCATTTAAGCCTGTTAGACCCGCCTGTAATCGGTGCAGCAGCCACCCGCAAGGTGCATTTCATGGCTAAGCAGGAGCTGTTCGTACCTATTTTAGGTACTATCTATAAGGCCCTTGGCGCTTTTCCTGTGCGCCGCGGTGGCGCTGATAGAGCAGCCATCAAACACGGTATTGATCTTCTCAAGGATAACAAGGCTTTGGCCATATTTCCCGAAGGCACCCGCAGCAAAACCGGCAAACTGGGCAAGGCTGAGCCCGGTGCCCTTATGATGGCCTCCAAGGCCATGGCCACCATTGTGCCCTGCTGCGTCATCGGCACAGATTACCGTCGTCAAGGCAGAATTTGGCCCAAGGTAACAGTCCGCTTTGGCAAGCCCATTTATTTCCCTGCTGACGCTGTGGTGAATAAAGAATTTTTACACGATATGACTGAAAATCTCATGCAGCATATTGCTGCCCTGCAGGCTGGAGAAAAGGTATGATGGAAATCAAGGTAGCAGAATACTGCGGTTTTTGTTATGGTGTGAAGCGTGCGGTGGAGCTGGCCCAGGGGGCAGCTAGTGAGCACGTCAAGGGTGGCACCTTCGGTCCCCTCATTCACAATCCCCAGCTCATAGAAGAACTGGCAGCACAGGGTATTGCCTGCAAGGAAAGCTTGGAGGAATTCACTGCCGGTGAAACAGTAATTTTTCGCTCCCATGGTGTGGGCCCTGAGGTTTACGCCGAGGCGGAGCAAAGAGGCCTGCAAATCTTGGACGCAACCTGTCCTAATGTGCGCTTGGCCCAAAAAAAGGCTGCTCAGGCAGCAGCAGATGGCTATTATCCCGTCATTGTGGGAGAAAAAAATCACCCAGAAGTAAAAAGTATTTTAAAATGGGCAGGAAAATCGGCCATCTGTATCGAATGTATAAAAGATATCTCTAGTGTGCCGCAAAGGGAGCGGTATGGAGTCATTATCCAGACCACTTTTGAGCTGCAAAAATTCGAAGATATATTGCAGGAATTGCAAAAGCAACGCCCGGGAGAGTATCGTGTGGAACGCACCATCTGCCTGGCAACCAGCCAAAGACAAAAGGCAGCTGTGGAGCTGGCCAAGGAGTCGGACGCAGTGGTTGTTATCGGTGGAAGAAATAGTGCCAACACGAGGCATCTTTTTGAGCTAGTGCAGGCCAATTGCAGCAAAGCATATCATATCGAAACTGCAGACGAGCTGCATGCAGACATGCTCAGGGATTGTCATAAAATTGGAATCACGGCTGGGGCATCGACTCCTGACCGTTTAATTAAGGAGGCTATTATAGCAATGGAAAACATGGATTTTGAAAGCATGCTCAACGAAAGTATGGAGGTAGAGGTATATCCGGGCAAAATTGTTAACGGTACCGTTATTCAATTGGATAAAGACGGCGTATATGTTTCTTTTGGATATAGACATGATGGCTTGATCACTTATCCCGAATGGAACCCGGCTGTGGCTCCCGAAGAACTGATGGAAACCATCAAGGTTGGCGACGAAGTTGAAGCTAAGGTTATTCCTGGCAGCACCAAGAGTGATTTTGTTCGCCTGTCCAAGGTTAAAGCTGAACGCGACGCTGCATGGAAAAATGTTGGCGAGCTGGCTGAAGGTGAAAAACGCGAAGCTACTGTTAAAGTACTGCGCATCATCAAGAACAAAGCTAAGAACATTGTTGGCTTGGCAGTTGCAGTTGAAGGCGTTGAAGGCTTTATGCCCGCTAGCCATGTAGAGCTGCGCCGCGTTGAGGATTTCACTCCGTACATTGGCCAAGAGCTGCAAGCTGAAATTATCGAAGTAGACCTGGAAAAGAAACGCATCGTTGTTTCTCGCCGCGACCTGCTGAAGGCTGAGCGCGAAGCTAAGGCTAAGGCTTGGAAGGAGCAAAAGGAAGCTCAAGCACAAGCTCGTAAAGAAGCACGTGCTGCTGCTGAAGAAGCTGCTTATGCATCCGTTGAAGAAGGCCAAGTAGTACCTGGCAAGGTTGTTAAGGTTGCTGAATTTGGTCTGTTCGTAGAAGTTGGCGCTGGTCTGGTTGGCCTGGTTCACAACACCGAGCTGGCTTGGGACCGCACTGTAAAGGCTGCTGACGTTGCTAAGGAAGGCGACGAAGTAACTGTTCTGGTTAAGAAGATTGACCGCGAAAACAAACGCGTTGCTCTGTCCATCAAGGCTACCCAAGAGGATCCTTGGAAGGTAGAAGCTGGTCAATTCCATGTTGGCGACATCCTGGAAGTTGAAGTAGCTCGTTTTCTGCCCTTCGGCGCTATCGTTAAATTGACCGACAAGGTTGAAGGCCTGGTTCACATTTCCGAAATCGCTCAAGAGCGTATTGCTAAACCCGACGACGCTCTGGAGCTGGGTCAAAAGGTTCAAGCTGAAGTTATTAAGATGGATCTGGACAGCAAGAAGATCGGCCTGAGCATCTCCAAGGTTAAACGTGATGCTGAAAAGAACGAATATCGTTCCTACATGGGCAAAAAGAATTCTTCCCTGTCTCAAAACCTGTCCGAACAGCTGGAAAGCTTGGAAAAATAAGGAGAGCTTAAATGCAGCGCGAACAACGTAAGCTGGAACATATAAAATATGCCCTAGAGCTTGGCGATGGACCCGCGACCACGCATTTTGCTGACCTGCGTTTTGTACACAATTGTCTGCCGGAAATTAATCCGGCAGACATTGATATATCGGTGAAGCTAATGGGCAAACGGTTACGTTTGCCCTTTTTCATTGATGCCATTACGGGCAGCACGGATGCGGTAACCGAAATCAATGGTAAGTTAGCCCAGGTGGCGGCTTCCTGCGGCATTGGTATGGCAGTTGGCTCCCAATATGGCGCTGTTTGCCAGGGCACGGGCGTGGAAAGCTTTAAGGTGGTGCGGGATAAGAACCCCGAGGGCCTGGTTTTTGCCAATATGAGCGCCTTTGTGACCTATGAGCAGGCGCTGGCTGCGGTGGATATGCTGGAGGCAGATGCGCTGGAGCTGCATTTGAATGCAGCCCAGGAGCTGCACATGACCGAGGGTGACAAGAATTATGCAGGCCTGCTGAAGAACATGCTCACCATTTTTCAGGATTTGCCCGTTCCCATTATTGTGAAGGAAACAGGCTGTGGTATTGCCAAGGAGCAGTATGAAGAGCTTTTGGCCGCGGGCTTTTATGTGTATAACTGCGCCGGTGCCGGAGGCACCAATTTTCCTGCCATCGAAGCCGCCCGCAGCGGCAAGGAGCTGGCAGGGGACTTTGTAGGCTGGGGACTGCCCACCTGTTGGTCTCTTATTGATGGCCAGCAGGTTATCCCTGCCAAGCGCTGTCTTTTGGCCAGCGGTGGCATTCGCACCGCCGGGGATATTGCCAAGGCCTTCGCACTAGGCGCGGATGCCGTAGGCATCACCGCGCCGGTGCTCAGGCTGGTGCTGGAACAGGGCGTGGGCAAGGCCATTGCCTATTTTGAGGACCTGGCTCAAGAGCTGATGCAGTACATGCTTTTGCTTGGCTGCCGCACTCCTTATGAGCTGCGCAGGGTGCCCTTAATCATCAGCGGGGAGACCAGAAACTATATTGACTGCCGTGGTTATGATTTGGCAGCACTGTGCCGGTCTAGAAATAGATAAAATGCGGCTTTTTTGTGCAAAATCTGTTAAGTTTTGAGCATATCTTGTGGTAAACACTTGCCATGCTTGTCAGATGATGTTATAATATGTGTTAGAAGTATAAGTATCTTAGTGAAAGAGTGGGTTGCGTACCCGCTCTTTCCGCTTATTATGCAAAAAAACTAAATACAAAATTGAATATGGAGGTGAATATGATGCAGGCAAAAGAGGTAGAAGCACTAATTACCGCTCTAGTGGAGCCCATTTTGGCAGATACTGAAATGACTTTGGTGGATGTGGAATATGTGCGTGAAAAGGATTGGTATCTGCGCATTTTCATTGACAAGCCCGGCGGAGTTGAAATTGACGATTGCCAGCTGGTCAGTGAACAATTGACAGCAGTATTGGACGCTAAGGACCCCATTCCGGATAAGTATTTTCTGGAGGTTTCCTCTCCTGGCATCGACAGGCCGCTGAAAAAGGACAAGGATTTTGAAGCAGCCTATGGCACAAAGGTTGACATTATGTTTTTCGCTCCCTGGGAGGGCTTAAAGAGCCTTGTAGGTGTGCTGGAATCCCATGACGATGATGCCGTTTGGGTTAGAAAGATTATTAAGGGTAAGGAATTTAAGAATCCTGACCGTATTGAACGCAAATTGATAGCTGTTATTAGACCGCATATTGACTTTTAAAAAATTACAGAAAATAGGAGGCGTACTAAGTGAACGCAGATTTTATCTCAGCCATTCAAGAATTGGGAAAGGAGAAGGGTATTGAGCCCGAGCTTCTGTACCAGGCTGTTGAAGACGCTTTGGTTGCTGCTTATAAGAAAAATTCCAACATTAACCAAAATGTTAGAGTGGATATGAATAAGGAAACCGGTGAAATTCATGTATATGCTCAACGCACCGTGGTTGAGGGTGTACCTGTTGATGAGACTCAAATGACCTTGGACGAAGCTCATGTTATTGACCCTCGTTATATGATTGGTGATATTGTTGAGACCGAGGTTACTCCGAAAAACTTTGGTCGTATTGCTGCCCAAAACGCCAAGCAGGTTGTGGTACAACGCATCCGCGAGGCTGAACGTGGACAGGTTTATGAGCGCTTCCAAAGCCGTAATCAGGATATCGTTACCGGTATCATTGAACGCCAGGAAAATAAGAATGTATACATTGATTTAGGCAAGGTAGAGGCTGTGCTTACTCCTAACGAGCAAATCCCCGGCGAGATTTATCAATATCATGACCGCATGAAGACCTTTATTGTAGAGGTTAAGCGCTCTGCTAAAGGACCTCAAATCGTGGTTTCTCGTACTCATCCCGGCCTGTTAAAGCGTTTGTTTGAGCTGGAGGTGCCCGAAATCCATGATGGCATCGTTGAAATTAAGTCCGTGGCTCGTGAGCCCGGTATGCGCTCTAAAATCAGTGTTTATACTGCGGATGAAAATGTTGACCCGGTTGGTGCTTGCGTGGGCCACAAGGGCATGCGTGTGCAAACCATTGTTAACGAGCTCCGTGGTGAGAAGATTGATATTGTTAAATACAGCGAGGACCCCGCTCAATATGTGGCTAATGCCCTGAGCCCGGCTAAGGTCGTGAGCACCAATGTCAACGAAGCAGAGAAGATTTGCCGCGTGGTTGTGCCCGACTATCAGCTGTCTTTGGCTATTGGCAAGGAGGGTCAAAATGCCCGCCTGGCTGCCAAGCTGACCGGCTGGAAGATTGATATTAAGAGCGAGAGCCAAGCTAAGGAAGAAGAAGCAGCTCCTGTTGAAGCAGAGCAAGAAGCATGATGAAGGTTAAAAAGATTCCGCAGCGCAAATGTGTGGGCTGCAATGAAATGAAGGATAAAAAGGCTTTACTGCGCATTGTGCGTTCTCCCGAGGGTGAAATCAGCCTTGATTTGACTGGCAAGAAGAACGGACGTGGCGCCTATGTGTGCCCCAACAAGGAGTGCATTATGAAGGCTGTGAAGGAAAAACGTCTGGAACGCGCCTTGGAAAAGCCCATTAGTGATGCCGTAACGAAACAATTGCTGGAGGATTTGGAGCATGGCCAACAATAAGCAAGCCTTTGCGCTTGGTTTGGCCCAAAAAGCAGGCAAAATCGTTTCTGGTGACTTTGCGGTAAAAAGTGCCCTAAAGTCCGGAACGGTGAAGCTGCTAGTAGTGGCCATGGACACTGCGCCCAACTCCAAAAAAGAGCTTTGCTATTTAGCCGCACAGGCAGGTGTGCCGGTGGTGGAGCTATTGACCCGCTGGGAGCTGGGAAGTGCCCTGGGCAAGGGTCAAAGAGCTGCTGCCGCCATCACAGATAGCAATTTCGCCAGCATGCTGCAGGGAAAATAAATCCCCTTATGTCTAGTCTGGAGGTGGATGCATGAGTAATAAAAGAATATATGAGGTGGCTGCCGATTATGGCAAGCCCGTTAACGAGGTATTAGATTTGCTCAAGAAGCATAATCTTGAGAAGAAGAATTTTAGTGGCGCTGATGAACAGGTAATGGCTGTGATTCGTAATGCTTACGATAAAAAGCCTGAACCCCCCAAGCCGGCACCGAAACCGGAAAAGAAGCAGGAACCCCCGCGTCAGGCACAGGCTGTAAAAAAAGAACAGCCCAAGCAGCAAAATAATAATAAAAACGGTCAGAGGAATATGCAGCAAAACAATCAAAATCAACGCAACAATGGCCAACAAGGCCGCCCGGAAAATCGTCAGGGCAATAACAACGGACAACAAGCTAATCGCGACAACCGCGGTCAAGGCCAAAACCGTAGCAATAATAATGCACAACAGGGCAACCGCGACAACAAGGGCCAAGGCCAAAATCGTAGCAATAATGGCCAACAGGGCAATCGCCAGGGTGGTCGCAACGATAATAAGCGTCAAGGCGGTATTTTCGTAGGTCCCAAGGGCCAACAGCCCGGCCAAGCAGTGCACGGTGAAAGCCGCAGCATGAATGCAGGTCGCAGTGCTGCTCGCAATGAGGGCCGCAGTGAAAATCGCAACGAGCGTTTGGAAGCAAGAGCCGAAATGCCCCGTGGCAAGGAAAGCCGTAATGCTGGCAAGAGCCGCAAGGAAAAGCCGCAGATTAAGGGCTCCTATGCTACTAAGGAAAGCCGTCCTAACCGCAGCGCCGGTCATCAAATGCCCGTAAACCGCAATCGCAAGCCCAATAATGCGCCCAAGGCTGCAGCTGCACCGGCAGAAATTGTGCGTCCTACCTATGTAGAAATTGGTGAATCCATCAATGTGCAGGAGTTTGCCAAGCTGATTAAGCGCGAGGTAAACGAGGTTATTAAGGCTCTCTTCATGCTGGGCATGATGGTTACCATTAACCAGGACATCGATTTTGATACCGCTCAACTGATTGGCGACAACTTTGGTGTAGAAGTTGGCCAAAAGGCTCCGGAGGAGGATCCCACCGAGATTCCCGAGGTTGATGACCCCGAAGAGAAGCGCTTGCCCCGTCCGCCTGTAATCACTGTTATGGGTCACGTTGACCACGGCAAAACCTCTTTGCTGGACGCTATTCGCAAAACTAATGTAACCGCACGCGAAGCGGGCGGTATTACCCAGCACATTGGTGCATATAAGGTTAATTACCAAGGCAAGCAAATCGTCTTTTTGGATACCCCCGGTCACGAAGCCTTCACCGCTATGCGTGCTCGTGGTGCCCAAGTAACCGACGTTGCTATTCTTGTAGTTGCTGCAGACGACGGTGTAATGCCCCAAACCATTGAGGCTATTAACCATGCCAAGGCAGCAAAGGTGCCCATTATTGTTGCTATCAACAAGATGGACCGCATGGGCGCAAATCCGGACCATGTAAAGCAACAGCTGGCTGAGCATGGCCTGATCCCCGAGGATTGGGGCGGCGACACCATTATGGTTCCCGTATCCGCTCATCAAAAGACCGGTATTACCGACCTTTTGGAAATGATTCTTTTGGTTGCTGAAATGCAGGAGCTGAAGGCTAACCCCAATCTGCCCGCCCATGGCACCATTATCGAGGCTCAATTGGATAAGGGTCGTGGCCCTGTTGCTACCGTTTTGGTACAACGCGGTACCCTGCATATCGGCGATACCATTATTGCCGGCACCAGCTTTGGTAAGGTACGTGCCATGGTCAACGACCGTGGTGAAAAGGTTAAGAAGGCCCTGCCTTCCACCCCTGTAGAGGTTTTGGGCCTCAACGACGTGCCCCAAGCAGGCGATATCTTGGACAGCACCGACGAGAAAACTGCTCGTAGCGTTGCTGAAAAACGTATTGCCAAGAAGAAGGAAGAGGAGATTAAGCTTAACTCCAAGGTATCCTTGGATGACCTGTTCCAACGCATTCAAGAGGGCGAAATCAAAGAGCTGAACATCGTTGTTAAGGCTGACGTTCAAGGCACCATTGAAGCCTTGAAGGCTTCTTTGGAGAAGATTAAGAACGATGAGGTTAAGGTTGTTGTTGTTCATGCCGGCGTTGGCGCTATTACCGAGTCCGACGTTATGCTGGCATCCGCAGCCAATGCGCTCATCATCGGCTTTAACGTTCGTCCCGATGCCAACGCTCGCAAGGCTGCTGAAACCGAAAAGGTTGACGTGCGTACCTATCGCGTAATCTACGACGCTCTGAACGATGTAGAGGCTGCTATTAAGGGTATGCTGGCACCCAAGTTCAAAGAGGTTGTACAAGGCCGCGTAGAGGTGCGTCAGCTGATTACTATTTCCAAGCTGCTCATTGCCGGCTGCTATGTACTGGAGGGCAAGGTTACCAACAGCTCCAAGGTGCGTATCATCCGCGACGGCATAGTGCTCCATGATGATGTAATCGACTCCCTGCGCCGCTTTAAGGATGACGTAAAAGAGGTTGCTCAAGGCTACGAATGCGGTATTACCTTGGAAAAATATCGCGATTTGAAAGAGGGCGACGTCTTCGAAATCTACGATATGGAAGAGGTTGCAGTAGAGTAGGATAAATGTTATTTTAGGCTTTTGCTAAGGCTGTAGATACGGCCTTAGTGGTAGCCCAGGAGAAAATATATGGCAAGACTTAGAGTTGAAAAAGTCCAGGAAGCTATCCAACATGAGATCAGCAATATGCTGCTCCATGATGTGAAGGACCCCCGCATTCAGTTTGTAACTGTAACCGGTGTGGAGCTGACGGACGATATGAGCTATGCCAAGGTATTTATCAGCATGTATGGACCCGAGGAAAAACAGGAGGAAACTTGGAAGGCCCTCAATAAGGCCTTGGGCTTCATGCGCACGGAGATTGCCAAGCGCATTCGTCTGCGCTTTGCGCCCACGCTGATTTTGCAAAAGGATAAATCCATGGAATACAGCGCTCATATCCAAAGCATTCTGGACAAAATAAACAAAGAAGAAAAGACCTTGGCTGATGCAAAGGCCGAGGCAGAAGCTGGTCCCAATGAGTAAGGAGCTTTCTTTACAGGAGACCGGCCAGCTGCTTGAGGCAGCGCAAAAAATTGTTTTATGCACCCATGTGAGCCCGGACGGAGATACTCTGGGCTCCAGCTTGGGCCTTGCCCTGAGCCTGAAAAAGCTGGGCAAGGAGGTTATCGTATATTGCGATGACCTGATTAATAAAAGCTTTGGTTTTATCCCCGGTATTGACCTGGTACAAAGACCGGAGCAGGGCAGCAAAATTGCTTGCGATTTGCTGGTCGTGGTGGATGCCAGCTCCTTTGACCGCATTGGCATTGTAGCCGATGTGGTGGAGTACAAGCAGCTGCTAAATATTGACCATCATATTTCCAACACTCGCTTTGCAGATTACCTTTATCTTGATACGAAGGCAGCTGCTACAGGCGAGATTATGTGCGAGCTTTTGCAGGAAATGCACTGGCCTGTGGAGCATGATATTGCGGAATGCTTTTATATCGCTATTTCCACGGACTGCGGCTCCTTCCGTTATGCCAATACCACACCGAAAACCATGCGGGCAGGCGCCTGGCTCCTGGAGCAGGGCGTGCAGCCTAACGAAATCAGCGACAAGCTGGATGTAAAGTCCCGCCTGACTGTGGAAATGCTGGCCAAGGTATTGCCCAGCTTGACCTTTGATGCTGATGGCAAAATCGCTTATCTCACCATTACCAATGACCTTTATAACAAGGATGCCAATACGGATAGCTTTGTTAATTTTCCTCGCTATATTGAGGGAGTAGAGGTTGCTATTATGTTTAAGGCTGTAGAGCCCAAGGTTACTCGCGTCAGCATGCGCTCCAGCAGTGTGGACGTGGCCCAAGTGGCCGTAAGCTTTGGTGGTGGCGGCCATGTTCGTGCAGCAGGCTGCACTATTTATGCATCAGTGGAGGAAGCGCGTGAGCAGCTTTTAGCTAAATTGCGCCAGCTTGTATAATGGACGGAGTTTTTAATGTTTTGAAGCCCCCGGGCATGACGAGCCATGATGTAATTGGCTTTTTGCGCCGGGCCTTGAATACGAAAAAAATAGGGCATGGAGGCACGCTGGACCCGGATGCGGCCGGCGTGCTCCCTGTTTTTGCCGGCAGCGCTACTCGCTTGCTATCCTACGCTATGGAAGGGCGCAAGCAATATATTGCGGAGTTTACTCTTGGTGAGCAGCGGGATACAGGTGACGACAGCGGAACTGTAGTGAAGACTATGCCTGTGCCGGAGCTTACGGAGGAGAAGCTGCGGGCGGTACTGCAAAGCTTCTTGGGCCCGCAATTGCAAATGCCACCCATGTATAGTGCTGTGAAAATTAATGGGCAAAAGCTCTACCAGCTGGCGCGCAAGGGCGTTGAGGTGGAGCGAGAGGCGAGACCCATTGAGATTTATCGGCTGGAGTTGGTGGACGCACAATTTCCACAAGTAAATTCTTCTACAAGCCAAAATAAGCTGGAGAGCCTCCCTTTTAAAAGGGAGGGGGACCGCTTTAGCGATGGAGGAATTTCTGCAAAGGCTAAGTTTACTGTGGCAGTAGAGTGCAGCAAGGGTACTTATATTCGCGTGCTTGGCGAGGATATTGCCACTGCGCTTGGTACCTGTGGCACCATGAGCTTTCTTTTGCGCACGCAGGTAGGTAGTTATTTGCTTAATGAGGCGCATACATTGCAGGAGATTGCAGAGAATCCAGAAGGGTGCTGCGCTGAGCCTATTAGTGCGGTGGACCATTTGCCGAAGCTTGTGTTAACTGCGAATCAGGCGACGAGGATTACTAATGGTGTGAGAACCACGGTGAATGGTACCGCTGATGGACAATATGTACTTCTAGGGCCTAGTAATGAATTTTTAGGCATCGGTAAGTGCGTAGAGTGCAAGGTACAGGCGGAGAAGATTTTTCAGCATTACATTTTGGATGATAATTGATTGTTCGTTTACTTTTTCGAGCGACCGAAAAAGTAACAAAAAGGTCGCGCGCTTTTGAAAAGCGCGGGAAACAATTTATTTTTTTTATATCCCCATTTGGTAGTACAGAGCTTTACTAATGCGTGCATGAGTCACTTCGAGGAAACTTTTATTGTCGGTGTAAATAAGAACTTTCCCTGCTATGTGCTTTGATGCAGTGAGGCATGCTTACGGGGTTTAGAGGCTCCCTTTGACGCAAAGACCCACGTTGTCGCAAGCGTAGTGCAGCGAGAACGTGTTGGTCGTGCTAATCCCTTTAGGGGACAAAGGGAGCTGTCTTAAGTCAATTTGCGGTAGCAAATTGCGGACTGAGGAATTTCATTTAGGTACACAATTGTTATGGATGTTATCACTTCACTAAAACAATTGCATAAGTATGACAGGCCCTGCGTGGTAGCGCTGGGCACCTTTGACGGCCTGCACCGCGGTCACATGGACGTGATCCGCACGGCCTGGGCGGAAGCCCACCGCACAGGGGCGTTGCTGGCGGTATTCACCTTCAGCAACCATCCTTACGCGTGCTTTAGGCCGGACAAGGTGCCACCAGCACTCATCACCCCGGCGCAAAAGCAGTCGCTTTTGCGGGATTTAGGGGTTGATGTGCTGGTGGACGTGCCCTTCGACGTGAGCGTGGCGCGTATCGCGCCGGAAGCGTTCCTAGAGCAGCTGCAGGCGTTGGGCTATAGCTGCCTCGTGGTGGGCAATAACTTCACCTATGGACTCCGCGGCGCCGGTACAGTGGAAACCTTGGCAGCCAGTGCCCGGCGCTTGGGCTTTAAGCTTTTGGTGCGCCAGCTGGTCAGCGATGGCGCCACCGTTATCAGCAGCACTGCTATCCGCCGTCTCATCGCCGAAGGCGATGTAGAGGAGGCGGCAGCCATGCTGGGACGCCGCTACAGCCTTTCCGGCATCGTTGCCCATGGCAACGAAAGGGGAAGGCTATTGGGCTTTCCTACGGCCAACGTAGAGCTTGCTGAAAGCAAGCTGGCTGTGCCCTTAGGTGGCGTCTATGCCGTGCAGGTGCACGTCAATGGACAGCGCTTTGGCGGCATGGCCAATATTGGCAAAAACCCCACCTTTGGCGACGTGGCGCAGCCACGTCTGGAGACCCATATTTTTGACTTTAGTGGCGATATCTATGACCAGCCTATCAGCATCGACTTTGTTGCCAGGGTGCGTGGAGAAGTAAAATTTGCTTCCATTGAACAGCTGCGTAATCAATTAGCCGCTGATAAGCAAAAATGTCAGGAGCTTTTGCAGCACCATGCAGATCTGGTGTTATAGTTAAATGTAAAATTTTTTACAGAAGCATCTTGCTCTTGTACCATTAGTATGGTATACTATTACAGTATGTGAACCAAGGCTTGGTGGTGCGCCACTCCAGCGGCTACTATGCCTTTGGCAATTTCAAATTTTAGGAGGAAATCACAATGTTAACTAGCGAAGCTAAAACCGCCGTAATTCTCGACAACGCTCGCCATGAAGGTGACACCGGTTCTCCGGAAGTACAAATTGCTGTACTGACCGCTCGTATCAAATATTTGACCGAGCACCTGAAGGAGCACAAGAAAGACCATCATTCCCGTCGTGGCCTTCTGAAAATGGTAGGTAAACGTCGTGGCCTGCTGAACTACCTGCAAAGCAAGGATATTGAACGCTATCGTGCAATCATTGCTAAGCTGGGTATCCGCAAATAATAAATTGCAACCCAAGGGACTATCACTTCGGTGGTAGTCCCTTTTTTGAACTATTTGAATAAACAATTGTTTCGAGTAACGTTTCGTTACCCATAAAAATACCCCTTGGCCAGCTTCATGCTAACCAAAGGGTGTGATGCTATTTTTCAATTTTGAAAAGCATATCCATGGGATTATCAGGTGCAGGCTTGATAGGAGTCTTGCTCTTAGGCAGCTCTTTCTCATCTAGGACAATGCGCCCACATTTACGCTCATAATCATCTATAACCCATTTTAGGATTTGTTCGATTTCCTTATTTACACTGCGGCCGTTGGACTTGGCAATATGCTTCATTTTATTCATCAAAATAGGGTGAATGCGCAGAGTAAAACGTGCTTCTTCCATCATTATCCCTCCAATTACTCACTACTAATATTATAACAAAAGCCTGTTATTATGCAAGTATTTGCTAAATATTGGCCGCGTCAGTTTACTGTAGGAATCAAAAGGACAGACTCCACCAATTTTGTC
>JAUNWI010000018.1 GCA_030540395.1 Phascolarctobacterium sp.
GTCCCCAACTAAAGGGCAGGTTGCCTACGCGTTACTCACCCGTTCGCCACTAAGATTACCGAAATAATCTCCGTTCGACTTGCATGTGTTAGGCATGCCGCCAGCGTTCGTCCTGAGCCAGGATCAAACTCTCCAATAAAGTTTATTGAAGAACCGATTTGGCTCTTATTATTAAAAGAAATTAATTTGACTTGGTCTCGCGTTCTAAGAACGCTCGACCCGCACATTCGCTTTTTAATAGGTTATTGTTCAGTTTTCAAGGTTCATGTTCATCGCTTTGTTCGTTTCTGTGTCTTTGTTTTCGTCTCTGTATCCCGGCGACTTGTATATAATACCACTCAGCAACTAGAATGTCAACACTTTTTTGTAAGTTTTTTACACTTTTTTGTTCTTTTTTCGTGACACGCTAGGATACGTTGGCAAACAGAGCCGCTTAATTTCTATGCTGACTCATCAGTCAATTTTTCGTAAAAAAACATATTTCCGCCATATTTTTCCTTTACAATATGAGTAAGAAAGGATAACACTGCTAAAATTTACCAAAGAAAGAAGGGATCACGATGTTGAATAATTCTAGGAAGATATTAGCCATCGCTTTGGCAGCCTTGTTCTTGTCCACACCTTTAATGAGCACTGCTTCAGCAGCTGCTCCTGATTTTTCCTCTCCTACGCAATTAGAGCTGCGCAGCAAGCATCACAATCCGCCTCCTCCTAGCAGAGGTCCTTCTCACAGCATGCGTCACGATGGGCATAGAGGTCCCTCCCACATGGAACGCCATGCTCCAGGCCCCCGTTACGCAAACCACGATAGGGGAAGACGCAATGGCCATCACAAGCCTGCTCCACCACCAAGACATGATAAGCACCATCATCATAGCAGTAGCAATGATAAGTTTATTGGCGGCCTTATTGCCGGTGCTGTAATTGGTGCCGTAATTGCTAATAATACCTAAAAACAAAAGACCTCTCCGCCCTAAAGCAGAGAGGTCTTAATACTTTTAGCTTTTATTGCTCATGCAGCTCCATATCACGGCTAGCGATAATATTTACACCCAAGCCCAGGATGTTTTCTACAATAACATCACCGGTCTTAACGGGAGCCTGCACTTTAACGCCACGCAGATAGCAAGCGCAATCTAAAATGCGCTCCTTGGGCAGAACGTCAGCAGAAACTACGGGCAAAAGGGGCAGAGCGCCGCCTTCAATAGCCACGGTAGTAGTCAGCATACGCTTCGGTGCAGTTACTTCGTTTTTAGCGTAAATAGGACCACGGGGGCAGGTATTACCGGTAACATTGGTAACATTTCCATCCTCAATGGTAACAGTCAATTCGCAGCCCATGGGGCACATAATGCAGTTCATAACGCGAGTTTCAACAGCCATTTTATACCCTCCTTACAGTACCAGACCAACAGAAATTTCGTCGCCAATCAAATTGAATTTAGCAGCCGGAATTTCTACAGCAATCATTTCACTGGGTTTAGCCACGGGCAGAGGTCTATTCAGCAGCACATTGTCACCGCTCTTAACCACCAGTTTAACCTTGCGGTGGGGAGCAGCTACACGCATGAACAGCTTAATCTTTTCATCAGCCGGAATTTCGGCAGGCATAGTGATTTGTTGAGGTACGCAGGTACGCACACCATCAATAGCACTAACCTTTACAGTGCGGTTATCGCTGGACAGCTTGCCTTGAGCCTTTAAAGCTGCATACTTGCCGGCGATTTCTGCTTCCTCGGATACAAAGTCAACCAGGTCATGTACGTGTACAACGTTACCAGCAGCAAAGAAGCCATCCAAGCTGGTTTCACGATGCTGGTCCACAACAGGGCCATTTGTAAGCGGGTTCATAGCCAAATCCAAGCCACGGCTCAGCTCGTTTTCCGGAATCAGACCAACGGACAGCAGCACGGTATCGCATTCGATATCAAATTCAGTGCCCGGAATCGGAGTCATGCGCTCGTCAACCTTAGCTACAGTGATACCGGTAACGCGTTTTTCACCATGAATAGCTACGATGGTGTGGGACAGATACAGAGGAATATCATAGTCATTCAGGCATTGTACGATATTACGGGTCAGACCGTTGGAGAAGGGGCAGATTTCGAGACAAGCTTGAACCTTGCAGCCTTCCAGGCTCATACGACGAGCCATGATCAGACCAATGTCACCACTGCCCAAAATAACAATCTTGTGACCGGGCAGATAGCCTTCCATGTTTACCATGCGTTGAGCAGCGCCAGCGGTGAATACACCTGCAGGACGTTCGCCGGGGATGCGAATAGCACCACGGGTACGCTCACGGCAGCCCATGGTCAGAATAACAGTTTT
This sequence comes from Phascolarctobacterium sp., assembly GCA_030540395.1. GTDB lineage: Bacteria > Bacillota > Negativicutes > Acidaminococcales > Acidaminococcaceae > Phascolarctobacterium_A. The sequence continues at coordinate 2,332 of JAUNWI010000018.1, forward strand.
GCCCTCTAATTTCATCAGGCCCTTTTCAGGGTTTACAGCGATAACAGTTTTATTGCTTTGTACATCCAAAACCATGGTATCAACCAAGGTTTCGATTTCCGGTTTATCCTTAACCAGCTCAATGCATTTATGAGCATAGCCAGGGCCGGTCAGCTCTTCCTTGAAGTGATGCAGGCCAAAGCCATTGTGAATGCATTGTTGCAGAATACCACCTAATTCGCGGTCACGCTCAATAACAATAATCTTCTTAGCGCCATTTTCCCATGCGCTATAAGCAGCAGAAAGACCAGCAGGGCCGCCGCCGACAATAATTACATCATATAACTGGCTCATACTTATTCCTCCCCGCCGTCTACCGGATATTTTTCATAGAACATATTGGAATCAGCACGCTCCTTGAGCACCTCGGGAATGGAGATGTTCAGCTCACGAGCCAAAATTTGGGTTACACGGGGACCGCAGAAGCCGCCTTGGCAACGGCCCATACCTGCGCGAGTACGACGTTTTACGCCATCCACAGTGCGAGCACCAACAGGGGATTTGATTGCTTCCACAATTTCGCCCTCGGTTACAGTTTCGCAACGGCAGATTACACGGCCATAAAGCTTATCCTCGGCAATCTTAGCAGCTTGCTCAGAGGGAGTCATGCGCACGAAGGATTTCTTCTTGGGCAGAGCAGCCTTGAAATCAGCCTTAGCAGCTGCGCCGCTTACACGAGCGATTTCCTTAGCAATCAGCTCGCCAACTGCAGGAGCAGCGGTGAGGCCGGGGGATTGCATGCCAGCAGCATTGTACAGGTTTTCTACCTTGTCGCTGGGACCAAGGATGAAGTCACCAGTACTGGAAACAGCACGCAGGCCGGCAAATTCGGTAATAGCAGCGCCCATGGGCAGATTCGGAATCAGCTTACGAGCAGATGCCATGATTTCGTTCATGCCATTAGTGGTAACAGCCAAATCTTCCTTGGACTCCTGTTCATTAGCATTGGGGCCAATGAAGGTGTTGCCATGGGTGGTGGTGCACACCAAAATACCCTTGGATTTCTTGGTGGGGCAGGGGAATACCACACCATAAACCAAGCTGTTGCAGGCAGTTTTATCAAAGAGAATGTATTCGCCTTTACGCGGGGTAATAGTAAAGGTATCGTCGCCAGCCAATTTTGCGATTTCATCAGCATAAATGCCGGCAGCGTTAACAACATATTTAGCAGCAAAAACACCCTTAGAGGTTTCTACGCCAGTAATTTTGCCTTCTTCTTTGACGAAGCCCAAAACCTTGCAGTCACGGATAACCTCAGCACCGTTTTGAACAGCGCATTCTGCAAAGGCAATTGCAGCGCCAAAGGGCCAGCATACACCAGCACTGGGAGCCCACAGAGCACCCTTAACATTGGTCAGGTTGGGCTCTTGCTCCACAACCTCGTCGTGGCTCAAAATTTGCAGGCCTTCTACGCCATTTTTGCGACCACGAGCCATCAGCTCTTGCAAAGTCTGCATTTCCTCATCAGTGGTTGCAGCAACCAAGGAACCAGTCCATTTAATATCCAGGTCCAGTTCATGCTCCAGCTCATGGTACAGCTTGTTACCACGAACGTTGGTAATAGCCTTCAGACTGCCGGTAGGAGCATCGAAGCCTGCATGAAGAATAGCACTGTTAGCTTTAGTAGTTCCCAAAGCCACGTCCGGCTCTTTTTCAACCAGTACGCATTTCAGGTCATACTTGGAAAGCTCACGCAAAATAGCAGTACCCACAATGCCGCCACCAATAACGACTACATCAGCGGATTTTACAAATTCCATTCTGTCACTTCCTTGCCGAATTTTCTTGAAAATTACATCTCAATTTTATCACAAAATCGTCAAAAAAAGAACTGCCTAAAGCCAGTTCTGAGTACATTTTTTCAAGTTTTCACCAAAATTTGTCCCAAGCGGGACAAAAACGTCACCAGTAAAGCAAAATCTTCATGAAAATAATTCTTTTTTTGCTGTATGCTCGCAGAATTTTTCCAAATCTTCATTAATCTTTTCTTGAATATATGATAACATATAAGCGAGAACGCATTACTTTGCTTAGCACAGCCGGCTATACTTGCATGAATTTTGTGGAAAGGATGGGAAATTATGCGCAAAATTCTTATGTTAATCTTCATATTGCTTATTTCGATAACCCTACCTGCTTTTGCCAAGGAAAAGCAGCAAGCTAAGAATGTAGAAGCTCCTCAACCCGTAGCCGTTCTTAACGAAAGCGAAATGGAGCAGAACTTAGCCAATAAGGATATCAGCGAGGATTTGCTTTATATCAAGCTTAAGGATGAACAGGTAGAGGTTTATGAAGGCCTTGCTAAAAATCGCTCCCTCCGCAAGCAGCTCATTATTAACCTACCGAACACAGAAATGCTGCGGCTTTATACTACCAATAAAGCAACCTATCAGCAAATGAGCCGCATGCTTCTGGACTACGAGGAGGAGAATTATAATTTTAATGGCTATAAAATTATCACCGATGTCGACCAGCCCCGCAAGCTCGAAAACGACACCAAGGTCTATCGTTTTTGGTTTATGAAAATCAAGCGTGAAAAGGTCAGTCGTAGAGGAGTTAACCTTCCTATAGGTATAGGAATCGGCATTGGTGGGGGACACCACCATCACGGACCTTGGATTGGTGTAGGCTGGTAAATCTAAAGCAGCAAAAAAGTAAAGCGTTCTTCCTAAGCTAGAGGAAGAACGCTTATTTTATGCCTTTAATACAACTTCTGGCAATCTTTTAATTTGGTAGAGAAAATAGGTGAAGCATGCTGAGCGCATAATTTGATCTAGACAAATAGCCACCCAAACGCCAACAATACCCCAATCTAAGTAATATACCGCCGTCGCAGTCATCATGGGTCGCAAAATAGTAATCAACACAAAGGAAACAACAGCTACAATAGTTGTTTTACCACTACCACGCAAAATACTACCTGTAACCAAGGTCTGTGAGGTCAAATAAAAATGCCAGGCCACCATTAGCATTACAGTATAGCTTAATGCAAGAGCTTGGGGATCCTTGTTATACAGGGTAAAGATTTCTTCCCAAAAGATGTGTATCACAAGGCCAAAAATAGTGGCTAAAATAGCACCCCATTGCAAGCCAATACGTCTAAATCTGCGCCACTCAGCATAATCCTGTCGACCACAAGCTTGTCCAGCAAGTACCATATTAGCTTTAGCAAAACCAAAAATAAAGTCAAAGCCAAAATCACTGATGTTATAGCAAATTGAGTGCACGGCAAAGGCCAAGGTACCTAAATCAGCTGTTATGCGGGCATAAATAACCATGCCAATCCGCTCCGCTCCCATCTCACTAAAAATGCCTGCAAAAACTGGCTTGAATTCACGCCAAATTTTTAAATCCGGCAGCTGCCACAGGCCATGGTTAAAGTACTGATTTTTTCCCATAATCCACAGCGTTATCCCCAAGGTAACAAGAGAACCAATCACTGTGCCAATGGCGGCACCTCGCACCCCCAAGCCAGGAAAAGAGCCTAAGCCTGTTATCAACACAAAATTACAGCAAATATTGACGATATTACCAGCCACATTGCTTTTCATAATTACCGAAGTATGCCCGATACCTAATTGAATAGCCTGCACAGCTAGGGAAAGGCAGGAGATATATACGGCAATAGTAGCAATCAAACCATAGTCCACAGCCAGCTGCACATAATCAGCCTTTGCTCCCATGAGCAACACTAACTCTTCGAAGAAACAGAAAAAGCCTATATGCAAAAGCCCCATTACTAGTAAGGTAATGGTTAAAGATTGGCGTAACAAGGCTTTGATGCCAGCTACATCTCCAGCACCATATTTACCGGCTGTGAGAATGGTAAAGGAAGAGGCTAGGGAGCGTGCAAAAGTAAGCAACACTAAGCGTAAGGGCATAAAGATACTCACAGCCGCAATAGCAGTGGAGCCCAAGGCACCCACCATAACCAGATCGGCCGCCTGCAGCACGGTCATAAAAATTCCCTCAAAGGCTGCAGGCAAGGCCACTGCCAAATATTTTCTATTGTATTCAGTAGAAAGCCATGTCATTTTCTCTATGTCCTTTTAATTTTTACTTTAACTGATAAGGAAAGGCGCTCCCTAACGGGAACGCCTTTTTCTTTTAAATGCTTTTATTCTTCATGATGAATGGCAGCCAAGGAAACAACCTTGTCATTTTCGTTTAAGGTCATCAGCTTAACACCCTGAGCATTGCGCCCATACTGGGAAATACTGTCCACATCAATACGAATAATAATACCACCAGCAGTAATCATCATGATTTCCTGAGCAGGGTTAATCACCTTCATGCCTACAACAAGACCTGTTCTTTCAGTAATCTTGATGTTGATGATACCCTTACCACCACGGGTTTGCTTGCGATATTCGCTAACTGCAGTGCGCTTACCCATGCCAAATTCGGTAGCAGTGAGCACCTCATAATTTTCATTGGGCACACTGTCCATGGCCACAACCTCATCGCCATAGTTCAAAGAAATACCTTTTACACCGTGGGCAGTACGACCCATAGCACGTACATCCTGTTCATCAAAGCGAATTGCAAGACCATTACGGGTAGCCAAAATAATTTCGCTGTTACCGTCGGTAAGCTCAACGCCAATCAGGTCTTCATTATCGTCAAGATTGATGGCAACAAGGCCAATCTTACGGGCACTTTCCAAATCCTTAAGATTTGTCTTCTTCACCGTGCCCTTATTGGTAGCCATAAACATGTATTGCTCATCTACAAATTCCTTCACCGGAATAACTGCCGTAATTTTTTCTCCCTGCTCCAAGGGTAACAGATTGATTATAGCAGTACCTTTGGCAGTACGTCCTGCTTCAGGAATTTCATAGCCCTTTTGACGATAAACGCGGCCCTTATTAGTAAAGAATAAAATATTATGGTGAGTGGTGGAGAGGAAGAGATGCTCAGCGCAATCCTCCTTCTTACCACTACCGCCAGTTTTACCTACACCGCCGCGCTTTTGGTTGCGGAAGGTATCCAAGGTTTGGCGTTTAATATAGCCCTGATGGCTAATGGTTACCACAATATCCTCTTCAGCAATCAGGTCCTCAACATCCATCTCGGAGGTATCTAGGGAAATCTCTGTCCGGCGCTCATCGCCGAACTTTTTCTTCATTTCCAGCAGATCCTCTTTGATAATGTTCATAACCTTATGCTCATCAGCCAGTACGCTTTCCAACCAGTCAATGGTTTCCAAAACATCAACGTACTCATCATCAATTTTCTTGCGCTCCAAGCCGGTCAAACGCTGCAAGCGCATGTCCAAAATAGCTTGTGCCTGACGTTGGCTCAAATTAAAGCGCTCCATCAAGCTGGTGCGGGCAATATCAGCAGTAGCACTGCTGCGAATGGTGCTAATTACTGCGTCCAAATTATCAAGAGCAATCTTCAAGCCCTCCAAAATGTGGGCTCTATCCTTGGCCTTACCCAATTCATAACGAGAACGACGAGTAATAACGTCCTTTTGGTGAGCCAGGTAGTATTCCAAAATTTGCTTCAGATTCAAAATACGGGGACGACCATCCACCAAGGCCAACATGATGATACCAAAGGAGCTTTGCAGAGCAGTGTGCTTATAAAGCTGATTTAATACTACATCAGGAACAGCATCACTCTTCAGCTCAATTACAATACGGATACCATGCTTAAGGTTGGAATAGTCGTCAATATGGGTAATACCCTCAATAGCACCATCCTTAACCAATTGAGCGATATCCTTAATCAGATTAGCTTTATTCACCTGATAGGGGATTTCAGAAATAATGATATTATGCTTACCCTTGTTAGCAGGCTCAATTTCTGCCTTAGCCCTAATTTTGATGACGCCACGACCAGTGGTGTAGGCATTATTAATGCCCTCCTTGCCCAAAATGCAGGCACCGGTGGGGAAGTCAGGACCCTTGATGGCTGTCATCAGCTGGGGAATCTCCACCTCAGGATTGTCGATGAGCATTACAAGACCATTGACAACCTCACACAGATTGTGGGGAGGAATGTTGGTAGCCATACCAACAGCAATACCTGCGCTACCATTAATCAAAAGGGCAGGAACCTTAGAGGGGAGCACGGAAGGCTCCTTCAAGGATTCATCATAGTTGGGTACAAATTCTACCGTATCCTTTTCAATATCCTCCAGCATAGCCTCTGCAATTTTGGCCATACGTACTTCTGTATAACGCATTGCTGCCGGACTATCGCCGTCAATGGAGCCAAAGTTACCATGACCATCCACCATTAAATAACGGGTGGAAAAATCCTGGGCCATACGCACAATAGCATCATAAACAGATCTATCACCATGGGGATGATATTTACCTAATACTTCACCGACGATACGTGCAGATTTTTTATAGGGCTTGGAGGGGCTCATGCCAGCTTCCTGCATTGCATACAGAATGCGGCGGTGAACAGGCTTCAAGCCATCGCGCACATCGGGTAAAGCACGTTGGATAATAACGCTCATGGCATAATCAATATAGGATTTTTGCATTTCCTCTTCGATATACACTGGTAAAACCTTACCAGTAGTAGGCTCTAAATTATCCATTCAATCACCTTTCTTTCCAACATAAAGCTATTTAATACTATCCGCCAAGCTTTTACTCTTAAGCGGATAATTTTTATTTCAACAGAATTTCATATACCTGTTTACCAATCAGGAGAGTAGTAACCAGTAAATACAGGGGACGCACATAGGAGGCACCCTTTTTAATGGCCAGTCTAGAGCCACAAATTGCTCCGGCAATCATGGCCACGGCCATTATAATACCATAGGACCACACTATCGTACCGCTCATAGCAAAGGAGACCAAAGCACCTACACCACTAGCGAAATTCAAGGCCTTGGCATTTCCAGCAGCTGTCACAAAATCGTAGCCCAAATATAAAAAGCCAAAGATTAAAAAGGAGCCTGTACCAGGTCCAAAAAAGCCATCATAAAAGCCTATCGTGAAGGCCATCACAAAAGCACCAACGAGCGCCTTGATTCCAAGCTGTTGCACCGTGCCCGTATCGCCCCAATCCTTGCGACGATAGGTATAAATAGCCACAGCCACTAAAAGCACCACGATAATATTTTTCATGAGCTTTTCCGGCAGTAAATACACTACATATGCACCCAAGGCAGAGCCAATAAAGGATAGTGGCATCAGCCCAAGAGCTGCCTTTTTTATTTTACCAGCTCGCCAAAATGAGATAACGCTGGTCAAGGCGCCGGTAGAAGCGGCAACCTTATTGGTTCCCAAGGCATAGGGAACAGGTAAGCCCAAGCTCAAAAGAGCAGGGGTTGATATAAGACCGCCACCGCCAACAGTGGAGTCAATAAAAGCAGAAATAAAGCCTGCTACAATAATAAAAGCAATAGTCATGGGGTCCAAGGACCCTACAAAATTTTCCAATTATATCCCCTCATAATAATTATTTGGCTGTGCTTCGCTTTTGCCAACGAATATAAAGTCCTACCTTACCACTATGACAGCTACAGCTTATCTTCTTTTCTTTTGCCTCATTGCTGATGGAATAGGGCCTCTGCTGGCTTAAAAAGGCCTGCTCTAAGGGCCAGCGCACTCCCTTAAGGCTAACACAGGAGTTTTCTCCTAAGGGTAACAGGGAAAGAGCGTGCACCCGCTCCAAATGCTTCAGCTCCACTTCTACAACATCCTCAGAGGTGAGAAGTAGCATAAGCTCTTGCTCATCCGCCAGGATTACCTGACAATGATGCTGCTCCTTGAAGGAGAGCAGGGAGTAGACATTGCTAAAAAGATGATCAAAGCGACCACCCCAAATTCCTGTAGCCACTAAATTTCCTGCAGGTAATTTAGCTAACAACAGCTGCAAATCAGTGTCATCCTTAGCAGGTGGGTGCAGCTCTAGCTTTGCTCCTAAAGCTTGAGCCTGTTCATAAAAAGCAGGGGAGCTGCTGTCACAATCGCCAACGACTAAGCTAGGGGAAAGACCTGCAGCTAAAGCGTAATCCACGCCCTTATCAGCGCAATATACTGACATTTTATCCTCAGAGGCTAAAGACTGCAGCCATTTTACCTCAGGGACACGTCCACCAGCCAGCAGTAAATTCGTTTTTAGATAGTGAGATGTTTCACGTGAAACCATCTCGCCACTTTTTGCTAGCTGCACCAGATCATGTTTCACGTGAAACAACAGCTTGGCCTCTGGCAAATTCACGAAAAGCAGTGCCTTCATTTTTTTGCAATAGAAACAGGCTTAATAACGATTTGGTCATTTTCTCTAGAAACCTTCCAGGTGCAGCTACCCTGATTCTTTTGCAGGCATTCCATACTAATTTCCAAAAGAAAACGATTCAAACGTTCCTGAGCCTCTTCTGGCAAAAGCAGCTCTTTTTTAGCAGGAGCCTTGCTTTTTACCTTGACCTTAGCAGTCTTTTCATCAGCATAAATGCCATTTTCAAAGGTTATATTTTCATTGAAGCCCCGCAGCATATCTGCATCGGACAAACCTTTTTTAATCTTAACCATAACAAACTACCTCTTTTACAGATCCAAATTGCGAACCTTTTTAGCATTCTCTTCGATAAACTGACGGCGAGGCTCTACCTTATCACCCATCAGAATGGAGAAAATGGTGTCTGCCTCAGCAGCATCCTCCAGCTGTACCTGCAAAATTGTACGAGCAGCGGGGTCCATAGTGGTCTCCCACAGCTGACCGGGGTTCATTTCACCAAGACCTTTGTAGCGCTGGATATAAGGATTGCTGTCACGGCCAATCTTATCAAGAATTTGCTGCAGCTCATCATCACTGTAAGCATAATAATGCTCCTTTTGACTCTTACGAATCAAATACAGGGGAGGCTGAGCAATAAACACATGACCCTCCTTGATCAAGGGCTGCATGTAACGATAGAAGAAGGTGAGGAGCAACGTGCGTATATGCGCGCCGTCCACGTCCGCATCGGTCATAATAATAATCTTGCCATAGCGGGCCTTATCTAAATTGAAGTCGTCACCTATACCACAGCCGAAGGCAGTAATCATGTTGCGAATTTCTTCACTGCTCAAAATCTTATCTAAACGCGCCTTTTCAACGTTCAAAATCTTACCGCGCAAGGGCAAAATAGCCTGGAAGTCGGAGTTACGACCCTGCTTTGCACTGCCACCTGCGGAATCACCTTCGACCAAATAAATCTCGGTGTCCTCAACATTGCGGCTCTTGCAGTCCGCCAGCTTGCCGGGCAAGCCACCCAAATCCATGGCGTTCTTGCGACGGGTAAGCTCACGAGCCTTGCGCGCTGCCAAGCGCGCACGGGCGGCCACAATACCCTTTTCCACAATTTTCTTGGCCACAGAGGGATTTTCCTCCATAAACTCAGCCAAGGTATCGCCAACAAGACTATCAACGATGGGCATAACCTCGCTGTTGCCCAGCTTAATCTTAGTCTGGCTTTCAAATTGAGGATTAGGAACCTTCAGGCTCAGCACCGCAGTGAGGCCCTCGCGCACATCATCACCGCTTAAGGCATCCTCGTTATCCTTCAAGAGCTTATTAGCACGAGCATAATTATTAATAGTCCTGGTCAAAGCCTTACGGAAGCCGCTTAAATGAGTGCCGCCTTCCTCGGTGTTAATATTGTTAACATAGGTAAAGACGTTCTCATTATAGGTATCGCAATATTGCATAGCCACTTCTACAATAATGCTATTCTTTTCGCCCTCTAAATAAATAGGCTTGGCATTGATTTTGTCCTTATTTTGGTCAACAAAATTAACAAACTCAATAATACCGCCAGCAAAATGGAAGGTTTCACTGCGACCCTCCGGACGCTCATCGGTTAAGGAAATGGTGATTCCCTTATTCAAAAATGCCAATTCACGAATGCGCAAGCGCAAAGTGTCATAGCTATATTCAGTTTCCGTAAAAATAGTGGAATCGGGCTTAAAATGCACAGTGGTACCTGTAGCATCTGCAGTACCTTTTTCATAAAGCTTTTTGCTGGTTTTGCCCTGCTTAAATTCAATACCATAGCACTTGCCACCACGGCGTACCTCAACCTCCATATGCTCACTCAGAGCATTAACGCAGGTTACACCAACACCGTGCAAGCCACCGGAAACCTTGTAGCCCCCATCACCAAACTTACCACCGGCATGCAGCACGGTCATAATAACCTCGACAGCGGGCTTTTTTTCCTTCTTCATCATATCCACAGGAATACCACGGCCATTATCTACAACCGTAATACTGTTATCCTCATGGATAATTACCTTAATCTCAGTACAGTGACCGGCCAAGGCTTCGTCAATACTGTTGTCCACAACCTCATACACCAAATGGTGCAATCCGCGTGCAGAGGTACTGCCAATATACATAGCAGGCCTCTTACGAACAGCTTCCAGGCCTTCCAGCACATGAATCTGCTCCGCATTATAGCTGCCACTAACAGCAGTTTCTTTTTCAATATCAATATCCTGGGCCATATTTACCTCCGTAGCGAAATTTATAAATTAGTATAACAAGCGCCTGCCAAAAAACCGGCATCGGCGCGTTTTTTTAATGTAAAGGCAGAGATAGCTGATAAATACAGAGTATCCTCCGTCAAAATAGCACTGGCATAATCCTCTCCCTCAGCTGCATCTACGATTCTGTACTTATCGCAGTATTTTTGTACATAATCGGCATAGACAGTTGATTGTGGATGCCTTAAATTAAAAATAGCGATAATCTCACTATTTTTTACCATACAGTCGGCTCCCAAATGCAAGTACACTTTGATCCCTCCGTAAATATGCTAACGCATTCTCATACATAGCTGGCGTAAGTGCCTCTGGCTGTTTTTCCGTCAAAAAAAGCACTGCTAAAAGGCTTTCCTTTTTGTCCGCATAACCTAATCTAACTCTCTCGAAATAGTAATTTTTTAAGTTATCCTTAACAGCCGTAAATAATATTTTATCACATTTGTAGTAAGCTTTACAATCATCGTAGGTAAGCCATGGTTGTATTCTCAGGAGCTCCGCAACATATGCACGCACCTGATTACGCTCCTGACGGTCGCAAACGCTACACATCTCCATTCCCTTTTCCATGCGTGCGCCACATTTTGGGCAGGTAGTATATTCTCTAGGCACATAGCAGTCCTGCTCAGACTTTTGCTGCTGTTCCTGCCTACGATAGAAGCTACCAGTATGAAAATAGAGCTTTTTGATTACTAGCGCTCCCAAAAGGTAGGCGTTAATCTTTTGCAAAAACAAATCCTGCATCATATAAAGCTCATTGGCCAAAAGAGAATGAGCAGTGCGAATATAAAGCTCGTCACCAACCAGCTTTTCCACTCCACAGCGATGGGCTAAATTATAACCACATATCTCCTGCCAGTGGCTACGAAGATAGTGCTGTAAATACAAGTATTTGCCCTGCAGAGGTATAAACTTGTTGGGATAGCGTGGATCAAATAAATGCTTAATAACAGCATCCGTAGGTGTCAAAAAATCCGCATACATCTTTAAGCCCCATTAATTACGCCATTTTCAATGCGAAAATAAGCATTACCTGCCAAATTTGGGATAAGCTCCCTATCATTCACCGTAATAAAGGTCTGAACCCTTCCGTCAATAAAGAGCAAGAGCTGAGCTCTGCGACTGTCATCTAGCTCGCTCATCACATCATCTAAAAGCAGCACCGGAAATTCTCCGATTTCACGATGCACATATTCCAGCTGGGACAGCTTCAGAGCAAGAGCACCACTGCGCTGTTGACCCTGAGAGCCAAAGGAACGCAGAGACAGACCATTTAACAAAAGCTGCAAATCATCCCTATGAGGGCCAATACCCGTATTACCGCGCAGAATATCCACCCGCTCCCGTTCAGCCAAATGCTCAGCGTAAAAGCTTTCTGTCAGCTCCTCAGCAGCGATAGGGTAGAGCAGTTCACCATTATTCGCCTTAAGCTCATAACGTACCTTTAGCTCCTCCTGATTACTGGTAATAGAAGCATATATTTCACTGGCAATGGCTTCCAGCTTAGCTAGAGCTTGCAAACGTTTCTTAGTGATGACAGTGGCCAGCTTAATAAATTCCTGATTCCAGGGCTGCAGTATTTCCTTACGACCACCTTCATCCCGCAGCTCCTTTAAAAGACGATTGCGTTGCAAAAGGACACGATTATACTTGACCAATAAATCATAGTAAATGGGGTCCGTTTGGGAAATCTGCATATCAAAAAAACGTCTTCTTAAGGCAGGCTCGCCCTTAACCAGCTGCAAATCCTCAGGGGAGAACATTACCGTATTTAAAGCGCCGTAATGCTCCTTAGGGCGCACCTTGACTCCATCCAGCCAAATTTCTTTTTTCCATTTTTGTTGCTGGCGGTATTTTTTCAGCTTCACCTCGTGCTGACCACTAAAGCTGTCAAAATTGATGCCCACAGCCATGGCTTCAGCGCCAAGCTTAAGCAAATCTTCCTCAGAAGAGGTGCGATGGGACATCCCAAAGGCACCATAAAAGATAGCCTCCAAAAGATTGGTCTTTCCTTGAGCATTTTTGCCATAAAAAACATTAATCATGGAGGAAAGAGGCAAATGGCACTGGTTATAGTTGCGAAAATTTACCGCGTATAGGCTTGCAATTTTCATGCTGTTTCTTTGGTAATGGTGAGCTCAATTTGGTCGTCAATATTGACAACGTCACCGGGAAAAACCTTCTTCCTTTTTTCAGTCACAGGCTTGCCATTAAGCTTAATGATGCCATCCTCAACCATAAGAAAGGCTTGTCCTCCGGTGTCTGCCACGCCGGAAAACTTTAAAAGCTTATCCATGGTAATGAATTCTGTAATAATAGCGATATTTTCCTTTTGCATAGTACACCTCTTAGAAAACAACACGCACAGGAGTAACGATGTAAATATAATTATTTTCCTCAGGAGCAGTGATGCAGACAGGACTTAAGGAGGTGTTCATGGATAGAAGCACTTCCTCTGCTTCCACATTCTTCAAGATGTCTAAGATATATTTAGCATTAAAGGCTACATTCAAAGCATCTCCTTCAGTGCTGCAATCAAGCACTTCTTTGCCTGTACCTACATCTGCGCTGCTGGAGGTCAGTGTCATTTCTCCCTTGCCAATGCTCATTTTTACAGTGCTATAATCACCTTCGGTGGAGAAAAGGGCTACGCGCTCTACGGCAGCAGCCAGTTCCTTTGCCTTTACTTGGCACTTAACAGCAAATTTAGCAGGAATAACCTTGTTGTAGTCGGGGAATTTACCTTCAATCAAGCGGGAAACAATAACAACTTGGTCAATAACGACCATAATTTGATTGTTCAAAAGGGAAATAGTAACCTCTTGAGGTAAACTTCCGGTAAGATTGCGGGAAATTTCATTTAAAACCTTGGAGGGAATAATCATGCTCATAGGCTCAGTAGTAGCTTGAGGGAGATATTTTACTGCTAAACGATGGGTATTAGTGCCAACGAAGGTCAGCTTATCGTCCTTGGCTTCCACTAAAATGCCGGTGAAGAGAGGTCTTGCTTCATCTGTAGAGCAGGAGAAGATAGTCTTTTTAATAAGCTCCTTGATCTTTTCGTCTTCAATGGTAATTGACTGCTTGCCATCTACTTCGGGAAATTTAGGATAATCATCTTCATTCATGAGCAGCAGCTGATATTCAGAGTTGCCAGAAGCCACCTTGATGGTTTTATTTTCTTGATTTTTGCTGATAGTAACAGTTTCTGAGCTCAGCTTACGGATAAGCTCGGAAATATGCTTAGCATTTACCACTATTTCCCCATTTTCGCTAACGTCAGCATCAATAGTGCAGGAAATAGCCATATTTAAATCCATAGCTTGGATAACTAATTTATCATTTTTAGTGAGCAAATGAATGCAGGAAAAGATGGGTGTACTGGGTTTAGAGGAAATTGCTCTTTGAGCAGTTTGAATAGCTTTGTTCAGTTCGCTTGTATTACATGTAATTATCATTTATACACAGTCCTCCTTGGTTTTATATTACTATATTAATTTATAAAAAGTAGTCGACGTAGTAGTAAGGGCTGTTAATAGTGTGGAAAAGTGTGGTTTAGGCCTTGGTGAAGCACTTTTCAGCTTGTAGATAAGCCTGTTAATAACCGGGAAATACTTTACACAGAATAAACAGCCAAAATTTTTATCAACTTCTTAGAAAAGTTATGCACAGTTTCTGAGGGAGTTATCAACAGTTTTTGTGGATAACTTTTTGTTCTCTTACTGCCGTAAAATATCCACCATTTCCTGAATTTCTTTTTGCAGAGCCAAGTTAGTGTTTTTATTTTTGCTGATTTTTTCGTAGGCATGAATGACAGTTGTGTGGTCTCGTCCGCCGAAAAGCTCGCCGATTTTGGGATAGGAAAGGTCTGCAAGTTCACGGCACAGGTACATTGCTACCTGTCGTGGGTGGGCAATATTTTGAGTACGTTTTTTGTTGAAGAGCTCATCCTGCTTGATATTGTAATGCTCCGCTACGACCTTCGTAATGCCTTCGAAGGTAATAGTGCGGGTTTTGATAGAGTTACCCATATCGGTTAAAACCTTTTGGGCGGTCTCTACAGTGATGGGCATATCCATGAGGGAAGTATAGGCGACAATTTTGGTGTAGGCGCCTTCAATTTCACGGATATTGGTAGCAATATTCGTAGCCAAGAGGGTGATAACGTCATTAGGCATCTGGATATTGTCCGAGGCTGCTTTGGTGCGCAAAATAGCCATTCGCGTTTCCAGATCCGGGGGCTGAATATCAGCAGTAAGTCCCTGGTCGAAGCGAGAACGCAGGCGATCCTCTAAGGTTTCAATTTCTCTGGGAGGACGGTCACTAGAAATGATAATTTGCTTATTGGCGTCCTTCAAAGCATTGAAGGTATGGAAAAATTCGACCTGGGTTTGCTCCTTACCCTTCAAAAATTGAATATCGTCGATAATGAGGCAGTCGATATTGCGATATTTTTGACGGAAGGCTTCGGTGGTTTTGTTTTGAATAGAATTAATAATTTCGTTGGTGAATTTTTCGCTGGTGGTATACAGCACCTTCATGCTGGGGTTGTTTTGTTTAATGCGATTGCCGATGGCATGCATTAAGTGGGT
The DNA here is from genome assembly GCA_030540395.1 of Phascolarctobacterium sp. Taxonomy (GTDB): domain Bacteria; phylum Bacillota; class Negativicutes; order Acidaminococcales; family Acidaminococcaceae; genus Phascolarctobacterium_A. The sequence goes on from JAUNWI010000018.1 coordinate 17,459, forward strand.
CTTGCCTAAGCCTACACCGCCATAAAGGAAAAGAGGGTTATAGGCGTGGGCAGGGTTGTTGGCGACTGCCTGAGCCGCTGCGTGGGCAAAGCGGTTGGAATTGCCGATAACGAAGGTTTCAAAAACGAATTTGGAGTTCAGGTTGCTTTCGTCAATGGGCTGCTCCACTGTCTTTTCCGTGAAAAGCTGCTGCTGTTGCATTTTTTGAGGGTGGGCTTCTAGGGCCTCCTCCATGCTGGGAGCATCAGCTTCCATGGCTTCTATTACCAGCTGGATATTTTTGCCCATAATATTGGACAGTATTCCTTGAATAAGGTTGGCATAGTTTTCCTCCAGCATTGTCTTGAAGAAGGAATTTTTTACTGCGACCTTATAGTAGTTATCAGTGACCTCCAAGGGAATAATTGGCTTTATCCAAACATCAAAGATTTTTTCGTTGGCTGATTCCTTAAATTTATCCTTGCATTTCACCCAGATTTCTGCTAAATCATAGGAACTCATACAGAACATCCTTTCCTATAACAATTTTATAAAAAATAAAACGACAGCCTGCACAGCTCTAAAAAAAGAGAGGTAAGCGCCGAATAGTTTTGTTTATGAGGGACTTATCCACTTATATTGTAGCAGACTGTGGATAACTTAGCAAATTTTAAAGAAAATTTCTTGCAGGAGCGGAAAAATGGCTGTTTTCTACTTGACGAAATTTTTATTTTCCAATATAATATTTCAGTAATACCTTGCACTGTTGGCGTGCGCCCATTTTTAGGTGTGGTGATGGTGCTGGTATAAAATTAACAGCTATCAATTCAGATACAAGGAATTTGATAAAATTTTGCGGTGGATAAGGAGGGAATACTGAATGAAACGTACTTTTCAACCTAACAATCTCAGAAGAAAAAGAACTCATGGTTTCAGAGAAAGAATGAAAACTTTGGGCGGTCGTCAAGTTCTCAAAAGAAGACGTGCTAGAGGCAGAAAGAAATTGTCTGCATAACATTATAAAATAGGCCGCGCAAGTGGCCTATTTTTTCCATGCGGACAGGAGTGCATTTAATGCAAAGAAGGAAGTTTACTTTCAAAAAAATCAATAAGCTGAAATCGAAAAAAAGCTTTCAGTTTGTCTATGGCAAGGGACGCACTGTGGTGGACCCCATGTCAGTTTTTTACATTGTGGCTGATCAGGGAGATAGTCTGAAAATAGGATTGGCTGTGGGTAAAAAGCTGGGCTGTGCAGTGGTGCGCAACAGAGTAAAGCGATTGATGCGGGAGGTATTCCGCCAGCATCAATCAGAGCTTAAAAAAGGTTATCATATAGTTTGGGTGGCCCGGCAGAAATTGACTAGGGCCGATTTGAAGACTTTTGAACGAGTTTTTTTAAGACTAGCAAAGAGAGCAGCCTTGCTGCAGGAATAAGGATAGGCCTATGAGCAGGATACTGATTTTATGTATAAGATTTTATCAAATCTTTATTTCGCCCTTGTTCCCGCCGACCTGTAGATTTTATCCTACATGCTCAGCCTATGCGATTGAGGCGATACAAAAAAAAGGACCTGTCAAGGGATTATGGCTTGCCGTAAAAAGGATTTGCCGATGTCACCCCTTTAATCCTGGCGGTTATGATCCTGTTAAATGATATTATTGCAACCAACACTTTGTTTTACTAAGGAGTGATATCTTGGATTTTCTCAGCAATATCGTACAACAAGTAATTACTGTGATTTACAGTTTTCTCCATGGTATTGGTTTTGCTAACTATGGCGTAGCAATTATTATTATGACTGTTTTGGTAAAGCTGATTCTGTATCCGCTGACTAAAAAGCAAATTGAATCAACTAAGGCCATGATGGAGCTGCAACCGAAAATGAAAGCCATCCAAGAAAAATATAAGGACGACAAGCAACGTCTGAATATGGAGCTGGCTAATCTTTATAAAAGCGAGGGCGTTAACCCTCTGGCAGGCTGTCTGCCCTTGCTGGTACAGATGCCGATTATGATCGGTATTTTCTATGGTATTCGCGATTTTCAATATGAGGGCTCTGCTTCCTTCCTGTGGATGGAAAGCATTTCTGCTCCCGACCCCACTTATATTTTGCCGGTGCTGTCTGCTTTGACCACCTTTATCGCTTCTAAACAGACCATGCCTGCAAGTGCTGCCGGTGGTGCTCAAAATAAGATGATGATGTACTTCATGCCCTTGTTCATTGGTTATATCAGCTTGACCTTCCCGGGTGGCTTGGTGTTGTACTGGGTAGTGATGAACATTATGCAGATTGGACAACAATATATGATGGATAAGGCTACTCAAAAGTAAGCAATAAGGAGTGAGAAGGATGGCTTTTGTTGAAAAGACGGGCAAGAGCGTGGAAGAAGCTGTTGCTGAAGCCTTAAAGGCTTTAAATATTACTGCGGACCAAGCTGAAGTAGAAGTTTTAGAAGAAGGTAAAAAAGGTTTCTTTGGCCTGTTTGGTGGCAAGGATGCTAAGGTGCGTGTAACAGTGAAGGAAGTAGCTGTGGAGGCTAAAGTAAAGGAAGAAGCTGTTGCAGCTGAAAAGACCTTGAGTGAAGCTACTGCGGAAGCTGTCAAGGCTGTTAAAGAAGCAACTACTATTGCTGTAAATACTGTATCTAAAAAGGCTGACGAGCTGAAGGAGCAAGCAGCTGATGCAGCTGAGGAGCTGAGCAAGAAGGCAGTTGCTGCTAAGGAGCAGGCCGTTGATTCTGCAATTTCTACCTTGGAATCCATGAAGAGCGAAAAGGGTGAGCGTCCTGCACGTGAGCCCCGTAAATATGCTGTAAACGACGAATCCGTTATGGCCGCTAAGGAATTCCTGCAAAAGGTATTCAATGCTATGAAGATTAACGTGGTTATGGAAAAGTTCATCAATAAAAATGATGGCAGCGTAACCTTCAAGCTTCACGGCGATGATATGGGCATCCTGATTGGCAAGCATGGCCAAACCCTGGATAGCCTGCAATATTTGACTAATTTGGTAGCCAACAAAAATAGCAACGAGCGTGTGCGTGTAATTATCGATGTGGAGGATTATCGTGACCGCCGCATTGAAACCCTCACTCGTTTGGCAAATCGTTTGGCTGACAAGGTAAAACGCACTGGTGAGCGCGTTGCCTTAGAGCCTATGAATCCCCATGAACGCAAGATTATCCATATGGCCCTGCAGGGCGATCGCCGGGTTACGACCCTTAGCGAGGGCGATGATCCGTACCGTCATGTGGTAATTGAATTAAAAAAATAAAAGCTTATAACCCAGTAGCAAAATACTGGGTTATATTTTATTCTGCAGGAAAGAAAGGAGGGCGCTCATGGCAGAGGAAACTATTAGCGCCGTCATTACTGCCCTAGGAGAAGGTGCGGTAGGCATAGTGCGTATCAGTGGTGAGCATGCTCTTGCCGTGGGAGAGCGCCTGTTTAAGGCGGCCTCCGGCAAAGCATTGGGAGCTTATCCAGCCAATACCATGGTTTATGGTCATGTTTATGATTTGGATGGTAGCTTAGTGGATGAGGTTTTGGCGGTCTTTATGCGTGGCCCCCGCTCCTATACGGCGGAGGATGTGGTGGAAATCCAGTGCCACGGCGGACTACAGTCTTTAAAAAAGATTTTGGCTTTGACCTATGCCGCCGGAGCAAGACCGGCGGAGGCGGGGGAATTTACTAAACGAGCCTTTTTAAATGGACGGATTGACTTGACCCAGGCTGAGGCGGTAATGGACATTATCCGCTCCCGCAGCGAAGCCAGCCTGAAGCTGGCGGCACGCCAGCAGCAGGGTCAGCTGGCGCGGGAGCTGCGGGGCTTGCGTAGTGCCCTAGTAGATGTGGTGGTGAATTTAGAAGCGGTTATCGATTATCCCGAGGAGGATATTGAGGATGTAACCTACGCTAGAGTGCAGCAGAGCGTCAGTGATTGCTGCATAGCCATCGATAAGCTTTTGGCTCACGCCCACACGGGCAAGATTTTGCGTGAAGGTCTGCGCACTGCTATAGTGGGCAAGCCCAATGTGGGCAAGTCCAGTCTGCTCAACGCCCTCCTGAAGGAAGATAGAGCCATTGTTTCTCAATACGCAGGTACAACTAGGGATGTTATTGAAGAGCAGCTTTTGTTGGATGGCGTACCGCTGGTTTTAGCAGATACCGCGGGCATTCGCAGTACCGATGATTTTGTGGAAAAGATCGGCGTGGAAAAGAGTCGTCAGCTGCTGCAGGATGCGGAGCTGGTCATTTGTGTTGTTGATGGCAGCAAGGGCCTGACTACAGAGGACGAAGCTATTTTAGCTGCTGCCAGCGGCAAGCCCTGTGTTATCATTGTGAATAAAAGTGATTTGGGCCTTGCTGTTGATTTGGACGCCCTGCGCGAGCGTTTTGGTAAGGACAAGGTGATGACCTTGTCTGCGAAAACCTTGACCGGTGTGGAGGATTTCAGTGCCTGGCTGAAGAATTATGTGTATGGCAGCGAAGGTACCCTGAGCGATGGTGCTTATGTGCAAAATGCTCGTCAGGAGCGTTTGCTAAGGGAAGCCCGTCAATCCCTCCAGGAGGCAGGGGAGGCAGCAGCTGCGCTGCTGCCCTACGATTGCATTGAAATCGATGTGCGCAATGCCATTGATTTGTTAGGCGAAATTACCGGTGATACAGTGCAGGATGAGATTATTAACGAGATTTTCTCCCGCTTCTGTATTGGTAAGTAAGAAAGTTGACGAAAGAGAAGTAGCTATGAGTTATATTACAGATTCCTTTGACGTTATTGTGGTGGGTGCAGGTCATGCCGGTGTGGAGGCTGCCTTAGCAGCTGCACGCTTGGGCGGCAAAACCCTCTTGGCCACCCTGTCCTTGGATAATGTGGCCTTGATGCCCTGCAATCCCTCCATCGGTGGTCCTGCCAAGGGTCATTTGGTGCGTGAATTGGATGCATTGGGCGGACAAATGGGCCTCAGCGCCGATTTGGCCTGCATCCAAATGCGTCTTTTGAACACGGGTAAGGGCTATGCAGTGCACGCTTTGCGTGGACAGGAGGATAAGCCCTATTACCACACTCTCATGAAAAAAATCGTGGAGGAGCAGGAAAATCTAGAGCTCAAGCAGCTGATGATTGACAAGCTGCTGGTGGAAAATGGCCAGGTTGTGGGTGTAGAAGCGGAAACTGGCGAGATTTTTGAGGCCAAATGCGTAATTTTGGCTACAGGTACCTATTTGCGCGGTCGCATCGTCTATGGTCAGGTCAATTATGAATGTGGACCTAACGGCCTGCGTAGCGCCCAAAAGCTGTCCGGCTCCCTTTTGGAGCATGGCGTGGAGCTGATGCGCTTCAAAACAGGCACTCCTGCCCGTATTGATGCACGCAGCTTGGATTACAGTAAAATGGAGCCCCAGTACGGCGACAGCGAGGTCCGTAATTTCTCCTTCATGAGCGAGATTAAAACTAGGGAGCAGGTGCCTTGTTATTTGACCTATACTAACGAGGAAACCCATAAGATTATTCGTGCTAATTTGCATTTATCCGGCATGTTCAATGGTATGATTGAGGGCGTGGGCCCCCGTTACTGCCCTTCCATCGAGTCCAAAATCGTGCGCTTTGCCAATAAGGACCGCCATCAGCTCTTTATTGAGCCTGAGGGACGCAGTACCAACGAAATGTATGTGCAAGGCATGAGCTCTTCCTTACCGGCCCATGTGCAGCTGCAATTTATGCAGACCATTCCTGGTCTAGAGCATTGCAAAATGATGCGTGCCGGCTATGCCATTGATTATGATTGCTTAAACCCCTTGCAGCTCAAGTATTCCTTGGAGCATAAAGCTATTAGCGGTCTCTTTAGTGCTGGCCAATCCAACGGCACCAGCGGCTATGAGGAGGCGGCAGCGCAAGGTCTCATGGCCGGTATCAATGCCATGATGAAGATTCAAGGGCGCGAGCCTTTAGTTTTGCGCCGTGACGAGGCTTATATCGGCGTGCTCATCGATGATTTGGTAACCAAGGGCACCAACGAGCCCTATCGCATGATGACCTCCAGAGCGGAATATCGCCTGCTGCTGCGTCAGGATAATGCGGATTTGCGTCTGACGGAAAAGGGGCGCCAAATTGGCTTAGTGGATGATGCTCGCTATGAGCGCTTTACCAATAAGCGCAGCGCCATCGAACGTGCTATTAGTGACATTGGCAAAATTAATCTTGCTCCCAGCGAAGAAAACAACGCTAAGCTGGTAGCTATGGGCAGCACGCCTTTGCGCACTGGCACCAATATGCTGGATTTACTTCGTCGCAAGGAAATTACCTATGCTAAGCTTGAGGAGGCCTTTGGCCTGCCCGCATTAAGCGACCAGGTAGCTGAGCAGACGGAAATCTTTGCTAAATATGAAGGCTATATTGCCAAGCAGCGTCAGGAGGTAGAGCGCTTTATGAAGCTGGAGAACAAGCGCCTGCCCGAGGATATGGATTATCATGCGATTAAGGAGCTGTCCAGCGAGGCAGCGGAGAAGCTTGATAAGGTGCGCCCCACCAATATTGGCCAGGCCTCCCGTATTAGCGGCGTGTCTCCTGCAGATATCAGTGTGCTGATGATTGCGCTGGAGCTGAAGCGCAGAAGGGAGCAGGACCAATGAGTGCAAATGTAGGGCAAAGCTTTGCTGAAATATTGGCTGCTCGTGGTGCCGACGCAGGCTTAAAATTTACGGAGCAGCAGCTGGAGCAATTCACTAAATACTACGAGCTTTTGGTGGAAACCAATAAGGTGATGAATCTGACGGCGATTACAGAGCCTGAGGAGGTCGCTGTAAAGCACATGATCGATAGCCTGCTGGCGTATGATGAGGATATGGCCGGTAAAACTCTGGCTGATGTGGGCACGGGCGCCGGCTTTCCCGGTGTGCCCTTAAAAATCTATTGCCCCGAGCTCAAGGTAACACTTATTGATTCCTTGGGTAAGCGCTTGAAGTTCCTGCAGCAGGTCATTGATGCTTTAGGCTTAAAATACATTCGCTGCGAGCATTTGCGTGCAGAGGATGCCGGTAAAAACAGCAATCATCGGGAAAAATATGATTTAGTCACTGCCCGTGCGGTGGCTCGCTTAAGTGTTTTGGCAGAATACTGCCTGCCCTTAGTAAAAAAGGGTGGTCGCTTTATTGCTCTTAAGGGGAGCAAATATGCTGAGGAAATCGAAGAGGGCACGGAAGCAGTGCAAATTCTTGGCGGCAAAATTTTGAGTGCCGAGCCTGTAAAATTACCCGGACTTGATGATGGCCGTGCTATAATAAAGATAGGCAAAATAAAAACCACCCCGGCACAGTATCCTCGCAAGGCGGGTACGCCGGAAAAGCAGCCCTTGGGCAGCAAATAGACGAGGGGGATGAACATGATTGTAGATGATGGCTTTTCTGTATTAGATGCTGATTTTGGCGCTTTGGGCGAAAATAAAGCAGTTAACGAAGTGAAGGTAGTCAAGGTACCTATTGACCAGATTTTCCCCAATCCTTACCAACCCCGCAAAACCTTTGATGACGAAGCCTTGGCGGATTTGGCCAGCTCCATTGCTCAATATGGTGTGCTACAGCCCCTGCTGGTGGCTCCGGCGGAGGATGGCCGCTATCTTTTGATTGCCGGCGAGCGCCGTTTGCGTGCCAGCCGCATGGCCAAGCTCACCGAGGTGCCGGTAATTATCAGTGAGTATAGCTCCCAGCAAATTGCTGAAATCGCTTTAATTGAGAATCTCCAGCGTGAGGATTTGCACTTTTTGGAGGAAGCAGAGGGCTATGAACAGCTCATGGATGAGTTCCATCTGACCCAAGAGGCTATGGCTGCCAGAGTGGGCAAGAAGCAGTCCACCATCGCCAACAAGCTACGCTTGTTGCGACTTTCTACCGACGTGCGCAAGCTGCTGGTGGAGCACGAGCTCAGCGAGCGTCATGCCAGAGCGCTGCTGAAAATTGAGGATGAGGCTCAGCGTATGGAGGTGCTGGACACCATCATTAAGCGTGGGTATAGCGTGCGCCAGACTGATGAGTATATTGCGAAGCTGCTTGCGGACAAGCAGCAGGAGAAAAAGAAACGCCTTGTTATCGTGAACGATGTGCGCATTTACTTAAACAGCATCAAGCAGGTCGTCAATGCCATTAAGGATGTGGGCATTCCCTGTAATATGGAGCAGACCATTGAAGGGGACGAGGTTATCGTATCCCTGCGCATTAAAAACCAAAAGAAGCCTAAGGGAGGCAACAGCAAGCCCCTGTTCTAAAAAAATTCATTCCCCACCCTAAAAATTACTTTAGGGTGGGGATTTTTTGTTTTGTATTTGCTATAATCAAAGTAAAGATGAGTATGTTAGTAAAGGAATATTTTTAGAAGGTGGATATTGCAAAGCGTGCAAGGAGGTATAGCATGAAAAAGACTCTCATTTTGGCAGTATTGACCATGTCTCTTTTAGGTTCAAGTGGTTGCTTTGGCAGCAGTTACGATGCAGTGATTGATTATAGCACCAAGCCCCAGAATTTTATCATGCGCTTTGAATTAAACAAAAAATATGTCATTAAGCGTCAGGGTGAAGAATTTAACTTTCAGGTTACAACAGGCTTCTTTAATGCCGATAAAATCAAGATTACCTGGGATAAGCTGCAGGAAGAACGGTCCTCCCTTAGGGTTAGCCAGCGTATTCCCTATTTAATTTATGTGGATGGCAAGGATTATATTTACCTTTATGAAGAAAGCACAGGAACATCAGCCTTTTTCGATTTAAACGGCAAAAATGCTGAGGGTAAGCCCTATATGAACGGAGATAATGGTATCTTGAAATTTTTAGAGGAGCCTACCAATCCTAAGAAAATGCTTTTGGCTACCCGGGTTCCCAATATTGGCTATTGCTTCGCAGCGGAATATTATCATGTGGGCGAGCGTGGCAAACCCGAGCTTAATAATCCTGATAGGGAATACATGTATGTGGCCGGAAAATTTCGTGAGCCCATAACCTTGCTGGAGGATGTGGAGGTAGAAATTGCTGCCAATGAAAACTCTCGTGAGTGGAAGAAGGAAATCTTACCCAAGGGCACCAAGCTCACTCGCTTCCGCACCTTGGCCAGCAATGATACCATTGTGGAGCTGCTTTTGCCCGATAAGCGGGTAGCCCGCTTCCATGAGCATTATCTCTTCAGTGAGCCCAGAGCTTATTTGCAAATTAATGGTTTTGCAGGAAGAGAATTATTTAATAAGGTGCTTTATTGAGCCATTATTACAGTTCAAAATTAAAGTCAAATAAAAGTTTGAAGGAGTGATATTATGCAAAAAGCTTGGAAGAAGGGCCTTTTGGCCTGCTTAACTCTAGGCCTGACCGTGGCTGCACCGCTTTTGACTTGGGCAGCGGATAAGGAGATTGTTATTTTACACACAAACGATATGCATTGTGGTGTGAATGACAATCTGGGTCTGTCCACAGTGGCTAAGATGAAAAAGGATGCTCTGCAAAAAACTCCCTATGTGGCTTTAGTGGACGCAGGCGATGCTGTACAGGGCGCACCCATAGGCAAGCTGTCCGAGGGTGAGGCCGTGGTGAAGATGATGAACACGGTGGGCTATGATTTTGCCATCCCCGGCAATCACGAATTTGACTATGGTATGGAGCGCTTCTGGCAGCTAGTCAAGCAGCAGAATTGTGGCTATTACAGTGCTAATTTTACGGATTTGCGCACTAAGAAGCTGGCATTGCCCCCTTATAAAATGATGCAATTTGGCGATACCAAGGTTGCTCTTGTGGGTGCTACCACTCCGGGAACCCTAATTTCTTCTAGGCCAGCTTACTTTCAGGATGGGCAGGGAAATTATATCTACGGCTTTAACGAGGACGAAACAGGACGCAAGCTTTACAGAGCTCTGCAAAAGAGCATCAATGCTGCCAGAGAAAATGGCGCTGACTATGTGTTTATAGTGGGTCATCTGGGCCTCAATGGCTCCATTGAGTATTGGAATAGCGAGAGCGTTGCTGCCAATACCCGTGGTGTGGATGCAATAATAGATGGACATTCCCATGAAAGAATTCAAGGTAAATATGTCAAGAACTATGTGGGCAAGGATGTGCTTATTGCGCAAACCGGCACCAAGCTCAAGACAGTGGGAGAGCTAGTCATTGGCACTGATGGGAAAATTACCAGCAGATTGCTTAAGCAGGATATAGGTGATGACATCAAGTCACAAAAGGTTATTTCCCGGGAAATAGCCAAATATGAGCATCTGTTAAGCCAGCCCGTAGGTGAAGCAGTAATTCAGCTGCGCAGTAATGATCCGAATACCGGTGAGCGTTTAGTGCGCAATAACGAGTGCAGCTTGGCGAACTTCGTAACCGATGCGTTTAAAACCGTATTGCAATGTGATGTGGCTATGGTCAACGGCGGCAGCATTCGCAATGAAATCAAGCAGGGAGTGATTACCTATAATGATTTGCTAGAGGCCTTCCCATTTGGTAATATGTGCGCTGTTGTTGAAGTCAGTGGTCAACAAATTTTGGAAGCCTTGGAGATGGGTGCCAGCCATTATCCAGAAGAATTTGGCGGGTTCTTCCAAGTAGCAGGATTGCAATATACTATTAATAAGAGCATTCCTTCCACCGTCCAGCTGGATGAAAAGGGCAATTTCTCTAGAGTTGGCGGCATTTATCGCGTCAGTGATGTGCGCATTGGTGGTCAACCCTTGGATATCACCAAAAAGTACACTGTGGGCGGCATCACCTATGTTTTGAAGGACGGCGGCGATGGCATAATTATGTTTAAGGGCAGCAAGCTCTTAAAGGATGGCGAAATCTCCGATGTGGATGCTATTATTGAATATCTGCAAAAGCATCTGAATGGCAAAATTGGCGATAAATATGCCAATCCCTATGGCGATGGTCGTATTACTATCAAATAAACAGGATTAAACTTATAAAATTAAAAGCTCCGACTAAATGCTAAACTAGCACTTAGTCGGAGCTTTTTTGTTTTGGAATTAAGGAGTCTGATTTTCATGCAGCTGCATATATTTAATGCATTGTAAAAGCTCCTTGCGGCTTTTGATGCCCAGCTTGCTGTAGATGTTTTTGTTGTGGTATTTGAGAGTATTATCTGTAATATTTAGCTTGGCAGTGACCTCCTTGGGTACTAGTCCGGCTAAATACAAGTCGAAAATTTCTTTTTCCTTGGCTGTGAGTTGGGCAATATTATTCACAAACATACTGAAGCTTTCTTCGTCAATGGGTGGAGCGTCCTTAGTCAAATAGCCCTTCATAATATATTGGGCGGAGGCATATTGGCGTTCAGCTTCTTCCTTTTCCTTTTGCAGCAATGCCATTTTTTCAGAGAGGATACGGCTTTGCTCTCTTAAAGTGGCTTGGAGCTGGTCATACTGTTCCTGTAGCTCCTGCTGCTGCAGGGCAATGCTCTGCAGATTGTTCACCGCCCGCTCATATTCCTGCTGGGCAAAGGATTTTTCCTGCTCCAGGCTGAGCAGTCTTTCCTTATTTTGGAAATCATGGCTTTGCCAAGCCCTATAAACCTCGTCCAGCTCCTGTAAATCAGAGCTGGGACGCTGGTTGGGATTGCTGCGCAGCTGCTGCAAATCGCCCACAATGGGCTCTACATATTTTTTATTGAGCAGATAGCCGGACAGCAAATAGAGCAGCAAAATCAGACCGAAGATGGACACCGCCTTGATGCGGGAGATAACGAGCATTTCATTATACACATTCTCCGGCAGCATAATGGCTAAATAATGAGTACTATTTGCTATTTCCACAGGGAGCAGCTTGCCCATATAGTTGGTGCTGCTGCTACTAAAACGAATATATTTTCCGTGTTCTTGGGCAACCAGTGGCATTCTCCTAGAATGGACTCATCCGCCAGCTGGCCCATATAGGTATCATTATCATCCTTATCCAAGAGCGCGTTGATCATAGGCGTATTTTGATAGGATACGGGAGCAGAACGCAGTTGATAATAGAGGTTGCTGAGCTCATACCCGCACACACCCATGACCTTACCCTGATTATCTAAAAGAGGAAAGAGAAAAAGACGCCCCTTTTCCCAGCTATCCTCTAGAGGTGTAACCTTAGTCATAATAAAGCTCTTGCTAAGCTCCGGTGCATCTTGCTGTAGCAGGGCAGTTATCTCGGGAAAATATCCAGAGCGACATTCTAGCTGCCAGGTGCTATATAAATTGATATTATGAGCTCTGGCCACGCTGTAGTCACCACGAAACATACAGATTTCATTATTCAGGGTATTTTCTGAATACAAATTAGCGTATTTAAGATAGAGACTATTATAGGTTGTGCTTTGCTCCCCTTGCTTTTGCGGGGTAACGCTGGCATGGAGTAAGTAAAAGGCACCACTGCAGGCTGTTTTTTCCATAGCATCATTGACTATGTCATAGGAATTAGCTTGAATATCCTGCAGAATACGGGGATGACCGTTAAGCTGCTGCAGAGTCATATTATGCTGTCCCATAGTCCATAGAATGGCTTCGCTAAGCTGTTGGGAAAAATTAATGCCATGGGCAGCTAAATTATCCATCTGCTTTTTGAACTCTTGACGTCTATTATTGAGCTCATAATCCATGAATTTTTCTAAGTCATGATCCAAGGGATTGAGAAAGCCGCTCAGAATTAGGAGCACCATTACAGCTGAGGTTAAAATACCAAAAAAGGTTACCAAATACATGGCAAAGCGGCTGCGTAGGGTGCGACGTTCAAGCAATATTCTTTTAAAAAATGCTTTATATGCTTGCCAACGCGTAAGCATAATGCCTCCTTCAGCCTTAGCTTTTTAGATTAAAGGGATAGCCTAGTCCATAGACGTTTGTAGCTTAGTCAGGGAGTCTTGCACAAGCTGATCTAAAACAGCTTGGGAGGCCTGGCCGGAGCTTACTTTTTTCGCATATTCTTGATGTGCTTGGGTAAGAATTAGTTTAATATTCTTTTCGAGCTTGGCTTGGTTTTCTCCTGCCTTTGCATAAAGGGGCAGGGGTAAATAGCTGCCCTTGTTTTCCACAGTTTGCAAAACCTTGTACAGCTGGCGATATTTTTTATGCTCTACCTGCTCTGGCTTAGCCATTAAAGCCTCCATAGATTCTTTATTAACCGGCAGATAACCGGCCTTGGTCACAAAGCTTAAATTATTATCCTTGCGCCCAATCCATTTGGCGAACACTGCCGCTGCCTGGTTTTTGCGCTCATCCTTGTTCTGCAGGGCAAAAAGGCCTGTGCCACGCTGTAGCAGGATTTTCTTATCTGCAGCCTCCTTAAAGCTGGGGCTGGGCAAAAAGCTGGTAGTGATAGCTTCACGACTATTATCAGCATGGGTTACATAATTACGTAAATAGAGAATGCCTGCTGTGGAGCCAACATTACTAATGACTTCGCCGGTTTTCCAGCGGTCGGAGGCATAGCCCTTTTCGGTGCAGAGGCCACCGGCGATGGCGGCTTCGGCCATGGGACGATAAATGCGCTTAAATTTTTCGCTAGTGAAATTGGGCTTGCCCTTTTGTACGAAATCCTCGCCTAGAGCCGCCATATTCGTAAGGAAATAATGGTAGAAATCATTGATTTGGAACATTTGCTTACCGCCGCTCCATTGGTAATACCTTTGGCACAGAGCAAAGAGAGTGTCGTAATCGCTAAGCTTAGCCTGAGTCAGATTATTGGCTTTTAAGAAACGGTCCATAAAGGTTTGATTGACGAAAAGCAGCTCCGTGGATTTGGCAATGGGCAGCATATAGAGATGCTCCTTATAATTGCCCTCCTTGAGAAAGTCACTCCGATAAATGGCCAAGTCATCCTTGCTTAAATATTTTTCCCAGGGCAGCAGAAGCTTGGTATCCAGCTTGGTCATAATGCGAGGATAGGCGGTGAAGAGGTCCGGCATAGGCACGGACCCGGGCTCCTTGGCGGCGGAGGCCAATAGTGCCTTATCAATGGCAGAGGAATTGCTCACGGAAACAACCTTCACGATAACGCCCCTTTGCTTACCCTCTGTTTCGTTGAAGCGTTGAATGGCATCATTTAGGGGTGATTTAGTTTGGCTTCCATAAACGTGCCACATATTCAAGGTCACAGGATTATTGGGATTCAGCTTGCTGGAATTATTGCCGCAGCCGGTGAGGATCAGTGCGAAGCACAGTACACAAAATAGAAATAGCTTCTTCATGGTGAATACCTCCGGGAAAAGATGGTTAAAATAAGAAATTGGCTGTAATTTAGTAATTTTTATACCAAAACCCACCCAAAATAGCCTTATGGGGTGGGGACTAATTGGTGTTTTTTAGCTAAAATGAAGCTAGAAGGATTACGGAAGAGGGTGCTTCCTAATCATTATTATATACCATTGATGAAAAATAGTATACTGATTTATACTGTCCCTTAATCGGGGGAAGCAGCTTTAGCAAAGAGGAGGGTATCTTGGTTAGTAATCAAAAAACTAATATGGAGCTCAAAAAAATATTGACGAGTAGGGAGCTACAGATAGTGGAGCTGCTGAGCCAGGATTTAAGCTATCAGGAAATTGCGGACCGGCTGCAGCTTACCAAGCGCACAGTTGGTTTTCATATTGGTAACGCTTTAAGCAAAACGCAGTATCGCAGCAACGTGGGCTTAGCCGTAGCATTTGTAAAAGAACAAATAGAAGATAATACACTTAAATAAATTCATAGCTATTATAAGTAAACAATATTCGCATGGGCATGTCAATCTGTAAAAAGTTACAGGTTTTGTAAAAGCTATATTTTACTATGTTAATAAAAGAGGAGGTTATACTATGGGATTAATTAAAGCAGGCATGGGTGCCGTGGGCGGCGTTTTAGGCGATCAATGGAAAGAGTTTATCTACTGCGAAAGCCTGAAACCCGATGTGCTGGTTGCCAAGGGCAGAAAGCGTACCTCTAGCCGAGGACGCAGCTCCAACACCAGCTCCGAAGACAACATCATTAGCAATGGCTCCACCATTGCCATTAATGATGGTCAATGTATGATTATTGTAGAAAACGGCAAGGTTGTAGAAATTTGCTCCGAGCCCGGTGAATTTGTGTATGACGCTTCTACCGAGCCATCTCTTTTTGCTGATGGCCTGAATATGCAAAGCGTCAAGAATGTTTTCGCACAAATCGGTAAACGCTTTACCT